>JALHIN010000038.1:0-13899 GCA_022839995.1 Synergistota bacterium
AGCAACGAAAAAGGCGGCTCTTATCAAGTCCTGTTACGCCGCCGAGGACAGGATCAAGCTGATAGGCGAGGCCCTGAACAAAGGCAGGGAGCTTCTGAAAGCCTGCGATAACCCCCGCGATTTTCAGTATTTGATGACCGGCTTTGCGATCGGTATCGATAAGCGGCGGCTGGAAGAGGGGCCGGGCCACGGCGACAAGTCGGGCGAGATCACGAAGCTTTTCGAAAAGATGGAATCCGGCGAGGCCGAGGACGGGGCGCCCGTGGGCGCGGATTCTGGCGGCGATAATCCAGGTGATGATAATTGACTAGCTATCAAATCCCTGTCGGCAAACAGCGCGACTTCTGCCTTCATTCTGACGCTGGAGTGAATCTAGCCTATGGTGCGATACGTAGCGCAAAAACTGTCGGAGTTAATACCCGTTGGCTCAAGGCGATCCATGAAGCCGACGAGAACACGAACCTGCTGATGGTAGGTAAGACTCTCGGGGCCTTGGAGCGCAATGTCCTGGTCCCCCTCGCCCGGATGGTGGGGCCGTCAAACTTCCTCTATAAGCGATCCCTCAAGCGGGTTTGGATCTATGGCCGCGAATGCTGGTGCGAAGGGGCCAACGACGCCAGCGCCTATCAGAAGATCGAAGGCGAGACCCTGCAGAAGGCCTACGTCGATGAGGGGTCCCTTTGTCATCAGAGCTTCTGGGATATGCTGATCACCAGGCTCTCCGAGGACGGCTCTGAGCTTTTCGCCACGTCGAACCCCGGCCCGCCTACTCACTACCTTAAGAAGAGATGGATCGACCGAGAGGGCGAGATCGACCTCAAGAGCTGGCATTTCACTCTTGATGATAACCCCTGGATATCGGACGCATACAAAGAGGAGCTGAAGAGACGGTATGCCCCCGAGACCTCGATGTTCTATCAGCGGTTCATCAAGGGCCTGTGGGTGAGCGATGAGGGGGCGGTCTTCAAGAACTTCGACCCGTCGGTCCATTGCGTCCCCTGCCTGCCAGATGGAAGGCTGGATGAGCTGAGGGTGGCCGTGGATGTGGGCGCGACGCATCCCAGCGGCTTCCTGAAGGCTTACAGGATCGGCCAGGACTGGTATGTCGCCGGAGAGTACAGGAAGGCCGATAAGACCCCTGTGGCCCTCTCCCAGGATCTCAAGAGGTTCGTGGGGGGCCAATTCGCATCTTCTATCGATGTGGACCCCAGCGCCAAATCTCACCGCCTCCAGTTCATGGCCGACGGGATCAGCCCGATAACCCCGGCTGATAATGACGTTTTGAATAGTATTCAAAGAATAATTAACGCCCTTGAGATGGGGTGGCTACATTTCGTAGGCCCGGCAACTCCGATGTTACAGGAAGAAATGACGGCCTATCGATGGGATGACCGGGCGACCGAGAGAGGCGAGGACAAGCCGATCAAAGAAAATGACGATCTGATCGATTGCCTTCGCTACCTGGTCAACAGGATCGCCAAAAGCCGCCGGGGTGTTGAAACGAGGAGATCAGGATCATGACCGTATTCACCACGTTAGATTTTCTGAAGCCCGGCGCGAAGTGGCCGCCGGATAAAGACCGGCTGGCTCGATATGCAAAGAACCGGCTGCTGATGGAGGGAGACCACGATCTCGTCTTCGCTGGACTGAATGAGGACGACGCCCCCCGGATCATCAAGATGAGGGTCAACTGGTTCAAGCGGATCATGACCCTATTTGCCGACCTGGCTGTGGGGAACCCTCCGAAGATCACCGCCGAGGATCAGGCCACGATAGACCGGATCACCGGCGATAACGCCTTCGAGGTCCTCGTCTATGACCTTTTCAGCGACCTGATCGCCTTCGGAGATGGGGTGCTCAAACCCCGATGGGATGGGAAGCGCGGGGTTATCAGCCGGATCGATCCTCGCCACTGGTTCCCAGTGGTGAACCCTGACGACTCGGGGACGATCACAGCTCACATCCTGGCCTGGGAGGTCCCCCTCGGGGATGACAAGTACGTCAAGGTGGAGGTCCACAAGCCCGGAAAGATCGAGCACCGGCTCTTGAAGCTCACCTCCGACGGCAAAGAGATCAAAGAGCCCGTCCCCCTGGCCACCATCGAGCGGTACGCCAACCTGAAAGAGGAGGAGGAGACGGGCGTCCCTGGTTTCCTGGTGGTTCATTTCTCCAACCTGAAGGCAGGGGACGGGGTCTTCGGGCTGGACGACTTCAAAGACATCTCCGACCTTGTGGAGGAGATCGAAAGGAGGCTGATCAAGGTCTCGGGGACCCTGGACACCTTCGCCGATCCCTGGATGTGCGGGCCGTCGGGGCTCAGAGTGCGAGACCCGATCACAGGCGAGATCGTGTGGGCTTCCGATGAGAAGTACATCGCCCTGAACGAGGGCGAGTCCCCGCCGGAGATCCTGGTCTGGGATGCTCAGATGGGCGCCACCTTCACTCAGATTGAGACTCTCCTTTCCCAGCTCTACGTCATGGCCGAGCTCTCCCCGGCTGCCTTCGGTGAAGTTAAGACCGGCCTGGCTGAGTCGGGAAGCGCCCTCAAGAGGCTTATGCTCCCCACGCTGGCAAAGGTCAACCGGCTGAGGCTGAGGATCAAGCCGAAGCTGATCGAGGTCCTCAAGACCACAGCAGAACTCGAGGTTGCGTCCCGGATGAGTGGAGCCGAGACGCTCACCAACCTCTCCCTGGAGTGGCGGTCCAACCTCCCTATCGACCCTGTGGAGGCGGCGAAGGTGGAGGCCACAAGACGCGGGGCAATGGCGACCTCGGTCAGGGGAAGCCTATCCCGGCTGGACCCCGACGCCACCGAAGAGGACCTGGACGCCGAGGAGGCGAGGATCAAAGATGAGGAGATGAGGGGGCTCTGAGCCCTGCCTCTGATAATGTTACCTAACATATTTATAATGCAAGGGCGCATACATATGAGATAGGAGGTCTAATATTGAAAATAGTTCTTGCATCGATATTGTGTTTGTGTTTTGCGAGCCAAGTTGCACTTGGAGTATCGGATGGTGATCAAGAATGGATAACTCTTGCAACAGTAGCATCCGCGTTTTTGGTCCAAGATATGGAAGATATAACCGCGGCATCTGAATCCTTCGATTTTAATGCATTGAGTGACGGTTTTGCATCATTGTATGGTCATGCAACCGAAGCGAAAAAATTGAATGATGAATCCTCCGTTTCATCTGCATTCAGAACGTCTAAACAAGAATTTGGCTACGCGCTGGATGATTTTGCAAACGCGGGTTTGTACGGCTATATGGGTGTAGATGAGATGGATGCTGACAAGATTACTTTGGCATGCCAGTACGTTACAAGCGGATCAGAGCATTTGACTAAAGCTACGAACGCTCTTCCTCAGTAATTTTTACTCTTTAAAATCCAGGAGCGCCTTCGGTTAGCTTGAGCTTCGCGCTAACTGATCTTTTGTAGAAATTTGTTTTTGATCCTCTTCTCTCTTAGATGGACCTAATTACATTATTTCACAAAAAGGACAAACATTTATATAGTATGCCTTATCTATTATACATATAGGCAAACGAAGGCCGTGAACTTCGGAGATTCAAACCCATGACCGATGATGAAAAGAAATTCACTCAGGCAGATGTGGACCGGATAGTCCAGGAGCGGGTCAACCGCGAGAAGGCGAAATTCGCCGATTATGACGAGATAAAGGCTGAAAATGCCGATCTCAAAGCGAAGCTGGCGGAGCACGAATCCAAGACCCTGGACTCTCTGAAAGCGAAGATCGTCACCGATCTGAAGCTCCCCCCATCCCTGGCGGGACGCCTCCAGGGTACAACCGAGGCGGAGCTGAAAGCCGACGGCGAGAAGCTGCTGAAAGAGATCGGGCCAAAAGAGCCTGTGGGCGGCGCTGGCAACCCTCCGGGCGAGGTCAAGAAACCCCTAACCCGTGAGGCCGTGAAGGCCATGAAGCCAGACGAAATCATCGCCAACATGGACCAGATCAAGGCCCAAATGAAAGAGGGCACTTTGAGGTAAGACAGATGGCAATCACGAATTTCATAGGCGAGGTTTGGGCCGCCCAAATCCTCCAGAGTCTCCAGAAGAGCCTTGTATATGGCCAGGCTGGAGTCATAAACAGGGATTATGAGGGCGACGTGAAGGGCAAAGGCGACACGGTGCGAATCACCGCCCACGGCCCGATAACGATCGACAACTACAACAAGGTCACCGGGATCGGCGACCCCGAGGAGCTGGACGACGCCAGCGCCACGCTGGAGATTACTCAAGCGAAGTACTTCAACTTCAGGATCGAGGACATCGACAAGGCTCAGATGAACGTCCGGCTGATGGAGAGCGCCACCAGAGACGCGGCCTACCAGCTCGCCGACGTCGCCGATCAGTACATAGTCGCCCAGATGGTAGCGGGTGCCGGTAACGCTGTGGGGGCTGACGGGTCCGACAAGATCTTCGACGGAACGACCGACCTGGTGTCCGAGGAGCTCCTGGAGGTCAAACAGAAGCTCGATGAGGCCAATGTCCCCTTTGAGGGCCGATGGATCATCATCCCGCCCTGGGTGACGAAGTGGCTTCTCCAGGAGGACGCCGTGAATCTCCCCATGTGGTCTGCTGTGGAGGGAGTGATGAAGAACGGTCAGATAGGCCGCCTTTACGGCTTCGACATCCTCCAGTCCAACAACGTACCGAACACGGCGGGCGACCACTACAAGGTCCTGGCTGGTGTCAGCAGGGCGACGACCTTCGCCGACTCTGTGAACGAGACCGAGGCTTACAGGCCTGACAAGTTCTTCGCCGACGCCCTCCGGGGCCTTCACTGCTACGGCGCGAAGGTCATCGATCCTGAATGTCTCTGCGTTCTGACTTGTGCTCCGAGCTGAGGTGGTGAAAAATGGCAACCAGATCCGAAATTACCGTAAACGAGCTTAACGGCGCATGGGCCGACAGAGCGGCACCCGACGCGATCGACAAGTCCAACCATCACTACATCGCCGCCGGGGCCAACTTCAAGAGGCTGCTGATCCTCGTCCACATCTCGGCGGGAACGGGAACCGGCGGCGCGGTGACTCTGAAGGCCGGAACCGCTCACCCTGCCTTTAGGCGAGGTCTCGGCGACCTTGTGAGAGGCGACGACGTGGTCGCCAACGATGAGTTCTGTATCGGACCCATTGAGACGGCTCGATACCTCCAGGCAGACGGAACGATCCACATCGACATAACCGACACGACCGGGACGAACATCGCCGGGACGATCGAGGCCTACGCTCTGCCTTGAAACATCACGCTGGTCAGCGTTAGCCATAGGGGGAAGCCTCAAAGGGCTCGCACCTAGGCCCATTCCATGGGCTTCCCCCACAAAACCACGAAGGGTACGATTCTATGACTGAATATGTCACTTCTGAAGAGATGGACGCCTACGCGGCCGACAGACCCGACTCATCGGCCTGGACCGGCGCCTCTGAGGCGGATCAAGAGGACGCCCTGAAATACTCCTCCTCCCTTGTGGACTCTCTTCTATTCGTGGGCCGGAAGTACGACACCGATCAGGCTCTCCAGTGGCCGAGACTGGTTAAGGTCCGGGGCGTCTGGAGGGTGGAGAGGGACGACGAAGGCGACGTCTGCATCCCTCAAGCGATCAAAGATGCAGTCTGCGAGGAGATCCTGGCGAGACTATCCCCCACAGATGGGAAGAGACACGCCCTCCAGGCCGACGGGGTCAAGTCCTTCAGGCTAGGCGACCTCTCCGAGACCTACGGCGACGATCTACGGGGAGGCGGGATCAAGGGGACCCCGCTCATATCCTGGACGGCTTACAGGCTGCTGGAGCCCTATCTGGCGAAGGGGGCGCGAGCGGGATGAGCCTGATCTCCGGCTACCTCAACCAGACCGCCAGATATTACGCTTCGGGCGAGTTCTACAACGGACCAGCTCTCGCAACCCTCCCCCTGGCCGTGATCGATCTCGGCGTGGATTTTCTAGTCAAGGTTGTGCGAAGCTGGAACTCCGGGGATAGATACGCCGATCTGGTGGGGACCCGCGACGGTAGCCCTGTGAGTGAGCGCCTATCCTTCTCCGGGATGTACGGGACTCTTGAAAAAATAAGCTCTAAATGGTTTGACACCCTGACGGCCGTCACCACGAATATGGGAGGGGACGCCGAGCAATACCTCCGAGTTGTGGGGGTCGACGGCGACGAGAACGAGCTGGGAGCATGGGTCGACTTCCCATGTAGATGGGAAGATAAGACGTCTCATTACCTGAAGGTAACCGACGATCACCACAGCCAGCTTATAGCCCTATCTGATGCGAAGGTGTTTTGCGAGATCCCTCTCGCCGATGGTCATCTCGTCCGGCGTGTCGTCGGTGGGGTCCCCGGAACCATTTATGAGGTTAAAAAGGTCCGACCTGCTGAAGGCCTCGAAGGGAACGAAGAGTATCGTCTATTGCTCCTGGGCGGCGTGGGGGAGTGAGTGACTCGCCAGACCCGGAAGATCGGGGACAAGTGGGCGAGGACGATCTCCGAGGCCTTCCTGAAGTGGCAGAGGGAGGTAGAGATCGACGGCCGAAAGAACATCCCGGCGACGACCTTCGACCCCTCTCCTTTCATCGAGGCGGCCTTCCTTGAGGGAGGCGAGGCCCAACTCGAAGAGATCGGCAAGCTTGTGGGGATAGGCGTCAATTTCGATCTACGAAACCCTGAGACAGCGGCCTGGATCATGAAATATGGAGCGGCCGAGGTTAAGTACATCGACGAGACGGCGAAGGCTACTATCAGAGATATCGTCCTCCGGGGCCAGACTGAGGGCCTAACCCCCACAGCTCAGGCGAAGCTGATCAAAGACCATATCGGACTCCTCCCCCGCCAGCTCCGAGCCCTGGAGACCTTCGAGGAGGGGCTTGTGGGGATGAATGAAGCCGCGAAAGCGAAGGCGGTCGAGAAGTACCGCAATAGACTTCTGAGACAGAGAGCGATGACCATATCGCTTACGGAAGGTCACAGGGCGGCCAACGAAGGATATCGAGCGGCCAACAGGGACGCGGTGAAGAGGGGCATCCTCGACCCCGACGAATGGGAGAGAGCATGGCTCGGAACCCACGATGGCCGGATGTGCTCCATCTGCGAGGGGCTTGTGGATGCGAGGGCGGATCTCCCCGACGGTCAGTTTGATAGAGGGGGAGGAGGCGGGCCAATTAAGCACCCGAAATGCCGTTGCTGCGAGATCCTGGTCCGGAAGGTCGCATAACTGGTCATCAACACCGCAACAATTCTATTCTCACCATTTTATAAGCACCGTTTCGACCTGTAAAACCTCCTCTTTGTGGGTGAAATCAGCATCCATCGGGCTGTCTTATGTAAGCTGTCTTATGTAAGGAATCTATATATACCATCCCTTACATAAGACAACCCATGGACGCGGTTAAGGACCCCACAACGGGGAGGTTGTACAAACAAGAGATCTCCCTCTGTGGGAAGGAGCGGTGCAAGAAGTGCGAGCGAGGTGATGGACACGGCCCCTATTGGTATGCCTACTGGTGGGAGGGGGGGAAGACCCGGAAAAAGTACATCGGGAAGACCCTTCCGGCGAGCCTTACACAAGACAACTTACAAAAGACAGAAGTCCTTACACAAGACAGCGAAGAGTCTTATGTAAGACCCTTACCTAAGACAGATACCTTACATAAGACAACGGGCCTTACACAAGACAAAGCCTTACCTAAGACAGCAGGGAAAGGGGCCTTACCTAAGACAGCAGGGAAAGGGGCCTTACCTAAGACAGCAGGGAAAGGGGCCTTACCTAAGACAGACGAGGGGGTCGTCGAGAGAGCCCTGGAGGTGATCCGGGACTTCCACAGCAGAGGGGTGGAGCCGAGCGTCTCCCAAGTCGCCGAGGTTGTGGGGGGCCATCCTAAGCATTTGGGCCGGTGGCTGAAGGCCGAGGGGCTGGAGGCTCTGAACGTCCGGCGGGGCGGGACGAGGGCGAGGAGGTACACCTTCGACCTGAAGGAGCGAATCGAGGAGCTTCTAAAATAGATGAGAGGCCGAAACGCTTTTCGCCTGTTAGAACTGTCTATCTTCATGGAGGAGAGACCGAGATGCGATTGAACATGATTTTAGCGGCGCTGGTGGTGCTGGCGGCGCTGGCAATGCCGGCGGCAGCGGACAGAGTGGACGATCTCATTTGGGATATGTTGTATGATGCGAACCCGGAAACTCGGGCGGAAGCCGCCGTCTCTCTCGGGAGAATCAGCGACGATAGAGTGTTCGATCCTCTCGTCGAGGCATCTTACGATGAGAACGTGCTGGTCAGAGCAGCAGTTGCGCAGGCGTTCGGTCGGATAGGAGACACTAGGGCAGTACCTCACCTTATCAGAATGGCCGACGATTATAGTCTTGTAAATCTACAGCCCGTAGTGCATAAGCAGGCCGTCTATGCCCTTGGTGTAATTGGCGATCCCAGAGCAGTAAACACTCTCACCAGGATTTACGATGAGGGACATTCAAAAGACGTCGCTTGGGCTCTAGGGAAGATCGGCGATCCGAGAGCTGTAGATCCTCTGATCGGTGGACTCAGTGACAAAGACTATTTCGTCCGACAAAGTGCCGCCACTGCGCTAGGCGAGATCGGAGACCCCAGGGCGATAGGCCCCCTCACGAAAGCACTTGATGACCATTGGGTCAGAGACTCCGCAACGGAAGCCCTCAGAAAGATTAACGAATCTGTAGCCAATCCTCCCCCCAGGAACGAAGATGTCCAAGTGGTTACCGACAAGACTCTCGATAAAATCGATACAACCGAACCACAGACGCTTCCCGAGGAAACTCCTATTTCCACTGAGGAAAGCCCTCTTCCAGCAGCAATAGGCGCCATGTCCATAATGGCAACCGTTCTCTTCATGAAGTATAGGAGAAATTTATGATAAGAGCGTTACAGCAAAGACTATATATCGTGTAACAGGCTAATATGGGCGTGCAGAAATGCATCCGAGGGTCGATTCATCCGTTAAGCAACACGGGAGAAGTGAACAGCGCCCGAGTTTCCACCAAAATAGCCACGATGTAGCTCTGTCGTCGTTCGCGAATCCCCCCCCCGGATAATGGACCGCTCGCTTATGTTGCCGCGTAAGTCGAGCGGTTACAGTACCTTTTTAAGAGTCAATTGTTTTAATTGAAAAAGAAAAATCCTACCAGACACGCTGGTGCAACTCCCAGCGGCCTGGCAGGTTCACGCTCATTGTGACTCTAGAACAACCAGCGTCCTATCACGGTCAGCAACAGCGCTAGGAGGCCGTTAACTATAGCCACGATGTAAATGGCTTCTCCAATTTCCACCAAATTTATCACTCCTAACCGCGCCGCGACCTCTGTCACTGAAGTTACTCTGCCTGGTTGCCGCCAGACAGAGTAATCTCTCCATCACAGGTTACGCTATTTGGTGGTAAGCGACGGCGTTTGTAGTTGAGCTCTTGTCTAAATAAAGTTAAGCAAGCGCTCTCCACCTCCCGATGCAATCGAGTAAACTATTTAAATATACAGGAGTATTTTATATCATGGTTGAAAAAACAGAATACAAATACGAAACCTTGCCCGATCCAAAAGCCGAGCTTCATGCGTGGGTTCTCGAAACCGCGAAGGACATCGACGCAAAGCTCTGTGAATATGCAGACTCTTGGGAAGAGCGAGGCGGTTCAGGTACTACTCAAAGCATAAGGCGAAAGGATCTATTAGAAACACAAAACACCAGGATAGATCTTATCAAAGCGGTCATGGAAAAGTAGACGATATTTTACACTGTGGCCCTCTACAAACCCATTCATCTTTTTTACAGCCACTGGAACCAGGCTTGTTTACTCGATCTCAGGCCTCCCCACAGAGACTATAGGAATGTTGGCGAGCCGTCGCGTATCATCATGGGGTTTGAGTTCTTTTTTGGTCTTATCCGAGGGGATCGACCCGGAGCAGCGGCGACTGATAGCGATTTCTGAGGCGAGATTTTGGCTCCTGGTCTGTGGGGATTTGTGGGGAGTGCAAAGCTTATGCAAAGCATAACCGTCGAAATATACGGCTCCGCTAATCGGGCCGATAGGTTTATATTCGATGTAATGATAAGTAATTCCCATGCAGGCGAAGGAACGAAACGTACAGGTTAGAATGCCCGTCGAATTGTACGACAGGATAAAGAAGGAAGCAGATAAGAAGAACACAAGCGTGGCGGCCACCATCCGATATCTATCGAGGCTGGGGTTCGAGGTCGAGGACAGACTGACCGAATACGCGGCGTACGCCGACACCGTCAGGGAACACCTGGAAGTTTGGCACGACCTGCCTGAAGTTGATAAAGTAAGGATTAAGGCCGAACTGGACGCATACGCGACGGTCCGCATGTTAGCAGAGAATGCTCAGAATCGCGAGGACAAGGATTTGGATGAATAGGGCGACCTCTCCCCCAGGGGCGGGGCGAACTTTAATTATTATTTTAGGCCATATCGGCCGAAGGGTATATAACTTTCGGGCTCAGAATATGTATGCGGGTCGAGAACCTCCGAATTCTCAGACCTAGGAGACAGAAAATGTCAAAGTATGATGGCATCCCACAAAGGGATAAAACACTGTCCATACATTTGCAACCAGAAGAAAAAGCAATGTATGCGGCAACGGCAGACCGACTAGGTGTACCAACATCGGCTTTTGGTAGACTCTTACTGAGAACTGGCTATAAAGCGATAGCCAGAGACCCAACTCTATTAACCGAGGTCATGGTATGAATGTTAAGAAGAGTTTTGGGTGGTGGCTCCGAACCACCACCGCCGCCGACTATTCACGCGTCACTATTCCCAAGAACCGCCTAGGAGACATTTGGGGCCGAGAACTTAGGATCAGTGATCTAGATGAATTCTAGGTATTCTACCCATAAATACCTATCCGTACCTCAATCAGAGGAAGGATTTAACTTCGCGAATCTTAACCCCCCCGGGGAGGGGTCGAGATGAACGCCCCCACAGTCGAAGAATTAACCCGGTTCATCAGGTTCCTAGGTCATGAACGGTTTGCCATCAAGTCGGTGAAGACGGGCGAGAAGGGCGCGCAGGAAGCTCATTTCGACCTCATCAACGCAAACCGGGCCGTCGACTACATCAAGCTGAGGAACGGGAAGCGGCAATTGTGGGTGAACGTCAACCGCCTCAAGAGAGACTCAAAAAAGTTCCACGACTTCGACGACGTCGAAGCCGTCACCAACATTTTTATCGACGTCGACGCGAAAAAACCAGATGATAAGAAGGACTTCGCGGCCACCGAAAGGGAGCGCGGGTTTGCGCTGGCGCAGCTCCCCACAGTCCAGGGATGGTTATCGACGAAGGGCCTCAAGCCGGGGCTCGGCTTCAAGTCCGGGAACGGGGCGGGGCTGCTGCTGCCTATCCCCCCCACCCCACCGACACCGGAGTTCATAGCGAAGGTGGCGGCCTTCCTGAAGGTGGTCAGAAGGGAAGCCAACGTCGACGTCGACACGACGACCTTTGATCCCCCAAGAGTCTGTGGGGTCCTAGGGACCTGGAACTCGAAGTTTGAAGACGAGGAAGAGGGGCGGAAGAACCACCTCAGGGAAGCTATCGGCGAGATCCCACAACGGGATGAGGATGAGAAGCTCCTGGAGTTCATCGAAGGGCTGACGCCAGACCCCGACGCCCTGAAGACCTGGGCGGAGAAGTTCAACCAGCCCCCCGCAACTGAGGAAGCCGAGCCGGAGCCGTCGGAGGACGCTGGCGAGATCGACGTCGACTTCGTGAAGGAGAAGCTCGACACCCTTTTAGAGGCTGATCCGACCCTCCAGAGCCTTCTGGACTGGACCGACGAGGCGAAGGAACGGCACGACGGGGACCGATCGGACGCCGAGTTCGGGCTTGTGGGGAAGCTCGCCATCGCCGGATTCACTGACCCCCAAATCAACTGGATCATGGCCTACATCTCGAAGATCGGGAAGTGGGTCGAGGAGGGAGAGCACTATCAGAGGCTCACCCTCCGGAAGATCCGGGCCAACGATGCAAAGGAGGCTGCCGAGAAGGAAGAGGAGGAAGAGATCAAAACTCCTCCGCCGGAGCCGATCGCCGAGGACATAGTCGCCGAGGCGAGAAATATCCTCGAATTTAAAGACCCCATCGAGTACACCTTGGACGTCTTCAACTCTCTACACGTGGGGGATAGATCGGCGGGGGGCATAATGTACTGCTGTTACCTCACCCCCCAAATCGAGACGAGCCGGGGAGCTCACCCGAAGCTGACAGGGAAGAGCGGGGGCGGTAAAAGTGATATGGCGGCGGCTACTCTTCACACCCTCCCATCAGAGGCCTACCATAAGACGGGGCTCTCCCCGAAAGCTCTCTTTTATCACCCGATCCAGAGAGGGACCATAGTATTCTGTGACGACTATAAGCAGAACGACGACACCGACGCCGTCATCAAGCAGACCTCTTCAGAGTTCCATGAGCACTACTATCATAGAACCGTCCTTAAAGGGAAGCCAGCGGTTCTATCCGTCCCCCCGGAGATCGTATGGATGATAACGTCGGTGGACTCCGACCAGGATCTTCAGTGTCTTAACAGAGCCGTCCCCATCGACGTAGACGAGACCCCGGAGCAGGATAAGAGGGTCGCCGATCACATCCTCACCCTCGCCGCAGAGGGTGAGATAGCTCGACCTGTGACGCGGGAAGTTATGATCTGTCGGGCCATGTTTCGGATTTTGAAGTCCAAGAGGTACAAGGTTAAGGTTCCCTTTGCGGTGGATATCATCTGGAACGACGCCGGAAACCGTCGGAACCTTCCGCTATTCCTGGACATCCTCCAGGCCGTCACCTTCTGGAGGCGGTTCCAGAGGGACGTAGACGAGGAAGGGCGACTCATCGCCACCGTCAAAGACTTCGATACGGCAAAGGCTCTGTACGTGGGGGACGGGCGGGGCGAATCCTTCAAGACGAAGCTCACCAGCGCCGAGAGAACGCTCGCAAAACTGATCGTCGCCGAGGGCGGAAGGCTGGAGCAATCAGAAGCGGCCATCTTAATGGGAGTGAGCGGGGGGCGGATAACTCAGCTGGTCCAGGGGAAGGACTCCAAAAAAGAGGGCGGGCTCCTGTACAAGGTCCCAGGATTCGCGAGAATATCTGAGAAGATTGATCGAGGTTCGGGGCGGTCCCAGGCGATCAATGTACTCTACTTGAACGAATTCGACACCTGGAAGGACTCCGAGGCTGTGGTAATCCTAAGAAACCGTGAGAAATGGGAGTGATCCTCCCGTCTTTACCTTTTTACCCTGACTTTACCCTAACTTTACCTTATAAAAACCGTTACCTATTGACACTACTTTACCCTTTTTACCTTATATTATTATGAGAAGGGGTATAGTGGAGACTATTATCATCTGTTGTGGGGTCTCCCCCACCCCCTCCCCTCCCCTCTCCCCCCCCCCCACCCCTCATCTGGAAAAATGGGGTAAAAAGGTAAAAAGGTGCCGACTGATAGCGGTTTGCGTTTTACCCTGACTTTACCTTTGCGTCGCATGCTATCGATTTGCCAAAAAGTAAAAAGGGTAAAGTGGTGGGCATAAAGGACAATCTACAAAACCCTTTTATATAATGATTGTCCTTTTAGTACATGATGGCAAAAGGTGGTCCCGTCGGTGAAGATGAAGAGAAGGCGATCCTCGAAGCTCTGAAGGCGGGCCGATCCGTCCGAGACGTAGCCGACGAATTCGACAGAGCGACAGGGACCATATCTAACATAGCCGCACGAAATGAACTCGATTTGGGTGAACGTTCAGCAACGAAAAAGGCGGCTCTTATCAAGTCCTGTTACGCCGCCGAGGACAGGATCAAGCTGATAGGCGAGGCCCTGAACAAAGGCAGGGAGCTTCTGAA
>JALHIN010000062.1:0-2120 GCA_022839995.1 Synergistota bacterium
CAAGAAGCAGCAGAACATCCGGATGCGCCAGGCCACCTACGTGAGGGCGATGGGCCGGATCATCGCCGCCATGCGGTTCCGCGGCATCTGGCCGTAAGGGAAACAGTCTCCCCTGATCGCAAAACCCTCGGAGCAGATAAGGGCAGGTCGTCCTACAGGTGCAGGGGGCCCTGCCTTTATCTGTTTATAGCCCTAGGGCCAGGTTGATTTCTCTTTCCATCCCGTCGAGCTTTTTCATGAGGAAGAAAGCGAAACCGGCGCAAAGGAGCCCGCAGACGGAAAGGGACCACCCGGTCCCCAAAAGGTCTCCGAGTTTGCCGGCCAAAAGGCTTCCGAATGGGGGAAGGCCAAGAATCGCGAAAGTATAAAGGGCCATGATGCGGCTTTTGCTTTCCCGGGGGACCATGGTTTGCAGCAGCGTGTTGCAGCTGATGGTGCTCACGACCATGCAGAAGCCCACGGGGGCTGCGAGAAGAATCCCTACCGGGACCGTTCGCGAAAAGGAAAAGAGAAGGACTGAAACGCCGAAGCCGACGCAGGATCTCGTGCACCACCGGCTCAGGTTGATTCCGGACCGGATGGAAGCCATCAGCATGGATCCGGCCAACGCCCCGACCGCAACTCCCATGAGCAGGAAACCGAGGGTTTTCGGATTTCCCCCGAGGACAGCCTTGGCCATTGCCGGCATCAGGACGAGGCTGGGAAAGGCGAAAAACCCCGTCATGGCGATCAGGATGAGCAGGTAGCGTGCAGGTGCAAAGTCCCGAGCGAGGCGGAGTCCCTGCATCATGTCTTCAAAAGGGGTGGCTTTTCCCCCGGATGAGATCCCCACGGGAGGGCGTTCCATTTTCATTGCCCGGACGGCGTAAAGGGTCGAAGAGTAGGCAAATCCGTTCAAGAGAAAGCAGATTCCTTCCCCGAACACCTGGATCACGAACCCGGCAATCGTGGGGCCGATCATGCGGGCAACGTTGAAAACGACGGAATTGAGGGCAACGGCGTTCGAAATGTCCTCCTTCCGGTCCACCATGTAGGAAACGAGGGAATACCGGCAGGGGAGTTCGAAAGAGTCGATCAGCCCCAGTGCGAGTGCCAGGGCGACGACAAACCGGAAGGTGACGAGGCCGGTCAGGGTCAGGAAGGAGAGCGCCAGGGCGATCCCCATACAGGCTGCCTGGCACCAGAACAGTGTCTTACGGAGGTCCCAGCGTTCGACCAGGGCTCCGGCAAACGGAGATAGGAGGAAAATCGGCACTGAAGCGGCAAAATCCATGATCCCCAGCGCGCTGTTGGAACCGGTCAGGCGGAAGACCAGCCAGCCCATCGCAACTCGGTGCATCCAGAGGCCGGAAAGGGAAACGGACTGGGCCGTGAAGAAAAGCCGGTAGTTTTTGCTTCTCAGCGCTCGGAGGGGTTCGGGGAAATCCATGCGACGGACGCAGCTCCTCTTTGTTCGAGGGTTGTGCTTCGACGGAACTTGCCCTATTCTCCCCGAAGAAGGCTGCGGATGCAATTAAAAATCGAAAGGAGAACTGCGCATGATCCGGTTTAGACAGTTCATCACCGTGGTGGACGCGCATACGGCCGGAGAACCCATCCGTGTGGTAACCTCCGGCCTGCCGGCGATCAAGGGCGGGACGATGCTGGAAAGATACGGGTGGTTCGAGAAGAACCTCGACGGAGTTCGCAACTTGATCATGCGGGAACCCAGGGGGCATCGCGACATGTTCGGGTGTATCGTCACTCCCCCGGCTTCCGAGGATGGGGATTTCGGGGTCTTGTTCACCCATACCACTGGGCAGGCGACAATGTGCGGCCATGGAACGATCGGGGTGGTGAAGGTAGTCCTGGAAACGGGGATGGTCCCCGCGGCGGAGGGGAAAAACACCGTTCGCGTCGACACGCCCGCGGGGAGAGTCACTGCAGAGGCTCTCGTCGAGGACGGATACGTGAAGGAAGTCTCTTTCAGGAACGTCTCCTCTTTCCTTTACCAGGACAATGTGAAGGCTTTCGTGCCGGGGAGTCAAGTCCCAGAACTGCTGTAAATTCAGATCCGGTTACAGATTCACCGCTACAACCTCGGGTTGAGACATGTTTACTGGCTGTTTCACTGAAGCCTT
>JALHIN010000039.1:0-13510 GCA_022839995.1 Synergistota bacterium
CGGACTACGGACCCCATGAGCCACACCTCCGTCTTCTAGTATCATAAATCTTAACCACAGAGGTCCGCCACTACTCGTTTTTGTAATGGTAGACCCCCTAGCGGAGGCGGAAGTCTTCTCTTGTTATCCTGGCGTAGCGCTTGAAGGCTTCGAGCTTGGCGGCGGATTCGGGGTCGCGCCGGGCATTCTCCAGAAACTCGAGGAAGAACGCGGCGAAGACGGAGAGGAAGAAGCCCAGCACCGCGGCCAAGAGCACCATGAGCGTGCGCTTGGGCTTGAAGCGAACCTGGGGAGGCACGGCCGTATCGATGACCTGGATGACGGCGGCGTCCTTCACCTCGCCGAGCTTGGCCATCTCGTACTGCTTCTGCAACAGGCCGTAGAGGTACTCGTTGAACTTGGCCTCCCGCAGCAGGCGCACGTACTCCATCCGGGCCTTCGGCATACCGCCCTCGGGGTTCAGCGGATCGCGTGCCGACCCCTGGTCCGCCTCCAGCCTCTCCAGCTGGCCGTACAGGGCCGAAAGTTCGTTCTGCACCTTTTTCACCTCCGGGTTCTGCCCCGTGGCGTATGCCTTCAGTGCCCGCAGCTGCACTTCCTTGGCGGTGATCTGCGCCCGCAGGCTCGCCAGGGTCCCCACCAGCGCCCCGGTCTGGCTTCCCGCCTCCTGGATGCCCGTGCGTTCCTGGTAGGCCTTCAGCTCTTCTTCCGACTTCTGCAGGGCCGACTGCACTTCCTTCAGCTGCGTTTCGTAGTACAGCCGCTTTTGGGCCGCCTCGCTGATGGCAAGTCCCGAGGTCACTTCCTTCAGGGCCTCGACGAAGCCGTTGGCCACGGCTGCCGCCCGCGCCGGGTCCCTGTCGAGCACTGCAATGCTGATGATCCCCGTCTTCAGGTCGCTCTTGGCCTCCAGGTTTGCTGAAAGCGCCGCGCGAATCCGGTCGGGGTTGTCGATTTTGTAGACCTCGCCCAGCTTGAACCGTTCGATCACCTTGTCCATCACCGTGCGCCCCTTGGCGATCCCCACGTAAAGGTCGCCGGGGGTCTTGCCCGCCAGGGCGCTGGCCGCCCCGCCGGTCGCCATGTCGAGCAACGCACTGGCCCCCATCTCGGCGCTCTTGGGGGGCAGCAGGCGCGTCTCCGCCCGGTAGATCTTCGGCGTCAGGAGGCTGTAAACCGCCACCAGGAACGCAAGCCCGAACGTCATCCACAAGATCAGCTTCTTGCGCTTCACCAGCACCAGGGCCAGGTCCAGCAGGCTGATCTCGTCGTCGTCCGCGGGACGAACCGCCCGCTCCATTTCACGCCCGTCTTCCGTCATGGCCTTGCCCCTAGTCCGAAAGGTTGTGGATGCTCGCCGCGCTCATGGCGATCTTGAAGACGACGTCCACCCAGTCGCGGGTGCTGCGCAGCCCCTTGTAGCTTTGCACCTTCTGGGGCACGATGATCGCGTCGCCCGGCTCCAGGGCCCGCACGACCATCCCGCCCGCGTTCCCCTGTTTTCCGAAGGGCCAGCTTCCGCCCGTGTCCAGCCGGACCGCCGTGCCGTCCACCTTCAGCAGGTAGATCCGTCCCGGCGAGGCGTTGCGCGTGTATCCCCCCGCCATGCGGATGTAGTCGCCCACGCCCAGGCCCGGCTGGAACACGAAGGCCGTGGGGTTCAGCACCGCTCCCAACACCTGCACCGTGCGGGGGTTCGCAGGAACGAAAAGCCGGTCTCCTTCCTCCAGCTCCAGGTCCCAGGGCTTGCCCTTCATCTTCTCCGGTTCGTCCAGCTTCAGGATGACCCGTCCGGCCGCCTTCAGGTTCTTCAGCTTGTCGACGAGCTTTCGCTTCTGTTCGGCCTCGAACTGCGTCATCCTCGCCTCCTCGGCGGTCAGGGCCGCGCTCATCTCGTTGACGCTCACGGAAAGCAGTTCCGTCTCCAGCTCGTCCACCATCCGCCGGTTCTGCTCTTCCTGCAGCTTCTTCACGCTCTGGCGGGTGAACTCTGCCCCCCGCAGGTAGGCCCGGTCGGTGTACCCCCCCGCCCTGGCGATGACGCTGGACAGCGTCTCGCCCTTCTTGATCGTGTAGGTGCCGGGATACTTCACCTGCCCGGCGATCGTCACGGCCTTGTACAGGTCCCACTCGGGGACGCTTCGCACGAACAGGTAGTCGTTCAGGTCGAGGGCAACGTTGTGGGCAGGGTCCCCGGCCAGGGCCTTGCGAAGGTCCACGGTGATCCGCGTGGTGACGGGCCCCTTCGGGCTCGGCTTCACCCGCGTGATCTCTCCCTCGTCGGCGGCGTAGTACAAAAGCCCGCCGGCCCGGAGGATCACGTCCCGCACCGTCGTCCTGCCCGGCTCCACCGCGTACTGCCCCGGCTTGGACACGGGCCCCGTGATCGTCATGACATTGCGCTTCTCCACCACCGAGAACACCCGCACGAAGTCGCCGTCCGCCAGGGCGAAGTCCTTTCCCGGCCTAGCGGAAAGATCCCGCAGGTCGCCTTCCAGGATGCTCCGGTACTCGTTGTTCGACACCCGGTACACCTGCACGCGCCCCGAAAAGCCGGTGTAGGTCAGGCCCCCGGCCATTTCCAGCAGCTCGGAAACCTTCGTTTCCTTCTTCAGCTCGTAGATCGCCGGCACGCGCACGTTGCCCGTCACCGCAGCCAGCGGCCCCACGCGCCCGATGTGGATCACGTCCTCGGGCTGCAGGCGGATGTCCTTCGTCTTGTCGCCCTTCATCAAAAAGTCGTACATGTCGAAAACCGCCACGGTCCTGCCGCCGCGTTTCACCTCGATGGCCCGCAGGGTCCCCGTGTCGCTGGGGCCCCCGCAGCTCAGCAGGGCGTTCACCAGCGTGGAAAGGGCGCTCACCGTGTAGGCCCCGGGCTTCTTCGCGTTGCCCGTGACGTACACCTTGATGCTCCGCAGCTGCCCCATGGTGACGTTCATCTCGAAGCCCGCGTAGTACTTCTCCAGCTCGCGCCGCAGCGCTCCCTTCAGCTGGTCGAAGGTGAGCCCCGCCACGCCCAGCGTCCCCACCGTGGGGATCGCCACCTGGCCGTTCCGGTCCACCGCCACGGTCCAGGTGCCCTGCACCATCCCCCACACGTCGATGCGGAAAGAATCGCCGGGCCCGATCACGTAGTCCGGCCCAACGGGGATGGCGTTGCCGGGGGCGAAGGTGGAAGGCGGGTTCTTGAAAAAGTCCGTCCCGTAACGGGAAATCCTGGCCTGGAACTGGTCGGGCAGGGCCCCGGAAAGGAACCGCTCCAGCTCGGACGGCCCAGACTGGATCTCTCCCTGCTCGGTGCCCTTCTTCTGTTCTTCTTCCGCCTGGCCCGGAGCCGCCGGGACCGCCGGCTGGCTCGGGAAGATCTGCGGCGGACCCGCGGGCGTTTCAGGCCCCTGGGGCGCCCCCGGCACCACGATCACGGGAGGGGAACTGTCGTAGATGCCCGGGAGCCCCGTGTCCCCCGCCGCTCCCCCGGGAAGCCCCGGGATCCCCCCCTCCCCCTCGCCCTGCGCCAGTGCCGGGATCGCGAGGGAACAAACCAGGATCAAAACCAACAAGCCGATTCCTGCGCCGTGCCGTGTATTCAAGAAAAGCCCTCCCCAAACGTCTTTCTTCAAGTAAGCCGAAACGGTCCGCCGACATTATACAGAAGCCTTCCTTCTTTGAGTATCGGGAAATCCCTGAATCCCTATAGCAACCTTTCTGGAATTCGCCCCCCTTTACAACACCCTTTTCGAGTTATAAACTGACTCGTATGCTCGACACTTTGATCACCTCCAAGACCCGCATCAAGCTGCTGATGAAGTTCTTTCTGAACCCCGGCACCAGCGCCTACCTGCGCGCTCTGGCCGACGAGTTCGGCGAGTCGACCAACTCCGTGCGGGTCGAGCTGAACCGCCTGTCCGAGGCCGGGCTGCTTGAATCTGCCGACGAGGGACGCACCAAGGTGTACCGGGCCAACACGACCCACCCCCTGTTCCCCGAGGTGCAGCGAATCGTGGCCAAGACCGTGGGCCTGGATCGGCTGGTGGAACAGGTGGTGAGCCGCCTGGGGAACGTGGAGCTGGCCTTCGTCACGGGAGACTACGCGAAAGGCAAGGACTCGGGGCTGATCGACCTGGTGCTGGTGGGGGAAATCGACAAGGGCTATCTCCAGATCCTCGTGGAAAAACTCGAGGCCCTGATCGAACGCAAGGTCCGGACTCTCGTCCTCAGCCTGGGCGAATACGAGAAACTCCTGGAAAACTTTTCCAGGGCCCCGGCCCTGGTCCTCTGGAAGCAGAACGGGGTGGCGCATTCATGAATAAACGCAAGCCCATCCTCATCACCGGCGGTTGCGGTTTCATCGGCAGCAACCTGGTCCGCCTGGCCCTTCAAAAAGGCTATAGCGTGATCAACCTCGACAAGCTGACTTACGCGGGAAACCGGTCTTCCTTAGCGGATGTCGAAGCCCACACGGACTACACGCTCGTCCAGGGGGACATCTGCGACCTCGCACTCTTCCAGCGGGTCCTCGAGGAGCACCGCCCTTCGGGCATCCTCCACCTGGCGGCCGAATCCCACGTTGACCGCTCCATCGACGGCCCCGAGGAATTCATCCAGACCAACATCGTGGGAACGCACCGGCTGCTGGCCGCCGCCCTAACCTTCTGGAAATCCCTTCCCGAACCCGAGAAAGCCTCTTTCCGTTTCCTTCACGTGTCCACGGACGAAGTCTTCGGTTCCCTGGGCCCCGAGGGACTCTTCAACGAGTCGACTCCCTACGATCCGCGGTCGCCCTACTCCGCCTCCAAGGCCTCCTCCGACCACCTGGTTCGGGCCTACGGCCACACCTACGGCCTGCCCGTCCTCGTCACCAACTGCTCCAACAACTACGGCCCCTACCAGTTCCCGGAAAAGCTCATTCCCCTGGTCATCAACAGCGCCATCCGGAACAAACCTCTTCCCGTCTACGGGGACGGGGGCAACATCCGGGACTGGCTCTACGTCAAGGACCACGCCGAAGCCCTGCTTCGGGTTTTCGAACGGGGGAAACCGGGCGAGAACTATGCCATCGGGGGACGTTCCGAGAAGACGAACATCGAGATCGTCCGCACCCTCTGCGCCCTCCTGGACGAACTACACCCCCGAAGCGACGGGAAAAGCTACGCGGAGCAGATCACTTTCGTCCCGGACCGCCCGGGGCACGACCGGCGCTACGCCATCGACGCCTCGAAAATCGCCGCAGAACTCGGCTGGACGCCCCGGACCCCCTTCGAAGAAGGCCTTCGACGGACGGTGCTTTGGTACCTGGAAAACCAGCCCTGGGTCGAGGACATCCTATCGGGCAAGTACCGCATGGAACGGTTGGGAACCGCAAAGGAGGCGACCCGTTCATGATCGGAAAGGGCATCATCCTGGCGGGAGGCTCCGGGACCCGCCTCTACCCCGTGACCCTGGCCACCAGCAAGCAGCTGCTGCCCGTGTACGACAAGCCGATGATCTACTACCCCCTCTCGGTCCTCATGCTGGCGGGCATCCGGGACATCCTCGTCATCACCACGCCGGAGGACCAGGCCAACTTCGAGCGCCTGCTGGGTGACGGGTCCCAGTGGGGAATCTCCCTTTCCTACGAGATACAACCATCCCCAGGCGGCCTGGCCCAGGCATTCCTGATCGGGGAAGAATTCATTTCCGGCGACCCTTGCGCCCTGGTTCTGGGGGACAACCTCTTCTACGGGCAGGGGCTCACGGGCCTGCTGCAAAAGGCTGTTCGGCGAGAGGCCGGAGCTACGGTTTTCGGCTATCCCGTGAAGGACCCCCAGCGATACGGCGTAGTCGAGTTCGACAAGGAAGGGCATGTCGTCTCCCTCGAGGAAAAGCCGGACAAGCCGAAATCCAACTATGCGGTCGTGGGGCTTTACTTCTACGACGGCACGGTCACGGAAAAGGCCAGGCGGCTGGTCCCATCAAACCGGGGCGAACTGGAGATCACCGACCTGAACCGACTCTACCTCGAAGAAGGCTCACTCAGGGTCGAACTGTTCGGCCGCGGCTATGCCTGGCTCGACACGGGAACCCACGACAGCCTGCTGGAAGCCTCGAAGTTCGTCGCCACGATCCAGAACCGGCAGGGCTTCATGATCTCCTGCCCGGAAGAAATCGCCTGGCGCCGGGGTTATATCACCAAAGAACAATTGGAAGAAATCGGCCGTTCCACGAAGAACGGATACGGCGAGTACCTGCTGCAGATCAGCCTTTAAGGGAGATGACACTTCATGCGCGAAGTGATCAACGTCACCAAGACGCACCTGCCGTCCCGGGAAAAGCTTGACCGCTACATCGACCGGATCTACGACTCCAACTGGCTGACCAACAACGGGCCGTTGGTCCAGGAACTGACCGCCCGGCTCGAAGCCTACCTGGGCGTGCAGAACCTGTTGCTCGTTTCCAACGGGACCCTGGCCCTGCAGATCGCCTACCGGGCCCTGGGCATCACCAGACAGGCCGTCACGACCCCCTTCAGCTTCGTGGCGACCACCAGCTCCCTCGTCTGGGAAGGGATCGAACCGGTCTTTGCCGATATCGACCCGAAAACCTTCTGCATCGATCCCAGGGAAATCGAGAAGGCCCTCACTCCGGAAACCCAGGCCATCGTCCCCGTCCACGTCTTCGGCAACGCCTGCGAGATCGAGGCCATCGAAACCATCGCCCAAAAACACGGGCTGAAGACCGTTTACGACGCCGCCCATGCCTTCGGGGTCCAGTACAAGGTCAAGAGCATCCTGAACTACGGGGACGCCTCGA
Source organism: Synergistota bacterium (assembly GCA_022839995.1). Taxonomy (GTDB): domain Bacteria; phylum Synergistota; class Synergistia; order Synergistales; family 79-D21; genus 79-D21. The sequence continues at coordinate 6,793 of JALHIN010000039.1, forward strand.
CCCTCAGCTTTCACGCCACGAAGGTGTTCCACACCATCGAGGGCGGGGCTATTGTCTTCAAGGATCGGGAAGTCTACGAACGGGCACGGTTGATGATCAACTTCGGAATCGATGGCCCCGATTCCGTCGTTGCCCTGGGCATCAACGCCAAGATGAACGAGTTCCAGGCCGCCATGGGGCTGGCCGTGCTGGACGAAATCGAGGAGATCCATGCAGGAAGGGAACGAGTGTGGAAACAGTACGAAGAGAACCTGAAGGGCAAACTGCAAATGCAGAAACGCAACCCCGACTGCACGAACAACTACGCCTATTTCCCCGTGGTCTTCGAAAGCGAAGAACAGCTCCTTCTGGTTAAAGAACAACTGAACCAAAAGCATATAAACCCGAGACGTTACTTCTTCCCTGCTCTAAGCGATATCCCTTTTATAAGAGAAGCAGGGATGGAGCTTTCTCAACATCTATCATCAAGCATTCTATGCCTTCCCCTTTATCAAAAACTTGACCTCTCGATTGTTAAAATGATTTGCGAAACGATAAAAAGGAGCATGCACAAAAATGTATAAAAAAAAGATTAACAATCACGCTGTAATAGAGATATGCAACAACAGCTTTATGAGTGAAAATGAAATCAGAGCGATCGGATTCAAATCATTCGGTAAAAATTTATTCCTAAGCAAGAAAGCTTCTTTCTATTCTCCAGAGAATATTTCAATTGGAGACAATGTAAGAATTGATGATTTTTGTCTTTTAAGCGGTGAAATAAAAATTGGCTCGTATACTCATATCGGGGCATATACATGCCTCATGGGACAAAAAGGAATAGAACTACATGATTTCTGCCAAATGTCAATGAGGGTCCTCGTTCTTTCCGCTACAGACGATTTTTCTGGAGAATTTCTTGTGGGCCCTATGATTCCAGAAAAATACAGGAAAGTCACGGGAGGAAAAGTTTTATTTGAAAAACACTCTTTAATTGGCTGCGGCAGCATCATATTCCCAAACTTAACCATCAGGGAAGGCACGGCAGTAGGGGCTATAAGTTTCGTCGCCAGGAGTACAAAAGAATGGACCGTTTATTGGGGCATTCCTGCGAAACCAATAAAAATACGGAAGAGGGACATCCTTTTATTGGAGAAAGAATATATCGAAAAGGATGAGAGGCAATGCTAATAAATTATTACTTGCCGGAAACCATATTGACCAACGAAAATTTGTCAGAAACTTACAGCCATCCCAAATGGTCTGCCGCCAATATCTTCAAGAAGACCGGCATAAAGTCCCGGCATGTCGTATCCGACGAATTGGTTTCCGACCTGGCCTGTCGTGCGGCGGAAAAGCTCTTCGATGAGACATCCATCGACCGGGAAAGCGTCGACTTCGTCCTCCTTTGTACACAGAGCCCCGACTACTTCCTGCCGACAACGGCTTGCATCGTCCAGCACCGCCTTGGCCTGGCACGGTCCACAGGAGCGTTCGACTTCAACCTTGGATGCTCGGGATATGTTTACGGCCTTGCAACCGCAAAAGGACTCCTCGCTGCCGGGATCGCAAAGCGACTTCTCCTCATTACGGCCGAAACATACAGTCGACATATCCATCCCATGGATAGGAGTTCCCGCACGATTTTCGGCGATGCGGCAACAGCAACCTGCATCGATCTTGAAGCTCTCCCGCGACTGGGCGAGTTCGTCCTGGGAACGGACGGATCAGGGGCTCCAAACCTAATCATTCCCGCTGGTGCAATGGCCTGCAGGCATTCGGATGAAACTGCCATGGGAATAACAGACGATGGCGGGAATGTCCGCTCCCAGGAACACCTCTACATGAATGGTCCCGAGATTTTCTCCTTCACGCTGAGGACGGTGCCCGATCTGGTCAGGCAAACCCTCGACAAGAACAATCTAACGGATAAGGAGATCGACCTGTACGTCTTCCATCAGGCCAACCAGTTCATGCTGGACACTCTCCGGCAAAAACTGGAAATCGAAGGGGAGCGTTTCTTTGTCGATATGGAAGACGTTGGCAACACTGTGAGTTCAACGATCCCCATCGCACTGAGGAGAGCCGTGGACAAGGGGCTGATCAAACCGGGGAGCAAGGTTCTTATCGCCGGCTTCGGAGTCGGCTACTCCTGGGGGGCCACGGTGCTTTCCTTCTAAGAGACGTAGGCTCTAATCTATTTTGATAACGTACGATATTTTTCGCACATTTAGGTTTAAGAAATAGGCAGCAGCCCCGAGGTGGGGGTAAAGTTTGGTTTGCGAGCACCTAAACAACCCACTCGACCAGGAGGCTGCTGCAGATGAACGATAACACAAACGAAGCGGGCGTTACAAAGGGAAAGCCGGAACTCATCCGGATCGAGGAAGGAGAGATCCGGAGTTACCTGGACCAGATCGTCCGGGGAACCGTGGAAGAGACGCTCAACGCCATGCTGGATGCCGAGGCGGAAGCCATCTGCAGGGCAAGCCGGTATGAACGGACCCCGGAAAGGGCGGACACCCGGGCCGGCCATTACGTCCGGAAGCTCCAAACGAGGGCGGGAGAAGTCACGCTGAAGGTTCCGAAATTGCGGAGCCTGCCCTTTGAAACGGCCATCATCGAGAGGTACCGCAGGCGGGAAAGCTCGGTGGAAGAGGCCATGATGGAAATGTACCTGGCGGGAGTTTCCGTCAGGAGGGTGGAAGACATCACCGAGGCCTTGTGGGGAACGAAGGTGAGCCCCTCCACCGTGAGCGAGATGAACCGGAAGATCTACGAGCACATTGAGACCTGGAGGAACCGGCCCCTTGCCGGAGAACATCCCTACGTCTACCTGGACGGGATCTGGCTGAAGCGCAGCTGGGGAGGTCAGGTGGAGAAGGTTTCCGTCCTGGTGGCCATCGGAGTGGACGAACGGGGCTACCGGAAGGTGCTGGGCGTGATGGAGGGGGCAAAGGAAGACCGGGTGAGCTGGAGGAGTTTCCTGAGGCATCTGAAGGAAAGGGGACTGAAGGGAACCCGGGTGTTCATCTCGGACAAGTGCCTGGGGCTTATCGAGGCTCTTGGGGAGGTCTACCCGGACTCGAAGTGGCAAAGGTGCGTGGTTCATTTCTACCGGAATGTCTTCACCGCCGTGCCGAGGGGGAAGATGCGCCTGGTGGCGGCCATGCTGAAGGCGATCCACGGTTCCGAGGACCTGGAATCGGCCAGGAGGAAAGCCGTGGAAGTGTCGGAAAAACTGAGGGAGATGAAATTGGCCAGGGCGGCGGAAATCGTGGCCAGAGGGGCCGAAGAGACCTTCTGCTATTATCGTTTTCCGATGGAGCACTGGCGACTGTTGAGGACGAACAACCCGCTGGAGCGGATCAACCGGGAGATCCGGAGAAGGACCCGGGTGGTGGGAAACTTCCCGGACGGGCAATCGGCCCTGATGCTGGTGGCGGCAAGATTACGGCACATCGCTTCCACGAAGTGGGGAAACCGGGCCTACATGGACATGGGGCATCTTTATGCATTGGAGCGGGAACAGGAGGAAGCCCTGAAGACGCCGGTAAGCGTTTAGCGCAAGAAGATTGGACCGCCCTACTTGAGGGGTTGTTTGCCCAAGCCTAAACGAAAGTGCGAAAAATACTGGACACTACCTCTATTTTGGAAAGGGGTTAGGCTACTTTGAAAACAGTTGAAGAGAAACTCCTCCTGATCTCTACGGCCCTGGACGCAACTCCAGCCTCGATCCGTCCCGGAATCCTTCTGGACCAAATTGAAGAATGGGATTCCATGGGCACGATTTCCGTACTCGCCATGCTCGATAAACATTTTGACCGCCGACTCTCCCTCGAGGAAATCGCTGCGCTGAAAACCGTAGACGATATTCTGAAGCTCATGGAGCCGTGATCCTTATGGGATCTTTCTCGCTGGAAGGAAAGAAGATCCTTATTACCGGGGCTTCCTCCGGAATAGGACGGGCAGTGGCCCTGCAGGTCTCACGGATGAAAGGGACCTGTATCCTTACGGGGCGGGATGAATCCCGCCTGGAGGAAACCTTCAAAGAGCTTGCGGAAGGGAACCATCTCGTTTTTGCGGGCGACCTTCGGTCGGAAAAATTTATTGAAGCCCTGGTTGCCGAAACCATCGGCCGGGCAGGTAAGCTCAACGGCTTTGTGCATTGCGCCGGTATCGAGACGACCCTTCCGTTCCGGGCAACAAGCCTGGATAACTTAAGGGAAATCATGTCCGTCAACCTAGAAACCTTCTGGCAGTTTTGCCAGGCCATCCTGAAAAAAGGGGTTCATGTGGAACAGGACCTCTCCGTAGTCGGGATCAGCTCCGTTACAGCCCGGTACGGGGTTCCCGCGTGTACTGCCTATTCCACTTCGAAAGGAGCCCTGGTCTCGCTCATTCGTACTCTTGCCGTTGAATACGCCCCCAAAAAAATTCGCTTCAACTGTATCTGCCCAGGGCTAGTCAATACCCCGATGCTCGCAAAATTAAAGGCACTGTACCGGAATCCCGGGGATTTCGAAGAAATGGTCAGCAGGCAATACCCCTTGGGTTTGGGTGAGCCCGAGGACGTGGCAAATGCCGTCGTGTTTTTGTTAAGCCCGGCATCCCGGTGGGTTACAGGGTCCGTCATTGATGTCGATGGCGGGTTTAGTAGCCAATGATGGAGAATACGGATACACGGCCGACTCTTTTTCGTTCTTTCCTCCAGTTCTCTGCAGGACCCTGGATTTCGGCCGTTATCTCTTTTATCCTCACGCCGGTCACCACCTGGCTGATCATCCCGGCAGAATTCGGCAAGGCATCGATGTTTACCCTTGTCTACAGTTTCATTTTGCAAATCGCTCTCCTCGGGACCGACCAAAGCTTCGTCAGGGCATTTTACGAGAAAGAAGAAAAAGCCCGAAGGCATCTTCTCTGGCAGTGCCTGGTTGTCCCCCTCGGCCTTGCCGTTATTGTTTTCGCTGCCATCCTGGTCTCCAGGGAAAGGATATCGCTCATCCTTTTCGGGGAAACGGGGTATTTCCTGCCCGTAGCCATCCTTTCCGTCACGATCATCACGGGGATCTTCGACCGTTTTGCCTTCCTGGTTCTTCGCATGAAGAAACGCGGTTTGGCCTTTTCCTCCCTCCTTGCGGGAAACACGCTGCTTGTCCCGACCTATGGGGCACGGGGCGCGGCTTTCTCGACCGGGATGTCTTATGTCCTATTCTTCTTTCTCCGGACCTGGATCTCCCAGCAATGCTACCGGATACCCTACGGGTTGAAACGTTTTTACATCCTGACCGGTATCGTTTCGGCACAGGCTTTCATCAATACCTTCACGGGCAGCACGAAACTTTCCATTGGGAGTTCGATCATAACCTTGGCCTGCATCGCTTGGAGTTATCGGCAGGAAATCAGGATCGGCCTATTCCCCGTTATTCTGAGTTGGAGTGGGAAAGATCGAAAGGAATTCAAATAATGATCAAAATATTGCACGTAATGGTCGAGGATCCGAAATTTCCCATCTGGTTCTTCGATTTCCTTTACAAGAACGGCTTTTTCAGGGAGGAAGCCGTTCACCATACTTTTTTGTGCAAGGCAAACGGGTTTTTTGACGCACATGTAAAAAAAACGGCTGCCATCGAAATCGGGCATTCTTTCAGGATGGAGTATTTCCCTGCTCACCCGAGATTACTCGGCATTTTCTCCTCCGCTCTACATATTTCCAGGCTTGCTGACTCTTACGATAAAGTCGTTTTCCATTGGTTAAGCGATGGACCGCTCTTGTCCCTCCTCTCTCCCCGAGTCGCCAAGAGAAGTTTTTGGATTCTATGGGGTGGGGATTTATACGGGTTTCGTACGAACCGTTCTCGCGGAGCAAGAGATTATCTCAGCGAATGCCTCCGGATCTGTTTTATTCCCCGCTTGAAAGGGATCTGCGGCCTTCTCCATGGCGATTTCGAACTCGCTTCGAAATGGTATGGCGCCAAGGCTGAATGGCACCAGGTTTTCTACCCTTTCCCCATTCCTTCCATAGCCCCGAAAAACAAAAAAACGAAAGAGAAGCGTCAAAAATTGACCGTTCAAGTAGGGAATTCCGCTGACCTTGCAAATAACCATATTGAGATACTCGAGACCCTCTCAAAAATCGATTTCGTGGAAAAAGTCATCTGCCCCCTTTCATACGGAGATGCGGATTACGCAGAGCAAGTGGCCAAGGCGGGGAAACTCCTGCTAGGGGATCGCTTCCATGCTTTAACAACCTTCATGGCAGCTGATGACTATACCGCTCTTCTTTCCACGGTCGACATCGCAATCATGAACCACAAGAGGCAGCAGGGGGTAGGAAACATTATCATTAATCTCCTGGCCGGGAACAAGGTCTTCTTGAGGGAATCCGTTACGACCTTCGGCTTTCTGAATGATATAGCCGCGACGGTATTTGCGACTGAGCGTTTCCTTTCGGAGCCGGAATCCTCCCTTAAGGCAGCGCTTCAGGTCGATTCACAAAAAACGGCGGGTGCGGTTCAATCGTTCTTTTCCGATGAAAAATGCAAAAAGCTGTGGCAGGATCTCTTTTCTGCTTGATTGTTGGAATTCATTTATTATTTTAACAAATAAACGTTGTTATCATTTTAATAAATACAGCGTTGGATCAAGCCCCTAAAGTGCTGTAAAAAGGTCGTCTGAAAAAGGCGGCAATCGGTGGGAAGACAAAAAAGCCACCGGGACTTCGGTTACAGTGTAGTCA
>JALHIN010000013.1:0-81142 GCA_022839995.1 Synergistota bacterium
GAACTCAGCGAGGAGTGGATATCCGGACGTCGGTACATGGACATGGCGGAAATCCTGGAAGCAAAGGCGGAACAGGAACGGAAGGAAAAGGCCTCAGTGGAACGGCCGGTAAACATGTCTCAACCTGAGGCCGTAGCGGTGAATCTGTAACCGGATCCGAATTTACAGCAGTTCTGGGACTTGACTGCGATAAGGCCTTACTTTGCCTTAATTCCTATGTGAATCAACTTGGGCTTTTCTTTAAATTAAAGTAGAAGAAGGCGGTTGTCAACCTATATTTTCACGTCCTGGCTCCCCGTCAATTTGCCTTTGAGGCTTTCGTCCATCCTCACAATCCGGTACGGCCCGGACCGCCTGGTTGTGGGTTTTCCCCTCTTCCTGCTTCTTCTCGTAGTAATGCCTGGATTCTTCCACGCTCCGTGCGTGGTGCACCACCGCCGCCATCATGGCTGCCCGCCCCCCTCTTGTTCACCTGGCAGGCCACCTTGGTCCCCCGGTAATTCCCCGAACTGTTGTCCAGGGGAGCCATCCCCAGGGACAGGGCCAGGCTCCTCTCCTGGAGCTTTCCCAACTGCTCCAGGCGGGGACGGCAGGTCAAAAACGCAGGAACGCCACCCCTTCCTTGTAGTCCACGAGGTCCGCCAGCCCTGGGCTCACCGCCTGGAGATCCGCTTGCATCCGGTTGAAACCTTCCACCGCCGCATTCCCCCCTGTATTCAGGTTTACTGCCGCCCGGCGTCTCGTCTACAAGCAGAACCACTTTCGGCATCATCCCGGAATACGCCATCGGACGACAAAAAAACGGAGGCGGCAATTCAGAGCCGAGTCAATCCGGCAAAAGCCGAACTACGGACCCCATGAGCCACACCTCCGCCTGCAAACATCCTAAATCTTTACCTCATGGGTCCGCCACTACTCCTTTTTGTAATGGTAGACCCCTAACAGGGAGGTAGGAGGAATGACAGGGGATCTCGCCATCCGGCAGGCCGTGATCGGGGGCCTGCCCCGGGTCGTCGAAATCTTCGACGCGTACCGGCAGTATTTCGGACAGAAGAGCGATCCGGAGGGCGTGGAAAAGTTCCTGTTCGACCGGTTCGAGCACCGGGATTCGGTGATGTTCGTCGCGGAAAAGGACGGCCGGATGCTGGGCTTTCCCCACCTCTACCCCCTCGTTTTCTTCCCTGACGCTGCAGCGCGTATGGATACTGAACGATTTCTTCGTCGAGGAGAATTGCCGCGGTGACGGCATCGGCGGGAAGCTCTTCGCGGCGGTGAAGGCCTATGCGCAGGCGACGAGGTCCAAGGGGATCGAGCTGACCGTTGAGCACACCAACGTCCGCGGCTGGACCTTCTGGGAAAAGCAGGGCTTCAGGCTCGACAGGGAATTCCGGATCTATTTCAAGCATAGAAAAGGGGTGGGGGCTTGTTTCCAAGGTTGCTGATCGATCCGGGCAAGGTCCGGGAGAAGACGGTGGAACTGGTGCGGCGTGCCAGAAACCTGGGGATCGGGGAAGCGATCCTGCTCGGCCACAACACGAGCCGCATGCAGCCGATCCCCGGCCTTCGCCGGGTCGCCTTCGTGCTGGAGGCCGAGATCGTAGAGGTTCGCACCAAGCCGAGCAAGCCGATCGGCCTTATCGGGGCGGATGCCTTCGGGAAGGTGCCGGTCTTCGAGGACCCGGAGCGCCCCGTCCTGGGCGGCATCGTGCGTTTCACGCTGGACTACGGGGCCACGCTTGCCCTGACCACGTCGGATTACGTGGGGAAGGTTTACGCCTAGGGTGAAAGAAAAAGGGACTCCCCGCGGGGAGTCCCTTTTTTTGTACGGCTAGCGCTGTTCCCTCGGCCGGTGGACGTAAACGCTGCAGGGGGCGTGGGGGCACCACCTTCGCGGCCACGCTGCCCAGGAAGAACTTCTTCCGGTTGCTCATGCCCCGGTGCCCGATCATGATGATATCGGCGTTGTTTTCCTCGGCGAAATGCACGATCTTCTCGTAAGCGATGCCGGGAATCACCGTGATCGACATCCTAGGGATGGTTTTTCCGCTCTTGGCGATCTGCCCGCGGACGAAATCTTCGAACTCCTGCTTCACTTTTTCACCGACGGACGGCAACTCGACCCTGTATCCATCGACGAACCCCCTGCCCCTTTCCTCCGTGCCGATCGCGTGGAGGAACAGCATCTCGGCCTCCGCCTCGCGGTTGGCGTAATGAACCGCGTAATCGATGCCCCCCTGCTTTCCTCGTTGCCGTCAATGGCCACGACGACCCGTTTCATGATTTTTCCCTCCGGGCATCTTGCCCGCTGCTTGGTGGATAAAAAGAAAAAACCGGATAGAAATAATATTCGCAGAGATATTACATTACTAAATTTACTATTTAAAAAGGAAACAAATAAATTGCGTTTTAGAAAAAAAGAAAAGAAATATTGTGCGCTTAGATCCTACCCAATATAATCTCGTGAAAATAAGAGGCAAAAAGGGGAATATCTCATTTTTTGACATACAAAAGTTCTTTTTTTGCCTCAAAAGGGGGGCGTAAGCGTGAAAAAATGGTTTTTTGTGATCCCGCTTCTTGCTTTTGTCCTGGCCCGACCCGTCTTTGCTGCGGAAATCTACTCGACCAGGGGGATGGTTTCGTCTGCCCACGAACTGGCATCACAAGCCGGTATTGAAATCATGAAAAAGGGTGGAAACGCGATTGATGCTGCAGTCGCCACAGCAATGGCACTGAACGTCGTGGAACCGACCTTCTCGGGTATGGGTGGTGGCGGGTTCATGGTGATCCGGTTCGCAAAAACCGGAGAGACGGTCGTCCTAGATTACCGTGAAGTGGCTCCTAATTCGGCACGCAAGGATATGTTTGCCTCCGACCAGGCAAAAAAGGAAAAGTGGTCGAAGTACGGAGGAAAGTCCGTGGGTGTTCCGGGCTGGGTCATGGGGATGGATACGGCATTGAAGAAATACGGGACGATGAGCTGGCTTGAAGTGGCCCAGCCGGCAATTCGCCTGGCGAGGCAGGGTTACACCGTCAGCAAGCAGCAGCACGACTTTATGGTTGAATACTTTACACCCATGCTCGAGTACAATGATCCCGACAGCATTCCCTATTTCACGAAGGGCTTGCCGGCGGAGGAAGGGCAAACACTGAAACTGGAAGGGTTGGCGAAGGCCTTCCAAGAGATAGGCGAAAAAGGCATCGGTGTCTTTTATGGCGGGCCCATCGGTGAGGCACTTGTAGCTTCAGTCAACAAAGCCGGAGGCGCGATGACCCTTCAGGACCTCAAGGATTACAAGGTTGCCGTGAGCAAGCCCGTTTTTGGAACCTACAGGGGTTACCAGATCTATTCCATGCCCCCCTCTTCAAGCGGCGGGACGCACATCATCCAGATCCTGAACATCATGGAAAACTTCCCGGTCAAGGATTGGGGGTTCCAATCACCGCGTCACCTCCATACCCTGGGAGAAGCCATGAAGATGGCTTTTGCTGACCGTGAGGCCTACATGGCCGACAAGGCATTCGTCAAGGTTCCCCTTGACGGGCTCACCAGCAAGGCCTACGCGAAGACCCTGGCAGCAAAAATCCAGCCGCTTTCGGTAATGAAGGAAGTCAAGGCTGGCGACCCGTGGGCTTTCGAAGGCAAGGCGAAGGCTCAGGTTGTTGCGGGACCCGACAATCACCAAGCCACGAGTCACTTCTCCGTCGTGGATGCAGAGGGCAACATCGTCGCCTCGACGAATACGATCAACTACTCCTCTGGTGTCATCGTGCCTGGCTACGGGATCTCCCTGAACGACGAGATGGACGACTTTTCCTCCGACCCGAAGAGCGTCAATGCGCCGGAACCGGGGAAACGGCCGCTTTCCTCGATGTCTCCGACCATCATCCTTGACAAGGACGGCAAGCCCTTCATGACGGTGGGAAGCGCAGGCGGATGGAGAATCATCACCGCCGTCAGCCAGATCATCATGAACGTGATCGACTTCGGGATGGGCATGGACGAGGCGATCGAACAGGGGCGCATCTTCACTTATGCAATGGGTGGCAAGCCGGGCGCTTTCAGGATCGAGGACACGGTTCCGGCAACCACGATAGAGATCCTGAAACTGATGGGGCACCCGGTTGAAGTCAAGCCGAAAGGCGACTACTTTGGAACCTCCCAGGGCATTCTCTTCAAGGACGGCCGCATGGACGGCGGGGCCGACGGCAGGCGCTTGGGGGTTCCAGTCGGTTTCTAGATCGTTTATCGGATAATCCAGGCTCCATATTGGTTTCCACTTCCCGGGGGATTCCGGCTTCATAGGGGGTCCCCCACCCCTTTTTCAGGAGGTGTCTGCGTTAAGCAGGTAGTAAAATGAATTATGGGGAGCAAGGGAAAGGAGAGGGATCGTCCTGAAGACCATCGGTTTGCTGGGTGGGCTGACGTGGGAATCCACCATCGAGTATTACCGGATCCTGAACGAGCCGACGGCTGAATGGGCTGGCGGCTTGCACTCGGAGAAGATGATCATGGTGAGCTTCGATTTCGACGAAGTGGACCGTCTCATGGCGGCGGGCAAATGGGAGGAGCTAGGAGCCCGGGTCTCGGTCGAGGCCGCGGTGCGAAAGGCGCTGGAATGAAAAAAGGGAGCCGGTTATATCCGGGCTCCCTTCCCTGTGAATTTCGCTTCCCGCTAGATATCGGTGATCTCGCCGCGTTCGTGGGACGACTTCATGATCTTTTCGGCTTCGTCCTGGGACAGGTAGGAAGCCGTGTATCGCACGCCTTCCTTCGAGAGCTGTTTCCCGAAGGCCCGCAGGTGATTGCGGGAGCCTTTCTCCAGGTTCTCGTAGACCATCAGGATGTCCTTGTTGTCGGCTTTCCGCTTTTCTTCGCGCAGGTCCTTGATGTCCAATTCCTCGACCATGGCGCCCACGGTCACGGCTTCGGCCCGCGAAAGGCTGCCCTTTTTCAGGAGGTCGTCATAGGCTTTCTGCAGCGCCGGGTCGGAGAACTCGCCCGGTTTATTGCTCCCGACCGGGTCGGCAAGTCCGTATCGGTCAAGCAGGACCTTGATCGAATCCATGTGCTGCTGCTCGCTTTTCGAGATGTTGGAAAAGGCCCGGATTCCCCATTTTTCGTAGAGGGCCTTGTACAGGTCGCGCGCCATCTTTTCCTCTTCGCGCATGAGCAGGAGGCCTTTTATCTCCGCATCGGAAAGGGGTTCTTTCGGGATGCCCTCCAGGTGGGTCCCGACCTGGGTGCCTGCCGGGGCGGCTTCGGCTGTCGTCAGGGCTGCCAGGGTTCCGCCGGCCAGGAATATCGTAAGCATCATCATTGCGATCAGTTTTTTCATTTTCATCCCCTCCTCGGTGATTTGAAATAAATATACACGTCAGGGGTATTAAGCGTATCGTGAATTATACGTATTCCTCGACAGGTAAGGTTCCCGGGAGAAACGTGGCTTCGGCTGATGGAAAGTTTCGTATCGCGTTCGGGCTGAGGAAAAGGTCAGGGGGGATCCGGCCGGATCCCCCCTTCTTCCGTTTTATCGCACGGGAGCAGGATTCTTTTAGTAGCTGGCCACCACAGGGTTGATCCTGAAGGTCAGCTGCAGGCCCGTCTTTTCCGATGGCCCGCCGACCGCGACCCACTGGACGACCCCGCCTTTGGGTTCTTTCAGCTTGTTGGCCTTCAGGTCCTGCTTGGTGGGGTCGACCGCGGCCGAGCCAACGTCCCGGAGTTCGAGCGGGGCCCCCGCTGCGGCGGCTTATATTTTCAAGTCCTGGCTCCCCGTCAATTTGCCTTTGAGGCTTTCGTCCATCTGCAAACACCCTAAATCTTTACCTCATGGTCCGCCACTACTCCTTTTTGTAATGGTAGACCCCATGTCCTGGGACTTTTTTTATTTAGAGACCGTATTCCTTGAGGTCGAGGCCTTTCTTTTCGGCGAATTCTCTCAGTTCGTCCTGGACGAGCTCGAGGGCAACGGCAACGATGAACACGTCGTCGAAGTAGCCGGCGAGGGGGAAGAAATCGGGAAGGAGGTCAATGGGCGAGGCGAGGTAAAGGAGCGAGACGGTCATGGCCGCGACGGTCTTCCACGGCAGGTCGATCTCGCCCTTCCACCAGCTTTTCAGCATCTCGAAGACCAGGGTGGCCTGCTTTGCCATGACCATGACCTTTTCCACGGTCGAGCTTCGAAGCTTTTTCAGGACCGGTTCGGCCTTTTCCAGGACCTTCTCCACGTCCGACTTCGAGACCTTCTTCATGTCCACTTGAAACTTCTTTTCCAGCTTTTTCTGCTGGGTTTCGTCCAGGTCAGGCATTCCGATGTCCCCCCTTATTCGTCTTCCTTGGGCTTCAGGCCCTTGATCAACCTTTTCCTCACGTAAGGACAGGTGACCGCGGCCAGCGGATTGTGACCCAGGACCCGGTCCTTCACCGCCAAGGTCGTGATCGGCAGGCTGCACGTGCGGTAGAAGACTGTGTCGTGCCCGACGCAAAGCCCCATGACGATGGCGATGTCGCACCCAGCCTCCTCCAGCTGGGCGGCCTGCCCCGCAGGGTTGCAGGATGCCAGTCCCAGGCCCTTGCCCTGGGCCATCCCGATTTCGCTCTTCAGGAACCCGCCGACCTTGCAGCAGACGGATTCGAGCTCGAACTCCCGGGAAAGGATGTCTCCCACGATTCGGGCCTCTTCCTCCAGCCCCAGGCAGAAGACCAGGCCCAGCTTGCGAAACCCCATCCTCCGGGCGAACTCCATGACCTCCTCCAGGCGGTTCTTGATCCCGTAGAATTCCGCCTCGATTTCGCTCGCAACCCGCATCGTCTTCTTCACCCAGGGATCCGCGTACGCCTCCGGGAAGGGCTTTGGCACACAAGGCTTCCCGTTGAGGCAGCTTTTTTTGTCACAGGCATCGCATCTCAAGACTATTTCCCCTTCTTTCGTTCGAAACGCCTTGCGACTACTTTACACCAAATAAAAGGGGGGATCCCTCGTTTTCGAGGGATCCCCCAAGAAAGCTCTCGGTGCCTGGCCGCAGGGATTGCCCTAAAGCTGGAGCTCCCCGAGGATCTTCTCGAAGTCGGATGCACGGGCAGCCCCCAAGAAGGCCTCCTGCTGGCTGCCCCCCTCGTCGAAAATAACGGTATAGGGGACCTCCTTCACCCGGAAAGACTTGAAAAGGCCGTTACCCGGATCGGAGTACACCTCGACCCGGTTGAGCTCCCACTTCGAAACGACGGCATCCAGGACTTCGTCGGAGAAGCCTCCGGGTGCCACGGCCACGATGCGGAACCGTTGACCGATCGGCCAGCGGGCCAGTTTTTCCAATTCCTTCAGCTCGGTTCGGCAGTAACGGCAAACGGGGCTGAAAAACACGAGGATTGTGGGGGTCCCCTCCCAGCCGGACAAAGCCGCTTCCGATCCGTCCCTGGCCGAAATGAGGGTGTTGCCCGGCAGCGAAGCCTCCCCGGAGCCCGCGCAGGCTACCAGGAAGAAGATGGCCGCTAAAAAGCCGAGGATGCTTTTTGTTCTCGTTCCCATGGTCCGCCTCCCCGGCGACTTTTCCGTCTCCCGGAGGGACAAAAAAGGCGCCTTCGAGTTTTTTTCCCGAAGGCGCTTCAGAATCCTCTTCCACCTTCGGCAGCCAGGCTGTCCTTGCCTTTCGGCTTTAGACCCTCAGCTTTGCGTCCCCGCCTTTCGACGGGTTTGCCCTTATCGAGTGAACGATCTTCACAAGTTTAAAAAATAATATCTTTATTTTCATTTTATGTCAAGACATGACACGAAGTCAAAGCATTCGACTCCAGGGGAATCATGACGCGTATTTTCATCATCATTTTCAAGGAAATTGTGGTATGATTCTCTTAATTTCACCTATTGAAGCATCCTCCGAGCCGCCTCCCCTATCGGATTTTTTCCCATGGGGTTCGGCCAATGGGTTTTTCCGGAAACGGAAAGGCCTCCCGCGTTCGGAAAGGAGGAGCGGCTGGATCCTTTATGGCGGCTGTCTCCTTTTCGGGGCAGCCGCCTTTCCCATGCTTTGGAGGCTTTATGACGAAATCGTTCCGGGAACAGTGGTTCATGCTCCTCATTGGTTCCTTCCTGGTGCTCTACATCATCTGGCCTCTCGCCGGGATGTTCCTGCGGGCCGACTGGAGGATCGTTGCCGCGTCCTCCGTGGAGAAAGACGTGCTGGGAGCCCTATGGAGAAGCATCTGGACGGCGGCCGCAGCCACGGGAATCATTGCCCTTTTCGGAACGCCCCTCGCCTATTTCCTGGCCCGCCGTTCCTTTCGCGGAAAAGCCTTCCTGGAGGCGGTGATCGACGTGCCGATCATGGTGCCCCACACCGTCGCGGGCATCGCCGTCCTCATGGCCTTTTCCCCGAAGGCACCGGCCGGAGCCTTCCTTGTCAACCTCGGCCTCTCTCCCGTCAACAGCCATCTCGGGATCATCCTGGCCTGCCTTTTCGTTTCCATCCCCTTCTACGTCGATGCCGCCCGGGATGCCTTCTACGGGGTTTCACCGAGGCTTGAAAATGTTTCCCGGACCCTCGGGGCCTCCTTCCTGGAAGTCTTCTTCCGGATTTCCCTGCCTCTCGCCAAAAAGGGGCTCCTTTCAGGCCTGATCATGAGCTGGGCGCGCGCAGTGAGCGAGTTCGGCGCGATCGTCATCATCGCCTACCATCCCATGGTGGCCCCGACCCTCATCTACGACCGGTTCGCCACGTTCGGGCTGAAGTACTCGACCCCGGTCGCGGTCCAGCTGATCCTCGTCTGCCTCGGGATGTTCGTCCTGCTTCGACTCCTGGCCGCAGGCAAGCGAAAGGAGGAACAGGTACCGTGATCGAGCTGGAAGGCCTTTCTATCGACCTTCCCGGTTTCAGTCTGGAGTCCCTGACTCTTTCGGTGGAGGAAGGAGAATTCTTCATGGTCGTCGGCCCAAGCGGTGCCGGAAAAACTCTCCTGCTGGAGGCGATCGCGGGGCTCAGACCCATCGCAGCGGGGCGGATCCGCATCCGGGGGACCGACGTGACCACGCTCTTGCCGGAAAAAAGGAAGGTTGCCCTGGTTTACCAGGACTATGCCCTTTTCCCTCACATGACGGTGGAAGAGAACATCCGCTGGGGACTCCACTTTTCGTCGGACCGAGATACCCGCCACGTGGAGGGACTCGTTCGGCTCCTCAAGCTGGAGTCCCTGCTCGGCCGGTCGCCCACGACCCTTTCGGGAGGGGAACAGCAGAGGGTCGCCCTGGCGCGAGCCCTTGCGGTAAAACCTTCGCTTCTCCTCCTGGACGAACCGCTTTCGGCCCTCGACCCGCGTTTCCGGGAGGAGCTGCAGGATTACCTGGGCCTCATCAACCGGGAAGGAATGACGATCGTCATGGTGACGCACGATTTCGGGGAAGTCCTCTCGCTGGGACACCGGGTCGCCGTCCTGCACGGCGGGACCCTGCAGCAGGTGGGAGATGTCCGGGAAGTCTTCCGGGAACCGGTGAACCGGCAGGTGGCCGAGTTTGTCGGCATGAAGAACATCTTCCCCGCGACAGTGAAAGGCGGCAGGGCTTTCCTGGAAGGCGGCGTTTCCCTCGTCCTCGAGGACTGCGGTGAAGAGTGCAGGGGCTTCATCGGGATACGTCCCGAGGACGTGATCCTCGATTCCTCCCTCCCGGACGGCTTCGCCAACACCTTTTCGGGGCGGGTCGCCTCGATCGTCCCGAGGGGAATGGCCTTCGAGGTCGTCCTGCAGGCAGACGGTTTCCAGCTTACGGGACGGACGCTTTCCTCCACGATCCTTTCCAGGAACATCCGGATCGGGCAGCCTTGCCGGGCCTGCTTCAGCCCGGAGGTGATCCATGTTTTCGAAAAAAGTGCTATCCAAAACCTAACGGAGGTGCTTCAACCATGAAGAAGACCCGCAATGTCCTCATCCTGCTCCTGGCCCTGGTCCTGTCAAGTGCTCCGGGGGCTCCGTCAGCCTTCGCCGCGGAAAAGGTCATCGTTTTCCACGCCGGTAGCCTTTCCGCTCCTATGGCCAAGATCGAAACCCTCTACGAGAAGGTTCACCCTGGAATCGACATCCAGCGTGAAGCCGGCGGAAGTGCAGCCCTTGCCAGGAAGATCACGGACCTTGGCGGGAAATGCGACGTGTTTCTTTCCGCCGACTACATGGTCATCGACAAGCTGCTCCGTCCGGGGGCGGCGAGCTGGAACGTCCTGTTTGCCAGCAACGCCATCGTTCTCATGTACGGCCCGAAGTCGAAGTACGGCGCCGAGGTCAACAAGGACAACTGGACGAAGGTCCTGATGCGCCCCGAGGTGCGCTGGGGGCACTCCGAGCCGGACGCCGACCCTTGCGGCTACCGCAGCCTCATGGTCCTGCAGCTCGCCGAGAAGTTCTACAACGACAAGGGGCTTTACGTCAATGCGATGACCCATCCCAACAGGGCCGTCCGCCCGAAGGCCATCGACCTCGTGGCCATGGTGGAAAGCGGCGCCATGGATTACGCCTTCGAGTACAAGTCCGTAGCCGTCCAGCACAAGCTGAAATACATCGACCTCCCCGTGGAAATCAACCTTAAGGACCCGGCCTTTGCAAAGGCCTACTCCGCCGCCTCCGTTCAGCTCGCGGGCAAGGCTCCCGGCGAGAAGATCAAGACCCTGGGAGAGCCCATCGTCTACAGCCTGACGATCCCGAAGGGCGCGCCCAACGCGAAGGCAGCCCTGGAATTCACGAAGTTCATCCTCGACCCCAAGGGCGGCCTGGCCGTCTTTTCGGAAATGGGCCAAGATATCGTGGGGCCGCAGGCATCCACTTTGCAGGACAGGATTCCCGCCGAGCTGAAGCCTCTCCTGAAGAAATAGCGCCAAACCGCGCGAACGCAAAAAAGAGGGGACCGGGCTGCAAGGCCCGGTCCCCTCTCGATTCGCTCGGGGAGGGTCGCCGCCCTAGAGCCCCAGGCTGTCCAGGGCCTTCCGGAAGGGTTCCATTCCACCGTAGCCTTTCAATTCCGTCTTCTTCTTCCCGTGGCTGTCGAAAACGACCGTGTGAGGGACTCCCCTGACGTTGAATCGCTTGAAGAGGAGGTTGCCCGGATCCCGGTAGAAGGGGATCGTCTTGATCCCCCAGGAAGACCGGGTTCGCTCCAGGACCTCAGGGGAGAAGCTCCCGGGAGCCAGGGCCACGACGTTGGCACCTTCAAGCTGCCGCATGATTTCCGCGTCCTTTTCGAGCTCGACGAGCTCGGTCCGGCAGTAGCTTCACATGGGGGTGAAAAAGATCAGGAAGGTGGGCTTTCCTGCAAAACTCTCCGTTTGGACCGCTTCTCCCCCTCCCGCGGGCTCGATGGAAACCCCCTGAAGGTCCCGTGAAGGGGTTATCTTCAGAAAAATCACGACCACTGATACCGCAACCCCGAGGAAAACGAGAAGAATCAGCCATCCGAATTTCGACATGAGTTTTCCTCCCCCCTCCCCTTCTGCCTCAGTGGGGTTCCCGCCTGCGGAAGTAGATCTGCGAGGGCCCCTTTTCCGCTTCCCGCTCGATCTCGTAGAGATCCTGGTGCGCCTCGATCATCTTCGAAAGCTGCGAATAGCCATACGTCCTCGAGTCGAAGGCCGGATCGAGCCGCCTCAGGGCTTTCCCCAGGTCGGAAAGCGTCGCCCACCCGTCGTCCTGCACCACCATGTCGAAGGCCTGGGAAAGGAGCGACCGGGCTTCGGCCGTCCGATCCGCCTTTTTCGCGGGCGGGGCTTCCTCCGCTGGGGGCTGAGCCCCGGCGGCAGTTTTCTTGCTCCCTGCCGCTTTCCCCTTTTTCCTGCCGGTTGCCTTCGCTTCCGAAGCAGGAGCCTGGGGCTTGACGAGGTTCTCGGTGTAGACAAACAGATCGCAGGCCCGGACAAACGGCTCGGGAGTCTGCATCTTGCCGATCCCGATGACGAACTTGCCGTCCTCCCGCAGCCGGATGGCCAAGCGGGTATAGTCGCTGTCGCTGGAGACGATGGCGAACCCTTCCACGTTCCCCCCGTAAAGCAGGTCCATGGCATCGATGATCATGGCACTGTCGGTGGCGTTCTTCCCGACGGTGTTTCTGAACTGCTGGATCGGCTGGACGGCGTTCTGGGGCAGGTGTTTTTTCCAGGTTTCCATCTGGCGGCTCGTCCAGTCCCCGTAAACCCTGCGGATGGTGATCTTGCCGTACTTGGCAACCTCTTTCAGGACATCGGCCACCAGCGAGGGCTGGGCGTTGTCCCCGTCGATCAGGACGGCAAACCGGATTTCCGGGCTTTCCTTGGAATTGTTCATTGAAGCGACCCTCTTTCAACCTTTCGATTCATTGCGCTAAATCTTTTATATCACAAATCGCCGGTTTCTGCGTTTGCAGGGAGTCTCCCTCCCGCGAAGGTGTACTCGATCCGTTCGACCCTTCCCCGCCAGTAGGGAAGTGCCCCGCCTGGCAAAATCCAGGAGACTTCCCCCGGACGGTTTCGACAAGTCCGTCGGGGCCGAAATGGAATTCCAGGGAAACGGTCGTCTTGCCGTCCGTCAGGGTGGCCCTGGCACAGGGAGCGTCCACCGGCTCCCATTTCAGGAACGGGCTCGGCAACAGAACGGTGGGGTACCAGGGGGATTCCGCCAAAAACCTCAGGAGTTCCCCGTAAGCGAGTTCCGGGGTGTTCGGCCAATCCGCCACGGGGATCAGGCCCCAGATCGCAGCCTTGAGCACCCCTTCGCCCGCGGCATAGGCGTCCCTCACGAAGACGGACAGTCCCGGAGCCACCCGGATACGGGCCTCCCATGCAAAACCGGGCCTGGCCGCGACGCTCTCCTGCTCGGAGGCAAACGGCTTCCACCGTTCTCCGTTTTCTTCCATGTTGAACCAGCCGCGGTGGAGGATTCGGGCCTTGGCCACGACAGGCTGTCCCTCTGCCAGCACGGTCCGAAGGTAGCGCTGCACGGGCCCCGGCAGGCCTTCGAGCGCCTCTGGCCGGTACACGGCAGGCTCGGTCTCGAGCCTCGTGGCTTCCAGCTTTTCCCGCAGGGTTCCCGCCGCGCGCTTCCAGCCGTTTTGGCCCAGGATCACTGCCGCCGCGCAAACAAGGACGAACGCTGCGGCCCAGCCGGTCTTCACGCTCCCCACTCCCCTCGAGAGGTTTTCCCAAAGCCATGATAAGGCCTGCCCGTGAAAAAAGGCAGGCCTCTAAGGGCCTGCCTTTGCAGGAAAACAAAAGGTGCAGATCAGCCCTGCAGGAGCGTGCGTTTCTCGATCCTGTCCTCGCCCTCTTTGCGCCAGTAGATGCCGATCCCCAGGTAGGTCAGCAGGATCGCCACGATGGGGTTCAGGTAGTTGAGCATGGCATAGGGGCCGTAAACGAGAGGGGAAACCCCGAGAACCGATGTCTGGTAAGCGCCGCAGGTATTCCAGGGGACGAGGGGAGAAGTGAGGGTCCCTGCGTCTTCAAGCGTCCTGGACAGCATCCTCGGGGCCAGGCCCGCTTTTTCGAAAAGGCTTTTGAACATCCGTCCCGGGATGACGATTGACAGATACTGGTCTCCCAGGAAGAGATTCGAGACGACCGAGGAAAGCACGACCGTGGAAATGAGCCCCCCTACCCGTTTGACGTTTTTCGTCAGGGTCCCAAGCAGGACTTCCAGGAAACCGCAGCGCTCCAGGAACCCGCCCAGGGTCAGGGCACAGATAACCATGGAAACCGACCATAGCATGGATTGCATGCCGCCCCGGCTGATGAGCCTGGCAATCATGGCACTGACTTCCTTCGCCAATTCGGGGTTGAGCGCAGATAGGCCGTTCTCGGCAAGGATCTTCGTCACGGAAGCGATGTCGGGGGCGTCCGCGATGCTCTGGCTCAAGGCTGCACTATAGCCGTTCTGGGCGATGTCCCAGATGTCTCCCACGCCGACTCCCTGGAAAAGGGCAATGAAGACGCTCGTCAGGATGCCTGCAAAAATCCCGGGAAGGGCCGGGACCTTCAGGGCCGCGCAGGTGATGATGATCAGGGGAGGAAGGAAGCAGAGCGGAGAAATCCTGAATTCCGCGGAGAGAATCTGCTGGATCGCCTGGATTCGGCTGGTATCAATCGTTCCTCCCGCAAACTTCATGCCCAGGAAGGCCAGTATCGCTGCGACGATGACGTAAGTCGGGCCGGTTGTCCAGCACATGGCCTTGATGTGGTCGAAAAGGTTGGCACCGGAAACGGCGGGAGCCAGGTTCGTGGTGTCGGAGAGGGGACTCATCTTGTCTCCGAAGTAGGCCCCGGAGATGATTACACCCGCGGTAAGGGCCACGGGAACGCCAAGGCCGTTCCCGATCCCCAGCATGGCGATGCCGATGGTTCCCGATGTCTGCCAGGAGGACCCGGTCGCCAGGGAAACGATCGAACAGATCAACAGCGTCGCCAATGGGAAGAAAGACGGTTTGAGGATAAACAGGCCGTAGTAGATCAAGCCGGGAACGACCCCAGCGACCAGCCAGATCCCCACCAGGATTCCGACGCTCATCAGGATCATGTTCGCCTGCATGGCAGCCATGATGCTGTTGATCGCGCTTTCTTCCAGGTGAGCCCAGGGGATTTTCATGACGAACATGCCGACGAGAGCGACGAAGATCGCCGCCGTGACGATCGGCATGTGGACCTCGGCCTCAACCTTGATGACCGCCCACGAGATGAGAGCTGCAACGACGAGGAACACTCCTGCCGACAAACCGAGACTGGGCTTCTCCCGTTTCCCAACGCCTTTCTCTTCCATTTCCTTCTTCACCTCCTAGTATGATCAATCGGACACTTTGGCCATGACCGCTTCTCGGTAACCGGTGACGACCTTCACGTAGCCGGAAAGCTCCCGGTCAAGCTGCGGGTCTCCCGTGTCGACGCGAAGGGGAGCTCCCCCCAGGGCGGCCAGTTTCCCCGGGACCGCGGCCACGCGGATGTTGTTCCTGCCGACCCGCCTCAAAACTTCGGGGCTGAACTGCTGGTTCCCCCTACCGAAAAGGAACCCCTGTCCCCCGATGGGCGTCACGATGATCCGGACGTTCCCCTCGGGTTCCCTGGCGACGAGCTCCAGCAGCTTCCTTTCGCCGCAGTCTTCGGCCAGCACCTGCCCGTCCTTCACGGCGTCAACCCCCAAAAGCGTCCCTTCGAAGCCCAGGGCCCTTTTCAGCTCCCGGGTCGTCGTTCCGGGCCCGACCAGAACGAGGACCCCGGGCTCCAGCCCCTCGAGCAGGTCCGCCGCGATGGCTTTCTGCAGGGCGGCCTCGCTTTTGGGGCTTCCGGACTTCAGCCCCTGGAGGCGTTTCCTGTCTGCCGGGACGAGCAGGTAGCCGAAAAGCCGGGAACGGACTTCCCCGTTCCGGAAGGCTTCCTCGTCGATGTCCATCACCTCGGCCAGCCTTCGGGACGCCCTTCGGCCCCGGACAAGGGAAAGAACCGCCTCCCCCGCGTGAAGGGGCGTTGCGGCGTAGACGGCGGAATGGATCTTCACCCCGGCCGGGATCCCCAGGCAAAGGACGTTCTCGCCCACTGCCTCCGCGATGTCCCGCGCGGTCCCGTCGCCCCCGGCGAACAGGAGCAGGTCCACTCCCGCGTCGGCCATCCGTCGGGCGGCTGCCTTCGTGTCCTCGGGACCCGTCCGGGGCCCGGCCTCCAGGCCGATCCTCCCGAATGGCAGTCCCGCTTCCTCCGCGGCGGTCTCCCCCATCAGGCCCGGGCAGGTGAAGAGGCTCAGGCGATCCTTCACGGGAACAAGGACGCTTAGGGCCTGGGCGGCCCGGGCCGGTGCCAGGGGTACCGCTCCCAGCTCCAGCGCCCGGGCAAGGCACTCGGTCCCGTCCGTCCCTTTCAGGCCCACGCGGCCCCCCATTCCCGCCACGGGGTTGACGATCAGCCCCAGCCGGAACATGCCCGACCCGGCCCCCGGAGCCTAGGCGTTCTTCGGCTGGAAGTAGCCTTCGAAGCGCTTGTTGTACATCCGCCAGGTGATCGCCCAGCGCTTCGGGTCTTCCAGGTAGTCGTGGTCGATGTGGTGGATGACGCTCCTGTGGGGCGCGTGCCGAAGGAGATCCGGGTTCGTGTAGGCTTCCTCGACGATCCGCTCCAGGATGGCCAGGTACTCGTCCAGCTCGTCCTTCGAGTAGGATTCCGTGGGCTCGATGGTGAACGGCTCCGGGACGATGAACGGCTCGTGGCTGGTCCAGATGTGCCCGGCGTAATCGAAGATCCGGTTCTGGACGTCGGCGATGCCGAGGCCGGTGTCTTCCTTGAGCTTCCGGAAGCTGTACCGGACCTGCTCCATGCGGTGTTCGCCCTCGGCGTAGGGCGGTGCCCCGGCACCCTTCATCTTCAGGATTTTCCGGAACACGTAGTTGTTGTTCAGCGTGGCGACCCGGGCCACCTCGAGCAGCCCCTCGGCCCCCAGGTTCATGATCCAGGCGTAGGCGCGCACCACGGCCGGAAGGACCCCGTAGAAATCCTTCATCTTGCCGATGGTCTTCGGAACGGAGTAGTCCAGGAAGTATTTCCCGGTTTCCCCGCAGAAGCCCACGAGCGGAACGGGCAGGTAGCAGGCCAGGTGTTCCGCCGCCCCGATGACCCCGCAGCCGGGGCCGCCGCACCCGTGGGGAGACGAGAAGGTCTTGTGGATGTTGAAGAAGCAGAGGTCGAACCCGGCTTCCTTTGCCCGGGTGATGCCAAGGATCCCGTTGGCGTTGGCCTGGTCGTAGCTGCAGATCCCCCCGTGGGCATGGACGAGGTCGGTGAACTCCCGGATCCGCTCGTTGTAAAGCCCGATGTCCTCGGGGTTGGTGATCATCAGGGCAGCCGTCCGGTCGGAAACCGCCGCCTTGAAAGCCTCGAAATCGGGCCGCCCCGTGACGGGGTCGGGATAGATCGTGATGACCTTGAAGCCCTTGAGCTTCGCCACGGCGGGGTTGGAGGGGTGCGAGAAGATCGTCGTGATGATCTCGTCCTTTTGATCCCTCAGGCCGTTGTCGTCCACCCAGGCCCGGATGATGGACGCGATCCCGGAAAGGGCCTGGGAACCGCCGCCCGGGTGCAGGCAGAAGCGGTCGAGCCCAGAGATCGACTTGAGCAGCTGCTCGGTTTTGTACATGATTTCCAGGGCTCCCTGCAGGGTGCTTTCGTCCTGGAGCGGGTGGAGGTCGGCCACCTTCGGAGAGCCGGCCAGGCGGTCGTTGACTTTCGGGCTGTATTTCATGGTGCAGGTCCCCTGGCCGATGTCGATGTTGAGGTCCGCCCCCAGGTTCTCCTGGCTCAGCCGCAGGAAGTGCTTGAGCACCCTCATCTGTCCCATCTCGGGCAGGGCGGGAGGCGTGGCGCGGCGCATCCCCTCGGGGAGGGCATCCAGGGCCTCCCTACCCGCGGCTTCGATCTCCGGCCCGCCTTCCGGGACCAGGATGCCCCTTTCCCCGGGCGAGGAAAGTTCGAAGATGATCGGCTCATCCCAGCGGGCCTGGTGAAAATCGCGGATTTTTTCCTTCATGTCCATACCCATCTCTGTTCCTCCCTTTCTCTTCGCCCTACCGAGCGGTCACTTCGGCCAGGGCTTCGGCGAGGGTATCGATGTCGTCCTGGGTGACGACCTCGGTGAAGGCGTAGAGGGCCGTCTGCCCCAGCGCAGGAAAGGCACGGGAGAGGTCGTGGCCCCCGAAGATGCCCTTCTCCAGGAGCGCCTGGTTGATCTCCCCCACGGTCTTTCCGGTTCCGTCGAAGTTCACGGGGACCTCCTTGAAGAAGGAGCTGCCGATCGCGGGGACCCGAACGCCCCGGATCGTCCCCAGCTTCTTCATCGCGTAGGCGGTCCGGCCCATGCAGGCCTCGCCCAGTTCCTTCATCCCCCTGGGTCCCATGAGGGCCAGGTACACGGCCGCGGTGATGCCCCAGAGAGCCGCCGCTGTCCCGACGAATTCCTTGGCGTTCTCCCGCTTGGCAAAGGAGGTCCGCTCCCAGGCCACGTCCCCGAAGCCCCACTCCTTGTGCGTGGTCGGGGCGATGCCGAACAGGCGGCTCGGGTATTCCTCGATGAACTTCTCGTCGTCCGGGGCGCCGATGAATCCTCCCCGCCCGCCGCCCATGAACATGTGGATCCCCAGGGGCTGGATGTCCCCGCAGGTGAGGTCCGCCCCGTAGTTGCTGGGGGGCGCGAGCACGCCCAGGGAGGACGGGTCGGCGTAGACGACGCAGAGGGCTCCCTTCGAGTGGGCGGCATCGGCGATCTCCCGGCCCCGGGTCTCGATGAACCCCAGGTAGGAGGGGTTCTCGAAGAAGACGGCCGCCGTCCGGTCGGTCATTTTCGCAGCCAGGTCGTCCCTGTCCATGAGGCCGCTCTTCGGGTCATGACCCACGAGGGTGACCTTCATGTCCGGGTGCAGGTAGCCCCTGATGGCCGAGAGGCGGTCAGGCGAGGTGGTGCCGGCGACGAGGACCTCGTCGCGCTTCGTGATGCGCCCGGCCATCCGCAGGGCGGTACCGGCCGCCTGGGAGCCGTCGTAGGTCGGGACGTTGACGACGTCCACGTCCAGAAGTTCCGCCATGAGGCTCTCGTACTCGAACAACGCCTGGAAGCGGCCGTGGTCCTCGTAGGGCTCCCCGGCGTAGGCGGTCAGGAACTCGCTTCGGCCGTTGATCTCGTCGCAGACCGCCGGCACGTAGTGGTTCCAGCAGCCCCCCCCGAGGAAGCACAGCAGCTCGCCGCTCGTGCGGTTCTTCGAGAGGATCCCATCCACGTGCCGCTTCAGGGCGGCCTCGGAAAGGAACGGTTTCGGCAGGTCCAGCAGCCCTTTCACACGGAGCTCCTGCGGGATGCACGCGAAAAACTCCTCGATGTCCTTCGCCCCGATGCTTTTCAGCATTTCGGCCTGGACCTCGGGAACCGAATTGGGGATATAGGGGTGCACGAATTTTTCCGACATGTCCTTCTTCCTCCCTTTGGCAATCAGGCCGTTCCGCCGCCGTCGACCACGAGGACCGCCCCGCTGACCCACGGCGACAGGTCGCTCACCAGGAAATAGACGGCCTTGGCGATGTCGATCGGCTGCCCGACCCGGTGGATCGGCCGGTCTGCGCTTTCGGCAAGCCATTGTTCAAGGTCCATCCCCAGCTGGCGCCCCTCGTCCCGGAGCAGCGGCGTGTCCACGTCGCCCGGGCAGACGCAGTTGACCCGGATGTTCTGCGGCCCGTGGTCGATCGCCATGGCCCGCGTCATGTTGACGGTCCCCCCCTTGGCGGCGCAGTAGGCAACAGCCCTTGGCCCGCCCTTGACCCCCCAGCCGGAGCCGATGTTGACGATGCTGCCCCCTCCCTGCTCCGCCATGACGGGCACGACGTACTTGCTGACCAGGAAGATGCCCTTCAGCCCCACGTCCAAAACGAGGTCCCACTCCTCTTCCGTGAGGTCCACCACCGTCTTCCGGCGGATGACCCCCGCGCAGTTCACCAGCGCGTCGATTCGGCCGAAGGCGTCCTTCACCTCGGCCACGGCCTTCCGGCACTCTTCCTCCGAGCGGACGTCCACCTTCACGAACCGGGCCCTGGGCCCGATTTCCGCGGCAGCCGCAGCCCCTTTCGCCTCGTCCACGTCGA
This sequence comes from Synergistota bacterium, assembly GCA_022839995.1. Taxonomy (GTDB): domain Bacteria; phylum Synergistota; class Synergistia; order Synergistales; family 79-D21; genus 79-D21. The sequence continues at coordinate 19,606 of JALHIN010000013.1, forward strand.
AAAGGGCCACGGAGGCTCCCATCTCCGCCAGGAAACGGGCGCACCCCAGGCCGATCCCGCTGGCCGCGCCGGTGACGATCGCAACCCGGCCCTCCAGGCTGAACCCTTCACAGCTGCATCCCATCCGTTCTTCTCCCTCCTCTTCGTTCGACGCCAGGCCTCCTAGGAATAGAGGCCCGCGGTTTCTCCCCCGTCGATGCGGATATCGGCTCCCGTGATGTACGCCGCGTCGTCGGAAGCCAGGAACGCGTACAGGGCGGCGATCTCCTCCGGCTGTGCGTGCCGTTTCATGGGGATTCCCTCGTTGACCTTCGCCAGCATCTCGGGCGTGTACTCGGCCTTCTGCATCGGCGTGAGCACGTACCCCGGGCAGACCGCGTTGACCCGAACCGTCGGCGCCAGTTCCAGCGCCATGGTCTTCGCCAGCAGGATCACGCCGGCCTTGGACGCGTTGTAGTCGGCGTACCATCGGTGCCCCTCCGTGCCGTTCGAGGAGGCGGTCATGAGGATGACCCCGCTTTTTTGGGCCAGCATCCGGACGGCCGCCTCCCTGGAGCAGAGGAAGACGCCCCGGAGGTTCACCCCCATCACTCGGTCCCATTGCTCGGGCGTGATGTCCACGAAGTCGGACCGCACGCTGATGCCCGCGTTGGCCACCAGAACGTCGATCCCCCCCAGGAGCCCGTCCAGCTCGGCAAAGGCCTTCGACACCGATTCCGGGTCGCTGACGTCGGCGACCAGCCCGCCTTCGAAGGACGGGTTTTCCGCCAAGGCCTGTTCCAATGCCCCGCGGTTCACGTCGAGGATCGCCACCCGCGAGCCCTCCGACGCAAAGCGGATGGCGGTCGCCAGCCCGATGCCGCTGGCAGCCCCCGTCACCAGGATCCTTTTTCCCCTCAGTTCCTCGTACCGTGCCAAGGGAATCCACCTCCCGGTTCTTTCGATTGATTGACAAACAGGTAAGTCGAAGGTAGTCTAGCATAAATTGGATTCATAGTATACCGTGTATTCTACCTGGAGGGAAGACCATGAAATCGATCCTCGTCACCGGGGCCCGAATCTGGACAGGAACGGATTCGCAGCCTTTCGCCGAGAGCCTGCTGGTCGTGGGAAACCGTTTCGCCGCGGTCGGTTCCGCGGAGGAGGTCCAGGCCCATCCCAGGGCGAGGGACGCATTCCGGATCGAGCTGGGAGGCGAGGGCGTGGTACCCGGGTTCACCGACGCCCACGTTCACCTGGCCGGACTGGCACGGCAGAACTGGGAGGTCAGCCTGGAGGGCAGCAGTTCCCTGGAGGAAGCGTTCGGCCGGATCCGGGAAAGGGCGGCTTCGGTCGGTCCCGGCGACTGGATCTACGCGGTGGGGTTCGACGAAACCCGGTGGCCCGACGCTCGAAAGCCTACCCGAGCGGACGTGGATGCCCTCGGGCTTTCGAACCCCGTGCTGCTCCGGCGGATCTGCGCCCACGTCCACGTGGCGGGCAGCCATGCCATGGAACGGGCCCGCCTGTTCCGGGAATCCGGAGTCTTCCTGGAGAGCGAGGTCCAGCCCCTCACGGACGCCATGGCCCGCGAATCGCAGGGGAAAGCCCTCTCCGCCGAAACGGTCCTGGAAGCCTGCAGGAAGCTGGCCTCCTGGGGGACCACCTGCGTCCACACCTGCAGCGCCGCCAGCTACGGGCTCGAAGAAGACCTTTCCCTCTACCAGGAGCTTTTCGACCGCGGCCTTCTTCCCCTCCGGGTCGTTTCCTACCACGACGCCCTGCCGAACATCCTCTTCCGAAGCGGCTACGGCAACGACTGGATCCGCTACGGCGGCCTCAAGCTGTTCCTCGACGGATCCCTCGGCGGGCGAAGCGCCGCCCTGGCCGAAGACTACGCGGACGCCCCGGGGCACCGGGGCCGGCTGAACCTGGAGGACGCGGACCTGGCCTCTGCCGTCGAAGAAGCCTTTTGCCGGGGGATCCAGGTCCAGGTTCACGCCATCGGCGACGCTGCCATCGACCAGGCACTGGACGCCTTCGAACCCTACGCCGGGAGGAAGAGCCCCCTGGCTTTCCCCTTCCGGCTCAACCACGTGATCGTGACCCGGGAAGACACCTTCGAGCGCCTCGCCCGGATCCGCCCGGCGTGCGACATCCAGCCCATCCAGGCGGTCAGCGACATGGACATGGCCCCCCTCCGCCTCGGCCCCGGGCGGAGCCGGACCGCCTATGCCTGGAAAACGCTGGAAAACCTGGGACTCTTGCTCACGGGTTCCAGCGACGGCCCTGTGGACACGGCGAACCTCTGGGTTTCCGTGGACGCGGCCGTCAACCGGCGAAAAGTCGACGGCTCCGGCCAGTCCTGGAGGGAAGAGGAGCGGCTGTGCCTCGATTCCGCCCTCCGCCTCTTCACGGTGAACCCATGGCGGGTCATCGGCCAGGACAGGAGGATCGGCCGGATCGCCCCCGGCATGGCGGCGGATTTCTGCATCCTGGACCGCGACCCGTTCGCCATCCCCGCGGAGGACCTCCACGAGGTCACCGTCCTGGGCACCTTCGCGGGAGGACTCCTGACCTGGGACAGGAGCGGGGATCTCGGGGAACCGTTGCTGCTGGAAACGTCGGATCCCTTTTCCGTTACGGTATGATGGGAAGGGATGTTACACCGGCAGGAGGGGGAACTCGCGTGAAGGGTCCCGAAATTTACTCGACGTCCGCGGAAGCGGTCTACCGCCAGCTTCTGCACATGATCTTCTCCAAGCAGCTGAAACCGGGGCAGCGCCTCCCGGAGGTGCTCCTCGCGGAACAGCTGAACGTCAGCCGCACACCCGTCCGGGAGGCTCTCCGGCGCCTGGCCAACGAGGGACTGGTGACGCTGATGCCCAACGTGGGAGCCCGGGTCGTGACCCCGACGAGGCAGGAGATGCTGGACACCTACGAGGTCCGCAATGCCCTGGAATGCCTGGCGGTCCGCCGGGCTGCCGCGCGCATCACGGCCGTCCAGCTGGCCCGCCTGGAGGAGAAGATCGAGGAGGAGGTCGGCGTGTTCGCCGAACGGGACCTGGAGGCATACATCGAGGTCAACAACGCCTTTCACCGGATCATCGCCGAGGCCAGCGGGAACCTCGCCCTGGCGGACACGATCGAGAACTACCTGGCCCGGACGTTCGTCTACATGGTCTTTTTCGAAAGCTTTTTCGATTTCGACACGAACCCGAGCCTTGAGGAGCACCGGGCCATCCTCGCCGCCCTGCGGGCCCGCGACGCCGAGGAAGCGGTCCGCCTGATGGACCGGCACATCCTTCAGGCCACGGAGGACCTCAGCCGGAAGGACCTGGAGCCCCTCGAAGGCGAGACCGACCGCCTGCCATGAAAGGCCACCTCCTGGGCATCGTTCTCGTTCTCCTGGTGGGTCTTTTCGGCGGGGCGACGGGCCCCGTCGAGCGTTTCGCCTTCCAGGCGGGTTTGACCCCCCTCTCGATCAACGCCGCCCGCCTCCTGATTTCCACCGCCGTCATCCTGGCCTTCGCGGCCTCCTTCCGCAAGGAAGCCCTCCGCCCGGACCCAGGGGAACTGCCGTGGCACGTGCTGAACGGGGCCGTCGGGATCGGGGTGACCTACGTCGCCACGAACATCGCGTTCGTCCGCATCCCCGTCGGACTGGCGATGATGCTCTTCTACCTGGCTCCCTTCTGGGTGATGATCGCGGCCCGGATTTTCTGGAAGGAACCCGTTACGCCCCTCCAGGCGGCCTGCCTGCTGCTGGCGTTGGCAGGGACCTGGGTCGCGGTGGGCGGCGTCAGCGGCAGCCGGCCGGACCTGTTCGGCACCCTTTGCGCCGTGGCGGGGGGGATGGGATATGCCTGCTACATCCTGAGCGGCCGGTGGGGCATCGGGCAGCGGGACCCCTTCAAGACCTACGTCCAGGCGTTCATCTGGGGGCTTTTGGTCGTTTCGGCAACCGCCGTCGCCACGGGAGAGGCCCGGACGCTGCTGCACACGAACGCCGCGGGCCTGTTCTCGCTGGTCGTCCTGGCGCTGGTCTGCACTCTCGGCGTCTACGGGCTCCTCATGGCCTCCCTCCGCTTCATTCCGGGAAGCGTGGCCTCCATCGTTTCCATGAGCGAGATCGCCTTCGCGGCAGGCTGGGCCTGGCTTCTTTTCGACGAGGTCCCTTCCCCGGAGGTCGTTCGGGGGGGGCTGCTCATCATCGCCGCGGTCCTCCTGCTGGGTTTCGGGAAGCGAAAGGCCGGCTCGCAGGAACGCGAACCGGCCACCGACACCTCTTTCTCCCGCCGCTTTTCCTAGAGGGCGCCTTTCGAAACCACGTGCGCCAGCCACCCGTAAAGGGATAGCATGAACGGCATGCGCATGATGAACACCACGAAAGCGCCCATCGGCAGGACGGACCGCAGGGTCAGCAGGAAGCTCTCGGCGGGTTCCTTCCGGGCGATGTAGCCCAGTACCCCCTCGCAGAGGGCGAAGGCGAAGAGGTAGAAAAACCACCGGTGCCCCGCCGAATAGTTGTGCATCGCCAGGATGGTGACGGTCGCGCAGTAGGCGGACCATCCTCCCTGGATGTAGGTCTCCGCAGAGACGAACAGGAACTGGACGACCTTCCCGAACCAGGAGGAAGATCTCTCCCCTTCCAGGCCGAACGCCTCCCTGGCCGCCTTCACGACGGGCATGACGAGCCTGACGTAGGCAAGGGAAAACAAAAACGCCGTGCTGACCAAGGGGATGAAAAAGTGCGCGAGCAAGAGCTTCCTCTCCTCTCCGAGGGCGGTTCACGCCGCTTATTCTAGCATTCCGGAAGCGGTTCCCAGGCTCCCTCGTGCAGCTGCTTCATCACCGGGCAATGGATGATCCCCTCCTGCACCGTCTTGAAACAGGCGTTGCAGGAAATGCACTCGGCGGGTCTCAGGTCCCCTTCCGCCCAGCGGTTCACGAGATCGCTTTCGGCGATCAGGGGGCGGCAGAGGGAGAAGAGGTCGGCCACCCCTTCCTCCAGGAAACGGGCCACCGTGTGGGGGCTCTTCAGGCCTCCCACCAGCGCGACGGCCGCCCGCTGCCCGACCCGGGATTTCACCAGGGCGGCGTGGGCCGCGAAGTATCCTTCGTCGACCCCTGCCCGGGTCCCGAGACGCGAATTCGACCGCTCGACGCCCACGTAGCGGGCTCCGCCCGAAACCTCGATGCCGTTCGCTCCCCGCTCGACGAGCCTCTCCGCCAGCCGGGCCCCCTCCTCGGCCGTGTACCCGCCGTCCCGTTCCTCGGAAACGCTCAGTTTCCACCAGACCGGGAAATCCGGCCCCACGCAGGACCGAACCTCTTCCTGCACCGCCAGGAGGATCGCCGACCGGGATTCGAAATCCCCTCCCCACTTGTCCGTCCGCCGGTTGAAAACGGTCGACAAAAACTGCATCAGCAGGTACCCGTGGGCCCCGTGCAGCTGGACGCCGTCGGCCCCGCCCTCCTTCACGCGGCGCGCGGCCGCCCCGAAGTCCCGGACGATCCGTTCGATGTCCGACTCCGACAGTTCCTCGACCCGGTTGCCGAACACGGGGTCCTTTTCCATCGCCGAGGGCCCCTTGATGCTCCCCTGCCGCACGGCGGCCGGGTTGCTGACGGCTCCCCCGTGGGCGATCTGAACGATCAGCCGGGCTCCCTTCGGCTGGACGGTGTCTGCCAGTTTTCTCACGTCCCGGATCCGTTCGTCGGTGTTCACGTTCATCTGGCGAACCTGGGCCCGCCCGTCCGCGGAAATGTTGGCGTAGCCCGAAATGATTCCCCCGACACCACCGGCGGCCAGTTCGGCGTAGCGGGACAAGAGCGGCCCGGTCACCTCGCCGGATTCCTCCGTGCAGCCGGCCAGCCAGGTGGCCGACCGGAGAAACCGGTTGCGAAAGCCGATGCCGCCGGCCTCCACCGGCTCGAAAAGCCTCGCGACGGATCTTTCCATCTTTTTCACGCCTCCTTCTTTCGATTCATGGCGAGCAAGACCGCCTGGCCCGCCAGCAATGCGGCGAAAAACGCGAAAGCCGCGTTCTGACCCAGGGTTTGCGCCACCAGCCCGATGATCGGCGGGCCGGCGAAGTTGCCTATGCCCCAGAAGAGGAAGTAGGCCCCGGAAATCGTCCCCTTGAGGGTATCGGGGACCGTTTCGTTGAGAAACGCCATCGACGAAAGGTAGAAGGTTCCGAGGCCGAAGCTCAGGAGGGCAAAGGCCCCGAAAATCCAGGGCCTGGGCAGAAACGGGATCGCGGTCACCCCCGCGGCCGTGAGGGCAAGCCCCGCCACCATCAGGGGGCGGCGCCCCCTGCGGTCGGACCAGGGACCCGTCAGGAACTGGGACGCGCACACCGTGATGTAGAAGAGCGAAAAATACACGTTCACCGCGTCCTGGGAAAAATGCCGGAAACCGATGACGTAGGCCGGAATGACGGTGAGGACGACCCCGTAGGCCACCCCGTGCAGGGCGATGCCGACGAACGCCTTCAGGACCCCGGTTTCCCGGGTCAGGGCCCCGAGGGTCTGCATGTTGAGCCGGGCCCGGAGCTGGTTCGGGTCGGGCCTCACCCTGCCGAGGGAAATCCCGACGATACCCGCTCCGACAGCACAAGTCGCGGCATAGAAAAGGAACGGCTCGTTGCCGGTCCACCGGCCGGCCAGAAGCACCCCCAAAAGAGGGCCGAACGTGAGCCCGAGGTGGCTGGCAGCGTTGTAGAACCCGATGACCGTGCCCTTCTTCTCCGGGTAGGCGATGGAAAGCACGGCGGGTCCGAGAGCCCAAACGGGAGCCTCTCCCACTCCCTGGAAGACTCGCCCGGCGAAAATCGGGGCCGCCGTGGGGGCGAGGGCATACCCCAAACCCACGAAGGCGCAGAGGACGTACCCCCCGAGAAGGAACGGGCGGAATCCCCACCGGTCGGCCAGGTTTCCCACGGGAACCTGGAGAAGGATGTAGGAAGCCGCGAAGGTGGACGCCAGCATCCCGACCAGGGCGGGGTTTCCCGTGAGGGCCAGGATCTTTCCCGGCAGGATGGCCACGATAAGCCCGACACCCAGCATCATGACGAAGACGGACGCGTTGAGGCCGATGAGGATCCTGGAGCGGTTCACGGCGTTTTGCCTCCCCCGGGGTGGATTGTTCAACAGTCGGACCAATGGTGCCTAAATGTTCAAGGCGTTTTTTGACTTGTTCCGGGTTATTTTAAGGCATCTTCCCCAGGGGTTGAAGGACCAGTCGAAAGTCCAGGAGGGTTTCGACGAAAGCCGGAACGGAAAGGGGGTTCCGGCTGAACCGGAGCAAGCCGCCTCCGTTCGGCCCGGTCCTTCTTTCCCAATCGTCGGCTGAAGGAACCAGGGCCTGCTCGAGGAGAGCCGCCCCGTCCCGGTAGCCCCGGACGGGCAGGACCTTCACCGCCGAAGCCCCGTATTCACGGGCCAAAGACTTCATCTTCCGGTCCAGGCCGGACTCCTCCGCGCCGACCGCCACGGAAAAGGGGAGATCCGGCGGATTTTCCCTTCCCTCCAGGACCAAAAGCCACGCCCCCGCGTCGAAATCCGTCCTTTCGAGGACATCCCAGGGGATTTCGAGCGGCCGGACCCCGGAGGCCAGGGACAGGTCCTCTTCCCACCCGACGGAAACGGCAAAACAGTCGACCTTCCCGCGGACTTCCAGGAAGGCACGGGCAAAGGCCGGATCCGTGTGGTAGTCCGGCAGGAAGAAGCGGCTTTCGGGCCCCTGGGAGATCAAGAGCACAGCTCCCCGGGCGCCGGTCTCTCCCAGGGCCGCCAGTTCGAGGAGGTGACGCCGCCCCCGTTCCGTCACGGCATCGGGGAACATGGCCATCGGCCCCTGGAAGAGCGTGCAGGATTTCACTTCCAGGAACAGTTGGCCGCGCCCCTGCCCCAGGAGGAAATCGAAGCGGCTGCTCCCGGCGGTGACCTCGCTGGACCGGACCTTCCACCCTTCGAGCCCGGGGACGGCCTCCCGCTCGAGAAGGTGCCGCGCCAGGGCGTTCGCGCGGATCGTGTCGAGGCAGACCCAGTGTCCGTTCCGGCGGGCCGCGACGGCCTTGCAGGCCAGCTTCGGGCTGCGGGGGGTGGAAAGAAGGGCCAGTTCCGTGCCCGGGAAAAGGATCTCCCAGAGCCGTCCGGGGTTCGGCAGGTGGGCCAGCACCGTCCGTCCCTCCGACTCGGCTTCCACGACGAAACGGTTCAGGCGGCGCAGGAAGGAACCCCGGCGCAGGTTTGCCCGGGGAGCTGCCCGGAAGCGTTCAGAGGCCAAGGGAGGCGATCCTCGCGGGCTTTTCCCGGGCCCATTCGAGCAGGCGGTCGGCTTCCCAGGTGTTGACCACGCGTTCCGGGGGAATCCAGGCCCTGCGGGCCACCGCCACTCCAAAGCGCAGGAAGTCGAACTGTTCCGGCGCATGGGCGTCGGTGTTCACGGCGAATAGGCACCCCAGTTCGAGCGCCCTCCTCGCGAGGGCATCGGGAAGGTCCAGCCGCATGGGGGAGGCGTTGATCTCCAGGGCCGTTCCCGTCGCGGCCGCTTCCGAAAAGACGCGGTCCCAGTCCGCGTCGGCCCCGGCTCTCCCTTTTCCCGCCAGGAGGCGGCCCGTGGGGTGGGCCAGGACGTGGACAAAGGGGTGCCGCACCGCCGAGAGGAAGCGGCCGGTGACCTTTTGCCGGTCGCCCGACAGGGCGGAGTGTACCGCAGCGACGACGAGATCCATCTTCTCCAGGATCTCGTCGGGAAAGTCGAGGCTCCCGTCCGACCGGACCTCCACCTCCGTTCCGCAAAGGAGGCGGAATCCCCCCGAAAACGAACCCTGAAGAGCACGGATTTCCCTGCACTGGGCGAGCAGTTCTTCCCGGGAGAGTCCCCCGGCTACGGCCAACCCCTGGGAATGATCGGTAACGGCGAGATATTCCAGGCCCCTTTCCCTTGCGGATCGGGCCATTTCCTCCAGGGCCGCCCTGCCGTCGCTTGCCGTGGTGTGGCTCTGGAGATCCCCCTTCAGGTCGGATTTCTCGAGCAGGCGGGGGAGCCTCCCCTTCAGAGCCGCCTCGATCTCCCCCCGCCCTTCCCTCATCTCCGGCGGGATCCAGGGCATCCCCAGGGCCCCGTAGACTTCTTCCTCCTCCGCGCAGAGGAGTTCGCTTCCGTCCTCCCGCTTCAGGGCATACTCGCTCAGGCTGTACCCCTTTTTCAGGGCGAGCTCGCGAAGCAGCACGTTGTGGGCCTGGCTACCGGTAAAGTACTGCCAGGCGGTCCCCCAGCGGGCCCGCTCTACCACCCGGAGGTCTCCCTGCATGCCCCCGCGGAACCGGACGCTCATCTTCGTCGGTCCCCGCAGAAGGACCTCCTCCACCAGAGGGCTTTCCGCCAGCCGGTCCATGACGGGACCGGCATCCGCGGCGGCCGTCAGGAAATCGAGATCCCCCACCGTTTCCTTCATCCTCCTGAGGGACCCGCCGGCTTCGAGGCGCTGCACTCCAGGAACCCCGAGAAGGATTTCCCGGACCTCTTCGGCCAGTTGCCAGGCCGCACCCAGGGGAGTCCGCACCGCGATCTTCCGGGAGGCCAGGTCCTCCAGGCCCTTCCTGATCTTCGCCTCCGACTTCTCGCCAAGGCCGGGCAATTCTTTCAGGCGCCCGTCGGCGGCGGCCGCCGCCAAACCTGCGAGGTCGGTCACCCCCAGGCTTTTCCAGATCAGCCCCACCCGCTTCGGCCCCATGTCCGGAACTTCCAAAAGGTCCAGCAGGCTTTCGGGGACTTCTTCCCGGAGGCGCTCGTAAAAGCCAAGCTTTCCCGTGTCAAGGATTTCCTCGATTTTTTCAGCGATGGCCTGGCCGACCCCAGGGACCTGGCGCAGGGTTCCTTCGGCCCGGATTTCGGACAGGGGCCTCCCCGTTTCCCGGATGTTCTCGGCGGCTCTCCGGTAGGCGTTCACCTTGAAGACGTTTTCCCCGCGGATTTCCAGCAAATCCGCGATCCGTTCGAACAGGGAAGCGATTTCGGCGTTGCCCGGGGAGCCTTCCATCAGGAGTCTTCCTCCCCTGCCCGGGTGGACCGGCCATACCCGGACATCCGCCTCAAGGCGTCCTCTAGCTGCTCCGACGAGAGCACCGGGGGCATCGCCACGCAGGAAACCCTCCAGGCGATCTCAGCGACGAATTCAACGGCCTGGGCCACGGAAAAGGCCTCCGCCAAATCAGCTCCCACGGTCACCAGCCCGTGGTGCGCGAGCAGGAGCGCCTTTCCGCACCCGATGCCTTCCGCGGCGCTTTCGGCCAGGGCATCGCTGCCGAAGGGGGCGTAGGGGACGCAAGGGACCTGGGGACCGGCGATTGCAACGAGGTAGTGGACCGGGGGGATTTCCCGCTCCAGGCAGGCAAAGGTCGTCGCGAAGGGGGAATGAGTGTGGATCACCGCCCCGATGTCCGGCCTTTCCCTGTAAAGGGCCAGGTGCATCGGCATTTCGCTGGAGGGTTTCCAGGGGCCTTCGACCTGCCGCCCCTCAAGGTCCACTACCGCGACGTCCTCCGGAAGGGCTTCGAGGTACTCGACCGCGCTGGGCTTGATGGCCACCAGCTGGCGGTTTCGGTCAATAACGCTGAGGTTCCCCGACGTCCCCTTTGTCAAGCCCTCCATCAGCAGCATCCGCCCGTATTCCGCGACCTGCCTGCGTTCCCTTTCAAGCAGCAAGGCGCCCCCCCCTTAGGTCCCCTCTGGAGGGGACATTTTTGGTTCTAATTTTATCTCCGGGAGGGAACTTGATAAACTTCCTATTTCAACGCGTTTCTCCTTCCGAAATAGACCCACCCGCCCAAAAGCGCCGTGAGCGGAGCCACGGTGACGAGGCCAAAGCTTCCGACCAGGGTGTGGAGGATCTCGGAAGCGACGTACTGGAGGTTGAGGACGTTCTCGATGGGAGTCCCCTGGGCGATGAAGACCATGAGCATCGCGCTGAAACCGCCCGAATAGGCCAGCAGGAGCGTCGTGGTCATGGTGCCGATGACGGACCTCCCGACAGCCAGGCCCGAGGCGACGGCCTGCGCCGCGGTGAGCCCGGGGTGACGTTGCTTCATCTCATCCATAGCGGCCGCAATGTCCATGGCCAGATCCATGACGGCCCCGGAGGCAGCAAGGAATATGCCGCCGAGAAAGACCTTGCCCAGGTCAAGGTCGGGAAAACCGCAATACAGAAGGGTCTCCGAGAAGGGCTTCACGGCGCCGTGGATCCGGAAAGCCTGCCCGAAAACGACGGAAAGGACGGCCGTGACCGCGAGGCCCGCCATGGCACCGCCGAAGGCCGTGAGCCCCTTCCTCGTCGGTCCTGCGACCAGGAAGATGATGACCGCGGTCAGGAGGCCCACGACCGCGAAGGTCAGCGTAGGGGATCCATTCCCTTCAGGAAACCCGGCAAAAGAATCTTCCATATGACCAGGGCCGAAAAGACGAAGGAAAGGAGCGCTGAAAGGCCGGTCCAGCCGGCGAAAGCCACGAGGAGGACCGAGAAAAGCCCAAAAAGAAGCAACTCCGTGTCAAGGCGATAGTGGTCAACGACGTTCGCGTGAACGACCCGGTCCCCGTTCAGGTCGAGGACCACGAGGGCCTTGTCCCCGGGAGCGAAAAGCTTGTCGAGTTCCATCTTCCCGATGAGCTGGTTGGAGGCTTCCACCTCGAGCCCCTTGTAGGGTCCCCGGAGGATTCGAAGCTTCACTTCCTGCACCCCTTCCCTGACGATGCCGAACCGGAAAATCCGGGAGTCGTCCACCTCGAGGACAACTCCTTTTGCCCGGGTCGAGAAGGTTGCGTCCTTGCGTTCGAAACCGCTGGGAAGGAGAAAGAGCAACAGGCTGGCCAGGGAAAGAAGGAGGGCAAGAATTGCATGATATTTGTCTTTCATCGTTTTCACTTCCTGGAAATCGGATGGGCGGGGCAAGTCTCGTAGAAACCTGCCCCGCCCCGAAGCTGGAGGAACGCTTAATCCCTACCTCGAAGCAAAGGCAGGATTGAAACCCATCACGGCCATCATCTTTCGGGCCACATCGGTGTTGTCGTAGTAGCCGTTGAAAATCTCCTGTCCCTGGCCGGCCACGAACACGGGAACCGGGACACCGGTATGCGAGTATGAAGTCCAGCCGATTCCCGCCTTGTTGTTCAGGATATGGGTCAGGGCGATGGTGAAGGGTTCGTAGCCGCCGTAGATGAGGTAGGTGTTCTCGTCCTTCGCCTTGACCTGCTCGCCGGCAAGGCTGGCCTTCAAGGCTTCTTCGAGGGCCTTCAGCTCTCTCGGGGAAAGGGCAAGCGCCAGCTCGTCCCTGGACGTCCGATCGCCCAACGCCGCGAGTTTTTCCACCGTTTTCATGCGAGCCCCGTCCAGCTTCTTCAGGCCGAAGAACGACTCCACCAGGGGAAGGACGTCCTCAAGCTTCCCGTTTGCGGAAGTGTGTCCCTTCTTGTAAGCGGCGAACTTCGCGTCGAAGGCCTGGTAGGAGCCTTTCTGGGCCAGGAGTTTTTCGAAGAAACTGTCGTACCGGGTTCCGGCAAAGCCGAGGGTCATGCCGCCGCATTCGTGGTCTCCGGTTACGACGACAAGTGTTTCGCCCGGATGCTTTGCCGCGAAGGCCAGGGCTTTCCGAACAGCCTCGTCAAAAGCCAGGGTATCCCGGATGGAAGCGGCCGCGTCGTTGGCGTGGCAGGCCCAGTCGATCTTGCCGCCTTCCACCATCATGAAGAAGCCCCTGGGATTATCCAGCAACTCGATGCCCTTCTCGGTCAACTCGGCAAGGGACATGTCGCCTCCGTTCCGGTCCATGGCGTAGGGCATCGCGGCGTCTTTGTCAAGGTCGGGGTTGAAGACGAGGACCCGGCTCGTTCCCTTTTTCAGGTTGAGGAAATCCCGCTTGCTGTTGACGAATAGGTACCCCTTCGACTTCGCGTACTCGATACTGCTGGGCTTGTCCTTCTTCTTGCCCGTGGGTTGGACGAAACCGCCGCCGGCGAAATAATCGAACCCGGAGTCCGCAAGCTGTTTCGAGATCTCGTAGTAGTCCTTGCGAGAAGGCTGGTGGGCGTAAAAGGACGCCGGCGTGGCATGGTCGAGGGAAACGCTGGTAATGATGCCGACTTTCAGCCCTTTTTCGTGGGCCATCTCAGCGATCGATTTGAAACGGACGCGCTTCGTGGGATCCATGCCGATGACCCCGTTGTCGGTCTTGTAGCCGGAGGCAAGTGCCGTTGCTGCCGGGGCGGAATCGGTGATGTAGGAGTTCGCGGAATAAGTCGTGGTCATCCCCTGCACCGGCAGGGTGCTGAGGGAAAGGCGCTCCACTCCGGGCTTCTTCGAGCCGGACTTTGCCTGGAGGGTGGCCTCCGCCGCGTTGATCTGGGGCATCCCCATGCCGTCCCCGATGAAGAGGAAAACGTACTTGGCCGGTTTTCCGGACCAGTTGTTGACGGTTTCCGCAAAAGCCCCGCCGACCGTTGCGAAAACCAGGACCGCCGCCAGGATCAAGAGGAATGGGACACGCAAGAAACGATAGGACCTCATCAACTTTCGACCTCCTTGTGGGATTCGCTTCTTTCCGGCTATTTATAAATTCCAGACGGTAACAGCCGGGTTAAGGTCTCGGCACAACTTTTGTTACGTTGTAAACTGTCAGGAGAAAATCCAAACTGGAGGTCGTTTCCCATGGCTGCTTTCCGTATCCCCGACAAGACCCGAATCGGACACGTGGTGCTCGGAGTCACGAACCTGGAGGAGTCCCTCTCGTTCTGGAAAGACCTGCTCGGGTTCCGTACCGAGTTTCCGGGAAGGGAAAAGGCCGCCCTGCTTTACCCGCAGGAGGGCGGCGAATGGCTGGTGGCTCTCCGGGAAGACTCTCGGCTTCCCCTGGATCCCTCGAGAACAGGCCTTTACCACGTGGCCTTCCGCCTCCCGTCGAGAGGTGACCTGGGAAGGCTGCTTCGGCACGTCGCCGAAGCAGGAAAGCCGATCGAGGGCCTGAGCGACCACGGGGTCAGCGAGGCCCTGTACCTGGAAGCTCCCGACGGGATCGGCGCGGAGTTCTCCGTCGACCGCCCCCGGGAGGCCTGGACCTTCTCGAGAGGGCAGCTCGTGATGGTCACTAAACCCATCGAGAGCCGCCGCCTGCTGGCCAATGCCGAAGGAGGGTGGAGGGGAATGCCGGAGGGGTCCTGCGTGGGGCACGTGCACCTTCGCGTCTCGAACCTCGACAAGGCAAAAGCTTTCTACTTCGGACACCTGGGGCTGTCCGTGACCCAAAAGAACTATCCGGGGGCCCTCTTTTTCGCCGCGGGCGACTACCACCACCACATCGGGACGAACATCTGGGACAGCCGGAACGCGCCCCCCCCGGCCCCGGAGACGGCGGGCCTGAGGAGGTTTTCCCTGATCCTCCCCTGCCAGGAGGACGTGGAAAGCCTGAAGAACCGAACCCTGCAGTCCGGCTACCCTGCAGAGCCTTCGGCCGAGGGAGGCGGCTTCCTGCTCCGCGACGCGGACCGCACCGCCGTCTGCATCGAGGCCCTGCCATGAGCGGGTTCGGCCGGAGGCTCTCCCTCCTCATCGCAGCCGCCTTCGGCATCTTTGCCTACTCGAACGTCTACTACTTCCTGGCGAACCTCCTGGGGTCCAGGGGCGTTTCTCCCCAGGCCGCCGGCGTGGCGGTCAGCCTCTTCTACGTGGCGACCACCGTCTTCCGCCCGGCGGGAGGCTGGCTCGTGGAAGGGTTCGGGCTGCGCCCGACCCTCGTGGGATCGGCCCTCGTCGCCTTCGCCGGAAGCGTCGGGATCGCCCTTGCCGGGGCGAACCTTTCCCTCGTCTTCGCCTGCCGGATCCTCATGGGCCTGGGCTACAGCGCGTTCATCGTGGCCTTCACGGCCTACCAGAACCTCTTCGTCCCGCCCGAGAGGCGCGGCTTCGCCTTTGCCCTGATGACCGCCGGGTCCATGGTTCCCCACGTTTCCGTCATCCCCCTGGCGGACTGGCTGATCCGTCACGGGCACATCGCGGCCTACCTTTCCCTTTCCCCCCTCATGGCCCTCTTCTGCGCCGCGCTCGGGATCTCCTTCGGAAAGGTTTCGCTCGCCAGGGGCGCCTCCCGGAAGGAGGCCTGGGGGTCCTACCGGGAGCTGTTCTCCCTGGCCCCGGTCAGGGCGCTGCTGGGCTCCATGTTCCTGCTTTCCCTGACCGATTCCATGGTCCTCTGCGTCGGCGCCCTCCTCGTTCCCCAGGGACTGGTGCCTTCCGCCTTCCTCGTTTCGAGCGCCGTCGCCGCCCTGGCGGTCCGCATCGCCACCCTGCACTTCGTTGACCGGATCCCTCGCCCCCGGATCGCCGCACCGAGCTTTGGCCTCATGGCCCTTGCCATGGCGCTCCTGAGCCTGGTGCGTTCCAACGCGGGAGCCGCGCTTTGCGGGGCGATGTTCGGGCTGGGGGTCGGCATGGGCTTTCCCGCCCACCTGGCCATGGTGGGCGACATGACGCCCGAGCGCCTCCGGCCGAAGGCGACCGCCATGGTGTGGTTTGCCATGGACTCGGGGTGGGCCGTGACGCCCTTCGTTTTCGGGCTGCTCAGCCCCGTTTTCGGCAACGCCGCGGCGTTCGGCGGCTTCGCCGCTTTTATGCTCCTGGGAGCCGCAGGTGCCTGGATGTTCCTCTGGAAGCCGGTGCTCGCGGACGGGGGAGCGGTTATTCCGTTTTGGCGGTCCCCGCGGGAGCGGTAGCCTTTGCCTCTTCGGCCTCGAGCCGTGCCCTTTCTTCCTCGCGGGCCACGGCACGGTCGATCATGGAGTTCATGAGGGCGTTCGTGGCCCTGAGGCCGATCCACCAGGCGGCAAAAAGCTCGGCGGCCGAAACGGCGAAAGACATGACGCTGATCTGGCCCAGCCGCAGTTCCAGGCTGGGGGCGAACATGCGGGTCACGGTGTTGAACGCGACGAAAAGGCCCCACAGGATCGCCAGCAGCATGAACTGCCTCATGCAGCCCAGGCGGGCCGCCACGGAACTCCTTCTTCCCTTCAAGCGCAATCCCTCTCTCCGTTTTCGGATGTGTCCCCATTATGGGGGTCAGGGCCGTCTCGTTCAACTCAGCGGGAGTTGTTTTGGAGTAGAATTCGATGTAGGGATTTTCTGGAAGGAAGGATCGACATGCCGGAGAACGGGAACGAAGCCGAAAAGGAACAGTCCGTGCTGGAGAGCCTGAAGGAATGGGTCTCGGGGATGCTGTTCGGGTCCTTCGTCGAGATCGGCACGCAGGCGATCCGCAAGGAAGCCTTCGACATCAACGACAACCTGATGCTGCTGCTGTTCGGGGATTTCCTCGGGATCCCGAACCCCATCTCCTATTACACGCTCGAACTTCTGCCCTACGTGGCCGAAGAACTCGTGCCGTGGGAACGGCGCATGCAGAACCGCAAGACCATCGTGGCCGAAAAGGCCGGCCAGTACGATTTTGGCTAAGGAGGCCCCCATGACGAAACCCGCCTTTCGCCCCTTCAGTTTCTTCGGCGGCAAGGGAGGCACGGGAAAGACGACCTGTGCTGCCGCCCGTGCCCTCGCCCTCGCGGAGGAAGGGATCCGCACCCTCGTGGTTTCCACGGACCCGGCCCATTCCCTGGCCGACGCGTTCGACACCGCCATCGGCGAGGAGATCGGCCTGATCGCCCCGAACCTCTGGGCCATCGAGATCGACGCGGAAACCGAGGCCCAGAAGTACATGAAGGGGATCCAGGAGAAAATGCTCCACATCGTCAGCCCCGTCATCGTGGACGAGATCAAGCGCCAGATCGAGATCGCCTACAGCTCCCCGGGAGCCGAGGAGGCTGCCATTTTCGACAAGTTCATCGAACTGATGGAACAACTGAACGCCCCCTACGAGGCGATCGTTTTCGACACCGCACCGACGGGGCACACCCTGAGGCTTCTGACCCTGCCGGAGATCCTGGGGGCCTGGCTCGAACACCTGCTCGAAAAGCGCGCACGGGCCGTCGAGCTGATGAGCATGGTCGCCAAGTACGACCGGGAAGTTCGGCAGAAGCTGGAGACCGACCCCATCACGGAAATCCTGGGAAAGAGGAAGGAGAAGTTCGAAACGGCACGGCGCATCCTGACCGACCCGGCCCTCTGCGCCTTCTATTTCGTCCTGAACGCCGAGAAGCTGCCGATCCTCGAGACGGAACGGGCCATCCGGCTGCTGACGAAGTACGGCATCCCCATCGGGGGAATCCTCGTGAACCGCGTGATCCCCGAAGGAGCCGGCGAATTCATGGAGCGGCACCGGCAGGCGCAGCAGGGGTACTTGAAGCAGATCCGGGAAACATTCTCGACGCTGCCCATCACCGAAATCCCGTTCCTGGAAACAGACATCCGGGGAATTAATGAACTGGATAAAATTACAGGGCTCTTGAAATATCTTTAGTTTAGCAGGACAATAGGGGCGAACACCCCTGGAGGTGATCGCCCATGCGTGGAAACATGACGCTTCGCAGTCCCGCCTTCGACGAGGGAGGCCCAATCCCGGCCGTTTGCGGCTACAGGAAGGGGAACGTCTCTCCTCCCCTGGTGTGGACCCTGTCCCCTCCCGGCACGCGAAGCTTTGCGCTCCTCGTCGAGGATCCCGACGCCCGGGGATGGGTCCACTGGATCGCCTGGAACATTCCCTTCTCGGCTTCCGGCCTCGGCCAGGGAATCCCGCCTTCCCCCCAGCTTCCCGACGGAACGCGCCAGGGATTGAACGACTTCGGCAAGATCGGGTACGGAGGTCCCTGCCCTCCATCGGGAGTACACCGCTACACCTTCCGCCTGATGGCCCTGGACACCGTCCTGGAACTGCCCCCCGGTTCGGAGCGCTACGACCTCATGAAGGCCGTCGACGGCCACGTCCTGGAGGAAAGCAGGCTGACCGGGACCTTCTCCGCAAGCACGTAGGAACACGGCGCCCCTCGGACTGCAGCTGCAGCCCTCACGAAAACGGTGGGGGCTGTTTTCCTGCTTCTTCCCGAAAGGAAAAGTTGACACGCTCCCGTATTTTTGGAAAATTGTGGTACCATGGAACGGCTTGGAGTATATCGTCCACAAAACGCAGGATTTCGTGGAGCAATCCGGTCCCGGTTGGAGACCGATTTGAAAAACAGGGGAGCACGGCTCCCAAAGGAGGTCCGGTTCAATGGCAAGGCCGATGCATACGCTTGACGGCAACGAAGCAGCGGCGTACGTGGCGCACAAGACCAACGAGGTCATCGCCATCTACCCGATCACCCCATCCTCTCCGATGGGTGAATGGGCGGACGAATGGTCCGCAAAGGGAATCACCAACATCTGGGGAACGGTACCGCTCGTGTCCGAGCTCCAGTCCGAGGGCGGCGCTTCCGGCGCGGTCCACGGGGCGCTGACGGCAGGAGCCCTCACCACCACGTTCACCGCCTCCCAGGGACTGTTCCTCATGATCCCGAACCTCTACAAGATCGCCGGGGAGCTGACCAGCACCGTCTTCCACGTGGCGGCCCGCACCGTTGCCACCCACGCCCTCTCCATCTTCGGCGACCACAGCGACGTCATGGCCTGCCGGGCTTCCGGCTTCGCGCTGCTTTCCTCCAACTCCGTGCAGGAAGTCATGGACATGGCCCTCATCGCCCAGGCGGCGACCCTGGAGGCCCGGGTGCCCTTCATCCACTTCTTCGACGGATTCCGGACCTCCCACGAAGTCAGCAAGGTCGAGATGCTCACCGACGAAGACATCCGCGCGATGATCGACGAAGACCTCGTCCAGGCCCACCGGGCCCGCGGGCTCAATCCCGACCGGCCGGTCATCCGCGGCACCGCCCAGAACCCGGACGTCTTCTTCCAGGCCCGGGAAGCCTGCAACCCCTACTACGACAAAGCCCCCGAGATCGTCCAGAGGACCATGGACAAGTTCGCCTCCCTCGTCGGTCGCCATTACCACCTCTTCGACTACGTCGGCGCCCCCGATGCCGAGCGCGTGATCGTCATGATGGGCTCCGGCGCGGAAACCGCCCACGAAACCGTCGATTACCTGACGGCCCGGGGCGAGAAAGTCGGCCTGCTGAAGGTCCGCCTCTACCGGCCGTTCTCCGTGAAGCACTTCCTGGAAACCCTGCCGAAGAGCGTGAAGACCATCGCGGTCCTGGACCGCACGAAGGAATCCGGCTCCATCGGCGAGCCGCTGTACCTCGACGTCGTCGCAGCCCTGAAGGGCCGTCCCGACGTCAAGATCTTCGGCGGCCGCTACGGGCTGTCCTCCAAGGACTTCACCGCGGCCATGGTCAAGGCCGTCTTTGACGAGGCCGCCAAGCTCGAGCCGAAGAACGGCTTCACCATCGGCATCGACGACGACGTGACCTACACGAGCCTGCCCTACGACCTGTCCTTCTCCACCGAGGACCCGAAGACCGTCCGCTGCCTGTTCTACGGTTTGGGTTCCGACGGAACCGTGGGCGCCAACAAGAACTCCATCAAGATCATCGGCGAGGACACCCCGAACTACGCCCAGGGCTATTTCGTCTACGACTCCAAGAAGTCCGGCTCCATGACGGTCTCCCACCTGCGCTTCGGGCCCAACCCGATCCGGGCGATCTACCTCATCGACAGGGCCAATTTCGTGGCGTGCCACCAGTTCGCCTTCCTGGAGCAGTACAACGTCCTGAAGTCCGCCGAGAAGGGCGGGACCTTCCTGCTGAACAGCCCCTACGGGCCTGAGGAGGTCTGGGACCACCTGCCGAAGACGATCCAGAAGGAGATCATCGAGAAGAACCTCAAGTTCTACGTCATCAACGCCGTCGACGTGGCCCAGAAGGCAGGAATGGGCGGCCGCATCAACACGGTCATGCAGACCTGCTTCTTCGCCATCAGCGGCGTCCTGCCAAAGGACGAGGCCATCGCGGCCATCAAGCACAGCATCGAAAAGACCTACGGCAAGCGCGGCCCCGAGATCGTGAAGAAGAATTTCGAGGCGGTCGATTCTTCCCTGGCCCACCTGCACGAGGTGAAAGTCCCGGCTACGGTCACCAGCACGTTCGACATCCGGCCGCCCGTCCCTGCCGAGGCTCCCGAGTTCGTCCAGAAGGTCACGGCGAAGATCATCGCCGGGGAAGGCGACAGCCTGCCCGTGAGCGCCCTGCCGGTGGACGGCACCTTCCCCACCGCCACGACCCAGTGGGAAAAGCGCAATATCGCCCTGGAGTGCCCCTCCTGGGACCCCGAAACCTGCATCCAGTGCGGCAAGTGCGTCCTGGTCTGCCCCCACGCGGTCATCCGGTCCAAGGTCTACGATCCGAAGCTCCTGGAGAAGGCTCCTGCCACCTTCAAGTCCACCGACGCGAAGTGGAAGGACTTCCCGGGCATGAAGTACACGATCCAGATCTCCGTTTCCGACTGCACCGGGTGCGGCCTGTGCGTCCAGAACTGCCCGGCGAAGAACAAGGCCGACGCCACGAAGAAGGCCATCAACATGGTTCCGCAGGTGCCGCTCCGCGAGACCGAAAACGAGAACTGGAAGTTCTTCCTCTCCATCCCGGACATGGATCGCCAGAAGCTGAACAAGGGGACGGTCAAGGACGTCCAGCTGCTGCGCCCCCTGTTCGAGTTCTCCGGTGCCTGCGCGGGCTGTGGTGAGACCCCGTACGTGAAGCTGATCAGCACCCTCTACGGAGACCGCGCCCTCGTGGCCAACGCCACGGGCTGCTCCTCCATCTACGGCGGCAACCTGCCGACCACGCCGTGGGCCGTCAACGAGGAAGGCCGAGGCCCGGCCTGGTCCAACTCCCTCTTCGAGGACAACGCCGAGTTCGGCATGGGCATGCGCCTGGCCCTGGACAAGCAGCACGAATACGCCGTCGAGCTGCTGAAGAAACTGGCCCCCGAGATCGGGAGCGAGCTGGTCGACGCGCTTCTTTCCGCCGACCAGGATTCCGAAGCCGGCATCGCCGCCCAGCGCGAGCGCGTGGCGGCCCTGAAGGGCAAGCTCATGACGATCCCTGGCCTGGAGGCCAAGGACCTTCTCAGCCTGGCCGACGTGCTGGTCAAGCGCTCGGTCTGGATCGTCGGAGGCGACGGGTGGGCCTACGACATCGGCTACGGCGGGCTGGACCACGTGCTGGCCTCCGGAAAGAACGTGAACATCCTTGTCCTCGATACCGAGGTCTACTCCAACACCGGCGGACAGATGTCCAAGTCCACCCCGCGCGGAGCCGTCGCCAAGTTCGCCGCGGGCGGAAAGCCAGCCGGCAAGAAGGACCTGGCCATGATGGCCATGAGCTACGGCAACGTCTACGTGGCCCGGGTTTCCCTCGGAGCCAACGACGCCCAGGTCATCAAGGCCTTCCAGGAGGCCGAGGCCTACCAGGGCCCCTCGCTTATCATCGCCTACGCCCACTGCATCGCCCACGGCTTCGACCTGAAACTGGGCCTGGAGCACCAGAAGGCCGCCGTCAATTCCGGCGCCTGGATCCTGATGCGCTACAACCCGACCCTGGCCGCGGAGGGCAAGAACCCGCTCATCCTGGACAGCAAGGAACCGTCCATCCCGCTCTCCGACTACATCTACAGCGAAACCCGGTACAAGATGCTCACCCTGAGCAACCCCGCGGAGGCCGCGCGGCTCCTGGCCGAGGCGGAAGCCGACATCAAGGCGAAGTGGCGGCTGTACAAGCACCTGGCCGCCATGCCGGTCGAGTAGGAAACACCAGGGGAAACGAGAAGAAGCCCAGCGCAGGGCCCGGGAACTTCCCGGGCCCTGCTTTTTTCCCGAACCACGGGCTCACTCGTGAGAAAATGGACCCGGAGCGCGGTGCCGTATTTTTCCGCCGCGACCAGGGGAGGAACGGACCTCAATGGAAAAAGAACCTCGCGGCAACCTGGAAGACATCGCCTACAGGAAGATCCGGAGCGCGATCCTCGCCCGGACGCTCCAGCCAGGGGCAAGACTGGCGGAACCTGTGCTCGCCCGGATGACGGGAATGAGCCGGACTCCCATCCGCGGCGCGTTGCGGCGGTTAGCCGCCGAAGGGCTGGTG
Organism: Synergistota bacterium; assembly: GCA_022839995.1. Classification (GTDB taxonomy): domain Bacteria; phylum Synergistota; class Synergistia; order Synergistales; family 79-D21; genus 79-D21. Next base: position 41,660 of record JALHIN010000013.1, read on the forward strand.
GGGATCACGCCGAACCAGGGGGCGGTGGTTTCCGCACCGTCGGCGAAGGACATCCGGGATGCCTACATCACCCGGGAGCCCCTGGAGGCTCTCGCCGCCAGGCTTGCAGCGGAAAACGCGGAAGAAGCCGGCATCCTGCGGCTGAAAGAGGCAGCGGAAAAAGAGGTGCGAACCCTGCGGGAACGAAACCTTTCCGAGTACATCGAGGCCAACAACGAATTCCACCTCACCGTGGCCTCGATGTCGGGAAACAAGCCGCTGGGTTCGGCAATCCAGAACTGCCTCACCCTGACGAACGTCTGCCTCGCGTTTTTCGACCCCTTCTACGACGTCCAGGTCGAGGAATCCCGCTCGAACTGGGAGCACCGCCTGCTCATCGAAGCCCTGCAGGCGAGGGACCCCTCCTGGGCGGAGGCGGCGATGCGGGTCCACATCCGGTCTTCCTTTGCCTACCTCGACATCGGGAAGATCGAGCGGGAGATGGACGCCCGATGAGCTCGGCCGAACGCCGGGAAGGCATCGGGGCGGCCGTCGACATCGGCAGCACGAACCTCTCCGCCCGCCTGGCGGACCTCTCTTCCGGGGAGATCCTGGCGGAAAGGGTCGCCCCGAACCCCACGAGACGGTGGGGCATGGACGTGGTGAGAAGGCTGGCGGAAGCGGCCCGGCCGGGGAAAGCGGCGGAGATCGCGCAAGCCCTCCGGGGAAGGGTCCAGCTGTTGCTCTGCGAGATGGCCGAATCGGCGGGGTGCTCTCCCCGGGAGATCACCGAAATCGTCGCCGTGGGCAACCCCGCCATGCATGCCTTGTTCTGGGGACTTCCGACCGAAGGCCTGGCCCGGGCGCCGTTCGAACCTTCGAGCACCGCCCCGCGGGAAGCGCCCTGCGCCGAGCTCGGGATGCCGGTCCTCGGGAAGGCCAGGTGCACCTGGCCCGCCCTGATCGGGGGCTACGTCGGCTCGGACGCCCTCTGCGCCCTGGATGCGGCGCTGGAAGGAAGGAAAACCCGCCTCCCGTTCCTCCTGGTGGACACCGGGACCAACAGCGAAGTCCTACTTGCGACTCAAGGGCGGGTCCTCTGCGCCTCCGCCGCCGCCGGCCCTGCCCTGGAAGGCGGGAACCTATCCTGCGGAATGCCGGCGGAAAAGGGAGCCATCCACTCGTTCCGCCTGGAAAACGGGCGTCTCGTCCCCTCCGTGATCGGGGGGGCTCCGCCGAAGGGGATCTGCGGGAGCGGGCTTGTCGATCTCGTCGCCCTGCTGCTGGAAACGGGCGGCATCGACGCCGCAGGGACCCTTTGCCCCGAAAGCGCCCCCGCAGGCATCCGCCAGCGTTGCGAAAGGCAGGGAAAGACGAAGGTTTTTGCCCTGCTGCCTGGCTTTTTCCCCCTGTCCCAGGCCGACATCCGGGCCCTGCAGCTGGCCAAGGGGGCGATTGCCGCGGCCGAATCGATCCTCCTTGCCGAAGCGGGCATCAAGGCCTCGGACCTCCAGGATGTGCTCCTGGCGGGCGCCTTCGGAAACGCCTTGGACCCCGTCCGCGCCGAACGCCTCGGGCTGGTCCCGAGGACCGGCAGGCCTGCCCGGGGCATCGGAAACGCCGCCCTGGACGGGGCCGTTCTCGCTCTTTCCGCTCCCCGCCAGGCACAAGAAAGGCACGGGAAAATCCTCAAGCGGGTCACCCACCTGCCCCTCCACGCGGATCCCCGTTTCCAGGAAACCTTTCTGTCCCGGCTTGCCCTCGAGCCGTGGAGCTGAAGGACGGACCTGAAGTCCCTCGTTCGTGCTGACAGCTGCGACACCCGCAAAAAAACCGGGGATCCCCGCGGGGATCCCCGGTTATTTTGCGGGCGCTGGAAGACGATCCTACCAGGGACCCACGACCTGGGCTCCCAGGGCGAGGGTCGGCAGCCAGCAGGAAAGGAAGGGAAGGTACGTCGTCAGCAGCAGGACGGGGATCCCCACGCAGAAAAGGTAGAGCATCATGGGGGGAATCAGTTCCCCGGCCGGGACCCCGGAAAGCCGCGAACCCACGAAGATCGACATGGCAAACGGCGGGGTCATGACCCCCAGCCCGATGTTGACGATGATCATGGATCCGAGGTGCACCAGGTTGATCCCCAGCTCGTTCGCCAGGGGCAGGATGAGGGGCACCGCCAGGATGAGGATGGGGATCCCGTCGAGGAACATCCCCAAAAGCAATAAAAACAGGTTGATCGATATCAGGATCAAAAACTTGCTGTGGAAAAGCCCCAGCATGGTCTCCGCCAGGGCCTGGGCGACTCCTTCGCGGGTCATGAACCGGGTTAGGACTGTCCCGCCGCCGAGGAGCAGGGCGATCATGCCCAGGGTCACGCAGGTGTTGACTATGGCCTTCGAGAAGTTGCCCAGCTTCAGGTCCCGGTAGACGAAGAAACCCACGATCATGCAGTAGATTACGGCAATAGCCCCTGCCTCGTTGGGCGTGCAGATGCCTCCGTAGATCCCCACGAGGATGATGAGGGGGCACCCGAGGGCTGGCAGGGCCGACCAGGTCGCAGCCCCCAGTTCCTTCATCGAATCCCTGAAGTTGTCCGGGAGAACCGGCTTCTCGGCGCTCGGAAAGGTGTACCGGTCGACGATGAAATAGTTCAGGATGCAGTACCCCAAGGCCAGGAGGAGGCCCGGAATGACGGTCGCCAAAAACAGAGCCGCGACGGACTGCTGGGCGACCAGGCAGTAGATCAGGGCAGGGACGCTCGGCGGGATGAGATAGCCCATGAAACTGGAGGAACAGAGCACCGCCGTGGTATAGCGCTTCTGGTAGCCGAATTTCTCCAGGCGGGGAACCAGGAGGGGGATCAGCGCCGAGATGCAGGGGACCGAGGACCCCGTGAGAGCGCTCATGAAAAGGGTGGCCACGATGCCCACCACGATGAGGCCTCCCTTGGCCTTCCCCACAAGCGCGTAGGAAAACCGGACGATCCGGTCCGCCAGCCCCGCCTCCGAAATGAGCCCTCCTGCGAAGACGAAGAACCCGATGGCCATGACCACGGGCGTGTTGAGCGAGTGGAAGAACGTCCCGGCCATGAACGAAAGGGGCGTTTCGATCAGGAAAAGCCCGACCGCGGTGCTGGCAATAAAAACCCAACCCAGGGGCATCCCGATGACGATGAGCCCGAGGAACAGGACGAGGGAAACCAGGACTCCCGTTTCCATGTTACTGGTTCCCCCCTTCCTGAGACTTGAGCCAGAGCTGTTTCCTGAGCTCGAAGACGTCCCTGCCGATGTGGTAGGCCACGTGCAGGGCCGAGAGCACGACCGTGGCGAACATGACCTGGACCAGCCAGCCCGTGTTGAACCAGCGGATCAGGGTCCCGTACTCGGGATAGCGGAGCGACTGCCGGAAAAAGCCGTAGGCCGGGTGGAGAAAGACCAGGATGGCCGCCAGGGTCAGCACGTCCATCGCCAGCGAGTAGGATCGCTTCCCGTGCGGGTTGTCTCGGAAAAGCCGGTCCGGAAGCATCTCCACGGCGATGTGCCCCTTCTGGGAAGCAGCCAGGGCGATCGCCAGGATATAGGTGATGACAAAGACGTACAGGGCCATGTCGCCGATCCACATGATTTCGAAATGGAGCCAGTAACGGTTGATGACCTGCGCAAACGTCAGGAGGGTCGAGATGAGGAGCCCCGCCGCACAGATCCATTTTTCGACCGCGGTGATCCCCTGCTGCAGAAAATTGAACACAAACCTCACGCTCCTTAAGGGCCTTCGCAAGGTGGGGGACGTCGGCCCCCCGCCCTGGATCTACCTGGGCCTCGCCGGGAACGATCCCGGCAGCTAGTTCTTGTGCACCTGCTTGCGGATCGCTTCGAGCTCCTTCAGGATCTTCTGGGTCATGTTCTGGCCGGGGTAAGCCTTGTCGAGCCAGGGCTTGCACAGCTCCTCCCAGATGGAGAGAGGCTGGGCCTTCTGACGGAACATTTCCCGCTCCTTCTCGGTCGGATAGTAGATCTTGAAGTTGGGCATCTTCTTCAGCCGGGCCTCCATGTCCTTCACCGCGGCCTTCGCCAGCTTGTACTGGTGACTTTCGGCTTCCCTGGCCGCGCGGGAGATGGCGTCCTTGATGTCCTTCGGCAGGGCGTCCCACTTCGCCTTGTTGACCGCGATTTGGTTACCGTCCCACATCCAGTCGAGGGCGGTGTAGTATTTCAGGACCTCGGCGTGCCTTTCCTCGATCAGGGAGGGCCACATGTCCCAGCAGCCGTCCACGACGCCGCGGCTTAAGGCGTTGTACAGCTCACCCCAGGCGATCGTCTCGACCGTCATGCCGGTCCCCTTGCCCATGTTCATCAGCCCCTTTGCGCTGCCCAGGGAGGAGGAAACACGGAACTTCAGGTTCTTGAGGTCGGCCGGGGTGCGGATTTCGCGCACGTTGTTCCCCAGGCCGTAGGGGCCCTGGCTGTTCGTGTAGAGGATGTGCATTCCGATTTCGTTGTAGGCCTTCTCCAGGACCTTGTAGAGGATGCCGTTGGGCTGGCCGAAAGCGATCTCGGCCTCTTCCCAGGAGGAAATGGTCCAGGGCATCCAGTTGAACATGCCGCCGGGAACGAGGTTCACGTACGGGGCGAAGTTCCCGATCTCGATGCTGCCGTCCTGGACGGCATGGAAGATTTCGTCGTGGCTACCCATGAGGCCGTCGGGGTAGAACTTGATCTCCATGCGTCCGTTCGTGTACTTCTTGACGAGGTCGCAGAAGAGGCGCATGGACATGGCCTGGGTCGGCCGTACCGTGGTCTGGGCGAACTTCCACTTGTACTCGGGCGCGGCCGCTGCCGGGGAAGCGGAAAACGCCATCGCGATTCCCGCCACCAGGACCAGGCAGGCGGCGACCTTGAACAGACTACCGAATCTCTTCTTCATCGAGCAATCCTCCCTTTCGCTGTGAGTGGAACGTCGGATTCCCTTGCTGCGCAGGCTGCAGAAGAAAGCCAGGAAAAACGGCGGCACCCCCCTTCTTCCGGGTTTTCGTTCCCTACTTGCGCCCCGAGTACCGGATGACCTTCCCGGCCTTGGCGGGGCAATGCTTCCCTTCCTTCACCAGGGCTTTCCCGTTGACGAAAACGTGTTCGATACCTTCCGGGAACCGGATCGGGTCCGCATAGTCGGCCGTATCCCGCACCGTTTCCGGGTCGAAAACGACGACGTCCGCGGCGAGACCTTCCTTCAACAGGCCCCGGTCCAGGATCCCCAGCACTTCGGCAGGCTTTCCCGTCATCTTTCGGACGGCCGTCGGCATGTCGAGGACGCCCTCCCGGACGTATTTCCCGAGCACCCTCGGGAAGCTCCCGTAGAGCCGCGGATGGGGCTTCCCCCCGATAATGCCGTCGGTGCAGACGTTCTGCTCGGGCCTCAGGAGGATGCGGGCCACGTGCTCCTCCAGGCCGTAGAAATCGACCAGACCGGCGGTCCCTTCCTCTTCCAGCAGCAGGTCGTAGGTCGCCTCGAGGGGATCCTTCCCCATCCTCTTTCCGATTTCCGCGAGGCTCTTCCCCACCGCCCACTGGTTCTTCTCCGTTTTCACGAAAGTGACGAAAATTCCCTCGACGCCCGCAAAATCGACGAAATTATCCCAGCCCGGGATGCCATTTTCAATATCCGCTGTCATGCGCTTTCGGGCCTCTGGATCCGCCAGGCGCTCCAGCATCCTGTCCGTCCCTCCGTCGTGGGCCCACGGGGGAAGGATGACGCTCAGCGTGGTGCTCCCGGCCACGTACGGGTACTGGTCCACGGAAACCCGGATCCCCTGCCGGGAGCACTCGTCCAGTTTTCCGAGGACGTCGTCGAACAGCCCCCAGTTCTTTTTTCCAGCGACCTTGAAGTGCGAAAAATGGATCCGGCAGCCGCTTCGTTTCCCGATCTCGATGATCTCGTCCATGGAAGAGAGGATGGCATCGGCCTCGCTCCGCTGGTGGGTCACGAAAACCGCGTCGTTTTTTTCCAGGACCCTGGCCAGTTCGATGAATTCCTGCGTGTCCGCGAAACTGCAGGGAGGATAGATCATCCCGGTGGACATCCCGAAGGCTCCCTGGGCGAGGCATTCCTCAAGCAGGGCCTTCATCCTTTCGAGTTCGTCGGCCGTGGGCCTGCGGTTGTCCAGCCCCATGACGCTCAGCCGGATGTTCCCGTGGGGGGCGAGGTAGGCAAAATTCGGCCCCAGCTCCATGGCATCCAGGCGGTCGAGGTAATCGGCCACGGACCGCCAGCTCCAGTCCAGGTCGTAGCTTCCCTCGAGACCCGCCATCGCCTTCTTCCAGGGTCCGACGAAGGCGTCCACCATGGGGGCGGCCCCCATGGCGTCCTGCCCGACGACACAGGTGGTGATCCCCTGCATGACGTTGAATGGCGTGTCGGGCCTGCACAGGGCAAGGATGCCCGAGTGGCTGTGCGTGTCGATGAAACCCGGGCAGACGACCTTCCCCCCCGCGTCGATCACGGTCCCTCCCGCCGAGGCGGACAGCTCGCCGATGGCGGCGATCCGGTCCCCCCGGATCCCCAGGTCGGCCCTGTACCCCTTCGAGCCCGTCCCGTCGACGATCAGGCCGTTTCGAATCAGCACGTCGAAGTCCATGGTCTCTCCCTTCCGGCCGGTCGGCCTAGAGCAGCCCCACCCTGGCGTTGAACTCCTCGATCCGTTCGTCGATGGCGTCCGCCATGGAGCGGATGGAGCCCCAGTACTCCTCGTAGTCGTACCACTGGGCGTTCAGTTCCTCCGAGGTCTTGCCCTGCTGCTCGACCCAGGTGTAATACTTCAGGTTGTGGACCCGGAGCTTGTCGTAGTAGCTCATCTCGAGCATCGCTTCCCGGTTGATCCCCAGCACGTGCCGGCCGTGGTCGACCAACGCGTCGGAAACCGTGTAGGGGCGTCCCAGCTCCTGCCGCATCTCTTCCAGCCTGGAACCGTACAGCTCCATGGAATCCGTGAAGACGGTGAGGATGATGTCCCTGGAAGTGAGCTCGTAGTACTTGGCCATCTTGATCGCCATGACGACGTTCGCGGCGCCGGAGATCCCCATGAGGGGCAGGCTTTCCGCCATGGAGGACGGCAACCCCTGGCTGACAAGGTATTCGCGGCCCGCCGGCTCGTTGAACAGGCGGACCATCGCCATGCAGTCCTCGTCGTCGACGGCCATCACCATGTCGGTGCCCTTCACGTCGTGGATCCAGGGCACGTGCTTGTCCCCGATCCCCTCGATCCGGTGGGCGCCGAACCCGTTCCAGATGAGGGTCGGGCACTGCAGCGCCTCGCCGACGGCCAGCTTCGCGTTGGGAAAGACGGTCTTCAGGTAGTTGCCGCAGCCGGTCGTCCCGGCCGACCCCGACGTGACGGTGACGCCCGCGAAACGGTCCTTCGGGCCCATGATTTCCTTCAGGACCTCTTCCATCGCGTGCCCCGTAACCTCGTAATGCCACAGGTGGTTGCCAAACTCGTCGAACTGGTTGAAGACGACGATGTTATCGCGGGTCCTGCGGAGTTCCCAGACCTTGTCGTAAATCTCCTTGACGTTGCTTTCCGTCCCGGGAGTCCCGATGACCTCTCCGGCCACGGTCTTGAGCCAATCGAACCGCTCCTTGCTCATCCCCTCCGGGAGGATGGCGATGGACTCGCACCCCAATAGCTGCGCGTTGTAGGCGCCGCCCCGGCAGTAGTTGCCGGTGGAGGGCCAGACGGCCTTCTGGGTGGTGGGATCGAACTGGCCGGTCACAAGCCGCGGGACCAGGCAGCCGAAGCTCGCCCCGACCTTGTGGGCCCCGGTCGGGAACCACTTGCCCACCAGGGCCACGATCCGCGCGTCGACCCCCGTGATCGCCTTCGGGAGCTCCAGGTAGTTCACGCCGCCGTAAAGCCCGCCCTTCTTCACAGGCTCGTTCTTCCAGGTGATGCGGAAGAGGTTCGCGGAATCCACGTCCCACAGTCCCACGTTCTTCAGGCGTTCCTTCATCTTCTGCGGGGTGTGCTTCTCCGGGTCCTTCATCTGCTTGAACGTAGGGATCACGATGTTCCGCTCGCGGGCTCTCTTGACCGCCCTTTCCAGTTTTGCCTCGTCCACCGTCAAATCGATCATTCTCTTCTCCTCCTGTCGTGCGTCCGCTTCCGGCCCGTTCAATTGAACCGGGACAAAAGCGGGACCAGTTCGTTGATGTCCGGGGCCACCGAAAGCGGTACCCCGACGGCCTTTCGGGCGCTCTTCGCGTCCTTCAGGCCGTTTCCGGTCACCACGAAGGCGACCCGTTCATCCGGCGAAAGAGCACCCGCTTCGGCCATTTTCCTGAAACCCGCGAAGCCGGCGACACCGGCAGGCTCCCCGAAGACGCCGGTCGTCCGGGCCAATTCCCGGATGGCTCCCAGGATCTCCTCGTCCGTCACAGTCACCATCGTCCCGCCGGTCTTGCGGACCGCCCGAAGGGCCTTTGCCCAGTTGCGGGGAGCCCCGACGGCAATGCTGTCCGCCAGGGTATCTTCATGCCCGGGCGTGATCCTGGCCGCACCCGCCGCAAAGGCATCGGCGATGGGACGGCTTCCCTCGGCCTGGACTCCCACCAGCTTCGGCATCCTCTCGATGAATCCCAGCTCCAGCAGGTCGGCGAAGCCCTTGTAAAGGCCGCCGATGCAGCAGCCGTCGCCAACCGCGATGAAAACCCGGTCGGGGACCTCCCAGCCCAGCTGTTCGGCGATCTCCAGGGCGCAGGTCTTCTTCCCCTCCACCAGGTAGGGGTTGATGGCACAGTTGCGGTTGTACCAGCCGAAACGATCGATGGCCTCGGTGGCGAGGCTGAAGGCGTCGGCGTAGTCCCCCTTCACGAGGAGCACCCGTGCGCCGTACACCAAAAGCTGCGTCACCTTCGCCTCTGGAGCCCGCTCGGGGACAAAAATGTAGCAGGGCAGGCCAGCCACGGCCGAAAAACCGGAAAGGGAACTGGCAGCGTTGCCGGTGGACGCGCAGGCGATCGCGGACTGCCCGGCATCCAGGGCCTTGGCCACTCCCACGGCGCTGGCCCGGTCCTTCAGGGAAGCGGTGGGATTGCGGCCATCGTCCTTGACGTACACGGCCTTGACCCCGTACCGGGAAGCCAGGGCCTTGCTTTCGTAAAGCGGGGTCCATCCCACGCGCAGGGAAGGGATGTTTTCTTCCTTCTCGACCGGGAGGATGGCCCGGTAGCGCCAGAGGCTCTCGTCCCGGCAGGCGGCCAGGGATTCCCGGCTGAACCCGGCCTTCACTGCGGCCTCCAGGTCTACGTTCACATCCAGTGTCCCGTCCAGGCCGCAATCCGGGCAGGTGTAAGGAGCGGTCTCCGGATCGAAGACCCGCCCGCAGAGCACGCAGACCAGGGACGTCGGCCTAGGCACGGCTGCAGCCCTTCCCGGCCAGGATGGCCCTGATGATGCCGGTATAGCCTTCGCAGGCCAGGTTCAGCTGGTCCAGCTCGATGTATTCGTCCACGACGTGGGCCAATGTCTCTAGGGACCCGCCGTACCCGATCGTCGGGATTCCCGCCTTTCCGGCGTAGTAGCTTCCGTTGGTGCAGAAATAGTAATGGGAAACCACCGGGTTCTGGCCCACGGAGCGGAGTCCCGCCAGGGCAGATTGGACCACCGGGTGGTCTTCCTCGAAGAGCCAGGCCGGGGCGAAACGCTCGGCCTTGATCGGGGCTCCCGTGTAGCAGCGGTCCTCTCCCACGGCGAGCCTGACGGAGGCTTTTAGCTCCGGGTCCTTCGCCATTTCCGCGTCGAGGATCTCCTGCACCTGGGCCAGGACGACTTCCTTCGTCTCGCCGACGAGAAGGCGCCGGTCGAAGGTGGCCGTGCAGCGGTCGGGGATGACGCTGGCCCCGGGGTAGGGGTTCGAGATGATGTCGGTGACCTCCAGGATGCCCTTGCCCAGGACCGGGTGGGTCCTGGGGACGAACTTCTCCTCGAGGGCCACGAGGAGCTTCGCCATCTTCTTGACCGCGTTGAGGCCCACCGAGGGATCCGAGGAATGGGCGCTCTTGCCGGCGGTTTCCACCACCACCTCGGCCCGCCCCCTCTGGCCCCTCTTGAGGGTCAGGTTCGAGGGCTCCCCGATCACCACGCAGTCGGGCTTCACCGCGGTCGCGATGAGCTCGCAGGCGACCCCCTCGAAGCACTCCTCGTGGACGCTGCCCGCCACGACGACCTCCCCGTCCAGCAGGTCGCCGAAATCCTGCTTCACGTGGGCCGCGGCGTGGATCATGGCGGCCACGTTGCCGATCATGTCGGTCGTTCCGCGCCCGTAGAGGCGCCCGTTCTCGACTTCCGCCCCGAAGGGGTCGTGAGTCCACTTGGAGGGATCCGTGACGTCCACCTGGTCGATGTGCCCCTCCAGGAGGATCCGGACCCCGCCCTTGCCCAGCCGGATGCGGCCGATGACGTTGCCCAGGGCGTCCACGAAGACCTCGTCGTAGCCCAGATCCTTCATTGCCGATACGATGAACTCCGCCCGGTTCTTCTCCTGTCCCGACAGGGCCGGCCGGCGGACCATTTCCCGGCAGTCCTCGAGAAGCCGATGTTTCCGCGCCTCGCTCAAGCTCACTTTCCACACACCTCCCGAAAGATCTCCGGACCACCCAGGGTGGAAGCCGCGATTCCGTAGTACCCGCGGCAGGCCCCAAAAAGCTGGTCCAGCTCGATGTATTCGTCCACTGCATGGGCCAGGTCTGCCGACGAGGGCCCGAAGGCCACGGTCGGCAGGTGCAGCTGGCCCCCGTAGAAACAGCCGTTTGTTCCGAAACCCGGACCCCAGGAAACCCGGGGGTCGAGCCCCATCCCCTCGAGACCGGCCTTCGCGGCCTCCAGGAAGGGGTGATCCTCCTCCAGGACCCAGGCCGGTGCGAAATGCTCCGCCCGGATGGGGATCCCCGTGTAGCACCGGTCCTCCGAGGAAGCCACCGAGAGCTTCCACTGGATCGAGGGGTCTTCCGCGGCTTCCTCCTGCAGGATTTCTTCCAGCTGGGCCAGCACGTCCTCCTTCGTCTCGCCCGCCAGGAGCCGACGGTCGAAGACCGCTCGGGCCCGGTCCGGGATGGCCCCCACGCCTTCCTCCGGTTCCGTGGAAAGACGGACGAGGACCAGGATCCCCTTTCCCAGGAACGGATCCGCGGGGGGCCGGAACCCCTTGTGGATCGCCCCAAGCAGCCTGACCATGCCGTCGGCGGCATTGATGCCGAACTCCGGGTGGGAAGAGTGGGCCATCTTCCCCGCCGTCTCCAGGAGCAGCTCGGCCCTGCCCCGCTGGCCCCGGACCAGTTCAAGGCCGGAGGCTTCCCCGGTGACCACGAAGTCCGGCAGGCATCTCATGACCACGGCCCTGGAAGCCACGCCCTCGAATTTCTCCTGGTAAACCGTCCCCGCGACCACCAGGCTTCCCGAAAGCCGGCAGCCCAGGTCTTCCTTGAGGAAGGCCCCCGCCATCACCATGGCGGCCAGGCACCCCTTCTGGTCGGAAGCCCCCCGCCCGTAGAGCCGCGTTCCCTTGACGAAGGCCCCGTAGGGGTACTGGCTCCAGCGGGTGAAATCACCGGTTTCGACGTGGTCCAACTGGGCTTCCAGCAAGAGGGTCGGACCGGGGTTTTCGAACCGGATCCGGCCGATCACGCTACCGTAGGGGTCCACTGCCACATCGTCGTATCCCTGGGAGCGCATGGCCTCGGCCACCCGCAGGCCGATCTCCCGTTCCGCCCCCGAGAGGCTAGGGGTCCTGACCAGGTCCCGGCAGAAGCCGGAGAGCTCTTCCCTTCGCTTGGAGTCCAGCATCCCGTTCCCTCCCGGGAAATGACCTCGTGAAGCAAAGCCGGCCCCGGCTTCCAGCCAGGGCCAGCCGGCTTATCCGTAATCCTTACCGGTAGGAGCCCTAGAGCCCTACTTCAGCCCTTCCTTGGCAAGGAAATCGCGGTAGACCTTCATGAAAACCCCGCTCAGCATCAGCAGGGCGAGCATGTTCGGGATCCCCTCGATCCCGGTGGAAACGTCCACGATCGTCCAGACGAACTCGACCGGCTGGGTGACCGCGATGAACGGAGGCACCAGGTACAGCCAGAGGAACGGTTTGACCGCCTTCGAGCCGAAGAGGTACACCACCGACGTTTCGTACTCCACGGTGTAGCCGACCATGGTGGAAAAGGCGAACAGCAGGACCCCGATCGCGACGATCGCTTTTCCGACCCCCCCGTAGAGGGACTCGAACGCCGCGAAGGTAAGGTCTACGCCGTTCAGGCCGCTGTGCCAGAGGTCCGGGGCGGCGATCAGGATGACCAGGGCCGTCATGGTGCAAATGACGATCGTGTCCATGAAGACCTCGAACACGCCGAACAGCCCCTGGCGGACCGGGTGGTCAGTGATGGCAGTGGCATGGACCATGGGGGCCGAGCCCATGCCCGCCTCGTTGGAGAACATGCCTCTCGACATGCCCCGGCGCATCGCCAGAAGCAGGCTCGCTCCCGCAAACCCTCCAACGGCAGGAGCGGGCTGGAAGGCGTAACGGAAGATCAGGCCGAAGACCTCGGGCAGCCGGGTGATGTTCACGGCAATGATCCCCAGGGCGCCGAGGATGTAGAAGGCGCACATAAAGGGAACGAGTTTCTCGCAGAACTGCCCGATACGCTTGAATCCCCCCAGGACCACGAGTGCCGTTAAGACCACGGCCACGCCGGCCGTCACGAGGGGCGGGATGTTGAAGACGTTCTTCATGGCGGAGGCCATCGTCGCCGGCTGGACCCAGACGGCCGTTCCGAGCGCCCCGAGGATCATCATCGCCGCGAAGAACTGGGCCAGGGGCTTCCACTGCTTGCCGAGCCCCTTCTCGATGTAGTACATGGGTCCGCCGTAGAAATTGCCCTTCTCGTCCTTGATTCGGTAGTGGACGGCAAGCGTCACCTCGACCATCTTGGTCATCATGCCGAAGAGCGCGACCACCCACATCCAGAAGACCGCCCCAGGCCCGCCGATGGCGATCGCCGTGGCGACGCCCGCGATGTTCCCGTTGCCGACCGTACCCGCCAGCGCCGTCGAAACGGCCTGGAAGGGGGTCATGGTTCCCTCTCCCCTGGTTTTCCGGTCGAAGATCTTGAAAAGCGTGTTCTTTAGGACGTACCCCAGGTGCCGGATCTGGAAAAAGCCGGTTTTGAAGCTGAAGACGATGCCGCAGGCAAAGATGAGGATCATCATGGGCCATCCCCAGAGTTGCCCCGCCAGCCAGTCGAAGAAAGCGACCATCTCTATCCTTCCCGTGAACGAAAATCGGGCTTCATCGGAAATGAACCCCGTGTTTTGAGAATAATTCCTGGTGTATAATTTTCAATACCTTAATATATCGTTATGTGTATAAGAAGAGCTTATAGGGAGGCGTTCCAATGAACCTGAACCAGCTTCGGGTTTTCTGCACGGTCGTATCCGAGGGAGGATTCCTGCAGGCCTCACGAACACTATACATGTCCCAGCCCGCGATCAGCCAGCACGTGGCCGCCCTGGAAAAGGCCATTGGGGTTCGGCTTTTCAACCGGAAGGGGCGCAACATTTCACTGACCCCGGAAGGGAGAACCCTCCTCGTCCTGGCCAAAGAGGTCCTGGAAAAAGCGGACGGGATCCCGGATCGGTTCCGGGAAATGAAGGAGCTCAGGACCGGGAAGCTCGCCGTGGGGTTCGAACCCAACCCGGCCATGACACTGCTGCCCCCTGCACTGAAGCGGTTCAGGGCCGAGTTCCCGGATATCCATGTCACCCTCGTGACCGACCGCCAGGTCCCCCTCCTCCAGCGGCTTTCTTCCGGGGAAATCGAGATGGCGGTCGTCGGTGGGAACCGCAGGAGCCTGCCGACCACGGGGCTGGTTACCCGGTCGCTGGGGATGGAGAACCTGACCCTGATCGTCCCCCCGGAAACCGCCCGGGAAGGGGCGGAGCCGCTGCCTCCAGAATTCCTCGAGAACGCACCCCTGGCCCGGTACCTTCCCTCCTGCTTCCTCTCCCCCGTGGTGGAAGACTACCTGCTCCAGCACCAGGTCAAGCCCAAGTCGGACCTCTGGGTCGACGACCCGGCTGCCGCAGCCCGCTTCGTCTCGGAAGGGATCTGCCTGGCCATCGTGAACCGGGGGATCCTGTCCGGTAAGGGGACCCCGTTTTCGGTCCGCGAAGTTCCGCTCGCGGGACTCGAAACCCTCAGCTGGGAATTCAGCGTCGCCTATTCGTCCCGCCTGGGGCTTTCCTACGCGGGGTGGGCTTTCGAAAAAATCCTTGAAGCCGAATCCCCGAAGGCCCTGAAGACGGCATGAAAAAAAGGCTGGTGGGCCGACGGCCCCCCAGCCTTGCACGGAAAAAACGGGAGCGAGGCTCAGTCCTGGAAATCCCCGTAGAGAGGAAAAGCCTTGCAAAGTTCCAGGACCTCCGCCTTGATGCGAGCCAGTTCGGTTTCGTCCTCGGGGCTTTTTGCCACCCGCCCGATCCACGAAGCGATCTTCGCCATCTCCCCCGGGCCGAAGCCCCGGGTGGTCACGGCGGGCGTCCCGACCCGGAAACCGCTCGTCACCATGGGAGGCTGCGGGTCGAAGGGCACGGCGTTCTTGTTCACCGTGATCCCAGCCTTGTCCAGGGCCTGCTCCATCGCCTTGCCGGTCAGGCCTCGGTCCACCAGGCTCACGAGGAGAAGGTGGTTGTCCGTCCCGCCGGAAACGAGCCGGAACCCCCGCCGTTCCAGTTCGTCTCCCAACGCCCGAGCGTTTTCCACGATCCTTCGCTGGTAATCGGCAAAGTCAGGCTTCAGGGCTTCCCGGAAAGCCACCGCCTTGGCGGCGATGACGTGCATGAGCGGGCCTCCCTGCATGCCGGGGAAAAGGGCCTTGTCCACGGCCTTGGCCTGGTCGGCCCTGCACAGGACCATGCCGCCCCGGGGCCCCCGGAGGGTCTTGTGGGTCGTGGTGGTGACGAAGTCGCAGAACGGCACCGGATCCTTGTGGAGCTTCGCCGCAACGAGACCGGCGATATGGGCCATGTCGAACATCAGGAGAGCTCCAACCCGGTCGGCGATGGCCCGGAAAGCCTCCGCGTCGATCACCCGCGGGTAGGCCGTCGCCCCGCAGACGATGAGCCTGGGCCTGTATTCCAGCGCCAGGCGCTCCACCTGCTCGAAATCGATCGTTTCCGTGTCGCGGCGGACGCCGTAGGGGACGACGTTGTAGAGCTGCCCGGAAAAGTTGACGGGTGAACCATGGGTCAAATGGCCGCCGTGGGCCAGGTTCATGGCCAGGATGGTATCGCCCGGCTTCAGGGCAGCGAAGTAAACCGCCATGTTGGCCTGGGACCCCGAATGGGGCTGAACGTTCGCGTGGTCCGCCCCGAACAGCCGTTTCGCCCGCTCTCGGGCCAGCTCCTCGGCCACGTCCACCTCCTCGCACCCTCCGTAGTAGCGTTTTGCCGGATACCCTTCCGCATACTTGTTCGTGAGGACGGAGCCCATCGCCGCCAGTACCGCGGGAGAAACGACGTTCTCGGAGGCGATCAGTTCGATTTGGTTCTGCTGCCGCCGGACCTCCCGACGGATGACCTCCGCGATTTCCGGGTCCGTCTGTTTCAGGCTTTCCCAAGCTTTTCCGTACATGGGCATCACTCTCCCCATCTCTGTTGTTGCCGCTTTAAATTTTCTCACTTATTTATGTTTTAGCGAAACAGCGAAAACATTTAAACAGAGGAACTGCGAAAGGTCAACAGCCGGGGTCGGTCGGCTGTTTTGATATAATTGACGCGTAGGGTTTGCCAATTTGCCCGCCTGGAGGCCAATTCCTTGTTCCTTCCGCTCGAAGAGGACGGACTTGTCGATTTGGGCCGCGTCGTTGCCCTCGTGAGAGAGGGGAACGAAACGGCTATCGTTTTGCGTGACGGCAGTGTCATGGCGACGGGCTTCACGCCCATGACCCTGGCGCGCCGCTACGAGCGGTTCCAGGAAGCCACCAGGCCGGGGACCCCTTTTACCCGCCCGTTGAAGAAGAGGAGAGGACCGATCAGCCAATGACGCCATCCGCCAAGTACACCGCAAAGGACATCCAGATCCTGGAAGGGCTCGAAGCCGTCCGCCGGCGCCCGGGCATGTACATCGGGGATACCGGCCCCCGGGGCCTTCACCACCTCGTCTACGAGGTCGTGGACAACTCCATCGACGAAGCCATGGCCGGTTTCTGCACCGAAATCGAGGTCTGCCTGAAAGCCGACGGCAGCGTGTCGGTCACGGACAACGGCCGCGGGATCCCGACGGACCTCCATCCGCAGACGGGCCGCCCGGCCGCCGAAGTCGTCCTGACCAAGCTCCACGCCGGAGGCAAGTTCGACAAGAAAGCCTACCAGGTTTCCGGGGGTCTCCACGGAGTCGGCGTTTCGGTGGTGAACGCCCTTTCCGAGTGGCTTGAAGTGACGATCTGGCGCGACGGGATGACTCACCGCCAGCGGTTCGAGCGGGGCATCCCCGTGACGGACCTGGAAAACGGGGAACCCACGGAGAAGCGGGGGACCCGCATCCACTTCCTTCCCGACCCCACCATCTTCAGCGAAACGACCTTCTCGTGGGAGATCCTTTCCGGCCGCATCCGCGAATTGGCCTTCCTGAACCCTGGCCTTTGCATCACCCTCAAGGACGAGGCCGAACCGAAGGAAAAAATCTTCAAGTACGACGGGGGAATCGCCCTCTTCGCCGAATACCTGAACCGCGGGAAGACCACCCTTTTCGCCCCGCCCCTGACGATCAAGGGCGAGAAGGACGGGGTGATCGTCGAGGTCTCCATCCAGTACAACGACTCCTACCTGGAACGGATCTACGCCTTCGCGAACCTCATCCACACGGTCGAAGGAGGGACTCACGTCAGCGGCTTCCGTACCGCCCTGACCCGGGCCGTGAACGAGATGGCCCGGAGGCAGAAGCTCCTGAAGGAAAAGGACGAAAATCTCGGCGGGGACGACCTGAAGGAAGGGATGACCGCCGTCATCTCCGTCAAGCTGCCGGAACCGCAATTCGAGGGGCAGACCAAAACCAAGCTGGGCAACGGAGAAATCAAGGGCATCGTGGACTCCATCGTCTACGAGGGTCTCATGGAGCTGCTCGAGGACCGCTCGGACGTCCTCAAGCCCCTGGTGGAAAACGCCGTCAAGGCGCGCCAGGCCCGCGAAGCCGCGCGGAAAGCCCGGGACCTGGTCCGGCGAAAGTCCGCCATGTCCGGGCTGGAGCTTCCGGGCAAGCTGGCGGACTGCTCCAGCAAGAACCCGGCGGAATGCGAGCTGTACATCGTCGAGGGCGACAGCGCCGGGGGGTGTTTTTCCGGGGATACCATGGTCCGGCTCGCTTCCGGAAAGGCCCTGTCATTTAAACAGCTTGCAGAGGACTGGGAAAACGGGATCGTCCATTTCGGTTACGCCACAAACAAAGCCGGAGACATACGGATTGTCCCCCTTATCGAACCCAGGCGGACAAGGAAAGATGCCCCCCTTGTCGAGGTGGAGCTGGACAACGGCCAGAAACTCCGCTGCACGCCGGATCATCTCTTCCGACTTCGGGACGGCTCCTACCGGCAGGCAAAGGACTTGGTCGGAGACGACAGCCTGATGCCTCTCAGGATCCGTTTCACGGAGCGCGGCGAGAACCCTGGTCCCGGCTACGAGATGGTGTGGATGAACGGACAGCACCGGTGGGTGCATACCCACCACCTTGCAGACATGTATAACCTGGTCTCTCACGTTTACGAAAAAGCCCGAGGCCCGATGAGACATCATAGGAACCTGAACAAGCAGGATAACGATCCACGCAATATTGCCCGTTTGACCAAGGAGGAACATCTATCGCTCCATGCAGGAATTGCCAGGGAAACCATTGCAAAGATCTGGCAGAACCCCGAATACCGTGAGAGAAAACTGCGAAGCTTAAGCGAAAACGCAAAGAGAATGTGGAGAGATCCAGCCTACCGAAACCATATGTCGGAAAGGATTCGGCTAGAAAGGAAAAACCCTGAGATCAACAGGAAGTTGATGGAAGGTTTCCTGAAATGGTACGGTGCACTGGATCAGGAAGCAAAATTGCGTTACGCGAACAAGCTTAGAGATCTGCAGCATAGGTATTGGTCCAGCGAAGAAAATCGCGAACTTCAGGCAAAACGAGTTCACGAATATTATCTGTCACACCCAGAACTTCGTGAGGAACTCAGGAAAAAGGCACGATTGGAATGGGCAGACCCTTCTCTTCGGGATTGGCGATCTGAAGCGACCCGTGAACAATGGTCTAACCCCAACTTCAGGAAAAACCATTCCGAAGTGGTCCGTGTCTGGTGGCAAGATCATCCGGAGCACGCCAAAAAACTCGTAAGGGCCTGTAAAAGGCGCTGGAATGACCCTACCGCCAGGGAAAAAGTGATCCGTGCCCTGGAGCGATGGCGGCATGAATCCAGTCAAGAAGAAAAGTCTCGACGGATTCGGGAGGGTCACAGGGACAAAGGCCTGAAACTCTTGAACCGTCTTCTGAAGGAAGCTCCGGCCGATTTGGTTCAAGCATACGATGGACTGCGGTCAAGAGAAGCCCCTACGGCACCTCGCTTCGAAACGCTTCTGGAAAAACATTTTCTGGGAAACCGGGAAGCTCTCCTGGAAGCAGCTTCGAATTACAACCACAAGGTCAAGGCAGTGAGATTCCTCGAAGAACGGGAGGATGTCTACGACCTCACCGTCGAGCATTACCACAATTTCGCCCTGGAAGCGGGTATTTTCGTCCACAACAGTGCCAAGCAAGGCAGGGACCGGCATTTCCAGGCAATCCTGCCCCTGCGGGGCAAGATCCTGAACGTGGAAAAGGCCAGGCTGGACCGCATCTTCAGCAACCAGGAGATCAAGACGATCATCCAGGCCCTGGGGGCCGGGGTGGGGGAAGACTTCGACCCGAATAAGCTGAGATATCACCACTGCGTCATCATGAGCGTGGACGGCGAGTCCTGCACCCTCGTCAGGGACAAGTCAGGCACCGTCCGGTTCGTGAAGGTGGGGTCCTTCATCGACCGGCTTTTCCAGGAAGCGACCAGTCCCGACGAGTGGTCCGTCCTCTGTTTCGACCCGGACACCGGGGAATCCCGTTACCGGCCCATCAAGGCCATTTTGAGCCACACCCACGACGGGGACCTGTACGAGATCAGGACCGCCTACGGACGATCCGTCACCGTGACCGGGGAACACAGCGTCTTCGTGAGAGGAGACGGCGGAAAGCCCGTCCTGAAGCGGGGTGACTCCATCCGGCCCGGGGATGTCCTGGCCTGCCTTTCCAGGCTGCCGGCCAACGAAACGGCCCCGGAGCGGATCGACCTTGTCCGGGCCCTCAGGGAAGCCGCGGCGGACGAGGACATCGTCCTTCGGGGACCTGCCGTGGAGGAATTTCAGAAAGAGCTTGCCGAGCCTCGCGTGCGGATTTCGGAGACCCTGGGCCAACTTCTCCACGACACGCGAACCACCGTCGGGCTTCCCCTGAAAGAGGCCTGCCATGCGCTCGGCGTTTCCCACCCCTGCACGCTGCACGCGTGGGAAAAAGGAACCTCACGGCCGACCGAAAGCCATTTCAGGGCCTACACGGCCCTGCTGGGCATCGATGAGGGCCGCATCGAAGGCGAATACTCCCTCGAACCGAGCGCGCTCGACCGGACGTGGGAAGAACGGCACGGGGGAGCCCCCGCAAACCGGGTGCGACCGTACTTCAGCCTGGCCGACCTCCCCATGGAGTCCATCGAGGCCCTCGGGGATGAAGTCGTTTTGACCCCGAGGGATACCGCGGACCAGGCGATCCCCCGTACGCTCGAGGTCTCCCGGGACCTGCTGTTCCTGCTGGGTTACTTCGTCGCGGAAGGATCCTTCAGCCATCGGGCAGGCGTCCGGCTGGCCGTCGGAAAAAGGAACGAACCCCTCGTGCCCCGGCTCGCCTCGGCCTTCCGCTCCGCTTTCGGCGTGGAACCGGTCCTGTGCGAACCAGCCGAGGGCCGGGCAGCCGAACTGCAGGTCCTGAACCCCGTCATCGGATCGATCTTCAGGCATCTCTTCGGCTTCGAGAATCCGAAACCCTGGACGAAATCGGTGCCAGACCTGGTCTTCAACGTGTCCCGGGAACTCCAGGATTCCTTCCTCGAAGGCTATTTCCTGGGGGACGGCACTCTCCGCAGCCGCGGCATCGTCTTCACAACGACATCCAGGCTTCTGGCAGAGCAGATCCAGTACCTTTTCCTCGGCAGGGGCGTCCTCGCCGGCCTGACCGTACGCAAACCAGGCGGCGAACCTTCGGGCATGATCGGGGGCAAACCCATGACGAACCGTCGTGCGGTTTACACGCTCTCGGTGACGGATCCCACCGACCTCGCAGCGACCAGGGGAATCTGGAAGGGGCACGCGAACTCCTCCCTCCTGGAGGAAACCCTGGCCAACCGGAAAGCGCCGCGCAGGAACGCGCAGCGGTCCCCGATGCCCGGCAGCCTCGTGGGGCTCCCGGTGAAAGAGGTCAGGAAGATCCCCTGCGGGGGCCGTCACGTTTACGATTTCTCGGTCGAGGGAGACGAAACCTTCGTCTGCGGCACCGGCGGCGTCTGCTGCCACAACACAGACGCTGACGTGGACGGCGCCCACATCCGGACGCTGCTCTTGACCCTCTTCTACCGCTACATGCCCCAGCTGATCGAGAACGGACACCTGTACGTGGCCCAGCCGCCGCTGTACCGCGTGGCGGACGGAAAAACCGTCCACTACTGCTACTCCGAAAAGGAGCTGAAGGCCATCCAGGAAAAGCTGGGCGACAGGAAAAAACTGTCGATCCAGCGCTACAAGGGTCTGGGCGAAATGAACCCCGAACAGCTCTGGGAAACGACCATGGACCCCGCGCGCCGGGTCGTGAAGCGCGTCGAAGTGGAGGACGCCGTGGCCGCGGACGAGCTGTTCAGCATCCTGATGGGCGACAGCGTAGGCCCGAGGCGGGAATTCATCGAGACCCACGCCAGGGAAGTGCGAAACCTGGACGTGTAGGGACGGCGGATTTTTCGAAAAACAGAGGCCCCCGGCGAAAGCCGGGGGCTTTTTTCACGGTTTGCCCAGGGTTTTCCGGATGACCCGGTCCTGGGGCGAACCCTTTTCGACGGGCGTCCACGGCGCCCACGAAGGTTCCACTAGTCACTGGTCCACCATGTGCCCCTTGAAGTCGTAGGTGTAGGCGTCCAGGGCCCGGTAGGCGTTCCGCTTCGGGGAGTAGTGCCACTGGAGGACATCCGTGATCTTCCGGGCGGCGTAGTCCACCCGCACCCAGATTTCCACGATTTTCTCGCCCGTTTCGGCATCCTTCAGTTCCTTCACGCCCGCAGGGCTGAAAAGCCAAGCTTTCTCAGCCTCGGCAAAAACCGGCCTGAAGGAGTCCATCGGCGGAACCGCTGCCAGGGAAGGGAGAGGCCAGGCAAAAAAGCAGGCAAGGACCAGAGCGATTATTTTCATCATATGGATAATGTATCATTATGATGCATCCTTGTCACCCGGAAACGATAGCCCCCTTATCCTGTCGCTCTCCCCTGCTAGACTCGCCGCAACAAAAGCGAAAAAGGAGAGTGGTCCTCATGAACGGGTCCGGAACGAACGGCGGCAGGGAACCCGAGCTGGCCTCCGCCTGGCTGAAGCGCCTTCACGCAGGGCAACCGAAGACCGTCGGCGAGCTGACCGTGTTCCCGCTTTTCTGGGAAGTCCCGGGCGTCTTTCCCTACCTCACCCTTGGGGAAGCCCTCGAAAACGGGACCGTCACGATCACGGAAGTGAGCCAGGGCGGATCCGTCCCGGAGCTGGCCGTGGAAAACGCGGGAGAGACGGCAGTCCTGCTGCTTGACGGGGAAGAGTTGCGCGGGGCCAAGCAGAACCGCGTCCTGAACACCTCGATCCTCCTGGCCCCGAAAAGCCGCTCGGTGATCCCCGTCAGCTGCACGGAGCAGGGGCGATGGCACTACGTGTCCAACGCCTTCGAGGATTCGGGCTTCGTCATGTCCCGCAGCGCCCGGCTCGAGAAGAACCTTTCCGTGTCCGCCTCGCTGAAAGCCGGGCGAGCGCACCGCAGCGACCAGGGAGCTGTCTGGGAAGCCATCCGGGACCTGTCGGAAAAAGCCGGGGTCCGTTCGGAAACGGGCGCCCAGCGCGATGTATTCGAGGCGCGGAGGAAGGCCCTGTCCGGCATCGAGGGGGAAATTCCCAGCCTGGAGAAACAGTGCGGGCTCCTGGTCTTCGCCCAGGGGAAACCCGTGGGGTTCGACGCCGTTTCCCTGCCTTCTGCGTACGCCCGCCTGCACGGAAAGCTCCTGAAGAGCTACGCCCTGGAAAGCCTGCTGGCCGAAGGGAAACCCCAAGGCCCGGTTCCCGGGGCAAAAGAGGCGGAAGCGTTCCTCGCCGCCTGCGCGGACCTGGCGGGAG
The DNA here is from genome assembly GCA_022839995.1 of Synergistota bacterium. Taxonomy (GTDB): domain Bacteria; phylum Synergistota; class Synergistia; order Synergistales; family 79-D21; genus 79-D21. The sequence continues at coordinate 64,140 of JALHIN010000013.1, forward strand.
CTGCCTATCCCTCCGCGGGGCTTGGAACGGAATGCCGGTTCGAATCGAAAGCAATGACAGGCTTTTCCCTGATCCACCACGGCGAGGCCGTCCATTCCGCCTTCTTCGCCCTGCCCGAAGAAAACCTGGGAAGGCGCCGCGAGAAGCACGAGACGACCCTCGCCTCCGTCGGCATTCGGAGGAACCTGCGCGCCGGGGCAAGGTCTGGCCGGATCACCCCGGAGCGCCTGACCCCGCCGGAATTCATGGGAGATTGCTTCTTGCCTGAACCGGAACCCAGGACGGATCCCCCGGCAAGGCCCATCCTTTACGGGGCCATCGCCGGCGACATCGTCGGTTCCGCTTACGAACGGCGCCCCGTCAAGACAACCGACTTTCCGCTGTTCTCCCCGGCCTCCCGCTGGACCGACGACACCGTGCTCACGATCGCCGCGGCGGAGGTGATCCTCACGGGGGGCGATTTCGAGGAAGCCTACCGCCGGTGGGGGCGCCGGTATCCCGATGCCGGCTACGGCCGGGCCTTTCGGGCCTGGCTCCTCTCCCGGCGCCCCGAACCCTACCAGAGCTACGGCAACGGCAGCGCCATGCGGGTCTCGCCCATCGGGTGGGCCTGCGACACCCTGGAGCAAACCCTCGAGCTGGCCCGCCACAGCGCCGTTCCGACCCACGATCACCCCGAGGGGATCAAGGGAGCCCAGGCCGTGGCCGGGGCCATCTTCCTGGCCCGAAGCGGGGCCTCGAAAGAGGAAATCCGCACCCAGACCGAAACCCGTTTCGGCTACGACCTGGGACGGACACTGGACGAGATCCGTCCCGGCTACCACTTCGACCCGACCTGCCAGGGGAGCGTCCCCGAAGCCCTGACCGCCTTCCTGGAATCGAATTCCTTCGAGGACGCCCTCCGGAAGGCCGTGTCCCTCGGCGGCGACTCGGACACCCAGGCCTGCATCGCCGGGGCGGTGGCGGAAGCCTTCTACGGAGGCGTTCCCCTCGAAATCGCCGAACGGGTCCGGGCCCTGCTTCCCGCTGAAATGACCCGGATCCTCGACCGGTTCGCGGAGATTTTCGAAAACAGGAGTCCCTTTCGCAGCCGCGCCTAAACCGCTTTATAATGAAGGGCAGGCCTTTCCAAAAAAAGGAGGGAGCTCATGCCCAGGGACCTCGGCTCGATCCGCATCGCGCGGCTGAACGATCTCGTACAGGAACTGTCGACCCACGGGTTCCTGCCGAAAAAGGAACTCATGGCCCGCCTGGAATACACCCAGGACCGCACGCTGGAACGGGACATCGCGTTCCTGAGGGACCAGTACGGGGTCCAGATCGACTACGACCGGCACAGGGGCGCCTACTGCCTGCGGGGCACCGGCCGGTTCGTCGCGGTGTTCGACCTCAGCGAACGGGAGGTCACCGCGCTTGCCGCGGGCCTGGGAATGGCCTCCCACTTCCTGCCCCACCTGCAGGAAGAATGCGAATCCCTTTGGGGAAAGATCCGCTTCCGGCTGCCCAGGGGCCTCTCCGACCACGGGGAGCGCCTCGGGCAGTCCGCGGTCGTGGCCCTTCCCGTTTCCCCCATGGATCCCAAGGTTTTCGAAACCTGCCTCAACGCCATCCGCCAGTCCAAGGCCATCCGGATCCGCTACCGGTCCCCCTACGGGGACGGCAGCGTGAAAGGCTACGAACTATCTCCGTGGGGTGTCTTTTTCAGGGCCCACGCCTGGTACCTCTGGGCCGGGAACCCGGCCTGCGGCGAAGCCCGGACCTACCGGGTCTCCCGGATCTCCCAGGTGGTCATGGAAGAGCGCCCCATGGACATGCAGCCGCCCGAAGCCGGGGTGGCAGCCTTCGCGCAAAGCGCCTGGTACGCCTGTCCGGGGGAACCCTGCCACGACGTGGCGATCCGGGTGAGGCCCCCGCTGGCGGACGTGGTGGCGGAAACCCCCTGGCATGCCTCCCAGTCCCTGTCCAGGGAGGAAGACGGGACACTGCGCCTTTTCGCGAAGGTGCCGGACCTTGACGAGGTCGCCCGGTGGGTGATGGCCAGCGCTCCCTACGCCGAGGTCATAGAACCCCCGGCGCTGAGGCAGAGGATCCGGGATCTCGCTGGGCAAGCCGCGCAAAGGCACGCCGGACCCTGGGAGGGAGAAAGGGAGGGAAACACATGGACTCGACGGAACTGAAGCGGTGGCTGATCTCGCAGGGGGCTGCCGTTGCCGGGGTGGCGGACCTCGAGCCTTTGTCCGGCTACCCGACCCTGCCGGAAAACCTGCTGGCGGGTTTCCGGCGCGGCGTCAGCATGGGAATTCCCATCCCGGCCTCCCGCACGCTCGACCGGGTGTCACACCGGGGGAACCTCTCCCACAAGGCGGTCGCAAGGCTGGCGGGGCTGGGCTGGATCGGGAAGAACATCCTCCTGGTGAACCCCGAGTACGGCCCGCGCCTCCGGTTCGCCACGGTGCTTACGGACCTCGACCTGGAGGCCGACGAACCGCTTGACCGCGACTGCGGGGGATGCTCAAAATGCCGGGACGCCTGCCCCGCGGGAGCGATCCGGGGCGTGATCGCGAAACCCTACCCCGAAACGCGGGAAGAATGCGTGGACCTCGAAGCCTGCTCGGGAAAGCTGAAGGAATTCGCTTCGGAACTGGGAAAGGACATCTGTGGGGTCTGCATCCGGGTCTGCCCTTTTGCGAGGGTGTAGGGCCAAAGAAGAAGTGTCCAGTTTTTTTCGCACTTTCGTTTGGGCCTAGGCAGGGAACTACTCGAACAGGGCGGTCCAACCTTCATTGGCTAAGCGCTTACCGGCAACTTCAACGCCTCCTTCTGCCGCTCCATGGCGGAAAGGAATTCCATGTCCGTGTATAGGCCAGCTTTCTGGTTTCGCTAACCTAAAATTGACCCAATTTCGAGGGAAACGCTCACGGAAAACGGCCCCCCTGGACCTAACCCCTACCATCGATGGATGACAACAAATTGGAATCGGCGTAGAAGGGTCCCTTAAGTTGGACCTGTACGAATACGTGAAGAGAACCGGGCGAGACTACAGGAAATCGGTGAGCGAGACCGCCCGTGTATGTCCGGTAGGATCTCCGGTTTCTGGACGAACTGAGGGGTGTCCCTTTCACGAAGGACCGGGGAACTTCTCTTCCAGGTTCTGGCCAAAAGACACGAGGGGGTTCGTGATCATCACGACGAACCTGGGTTTTGCGAGTTGGAGGCAGGTCTTCGGGGAACCGAACATGACGGCGGCATTGCTGGACCGTCTGACCCACAAGGCTCATATCATCGAATTCTCATGGGAAAGCTATCGCCTGAGGCAATCCCTGAAGGGGACGGACAAGCGAACCGGAAAACACTTCCAGCCTGAAAATCGCGGATAGAGGTCATGGGCGGGTGGTCAATTTTGAGGATCGGCCCTGGTCATTTTTATGTTGTCAAAACCAAATGCCGGACGCGCTAGGCCTCCACGGCCTTGCGGACGGTTCATCCCCACGTGCGTGGGGAAATGCGTGTCGGCTCCCCGCGGACACGGTGGTTGTACGGTTCATCCCCACGTGCGTGGGGAAATGGTCTTGACGCCGAGGTATGCGAAGTACATCTCCGGTTCATCCCCACGTGCGTGGGGAAATGCCTCGGACTCCCGGAGATAATCCCTGACTGCCCGGTTCATCCCCACGTGCGTGGGGAAATGTGCGATGGACACCTCGATATCCTTACCGAAGACGGTTCATCCCCACGTGCGTGGGGAAATGGTCCTACGCGTCGAGCGGGAGGGTGCCGACCGCGGTTCATCCCCACGTGCGTGGGGAAATGTCCCGGATGCCGTTCGTCGAGAGGAAAACGTCCGGTTCATCCCCACGTGCGTGGGGAAATGGCCCTACGCGTCGAGCGGGAGGGTGCCGACCGCGGTTCATCCCCACGTGCGTGGGGAGATGTCCCGGATGCCGTTCGTCGAGAGGAAAACGTCCGGTTCATCCCCACGTGCGTGGGGAAATGCTATCTGGATGAACGATGGCCCGGATGCCCATCGGTTCATCCCCACGTGCGTGGGGAAATGAGGCATATCCAAGACCAGGACCGCCCCAAACACGGTTCATCCCCACGTGCGTGGGGAAATGGAACGTCGGGGGTAGAACGCCTGCAGGCGTTCCGGTTCATCCCCACGTGCGTGGGGAAATGGCCCGGACGGCGGACGCGACGGCCTCGTCGAACGGTTCATCCCCACGTGCGTGGGGAAATGTTCAACTATCCCCGCCTTTAGCTGTGCCAAGGCGGTTCATCCCCACGTGCGTGGGGAAATGTTCAACGCCGCCCAGCAGGCCCGCACCGACACCGGTTCATCCCCACGTGCGTGGGGAAATGTTTTGTATTGCTGTTCTTCTTCTGCGGGTGGGCGGTTCATCCCCACGTGCGTGGGGAAATGGCCTTGAGTGCCTCCTTGTGCGCGTTGATCTCCGGTTCATCCCCACGTGCGTGGGGAAATGATGACCGCGTACTCCTCCGTCTGCAGCTCGATCGGTTCATCCCCACGTGCGTGGGGAAATGGTCCGGTGGCAGGTCTGGATCCACCGCGGGTTCGGTTCATCCCCACGTGCGTGGGGAAATGGGAACTCCGGCTCTTCCCGGAGCGAACGGAGCCGGTTCATCCCCACGTGCGTGGGGAAATGAGACGGTCGCCGTCGCGGAACACCTCGTAGACCGGTTCATCCCCACGTGCGTGGGGAAATGCATTATCCATGCCGGAATATCTGCACACCCCTCGGTTCATCCCCACGTGCGTGGGGAAATGCTGGGTATCGGGTTGTGGACCGACATGGCGAACGGTTCATCCCCACGTGCGTGGGGAAATGTATCCCGCCCGGATGGCCGCCTGGAGAACGCTCGGTTCATCCCCACGTGCGTGGGGAAATGATTGAAAAAGCAATTCCTTTAGCCCCCGCTTGCGGTTCATCCCCACGTGCGTGGGGAAATGGAACCGATCTCGCGGATCAGGTTCCCGCATTTCGGTTCATCCCCACGTGCGTGGGGAAATGTGGCCCCAGAAAGGCCCGGGTGTTGAGTTGTCCGGTTCATCCCCACGTGCGTGGGGAAATGGGGGCCACCTCGGGGTCGACGCCCTTCTGGACCGGTTCATCCCCACGTGCGTGGGGAAATGCATCGATGGTCAGGATAGCGTCGGCCAGGCGTCGGTTCATCCCCACGTGCGTGGGGAAATGGCAATCAGGGCGTGGACCAGGGTGCCCGTCTGCGGTTCATCCCCACGTGCGTGGGGAAATGACGTCCAGCAGGCCCCGCATGTCGTTGATAAGCGGTTCATCCCCACGTGCGTGGGGAAATGCGACCCAGCTTGAACTTACAGCTGGTCTTCGTCGGTTCATCCCCACGTGCGTGGGGAAATGGGCACCGGTAAAATCGCCGATGCGTTGACGAACGGTTCATCCCCACGTGCGTGGGGAAATGGTCAAGACGGTGGAGCGGATCCTCGGGGCGCCCGGTTCATCCCCACGTGCGTGGGGAAATGTGGCGTATAAGGCGAATGTCGCGGAGTCGGACCGGTTCATCCCCACGTGCGTGGGGAAATGCTCCACCCCGAAAGGTGACCTCTTCCCCATGCCGGTTCATCCCCACGTGCGTGGGGAAATGGCACAAAAGGGCTTCAGCATTTCTACCTGCACTCGGTTCATCCCCACGTGCGTGGGGAAATGGGTAAAGGTCCATGAATATTCGACGGTCTGCCCGGTTCATCCCCACGTGCGTGGGGAAATGCGAACCTTCCGGTCCTGTTCATCCAGCCAGACCGGTTCATCCCCACGTGCGTGGGGAAATGTCCTGACCTCTCCGCACCGGAACCTCCTCGGGCGGTTCATCCCCACGTGCGTGGGGAAATGACAACCCGAGCCCCGACAACGTCTGGCTCTTCCGGTTCATCCCCACGTGCGTGGGGAAATGTAGTCGGGTCCCTATCGAATTATCCCCGATAGCGGTTCATCCCCACGTGCGTGGGGAAATGATCGGCCCCGCTTTCGTCGTCGGCGTCGAAGTCGGTTCATCCCCACGTGCGTGGGGAAATGGTTAGGCCTTCCGGGGGATTCGGGTTTTATATCGGTTCATCCCCACGTGCGTGGGGAAATGTTTGGTGTCTAGGATGTCGCAGGAGGCCCAGACGGTTCATCCCCACGTGCGTGGGGAAATGGTCTACGACCGGATGATCGACAGCCCGGACATCGGTTCATCCCCACGTGCGTGGGGAAATGTCTTTCGTGAGCCACCCCCCGCGCTCCTTGTCCGGTTCATCCCCACGTGCGTGGGGAAATGATGATTTCAATGGCCGGGAAAATCAAGGGCTTCGGTTCATCCCCACGTGCGTGGGGAAATGCGCCTTGACCTCATCCTTCTTCCTCCAGCACAGCGGTTCATCCCCACGTGCGTGGGGAAATGTAACCCGTGGGCGTTTTTGGAAAACGCGGGTGCGGTTCATCCCCACGTGCGTGGGGAAATGGCTTGAGCGACGCTTCGTCGCCTGTTCGACGGCGGTTCATCCCCACGTGCGTGGGGAAATGTTGACCCAAACGTCATAAGGCACGCGGTCACGCGGTTCATCCCCACGTGCGTGGGGAAATGTAGATGGAAAGATGTCTTGCCATTCTTATACGCGGTTCATCCCCACGTGCGTGGGGAAATGGAGTGTTACCCTGCTGGTAGTCTCGATCTCCTGCGGTTCATCCCCACGTGCGTGGGGAAATGATCCCGAGGTTGGGGTTTACCCGGGCCCATACCGGTTCATCCCCACGTGCGTGGGGAAATGCTGTGAGGAGAGGCGCCCATGCTGGAAGACGGTTCATCCCCACGTGCGTGGGGAAATGTCCGACGCCGCCACCAGGAGAGCGGCGTTTCCCGGTTCATCCCCACGTGCGTGGGGAAATGACCCTGCCAGGGGGTGACCTGGAAGTCTTTGACGGTTCATCCCCACGTGCGTGGGGAAATGGGCTATGTGCAGCAAGTTCCCGAGGTCGGGATCGGTTCATCCCCACGTGCGTGGGGAAATGTCCTGGGTGCTTGCCCTTCGGATATGCCATACCGGTTCATCCCCACGTGCGTGGGGAAATGGCGGTGTGAGGAGAGGCGCCCATGCTGGAAGACGGTTCATCCCCACGTGCGTGGGGAAATGTCCGGCGTTGTCCAGCGGTTCATCCCCACGTGCGTGGGGAAATGTCGATGGCGACATACTCGTCGTGCCAGATGGCCGGTTCATCCCCACGTGCGTGGGGAAATGGTGACAATATGCATTCTCGATGTGGATCGTCGCGGTTCATCCCCACGTGCGTGGGGAAATGGCCTTCAGCTCCTCCTCTTCAGCCCCCTCCATCGGTTCATCCCCACGTGCGTGGGGAAATGAATCGCCGCCCCGTCCGAGGATTCCACGATGGCGGTTCATCCCCACGTGCGTGGGGAAATGGGTGACAGAAGACCTTGAAGTGGGTGGGGTTCTGGTTCATCCCCACGTGCGTGGGGAAATGACCGGGGCGGCTCTCAAGGCCCTGAAAAAGGACGGTTCATCCCCACGTGCGTGGGGAAATGTACCAAGCGAGTATTTCTTTTAGGCACACCTTCGGTTCATCCCCACGTGCGTGGGGAAATGACTTCAGGGTGTGATTTGTCACTTCTCAGCTTTTCTCACAGTTACCAATGAAAGCCCTTCCCAATCGTAAATAATCCGGTTTCTGTCTCCCCAGATCTCTACAGAGAACCCCTGTTCGGTATTGGATGAACGAATCATAAGGCAACTTCCACCGTTAGCTCCTTTGCAGGCTTTTTCCCAGAGTTTTTGGCGTACAAGGGCGGAAACCTGCCCGACAAAGACTCCGGCCTTGGGTTCGATTAACCATCGGCATAGTTCTCCCCTTAGAGAAGAAGGTACCTTTTCAAGCATGAGGACAATCATGGCTATTCGGGTTCCTCGTAAGTAATGCCGCCGGCAACGACACCGTTACCATCCCAAAGCCCGCCGGGGGCAGCCATGTCTTCGTCCGGATCCAGCAGTGGCATATCTTCAGTAGCAATATCCACTTCTCCAAAAAGTGTATCAAGATCTGCAACAATCTTTTCGAGAAGTCGGGTTTCTCTGAAACGATCTCTCAACAGAATCCTTACATTCCTCTCCAAGTTTGAATTCGTGTTTCTTGCTGCTTCAAAGGCTAGAGGAATTGTGATATCCGCTTTGTAAAGGTCCGCTAGATCGTAGACAAGGGAAAGTTGTTTGCCCGTGTGAATGAATCCCAAGGCAGGGCTATACCCCATGCTGATGATGGCCGAGTGACATACACCGTAAAGACAGGAGTTGGCTGCAGAAAGCGCTCGGTTGACAGGATCTGCGCCACTCCAATTTCCTCTGTCATAACACCGGCCATTCCAAGGGACTCCGGTCTCTTTTGCGAAGCGTTGGTAAGCCTCGCGCATTCTCGCTCCCTCCCTTCCTCTCAGTTGCTGGAGGGAAACGGAATCCGGGATGACTTCTTTGAAGCGAAGACCGTACATGAGGCGAACAACCTTCATACGAGTTTCTTCTCTTGCCCAAAGAAGAACTTGCTTTTGAAGGTTTCGGGCGCTTCGCGTTTCACCCAATCCAACCGAATAAAAGCGTACAGCCTCCTCTCCACACCAGATAATTAGACATCCACATTCCGCTAGGGCTTTTACGGCCGCATGGGTAATCTGTGTGCCAGGTCCCAGCATGAGAACTGCCAAGGAAGCGCACGGCACAGCGGTCATTCCCTCCACATCCCACAAGGCCACAGCCTTTCCTTCCTGTTCGATCCGACAGCGCTCGACGTAGAGATAGGAAAGACCGTCACGAAACTTGGGAAGAATATGCAGATCCTTTAATGCCATGGCTTAATCGGTACAACAGAAAGCAGGCCAAAACCGTAGGCTTTGGCGCTTCCAATTCCCCCTTTGAGCGCTGAGATAAAGGATCCCTTGTTCGTAACCCGAAGGCATCCCTCGAACCGTACTGCGTGAAAAGTCAAGTGCTTCTTTCCTTCGGAATCCGTACGCTTCCCGCAGGAATGAGGTTCCCGAATTATCCGTACTGCAGGAACAAGAGGGAGGCCTTCCGCGTTGTCGTGTTTAAGGATTTCGAATCCGTGGGCTGTACCTTTGCCGTATAGCCAGGAGATCTCGTTTTTTTCTCCGATCAGAGGGATCCTACGGCCGTTCCGGTGCTTTTCGTCCGGTTTGGAGAGAGTGTCGATTTTCTTAGTGGGATTAGCCCGAAGACAGAAACGAAAAAGTGCTCCCTCCCTAACTTGCTCCAGCAAAGGCTCAAGAGACCGGAGGCCCGGATTCATCCTGCCGTCGTCAAGTAAATACCCCGGAAGGCACTCAAGGAAGGACCATTCGGGCTTTACTCGGGTTTGAACCAGCACCAGGGGAATGCCCTCGCGACTGCTGTCAACTCTCCAGAGAAGCCCGACATTGGCACGGAATGCCGGATCCCTTTCTGGGTGTTGGTCAAAGGCCTTGCAAAGAGTCCTGTGCATTTGCTGGCAATCCGATAGGTCCCTCTGGACTGCCCTTGACATGGGATTGAGAATTAGCCTGGAAAGGAACATGCTTCTCCCTCCTTACCCTCCGACTTTTCTGTTTGCTGAAGAGGAGGGGAACAAAAAACATTCTTCACATAACGGGTCCGGTATTTGCGGTGCAGAGGATCGAAGGAAACGGGCACATCCATGCGCGGCGTCCCCTCATCGGCGGAGCACTCCAACACGAGGCGCCGTTGAGGTTGTTTGTCACTTGCTCTTTGGTCGAGCAACGGGTATTCCCGTAATAGTTGTTCGATTCCTTTCTCTGAAATACCTAAAAAGAGAGGAAATGTCGGCGGGCAGGAACGGCGGCCCAAAAAGAGAGGGTAAACCGGGCGGCTAATGGCTTTCTCAAGCTTTTCGAGAAAATTCCTGTCATCGGTCTGGAGAGCTACCAGGAAAAGGGCGTCCTGAAGGTACCAGCGTGTGGAAATCGCCGTTTCTCCCGGATCTCCGCTCGCTTTGTAAACACCGTAATCCCGACCGAGCGACTGCCCACCACCTATGGTATGGAAATCCCTTAAAGGGATCCCTTCCCTATCAACGCGGACACCCATCGACAAGGAGGCCAGGTCCTCCAAGCTCTCGTGCCTGCTCCGGCCCAAAGCCGCAGCCAGGAGTCCTAGCACCCCGCTTTTTGACGGCTCTCTTCCTGAATCCCTGATACTGAACGGGCTCAGGATTCCCCACGATTGAAGGGGAGCCCCCATTCGCAACAACAGGCAAGGCATTTCTCCCACCTGCCTTCAGAGCGATTCAACGACCGATTGAATCCACTGTTCGAGGTTCTCTTTTCGGCTACCGAAGTGGGGATGATTTTCCTCCGCCGGAATTCCCATAAAGACTTTGAAGGCAGCTTCGCCGAACAGGAATTTGCCGTATTCTTTTTCGATGCGCTGCAGGTAATCGCTCATCTGTTGGACTGATTTCTCGATTATTCCGTTTTTTGACCATACAGGCTTTTCAAAAGCGTTGGCGAGGGAGAAACGCTGACCCTCGTGAACGATTGCCAGTGCGAAGCTAGGTGGGTTGTGGGCGGCGAAGGTATTTTGTTTTCCCGTAGGTACGGCCAGTACAGCAGCTTCCAGGAACGCTTCAACCGCTTTTTTGGATGAGTTTTCATCCCCGAGTTTTTTCTGCAGGGCGGACCAATCCAAGGTCAGGTAGCGATAGAAGCAGGCGCTATTGAACTCCACGACGCCCATCATGTCGGACCCGGAGGTTTCCTCTGGCTTTAGGTCGTCCAGGGCCGTGAAGAAATCAACTTCCTGCGGTGTGGCATGGGTGGAGAGAGCGTGGGCAACTTGGCAGGCTCCATCCACGTTCGAATCCGGCTTATCGGCGATCATGCGTCCAAAAAGGGCGACGTCGATGCTGGGAGGCTGATTGAGCAAATTCTTGACTGCCTTTTCAAGTTCTTCGCTGATGACGAGTTTTGTTCCTTTCTTCTTCCCCTTCTTTGCCGGCGTTTCGGCAGATTCGGTCGACTCGGCACCTTCGTTTTCATCTTTGGAGGGCTCGATTTTGACGAGTTCATTCCAGAAATTCCCAGCGATCTCTACGAAAGACTCCATTTCTTTCGCTGAGAAGAAAAGAAGATACTGGGTCATCTCGGGTTTGGCTTTATCCATCATGTTTTTGGCAAAGATCAGTTGGAGCAAATTTTGGGCGACTTTAATTGCATCTTCCCTAGTTCTATCTTTTTGACTCATGAGTATTTCCGCAGTTTTTTCCGCAAGGCGTTTGGTTCGTGTTCCTAGACCGGCGGCCCATCTGTGATTGCCTTTGAAGTACTCACGAATGGCCCTTTTGAAGCACTGGCTTGAAATTCTGGCACGACGGACTCCGCCAAACTGGCAGTCCTTCGGTGAGCCCGTGTCGTCCCTGTTAAGGCAGGAAGGTGCGAAATTTTGGATCAAATGGAGTTCTACGAATTTCGTCATTTTTTTCACTCCTTATCCTGGTTTTCGGTGCTTTTACTGTTGCTCCAGAAATCTTCAGCCCAACGCAATTGAACCGATTTGTCACCTCGTTGGGAAGGGAAATCCCACCAACGAAGGTCTTTCATCAGAACCGTATAATCCAGGGAGACCCCTTTATTCTTTAACATGACGATGAGTCGGGAAAGAGGTTGGTAAAGTTCCGCCCGATCCATGCTCAATAGAGCTTGGAAGCGTTTTTCGATTCCCGATCCCCGTATTTCCTTTCCGGGTTCAACAAGCAAGCGAAGTGCCGCCCCAAAGGAATGACCGTTTCCGAGGTGCTCGGGCCCCGCGGCAAAAAGAGAAGCGATTAGGTAAAAACGCTCATAGGAATTTTCTTTTTCTGCCCAGGGGGCTACGTAGGGATACATAGCCGGAACGCTTCCCGGCGACTTTCCCAACCCTCTCCGAAGAGCGGCCATCGCCCCCCTGTCTTCGGCGATGGATTGGAGATAGTTCACGAATTGCGTTTCGACATTTTTTTTCTCCTCTTTCTTGAGCTCAGCCCTTGTTCCTTCCATGTTTTCTGCCACCTCCTTCCGTTACAATGAATCCTAGGGCTTTTGCAAGACCGTATTCGAAAGCCTGTTTCCCAAGAGTCCAGGCCCGCAAGCCATCCGCTTTTCCTTCCAGCAATTCTGCGATCATCGCGAAAGAAGAACGGGCGGTTTGAGAGAGTAGGGTTTTCCAATCCTTCAAAAGTTTTTCCGAATCTGTTCCAGGGGCCTTTTTAAGGAATGTCTCCATGAAAGGAATTTCAATGGATGTCCAATATGTTGTGAGAACCGACGATCTCGCCCAGTTGAGAAAAGACTCTTTCTTTTCTCGTCGCAAGGGGCTCCCGATTTCCTGTCCGCAAATCTTAATTCCATAGCCTAGCGCTTCCGTAGCAATGTTTTCAGATATTTTCAGTGCTTCAGACAGCAGGGAGAAGTACTTGCCTTCGCGGAGGTAGGCTAAAGGCAACGGTAGGCTTTCCTTTCTGTATAGGAGCGGCTTCGCTTTGTCTGCCAGAAGACCATAGAGGTGAATCTTCGCAACCGCGGGCACTCCCTTTACTTCTTCTCGGTTCGCTAAAGCCCGAACTGTCTCCGGCGGGCGAAACCCTTTCCCGTCGCTGGTTTCCAGGTTTGCAACAAGAGCAGAACTGTCTCGCCAAAAGGATCGGTTTTCGTTGAATCGCAAAGGAATCCAGCCTATAGGTACCGAGGATTTTCTCCCAGCTTTGGACTTGTTCAGGCGGAATGCCATCATTGGCTCTCCCATGCCCACGTCGGGGATTTGGTCACCCTGAATCCAGCGGACGGTCTTCACCTGTCCTTCTTCGTCCTTGGAGAAAAGCATGAGGCGAGATCGCCAAGTGAGGTAGTCAAAGTATCCTTTCGGGGTTTTCTTGGCTGCTGGCTCGAAGTTTGGGGGGGGTGTCTCCCAAACGGGAAGATCGTGCCCCTGTCCTGTCCCTCGAATCGGGCCGCTATCATCCACTACAACGAGGTTTAAGGTTAACGTCTCGAAGGCGTTCTCCCCTTGGACAATTGCCAGGGCCCCTTTCACCAGAGCACCTTGAAAAAAGCTGACTCTTTTGCCTTGGTATGAGGGCCCCAGACCTCCAAGGGAATAGTTTTGCGCCGCCAGAAGTCGTCGCGCAGCTGTCGCAGGGGGCCACGGCGAGTCCATATCGTCCGAGTGATGGTCGAACAGGACCGGGTTGTTCCCGGAGGCCATGGAGTGGACGATCACCGATGGCGGGGCTTCTTCGAGAGCCGTGCATCCAGGATGTTGGAAGAAAGGAAACTCGGGATGGAACAGGTCGAAACGGTCTTTCCATTTCTCGAAGTAGCTTTCGACCTGTTCTACACCGAAATGTCCTTTCAACCAGAGTTTTTCCCACTCTTCCTCCGACGAAGGCCCCTGCACGATTCGATGCGTGAGTGCCACAAGGAAACGGTAGAGAGAAGCCTCTTCCAGCGGTGTTTCTCCGAAAATTTCCGCGATCTCCGTAGCCCTGAGGAACAGTTCTTTTAAACCCAATTCCTTTGTTTCTCCGTTGAGGAAACGGCAGGAAATCCAAGGCTGTTGCACCAAATCAAACGTCGCTTTCAACCGATGCACCTCCTTCCTTGTTTGGAAAACGCACGATGACACCCAGTTTTTCGTCTAATTCAAGCACCCTCCCTTCTCCTAGGTTTTTTCTGGATTTTTCCAGTAGCGCCAACCGATGCCGTTTCAAAAGGGGCGAAGAACGCCAGGCCTTTTCGGGTTCCGGGAAATCGGCGAAACATCCGTGGTATGAGAGCTCCACAGAGGCCTCCACCATCTGTCTTTCCCAACTCCTCCGAACGGTGACATTAACGGGCGGTTCCAGGGAGATTGGCTCTCTGCCCTTGGCGTCCAGGTAAAGCCCGGATTCCATTTTATGAAGTAGAACGACGGAGACGCGAGCTGGCCCCAGCCTGGTTTGGGCAACGATGGGAGAATCGGTGAAATCCCCCTCTTCCTGGAGGTCCTCCAGAAAAGCTTCCGTTATATCACCCGAACCCGGTTTCTTCACCAGGATTTTCAGTGCTTTGAATTGGTCCAGGCTTTTCCGTTCTTCCATGCGGCGTCTGAGTTCTTCCAAGCGTTTCTCCAAATCTCCCGTAAAGGTTATTCCTTCACCGTATACCGCTTCGATCAAATCGTCCATGTCATGCGGGAGGGTTATCAAATTTCTATCCCTTATCGAGAGCCAGGTGCGTAGAAGGAGGTAAGGTTCATAAACGTACCCACTGGGTCCGAAGCTTTCCATGTCTTCGGAAGGTAAAAGAATTCGCAAGCGGGGGTGGGGATACGCCTTTGGTCTTTGGTTGTCATGACGGTGGACCCGCCCCATCCTCTGGAGCAGCAGGTCCACAGGGGCCAACTCGCTGATCATGTGATCGAAATCCAGGTCCAGGCTTTGTTCCACGACCTGTGTTGCGACCAGCACTACCTTGTCGCCGGGGAATTTTTCCTGGCGGTTCCGGCCGAACCTCTCTAGGACCTGCTCTTCGATATTTTTCCGTTTGCCGGCCTGAAACCGGGAATGGAACAGAAGTAACTCGATACCTGTTCCCTCGAATGTTTTTGAAAGGAGACCGAAAGTCTCCCTTGCGCTTGCTACGGTATTGCATAGCCACGCTACGGATCCGCCCTGCGTTTCCATCTCCTCTTTCAGCGCTTCAGCTATTTCTTGTGGGTTTTGTTCCCATTCGAGGTCGCAACTAAAGTTGCGATAGGCCGGGAAGGAATCGCAGGACAAGTGGCCGCTCCCCGATATCGAAGTTACCCTTGGGTAGGGTTTTTCCAAGGCGGAAAAATCTTCCAGTTGCTTTCCCAGGCCCTCTGCAAAGGCCTTGGTCATTGATTTCCGGGTCGAGAGAGGAAGGGTCGCTGAAAGGACAACCACGGTGGTTCCGAGCGAAGCTAACCATCTTAAGAGATCTAGATACAGGATTAGCATGTAAGTATCATAAGCGTGAACTTCGTCGAAAATTAAGGTTTTTTCGGCCAGGGCGAAAAGCCTCAGGAAATAATGGCGTGTCTGGAGAACAGAGAGCAACGTTTGGTCCACGGTGCCGACCCCGTTAGGCGAGAGGAGTCCCCGCTTCGGCCCGCAAAACCATTCGTCAGCCAAGACGGATGGAATATCTCCCTCATCCTGGGCGATAGCCCTTGCCTTCAACTGGTCATACTCGTCCGATAAAAGCGCCTGACCATGGAGCAGGTGGAGGCTTTGTTTCCCACCAGGAGATCTCTTTTCGAGGAAATCCTTCACTCGTCTAAACATCTGGTTGCTCGTCGCCATTGTTGGCATGGCGATATAGGCCCCGCAGCGGCCTTTGTTGCTGTCCCATCGGTCCAGCGCCAGTAGGGCCGCCTCGGTTTTCCCTTCCCCCATGGGGGCTTCCAGGATGAGCAGTTGTGGGGGGTCCTCGATTGGGGTTTCTGGTAGGAGCGCATCGACTTGCTCCTGCAATTTTCTAGGTGTCTTGGCGAAAAGCCCAATGAATGAAGAGGGCGACTTCCTCTTCTGGGATCTAAACCCAGCCTGATCCAAAGCTTTAGCGGATTTCGAACATGCCTGCTCCCACAAGTCCGAAATTGCACAATCGCTAGATTTGCCCGTCTCATAGGGGAAAAATTCCGAGTTTGAAGCAATCCAGTCGGATAGGCACACTAATCCTGCGAGGAGGACCGAAACCTGATTGAAACAGGGCGCTGTCGTAATTGGACAGGATGGTTTAATCCACCGGAGCCCGGATTTCAAAAGGTCTTTAGCAATGGCCCACCAGGGAGAGGTTACAGCATCAGATTCCGAGAAGCCTTTTCTCGCCTTGTTTATCGTTCCTTGGCTGACGAATTGACCATGATGCCCCCCTATGGCACGAGCGAGCCTTTTTTGTATTTTCGAGTCAATTTCGGGAAGCAGGCCTTGTGCATTCAAGTCAGGGAAAAAGTATTGCAGATAAAGGCTAGAAACAACTCCATGCGGGACTTTTTCGTTCCCGTAGAAGGCTGCTAAGCGTGGAAAAGCAGGCCTGGTTTCTTTGACCCAAGGTCCATGTGGGCTATAGGCAAACCAGGGCGAGGCTTTCCCAATGTCGTGAGTGTAAGCAAGGAACGGAATCCACTCAAGAACCTCTTTTTCGGCTACTCTAAGAGACTCTGAAAACCGGACGGTTAAGGAAGGTCGTCTTTCAAGAAAGCCCCGGCAAACAGCAGCAGTTTCCGTTAGGTGGTAAAGGAGAGGGTGCAACTTTTGGTTCTGATGGTCGTATTTGCCCCAAAGCTCGAGTAGAGGTTGCGACGATTCAAAATCGGCCATTTACTGTTTCGCCTCCTAGGGAAGGAAACACGAGAAGCCTTTAATTGTTCTTGGTAATTTAGAAAACCAGTTTTGCTAATTCCCCCAGGTAGTTCTCATGGGGATCCTTTTTAATCCCTAATCTTATTCAATAAAGAATTTCTGTTGCACTAAGCGCCTATTCCATTCTGATGATAAGCTCTGAGAACGACAGGATAAGTCGGTAGCAAAAACCGATAATTTAGAGCGAATTTAATCTTATACCAACACAAAGGTGTTGTCTATCAGGAAAACCCTGAATTATTCAGAGCCATATTGCTCCCCATAGCCAACAAGCCACGAATAAGACATCCTGGGAGGGTGTCCGAAAGGGGTGTATGGGATGGGAGACACGGAAGATCGGCAGGACGAAGTGCAGCGTTGGACGGCAAAGAGGCGTGCAGCCCTGGTCCTTGAGATCCTGAAAGGAAAGACAACGATAGCGGAAGCGGCCCGGACCCATGGGCTCACGGTGGCCGAAGTGGAACGGTGGAAGGAAAGGTTCCTGTCCGGGGCGGAGAACGCCCTGAGGAGCCGCCCCAGGGACGAAGAGGAGCAGAAGGACGAACTGATCAG
>JALHIN010000063.1:0-956 GCA_022839995.1 Synergistota bacterium
TCCAGGTCCGCAAGCCTCCGGCCCAGTTTAGCTATCATCTTTCCCCACCCCCGCCGCGAAGTTGAAGAGCATAGCTTCAAGCTCTGGATCCATCGGCGGCCTCTCCTCGCCCTCTTCGCGGTTTGCCAGCCAGACCACGTAGTCCCGTAGGGTCCGGATCGTCGCCGGCCCCCTCTCAGCTTCAAGGGCTCGAATCCGCCGTTCAATCCCCGCCTTCATCGATCACGCCACCCCCCGCGGCCGCGAAGCCGTCGTCTTCATACCGCGGCCCCGGCCGGAACCTGTCGATCCTTCGCTCTAATCCGTAGTATCTCATCAGGCCCCCCTCCTCTCGTCTTCCAGGGCCCGAAGCCTCGCCTCGATGCTCTCCAACTTTTCCGACTCCCATCCCCGAAGCCAGGTTTGAAGTAACTGGTTCACCTTCCCAGCGTTGGTGATCTGCGACCCTTCGACGAAAATGTCGGAGATCACCCTCCGGGCTATCCTTCGCACGTCAGAGGGCTTATTGATGCTCACGCCCCTGGTCTTTTTCTTTTTATTCTCTGTCACTTATATAGCCTCCGATATCGTTTTTGCACCGAACCCCAGGGGGGCTCGCTGGGATCGTCTCCTTGTCGTCGCCCCCGTCGGGGAGGTCCTCAGCCGCCAATTTGGCGATCGCATCCGAGAGGGCCCCCACCTCCTCCCTGATATTCTCGGACCACTCCCAAAGCCTCGATAGCTCTTCGGCTCTCGTCGTCACGATCTCACCGCCTCGCCCCATATCCACAGTTTCTTTCAGCCGCCGCGTCCCTGCTTGCATCGCCCCGCCCGTCGCGCCTTGTCGTCGTCGAATTGTAGCAACGCCAGCAACAGAGCCCGTAACCGACGACCTCCAGACCCCCGCCTCCGAGACGACGACCACACTTCGCGCACCGCCTCCCCCACGTATGGACGGGGAGTTCCTCGCCCTCGTC
>JALHIN010000063.1:970-5933 GCA_022839995.1 Synergistota bacterium
CCTGTCTCACTGGATCGCCCCCACGATCAACGCCGCCGTCGCCGCCAGGCAGACCACCGCCAGGGCGAGGAACATCGCCGCCAGGGAGAAAAGGAGGCTCACCCCACCACCCCCTCCGCCGGTGGATGGAGACGGCCATCGCCGTCCTCGGACCACCCCCGGGCCCTGAGGAGATGGAGGGCCATAGCCGACTTATCAGGATCAAAGCCAGGTTCCGCCCTCAGAGCTCGAGTATTCAGCCCTCCAGATCTCGCCGCCAGGTCTCGCCAGAAGGAGAGGGAAAGCCCGAAGATCCGGCCGCTATCTTCACCGACGGTTACAACCTCTCCCCCTGGAGGTTTACAACCTCCACCCGATGGCGATTTTTCGTCTACAAGGGGGTTTACAACCTCGGTTACATGGTCCTTACAACCTCGGTTACAACCCTCCACAAGGGGCGGCCGTTGCCGATTTGTAGGGTTTACAACCTTTTCAACCCGGTCATCCAGAGAGATATGTTTCTCGTCGGATTTTTTTGGGTCTTCTCCGAGGAGATCCCCCCCGCTCTCTCCACCCTTTTTAGGTTGTAGACTTACAGGAATGCGCCTACTACTATCTATTTTAATAGTTGTAGGTATACCTGTAAGGGGGTTGTAAGGGGGTTGTAAGAGGGTTGTAACCTCTTCTGTGGTTGGTTTTTCGTCGCCCTCGATCCTCACCATTTCGAAGTCGGACCATAAGGACGGATCGATCTCTTTGCCGGCATTGATCGTATACAGGACCCGGCCGCCCTGGCCTCTGTCGGAGGTGATGTATTTGGTTCTCCCCATGATCGCCGTCAGTCGATCACTTACGGCCTGCTGTGAGATCCCTAGGGCTCTCGCCAGATCCGCCTGGGAGAACTCGCCGCCGTCCAACATCACCCCTAGAAGAGCGGTCTCGGCTTTCGTTAACTTCGTGGCGTGGGCGAGGTTATCCGCCTTGAATAGCGCCTTAGCCGCCTCGATATCCTCCATAGTGGCGATAAGCCAGCCTTCGGGATCCTCGTCTCTCTGCATGTACCGGAGTATAGCGAAGGCCTCCACCGTATCCCAAAACCTTTCCTGACCTCTGAAATCTCGGAATAAGGACCATTCAGCCTTAGCCGCCTGGGGAATAAGGACCTTAAAGGGATCGTGGCTCTTGATTAACCAGATGATCGCCCTCGCCACTAGGACCCCCTCATCTACGTCAAGCCGCCTCTCTTTACGGGCCCTCCGTTGGCCGATCTCCTTCGACACGATCCGCTTATGTTCGTCCCGGGGGTCGGTGGATATCGGATATTGGCGGTCGTTCTCTTGCTCCTTATGAGTCGCTTCGACCGACGTAAGCCACCACGTAAAACGCGGCGGGATCGTTAAAGGCCTATACTCTCGATCTTTCGAAAGGGTGTTATGGATAGTTCCATCCTGATAGCTCCCTGTCGCCTGCCTGAATACCGGCCCGACGAGATCCCAAACTACGTCATCACTGTAAAAAATGGTCCCCGGTGGAAGCCCCATATAGAACGGCGCCAAACTGCTGAGGGAGCCCGACTTTTTCCAGGGAGCGGGGGGGAGGAGGTGAAACACCGCCTTCATCGCATCGGTCTTACCGCTCCCCTTGTCGCCCGTTCCCCCGGGGTGGATCCCCTGGGAGGTGAGGGAGTTGGACGCCGCCACCGACAGGAGAACCACCTTCTGATAATTGATATCCCCAACATGCG
The DNA here is from genome assembly GCA_022839995.1 of Synergistota bacterium. Taxonomy (GTDB): domain Bacteria; phylum Synergistota; class Synergistia; order Synergistales; family 79-D21; genus 79-D21. The sequence goes on from JALHIN010000063.1 coordinate 2,694, forward strand.
ACCGTTGACTCTGAAAGATTAGGAACTGGAGCGGATCGCCCTCTCTCATGATCGCCTCGGCCTTCTCCAGGACCTCCGGGGCCAGCCAGTCAGGGACGCCGCCCCCCTCCTCCTCGGCCCTGGCCCTCTCGTCTGCCTGTCGCCGCTCCTCGCCGTCGATCATCTTTTTGAGGGTGGGGAGCTTGACCACGCCCGCGCCCTTCAGTTCATCGGTGAGGAGGTCAAACTCCAGAGGGTCCTTCTCTCGGAGAGTCAGCAACGCCGCCAGAACTGCCCGGTCCTTCAACTTACGGGGATCTGCCTTCAGCCCTTCTTTCACCGTCTCGATGAAGTCCCTCGCCCCTTCGGTGGAGAGTCCTTTCCTTATACGCATCCTCTCGGGACCTCCACTTTGTTTGTGGGCTGGAGTCCATCAATTGCCATATCTCGTCAAAGGTGAACCCCGCCTCCCACAGCGTCGCGCAAAGGTGGAATTCGTGATCCGATCGATCCCCCACCGCCGCCGGAGTATTGAACCGTTCCCTGAAAATCGGATCGTCGTCAAGGAATGCCTGGAACCTCTCAGCCAGATCCTCGCCGACCTCGCACTCGTCGTCGTGGGGGGTGGATTCTTTCTCCGCCTCCGGCCAGATCCGACGGTGGAGTTCATCCAGGGCCTCGTCGAAGTCCACAAGATCGAAAGCTGATCCATCCAGCCTGTGACCTGTGCAGGTCAGATACCGGCCGGAGTCGTAGACTTCGATATTGCCTCTTTTCCTGCCCTTTCGCCTCAGCCGTCCATATCCAAGTATCCTAAGACCGGTTCCCGAAGGTGAGATCTCGGCATAGCTCCCCAACACTTCGACGATCTCCAGAGCCCAAGGCTTGATTTTCCCGTCCTGGATGCAATGGTCCAGGTCCGCCCCGGCCAGCTCGGGAATAGCGTTGAGGGAGATACCTATACCGTCAAAGCCGCCCCCCTGGTAGGCCTGGAGGGCCGTCGAGAAGTCGGTCCAGTTCTCAGGGTCGCCTTCGTCGATCTTCACGCCCTCGACGCTGTACGGTGGTTTGGTCCACCTATTCCCATCCCACCACCAACGCCACATAACCCAGCCCCGGACCTCTTTTAGAGCCTGTGGAATATGTCGCGGCCGGACCTCCAGAGCCTCCGGTCTCGGAGGAGTCATGCTCTCCCCCTCGGCATGTAGCCCCGTCGAAGCCAGCCCGACGAAAGCCAATCCGCCTGAGAGATCGCCCCGACGGGTAGCCTCTCCAGGACCGGCCCCGCCAGTTCGGGGACAATGGCAACCCATTCACGCCGCCAGTGATCCCAAAAGATCCCCCGGTCCCGGAACCACCGGGACACGATGGAGGGATCAAGCCCGCAGTCCATCCCCAGACGGTAAACGTAAATCGGCTTTCCATCCCGATGGAACCGCCTGATGCTTTCGATTATCCGGCGGTCGATCTCCGGGGAGGTCATCACCACCACCCCGGCCGCTCGTGATCCGCTTCTATTCTGGCGGCTATTTCACGCTCTAGCGCCTCTGTACTGCCTTTTGAGGCGAATAAACCGCTCTCCTTTCCCTGATTTGGGAGCGTCTCGGAGTGTCGCCCGTCGTGTCGTCGCCGCGCGGCTCGCCCCTGCGCGGCCCTTAACACCATTTTCATGATGTAGCGCCCTCTTTTTCCATCAACAAGTCAATACAGGCTCGGCCAACTTCAGCCAGCCCTACACCGTTTTCCCATGCGTACTTTTCCAAAAATTCGCGCTGTTCTGACGTGCATCTAAAGCAGACGTCGTATGCGAAACGCCGCTTTGATCTAAATCCAGATCCCGACATGATGGAGTACATTAGGCAACGGACTACATAAATATTCCCGTAAAAATTGAAATACCTACCTTTCCTTTAAAATACCTACCTTTCCTTTAAAATACCTACCAGTACCTATCGACAGTTGGACAACGAACGAATATTATACAATTGAGAACATATGAAATATGTAGCCTATGTATCCTATGTAGCCTATGAGTGACCGCCCTCCTCCCCTCCTCTCACCACGTCCCAAAAATGCTCAAAAATGCACAACGCCACGCCAGAATCGCCACGCTACGCCCTGGACAGTTGCTCAAAGAATGGACATCGAAATTGCAAAGTTGCAAAGGAATCGCAAAATTGACAGGGCTGTAAGGAGTGACAGAACTTACAGGGATCTTACATCGATTTACATTTTCTCGGTTTTATATATCGTGTCTAAATGTCTATGGTTTGTCTAAATTCCCCGCCTCCGTCCCAAAACTGATTCTATTTTTTCGTTCTACATCCGATTTGACTTTTTAGACTGTCGCCCCCCGCCCCTCCGAGGGGGAGGGTATCATTTGGAAAACACGGCTATTCCATGCACTATGAGAATAGCCCCCTCTCGTCGCGTAAACGCATACTTCACGGGAAAATAATCTATTCATAAGATACGAAAATCCATATATACCATTATCATCTTTTTGAATCTGTGGGCCAGATTATCACGGGTATTTTGTATCGAAAAACGAAACCTTTTTCAAAAGTAGTTATGTGACTATCCTGGTACTTTTATGAGTGGATAGTCACATAACTAACGCAGAGGAGGAGACCCCTAGCAGGAAGATCTCCTCCACAGACGCCAGTTCACTCTTGCTTCTCGACTGGTGCCGGTCCCTGTTGATAGATCACGGTCGGCTGTCGGTTGTAGATGGCTTGCTGCTCTTTCGCTACTTTATGTGCATCCCAGATGCCATATACCCAAACTAGGGGAAACGTTAGGAACCCTACCAAGACGAACATAAGGGCAACGTTCACAACTTGAATGACCATCAAAATGATCCCCTTGAAGAGCTCCCCGTTGTAGATCTGCCCGAGCCCGGTAAAGAAGAAGCTGCAAACCGCCGCAACCCCAGGATTAGGTTCGCCTGCCATACTTAAATTCCCTCCATGATATCATCATAGCTTCCTTTATTATCTATACACTTTCTGGTTAAAAATGTAATATCTGCGAGATCGGCCCAGTTCTGTGATATTCGCCTTGTTTTGATGCAAGATATCACAGAACCAACCCGAACGGTGGAGGGAGTCGGAGGAGATCGCCGGGAACCACGAAAAAAGCTTCTTGTTACGCTTTCTCGGAGAGGATCGGAGCCCCGGAGATAGTCCAGGACCTCCAGGACAGGACCCCCCGAAAGCCACGTAGAGCTTTTTAAATCGAGGTCGAATAAAAATAGTTGGT
>JALHIN010000064.1:0-2070 GCA_022839995.1 Synergistota bacterium
GGGGTCCCGGGACCGAAGATGGCCCCCGCCCCCATGGCCTTCAGCTTCGGCACGTCGTCCTCCGGGATCACGCCTCCCCCGAACACCAGGATGTCCGACGCCTTCCTCTCCTTCAGCAGCTCGATGATCCGACCGAAGTAGTACTCGTGCGCTCCGCTCAGGATGCTGATCCCGATCGCGTCCGCGTCCTCCTGGATCGCCGTCTGCACGATCTGCTCCGGCGTCTGCCTCAGGCCCGTGTAGATCACTTCCATCCCCGCGTCCCGAAGCGCACGCGCCACCACCTTCGCCCCACGGTCGTGACCGTCGAGACCCGACTTTGCCACGATCACACGCACTTTTCGCTCACTCATGGCTTCCTTCGTCTCCTCCCTTATCCCTAGAGGACGATATTCTCCCGGTATTCGCCGAACTCCTCCCGGAGCACGCCGCAGATCTCGCCTTCCGTCACGTACGCCTTCACCGCTTCCAGGATCTTCGGCATCAGGTTCGTTCCCTCGTCCTTCGCCGCCTCCCGGATCGCTTCCAGGCACGACTGCACCTTCAGGTTGTCCCGTCCGGCCTTCATCTCCTGCAGCTTCCTCACCTGGTTCTGACCCACCGCTTCGTCCACCTTCAGCAGCGACCGATCCGTCTCCTGCTCCTCCACCTGGAACTTGTTCACGCCCACCACGATCTGCTCGCCCGACTCGATCGCCTTCTGCGTCGCGTACGCCGCGTCCTGGATCTGCTGCTGCACGTAACCCTTCTCGATCGCCGTCAGCATCCCGCCCATCCCGTCGATCTTCGCGATGTACTCCGACGCCTGCCTCTCGATCTCGTTCGTCAGCGTCTCCACCACGTAGCTGCCCGCCAGCGGGTCCACCGTCTCCGTCACTCCCGATTCGTACGCCACGATCTGCTGCGTCTTCAGCGCGATCCCCACGCTCTTCTCCGTCGGCAGCGCCAGCGCCTCGTCGTAGCTGTTCGTGTGCAGGCTCTGCGTCCCGCCCAGCACCGCTGCCAGCGTCTGCACCGCCACCCGCACGATGTTGTTCTCCGGCTGCTGCGCCGTCAGCGTGCTCCCCGCCGTCTGCGTGTGGAACCGAAGCATCTGCGCTCCCTTGTCCGTCACCCCGAAGCGCTCCTTCATGATCTTCGCCCACAGCCGACGCGCCGCACGGAACTTCGCCACTTCCTCCAGGAAATCGTTGTGCGCGTTGAAGAAGAAGCTCAGCCGCTTCCCGAACACGTTCGGGTCCTGCCCCTTCTTCACCGCCGCCTCCACGTACGCGATCCCGTCCGCCAGCGTGAACGCCACTTCCTGCACCGCCGTGCTCCCCGCCTCCCGGATGTGGTAGCCCGAGATCGAGATCGTGTTCCACTGCGGCACGTGCGTGCTGCAGAACTCGAAGATGTCCGTGATCAGACGCATCGACGGCTTCGGCGGGAAGATGTACGTCCCCCGCGCGATGTATTCCTTCAAGATGTCGTTCTGGATCGTCCCCGACAGCTTCTCCATCGGTACGCCCTGCTTCTCACCCACCGCGATGTACAGCGCCAGCAGCACGCTCGCCGGGGCGTTGATCGTCATCGACGTGGACACCTTGTCCAGCGGTATCCCCGCGAACAGCGTCTCCATATCCGCCAGGCTGTCGATCGCCACGCCCACCTTCCCCACTTCTCCCTGCGCCATCGGGTGGTCCGAGTCGTACCCGATCTGCGTCGGAAGGTCGAACGCCACCGACAGCCCCGTCGTCCCCTGCGACAGCAGGTACCGGTACCTCGCGTTCGACTCCTCCGCCGTCGCGAAACCCGCGTACTGCCTCATCGTCCAGAAACGGCCCCGGTACATCGTCGGCTGCACGCCGCGCGTGTACGGGTACATCCCCGGGTATCCCAGGTCCCGCTCGTAATCCATCCCCTCCAGGTCCTCCGGAGTGTACAGGCGCTTCAGCGGGAGACCCCCTCCCGTCCGGAACGCCGCCTTCCTCTCCGGGGCCTTCTGCAGAAACTTCTCCACCGTCTTCTCGTACGCCGCCTTGCCCCCGGCTTCCGCCGGCTTGCTCTCTACCATGGGCTCCGTCCCCT
>JALHIN010000065.1:0-2066 GCA_022839995.1 Synergistota bacterium
CGGCAGGGAACGCACTTGCCGCAGGACTCCCGCTGGGTGAACTCGAGGAAGAACTTGGCCACGTCCACCATGCAGGTGTCCTCGTCCATGATGACGAGCCCGCCCGATCCCATAATGGCCCCGGCGGCCGTCAGGGACTCATAGTCAACCGGCGTATCCAGGTGAGCCTCGGTCAGGCATCCGCCGGAAGGCCCGCCGATCTGGGCCGCCTTGAACTTCTTGTCGTTGATGATCCCGCCCCCGAGGTCGAAGATAATCTCGCGGATCGTGATCCCCATGGGAACTTCCACCAGCCCCGTGTTCTTCACCTTCCCGGTGAGGGCGAAAACCTTCGTCCCCTTCGACTTCTCCGTCCCCATGGAGGCGTACCAGGCCCCCCCGTTCAGGATGATCGGGTTGACGTTCGCCCAGGTCTCCACGTTGTTGATGTTCGACGGCTTGCCCCACAGCCCCTTGTTCGCCGGGAACGGTGGGCGCGGCCGCGGCATCCCCCGCTCTCCCTCGATCGACGCCATCAGGGCCGTTTCCTCTCCGCATACGAACGCTCCTGCCCCCTCCTTGATGTGCAGCTCGAAGGAGAAGTTCGTCCCCATGATGTTCTTCCCCAGAAGACCGTATTCCTCCGCCTGCGCGATGGCCGTCTTCAGACGCTTGATCGCCAGCGGGTACTCGGCACGGCAGTAGATGTAACCCTCGTCCGCTCCCATCGCGTAGGCCCCGATGGCCATCCCCTCCAGGACGGAGTGCGGGTCACCTTCCAGGATCGAGCGGTCCATGAACGCCCCGGGGTCGCCCTCGTCGGCGTTGCAGATCGTGTACTTCTTGTCGCTGACCGACTTCTTGCAGAACTCCCACTTCATCCCCGTGGGGAACCCTCCGCCCCCTCGGCCGCGGAGACCGCTTTTCTTGATCTCGTTGATGACGTCGTCCGGCGTCATTTCCTGGAGCACCTTCGCAAGGGCCTGGTAGCCGTCACGGGCGATGTATTCCTCAATGTTGTCCGGGTTGATGTAACCGCAGTTGCGAAGCGCTATCCGCTGCTGCTTCGAGTAAAAAGGCAGTTCGTTGTAATGCTTGACGCTTTCCATCTTCTCGGAAGGCTTGTAGAGCAGTTTTTCGACCACTCGCCCCTTGTAGAGGTGCTCCTCCACGATGGTTTTCGCGTCTTCGGGCTGAACTCGCGTGTAGAATGTCCCTTCCGGGTAGACCACCACGATGGGCCCCAGCTCGCACATCCCGTGGCAGCCCGTCTGGACGACGAGGACTTCCTTGTCGAGCTTTTTCTTTGCCAGCTCGGCCTTCAGGTTCTCCTGTAATTTCAGGCTCCCGCTGGAAACGCAGCCGGTTCCGCCGCAGACCAGCACGTGACTCCGATAGGTCGGCATCTTCGCTCCCCCCTAGTCCGCCCGGCCGATCAGCCGGTCTTCCACGATTCGGCCGTTCACCAGGTGCTCCGACACGATCCGCGGCACATCCTGCACCGTCACCCGACCGTACGTGATCCTCGGCTCCCCGGGGCGAATCACGTCCAGGAGCGGCTCCTGCTGGCACATCCCGATGCAGCCCGTCCCCTCCACGGAAACGTCCTTCAATCCCCGCTTGGAAAGCTCTTCCAGGACCGCCTCCATCACCGCCCGGGCTCCCGCCGCGATCCCGCACGTCCCAAGCCCGATGATGATCCGCGTCCTTCCCTCCGAGCGCGCCGACGTCTGGTCCGTCGCGCTCGCCTTGATCTTCCTCAGGTCTTCCAGGCTCGTGATCTTCAAAATGACACCCCCAAGGCTCTAAAGATACTGATCGAGGATGGGACCGAGCTTATCCGGAACTAGGCGCCCATGCGTATCCTCGTCGATCATCATGACCGGGGCCAGGCCGCAGGCCCCAAGGCACGCCACAGGCTCCAGCGTGAAACGCAGGTCCTCCGTCGTTCCGTTCTCCTCCACCTTCAGCATTTCCTTGACCTTCTCCAAAAGCTGCAGGCTACCCCTCACGTGACAGGCCGTCCCGCGGCAGACCCGGATGACGTGACGCCCCCGCGGCTTCAGGTGAAACTGGGCGTAAAACGT
>JALHIN010000014.1:0-68671 GCA_022839995.1 Synergistota bacterium
GTACAGACAGAAAAAGGGGTTAAGCCTGAAGTGGCTCAACCCCTTGCTATTGCTTGGTGGGCGACACAGGGATCGAACCTGTGACTTCTTCCGTGTGAAGGAAGCGCTCTTCCGCTGAGCTAGTCGCCCGGGAACGGAGGGTATTATAACGGGCTTGAGGAGGATTGGCAAGGCAGTTTGTCGAAGAAGATCGTTTTAGATGAAAAATCAGATGATATAATAAAACACAAGCTAAACAATTCTTCTCCTGGGGGGATGAAGATGGCGACGTTCGATATGAAAGAAGCTCTGAAGCTTGCGATTCACTCGGAAATCGAGGCCAGCGAGTTTTATCGTTCCTGGGCGGCCAACACGGACAAACCTCACCTCGCAGAAGAATTGAACAAGATCGCCGATTGGGAAACCTGCCACCGGGATTCGCTGATGAACTATTACACGGAACTTTACGGGGAGAAATTCGAACGCGATCCGAATCTCGTCGTGGATCCTGCCCTGAAAGTCCAGGCGGACGAGTTCAAGAACTCCTATTCACTCCTGCGGATCGCTTCTGCGGTCTTTATCTCTGAAATGAGGGCAGCGGAACTTTACGGAAAAATGGCCGAACAGACGGAAGGCCCTGCTCGAAAGATGTTTTTGGAACTCAAGGAAATGGAAGAGGGGCATATGGGAACGGCCAGGAAGAATTACGAAGAAATGCGCGAACATATCCAGGGTTTCCACGCGTTTTAAAAACGCTAGCCGTTAAATGCCGGGCAAAAGCCCGGTTTTTTCTTGAAACGCATAACGTATACAATATAAGGCTGACAATCGAGGCTGCGGGGTGTATCATTAAAAAAATACTTTGGAGGATTTGGATTGAGGGAAGATTCTTGCGAGTTGCTGTCAAAGATCGATGATTACTGGGATGAGATCGGTTTTCAGCCCTGGAGCGGGCTGGGAATGGCTGGAGTATACAGGAGAGTGACCTTCAGGAAGGGAGCCCTTCTGGGGGAAGTTGCCCGGTATTATGCGGATGACTATATCCTCTGGTCACACGAGGGCGAACATAGCGCAGAAAGGATTTTGCGCGAATGGAGGGGAATACCGGAGGTCATGTCGCACCGCGTCCTTCTTTTGGGAAATTCGACGTGGGCAAAAACCCGGCAAAAGTCTTTTCTCTGGGGCTTTCGGGGGTGGGTCGAGATTTACTCACTTCGGCTCGGCGACAACCCTCACAAGCGATTTGCGGATCTCGCCTACTGGGCCTTTATGGCACTTGATTATTCAAAAAAAACGAAGACAAACAAGGACACGGAGGTGATGCCCGTTTATGACATTTAGGGAGGGCGGTTCGAATGCACTGCAATTCCTTTGGGGGGTGAAATGAACGATGTTGACGATGCTTTTCGTGATTGCGGTGGTTTTTTTTGCAGCGGCTTTTATGATTTATGGCAAATTCCAGAAAACGGTGTATGGCCTGGACGATAAAAACGATACGCCGGCAAAGGTCTATTTTGACGGAATGGACTATGTGCCGACCCATCCGGCGGTTCTCCTTGGCCACCATTTCGCTTCGATTGCAGGTGCCGGGCCGATCGTTGGGCCCATCACGGCGGCTTCCATGTTCGGGTGGCTTCCGGCCTACCTTTGGTGCCTGATCGGTTCCGCCTTTCTCGGAGGCGTGCACGACGCGGGTGCCCTTGTCTCCTCGATCCGGCACAAGGGATTGTCGGTCGGGGAGGTCGTGGATCACTGGATCGGCCATCGCGCGAAAAGGATCTTCCTGACCTTCACCTGGCTTGCCCTGACGCTGGTCATTGCCGTTTTCCTGGAACTGGCCGCCAACACCTTTGCAGCCGACCCGGCGGTCGCTTTTTCAGGGCTTCTTTACATCGGCATGGCCTTGATCTTTGGGGTCCTGATCTACAGAAAGGGAGTTTCCCTCCTCGTGATGACGCTGGTCATGGTCCCGATCGTGATCGGTGCGATTTTCTACGGCAATTCCGCCGAGTGGGTCCAGCAGTCGTTCGCTTTTCCCAATACGACCTGGCGCTGGGTCCTGATCGTGTACATATTCACGGCTTCGGTGCTTCCGGTTTGGCTCCTGTTGCAGCCCCGAGACTACCTTGCTTCCTACCTGCTTTACTTCTCCCTGCTCATCGGCGCTGTGGGAATGATTTTTGGAGCAAAAAGCTTCGAAGTGGCTCTTCCGGCTTTTAAGGGATTCGCAGGCCCGAAAGGAGAACCCATGTGGCCGCTGCTGTTCGTCGTCGTGGCCTGCGGAGCCATTTCCGGTTTCCACTCCCTGGTCGGTAGCGGAACAACGGCCAAGCAGCTCCGCAAGGAAACCGACGCGATCGGCGTGGGCTACGGGGCGATGCTGATCGAGGGCCTCGTGGCGGTCATCGCGATCGGGACGATCATGATCGGGGGCGGAATGCTGAAAGGCGGCCCCACGGTCACATATGGCGTAGGCCTTGGAAAGTTTGCCGCGCTGATCGGTATCCCTGAGAAAATCGGGACGTCGCTTGGCCTTCTCGCCCTGAACTCCTTCATCCTGACCTCCCTGGACACCGCGACACGCTTGGCACGTTACCAGCTCCAGGAGTTCACGGACATGAAAGTCGACCGCTACACTGCAACCGCGATCGGTGTTGCGGTTGCCGCAGGCCTGGTGTTCATGAAGACCGGAGGAAAACCCGCGTGGCAACTGATCTGGCCTGTGTTCGGCGCTTCCAACCAGCTGGTCGCCGCACTTGCCCTTCTTGCCGTCGGGGTGTGGATCATCAAGGGGCTCAAGAAGAGTGCGAACTTTGTCATGATCCCGATGGTGTTCATGCTCGTGACGACCATAGCCGCCCTTTTCCTGCTCATCAAGGACAACTTGAGCAACCTGATCCTTTCGGGGATTTCTGTCGTCCTGCTGCTGCTGGCCGTGATGCTGGTCAAGGAAGCATGGGCTGCGCTGAAGAAGGCCTAGGGAGGGCAACGCTCGCCCGCAGTCTCTGCCATTTCTTCAGTTGCCCTGCACGATGTGATGAAAAAAGCCAGGAAGGGCACAATGCCCTTCCTGGCTTTTTTCCCGCTGTGGTCTACTTTTTCAATCCGGGGACACTGAAGCTTTTGGCTCCCCAAGATTTTCCCTTCAGGGGTTTCCCCTCGATCAGGTGAACGAAGCGGCTCAGGCACTTCGGACATTTCAGCGTCGAGGGCTTCTCTTCGAGTTCGAATTCGTGGTTGCAATTCAAACAGCGAAATTTCGTCATGCCGATCCTCCTCCTTCTCCCAGAAAGTTTTCTCACAAGGCTAAGATATTATAAGGGAAACATGGCTTGAACGGAATGGAAGGAATGTTTTGAATATCGAGACGAGCCCTCTTGAATCATAGCAATGAAAATACAGATGAAGGTATAATACAATCAATTCTGAAAAGGAGGAATCTCATGAGGATCGGACTTGTAGTGCCCGACATGTCCTGTAGCCATTGTGCAGAAAGGATCCGTCGCGCTCTTGAGCAAATCGGAATCCAGGCGGAGGTAGACTTGCAAAACAAAACCGTCATCCTGGATGCGAAAGATGTAGAGGAAGCCCGAAAAAAGCTGGAGGAGATCGACACTCCCGTGAAAAACACATTCGAGGTTTGAACCCGGACTTGTAAAGAAAGGCAGCTCTTCGGCCTGGAGGTGAACGGATGGTGCGCGAACTTTCGATCGTTCTTTGCGGGGCAGCGGGGCAAGGGGTTCAGACCGTTGAGGTCCTGCTGGTAAGGGCCTTGGGGAGAAGCGGCTTCCATGTTTTCTCCACAAAGGAATCAATGTCCCGTGTCAGAGGGGGCAACAATTCTACGGAAATTCGGGTTTCGGAGGAACACACGGAGGCCTTTGTCGATCGGATCGACCTTTTGGTCCCGCTCAACAGCGGCCTTCGAAAGAATATCTGGAAGCGGCTCGGCCCCGATACGCTCGTGCTTGGAGACAGGGAAGAACTGAAAGAAGAATTCGCAAGCAAGGAGTTTCGGTTCCTCGACGTCCCCTTCCTGGAAATTGCAAGGGAAGCGGGGGGCGCTGTCACCGCGAACAGCGTCGCAGCAGCCGTTCTATGTGCCCTTTTTCGAATCGAGTTCGAAATCCTTGACGACCTCCTGAAGGAGCGGTTTGGAAAAACTCCGGAAGTTCTGGAAAAGAACCTGCTTTCTGCAAAAAAGGGATACGAGCAGGGCGTCCGACTTCTGGAAGAGGGCGTTTTCGCCCTGAAAACGCCCAAGCCTGACCCGAACTGGCGTCCCTTGCTGATCGACGGCCACAAGGCGGTTTCTCTCGGGTCGCTCGCCGGGGGGTGCAATTTTGTAACGGCTTACCCCATGTCTCCCGGATCCGGTGTGCTGGCCTTCATGGCGCAAAACGCTTCGCGGTTCCAGATTGTCGTGGAGCAGGTAGAGGACGAGATCGCGGCGGTCAACATGGCACTTGGGGCCTGGTCTGCCGGGGCGCGTGGAATGGCCACGACGTCGGGTGGAGGTTTCGCTCTCATGGAAGAGGGGATCAGTCTTTCTGCGGTTACGGAAATTCCCCTGGTGATCCACCTGGGGCAAAGGCCCGGTCCTGCTACCGGCATGGCGACCCGGACTGAGCAAGCGGACCTGGAGCTGGCCCTTTACGCGGGTCACGGGGAATTTCCGCGGGTTCTGTTCGCTCCCGGAAACGCAAGAGAGGCATTTGAACTTTCCAGGCTGGCCTTCGATTGGGCGGATCGATACCAGGTCCCTGTGTTCATCCTGACGGACGAATACCTCCTGGACAGCATCTTCGAATTAGAATCCCTTCCGGTAGAGAGTGAACCCTTTTCCCGCCATTTCGTGGAAACGGAGCCGGGTTACGCGAGGTACCGGGTAACGGAAAACGGCGTTTCGCCGAGAGGGATCTTCGGCCACGGCCGGGGCCTGGTCCGTATCGACAGCCACGAACATGACGAGAAGGGACATATCGAAGAAGACTTCGACGTCCGCGAGCGCATGCAGAAAAAGAGAATGTCGAAACTTCGGCTCCTCGAGGCGGCAGCTCTCCCGCCGACCGTAAAGGGAGATCCCCAGGCGCAAACCAAGGTCTTTTGCTGGGGGTCGACGGGACCGATCGTAGCCGAAGCGCTTGACCTGCTAGGAAGGGAAGATGTTTCGATGGTTCACCTGAAGCAGGTTTACCCCTTGCACCCTTCTGTCCGGACCCTGGTGGAACAGGCAAGGAGGGTCGTCGTCGCGGAGGGAAACTCGACCGGCCAGCTTGCCCGCTTGATCCGGCTTTACACGGGCAGGGAGGCTGAGCACCGGCTTTTGAATTTCAGGGGGCACCAGTTTTCCGTCGAGGAAGTTTCCGAGGGTCTCGGAAAAATCCTGGAAGGGGGGGAACCGGAATGAATCCGAGGGAGTACGACATCGAGCCGGTCGATTTGTCCTGGTGCCCAGGTTGCGGCAATTTCCAGATCCTTTCGGCCCTTAAGGAAGCCCTTGCGGAGCTGAAGATCCCACCCCAGGAAGTGGTGTTGGTTTCCGGGATCGGCCAGGCTGCGAAGACCCCGCATTTTATGAAGGGCCACATCATCCAGGGACTCCACGGGCGGGCTCTCCCCGTTGCCACTGGCGTGAAGGCGGCAAATCCAGGACTGACCGTTTTGGCGATCGGCGGAGACGGGGACATGTACGGAGAAGGAGGGAACCACCTGCTGCATACAATAAGGAGAAATCCCGACCTGACCAATCTCGTTCACAACAACATGGTTTACGGGCTGACAAAGGGACAGGCATCACCGACAAGCCCCCTGGGGCTGAAGACCCCGGTCCAGGTCGAGGGAGTGATATCGGAACCACTCAATCCGGTGGCCCTGGCCATTTCGCAGGGAGCTTCGTTCGTGGCCCGGTCCTTTTCTGCTGAAACCGAGCTGACGAAGGATCTCATCAAGGCGGCGATCCGCCATAAGGGGTATGCTCTCGTCGATATTTTCCAGCCGTGCGTCTCGTTCAACAAAGTGAATACCTACAAGTGGTTCCGGGAAAACACGTTTGTGCAAGAGAGCAGCCCTGAGGAATTGAGAGACCGCCGTAGGGCAATGGAACTGGCCCTGTCTGGGCCTCCCTTCCCCCTCGGAATCCTCTACCGGGAAGCATCCGGAAGGCCGTCGTTCGAGAACCTGCTCCCGGCGTACCGGAGAAACAGTGAGCCCCTCTGGAAGCGGACTCCCGATCGTGATGGAATCGAGGCCTATGTCGAAACGCTTAGGTAGGGGAAACCGAAAGGAGGTTGGGAATGATGACTGAAGACATGAGGATCAAGCCTGGGGACATCCTGAAGGATTTTCTGCTGTTCGACCAGGACAAGAACGAGTGGAGGCCTTCTTCTTGTAAGGGGAAGAGAATTCTGCTGTCCTTCCACCCCCTGGCCTGGACCCCGGTCTGTGCCGACCAGATGAAGTGCCTGGAGAGGGACATGGCAGTTTTTGAAAGCCTCGACACCGTGCCGGTGGGCATCAGCGTCGATTCTGTTCCCTGCAAGGCTGCCTGGGCAAAAGAGCTGAAGCTCGAGAAGCTGAGGATCCTTTCGGACTTTTGGCCTCATGGCGCGGTGGCGAAGGAAATGGGGCTTTTCAGGGAAACGGAAGGCTTCTCGGAGCGCGCCAATGTTCTCGTTGACGAGCAGGGCGTCGTCGTTTTCTCGAAAGTGTACCCGATCTCCAAGCTGCCCGATCTTCAGGAGATCGTGCATTTCCTCAAGGAACTGCACCATGCCGGAGTGGAGGGGAATGTGCCGGCAAAACAATGCATGGTGGACTTGAAAGGCAATTCCCTTTGCGTTGAAGATTCCAGGAATGCGGGCATTCAGTCGACCTCTGACCGGCACTTGGCCGAAGGAGGGGAGGGATAGTGAATGCGTCCTGAAAAGGGGACACGGGCCCCGGAATTCAGGCTGGAGGCTGCTGGGGGAAAAACCTTCTCGCTTTCCGATTTCAGGGGGAAGTGGGTGGTCCTGTTCTTTTATCCGAAAGATGGGACAAAGGGCTGAACCGAGGAGGCGGTCGCCTTTTCGGGCAGGATGCCCGAGTTTGAATTGGAGGATGCCGTCCTTGTCGGGATCAGCGCCGATTCGGTCAAGTCCCATGAACGGTTTGCCGAGAAAAACGGAATCAGGACCCTGCTCTTGAGCGATCCGGAAAAGGGAGTGATCCGGTCCTACGGGGCCTGGGGGGAAAAAAAGATGTACGGCAAAATTGTTGAAGGGATCGTCCGCTCAACGTTTCTGATCGATCCGGAAGGAACAGTGAGATGGACCTGGATTCCCGTAAAAGTGCCCGGGCATGCGGAGGACGTGCTTGAAACGCTCCGGCGGATAAAGGAAGATTTTCCCAAGCAGTCCGAAGGGGGGAAATGAAATGAAAAGACCTTTCGTTCCTTTCTTGGCATCGATCGTCCTGGTTTTCCTGTGCGGTATCGCTGCGGCGCATCCCCCCTCTTCCCTGGAGGCTGCTCTCCAGCCCGACGGGAAACTCCGGATTCTTGTTTCCCACACGGTCAACGACCCGGTAAAACACTTCATCAATCGCGTTGTCGTCTCCAGCGGAGGAAAGGTGATCGCCGAGGAAAGATTCAACCAGCAGGCGGACAGGACAGGGCTCGTCGTCGAGATCCCGGCGGGTGATCTCTCAAAGGGACAAACCGTGCTGGTCGAGGCGGATTGCAACATTTTCGGAAGCTTGAAAAAGGCCTTCACCCTTTGAACCCGTTTTTTCCATAGAGGAAGGGGAGGAAGCTCATGAGCTTCCTCCCCTTCCTCTTCAGGGCTTCCAGGAAAGCTCGGCGATTTTCCTGAAATTGAAGTTCAGGATCGCCTCGGCTGAGGGTTTCCCTCCCTCTGATAGGGCTTTGAAATCGCTCTCTAGGGCCTCGTAGGCCTTTTTCCTTCCCAGATCCACTTCATGTTCCCTGACGGTTTGAACAATTCGAAGAAGCTGCTTGTAGACCTCAGGAGCGTTCGTGAGTACGGGGCCCGTTTCCCCGAGCTGGATGCAGTAGACATAGGTCAGGATTTCCTTCCCCTGGTACTCGGGCAACCTGAAAAAGGCCGGGAGAGCCGGTGAAACATAGAGAAGGATTCCACGGGGAACGGAAAGCCTCGGGCGGATGGCATCCCATAGCGTTTCTCCGATAGGGCTGACCGCAAGCCAGAGTCGGGGCTGCCGGCTTAGAAGCGAGATCCAGAGAACGGTTCCCTGCGAACGGTCGTTCCAGTTGACAAATGAAAGTTTCCAGATAAGGTCAGGTTTTGAGTCCCGATCCACTTTCAGGGTGGAAGAAATTTCCCCGGTAAGCGAAAAGCCAACGATCTCTGTTACGGGCTGGATTCCCGCAGGTGTCCGGAGGACGGCTTGGGACACGACACCGGCTTCTTCCCTTAGGACGAGATAGATGGGATAACCGGGAACGGAAAGGACCCGGGTGTGCGCAAACGCGGTCCGGCTTCCGGCAATAACCGCAAAAACGGCAAGGAGCCATGCGATAGTGAGGACTCGTTTACGTGTTCCTTGCATCGAAAAACCTCCCTTGAGAAAGGGTTAAAGGCAGGTGATGCGCGAGAAAGTCGCATCTTCCGCCTTGAAGCGTTCGGCCAGGACGATGATCTCCAGCCCCAGTACGGGGTGAATCCAGCTCGGCGCGATTTCAGCCAAAGGAACGAGCACGAAAGCCCTTTCGGCGATTTGGGGATGCGGGATTTTCAAAGACTCGTCCTCGTAAACGAGATCCGGTATCAGGAGCAGGTCAAGGTCGATTTCTCTCGGTCCCCACCTTTCTCTTTCCTTCCGGCCCATTTCTTTTTCGATTGTTTTCAGGAGGGCAAGGATGGAAGGCGGGGATTCTCCGATTTCCAAGATCAGGGCAGCATTTAGGAATCGGGGCTGATTCGTGAACCCGAAAGGTGGAGTTTCAAAAACGGTGCTCGTGGCAAGGACCGTTCCCTTTTCCCGGAGGCGGGCGACGGCCTGCCTGAGGTTCCCCAGGCGGTCACCGAGGTTGCTGCCAAGCCCGATGGCCGCTCTTGTCCGCGCCAGGGTCATGACGCCCCCCTGACGGCATCGATCATCTGGATGACACGGGAATTCTCCCTGACGTCGTGGACCCGGACCAGGGAAACGCCCTGCCAGGCGCAAAGTGCCGTCAGCGCGAGGGTTCCCTCCAGGCGGTCTGCAGGGGAAGGCAAGGAAAGGACGTGGCCGATGGTGCTTTTTCGTGAATGACCGATCAGCAGGGGACGTCCCAGCGTGGAGAAGGCCTTTGAATGTTTCAGGAGGCTCAGGTTATGGCAGGGGTTCTTCGCGAAACCGAGCCCCGGGTCGAGGATTACGGCTTCTTCCCTGATCCCTTCATTGACCGCATTTTTCAGGGATTTCTCCAATTCTTGCAGGACTTCTCCTACCACGTCCCCGTAAGAAGGGTTCTCCTGCATGGTCCGGGGCGTTTCCCGGCTGTGCATCAGGATCACCGGGACTTGAAGCCGTGACAGGGTTGTTGGCATTTCGGGATCGTACCGCAGGCCCGAAACATCGTTGACGATGTCGGCTCCAGCTTCCACTGCGGCCTGGGCAACGACGGCCTTCCGGGTATCCACCGAGAGGACACAGCCAGGCAGGATGCGGCGGATTCCCATCACGACGGGAATGATGCGTTCGATCTCCTCCCGGGGATCCAGGTCCAGAGCGCCGGGCCGTGTCGATTCCCCGCCGATGTCCACGATGTCCGCGCCTTCTTCGAACTGGGCGAGAGCCGTCCGGATAGCCTCATTTGGTTCAAGTCGGCGGCTTCCTTCAAAAAAGGAATCTCCCGTGACATTTACAATGCCCATGATTTTGGTCCGTCCACCGAGCGTCAATTTCCTGCCGCCGGGAAGGGGGATGTCCCAGCTGGATCTCCGGGAGTTGGAGAGGGCCTCAGAAAGAGCGAGCCTGAACTCGCCAAGCCCCCAGTAGGGCATGGATTCAAGCTTTTCCAGCAAACGGCAGTATTGTCCCGGCGTGCCGATGAACAAGGCATCGGTGACGGGGACCCCGCAGTCGATCGTTCTGCGGTGCACGATCACGTCTCCCCCGCGCGAAAGCATTTCCTGCTTGAGTGCGTTGGCTGCCCGAACGTCGATTTCCTTGACGAAAAAAAGGAGCGTTTCCTTTTTTGCTGCGAAATAGGGCACGCTTCGCCGGTCGGCGCCTATCCTGTCGATTTGGTCGAGGAGTTCCTGCTCGGTCATCTTGTCCAGTAAATAAAGATTCATGGTCCCTCTTCTTTTGAAAAGAAATTCGAAGCTACCGCGAATGGATGTTATCGCCTCGCCGGGAAGGGGTCAAGCCAGGGATGGAGTCGGCTCAGACCCACTCCTGCACGATTTCTGAAAGGTGCCGGCTCTGGTTCAGCAGCGTCAG
Source organism: Synergistota bacterium (assembly GCA_022839995.1). Taxonomy (GTDB): domain Bacteria; phylum Synergistota; class Synergistia; order Synergistales; family 79-D21; genus 79-D21. The sequence goes on from JALHIN010000014.1 coordinate 10,432, forward strand.
GCAATATCCGCGCTTTTCCTCGTGAACGAGAACGGAGTATGAGGCCGTGTCCACGTGAAGTTTCCAGAAAGAGGGTTCGGCTATTCCCAGGCAAGCAGCCAGAAGGGGTTTGATTACGGCGCGGTGGGAGACGATGGCGATGGTCTGCCCCGGGTGGGTTCTGACGAGATGTTCCAGGTTGGAAAAAGACCTCCTTTGGACTTCTGCCAGCGATTCCCCCCCGGGGATGTGAAGCCGATCCGGATGTTCGAGCCAAAGCCTCCATTCCTCAGGGTATTCCTGTTCGACCTCTTTTTTGGGGCGCCCTTCCCATATGCCCAATGCGATGTTGTTGAACCCGGCCCTGATTTCCCACTCCGCGTTGCAGGCGCGTGAAATCCTGGAAGCGGTTTCGGTTGCACGGGAGAGGGGGCTGGAAAAGATCCTGGAGATCCCGAGATTCTTCAGCTCGGCGGCGAGAGCTTCGGCCTGCCGGATTCCGTTTTCGTTCAGGGGAAAATCGCACCTGCCCCTGAACAGCCCCTCGCGGTTTCCTTCGCATTCTCCGTGCCTGACGACGACGACAGTTGTTCGAACGACCGGTTGAACCAATTTGCACCCTCCTTCAGGCATCGAATCGAAATCCATTCTATTGTAACGGCTTCGGTGAGGAGCTTTTTGACTTGTGTTGACAATCCGCCGGGTCATTGATACCCTACCGGACGGATAGATTTTGGCACTCTCGTCTCTTGAGTGCCAACCGGAAGGGGGAGGTGAAGAACATGCTGACAGAAAGGCAATACGAGGTCGTGATGGCGATTGTATTCGAATACATCCATACGGGCGAACCGGTCGGCTCGCGGTCGCTTTCGAAGAAATACCTGACCCGCATCAGTGCCGCGACGATCCGGAACGAGATGGCCGACCTGGAGGAAATGGGCTTCATCACCCAGCCCCACACTTCTGCTGGCCGGGTTCCGACGAGCAAGGCCTTCCGGATTTACGTCGATTCTATCCTGGAGGGAAAGAGGCAGAAAAGCCCGGAACTCGCCGACAGGCTCCTTGACCTGAAACGGCAGCGTGCCGATTTCGAACAGGTTCTGGTGTACTCTTCCCAGCTCCTGAGCCGGGCCACGCAGACCGTCGCCCTTGCCGCTTCGGCTCCCTTGGCGCAGGTCCGGCTGGAGCGAGTCGAATTCGTCAGCATTGATTCGAACCATGCCCTTCTTCTGGTTGTCCTCCAGGGGCGCTTGATCCACCAGAAAATGCTCGCGTTCCCCTGTGAAATGCCCCGGGAGACCCTGGATGAAATTGCCAGGAGAATCAATGCGATAGCCTCCGGCAAACCCTGGGATGAAGTCCGCGATGGTCTCAGGATGTTCCTCCTGAACGAGCTGACCGAGGTTTCCGAAAGTTGTCGCCTGGCGATGACGGAAATCGACAGGCTCCTTTCGGCGGAGAACTTTCGTTTCTTTACCACGGGAATTCACCACATCCTGAACCTGCCTGACTTCCAAGATATCGGACGGCTGCAGGCGATTCTCTCCCTCCTCGAGGAAGAGGAGGCGCTTTCGAGGATGGTCAGGCGCTACTCGGCAAAGGATGGGTTGAACATCGTCATCGGCAACGAGGACCCGGAATCCGGCCTGGGAGCCTTTTCGGCGCTCTTTTCTTCCTACAGCGGGAAAGGAACCCGTACGGTGCTCGGGTTGATCGGGCCGGTCCGGATGGATTACGAAAAAGCAATCGCCGCATTGGAAACTGTTTGGGACGGTTTGTCCGAGAATGGGAATTTGGAGGGTCGCTGAAGGATTGGGGAGGAATTGCAATGTCTGAACAGTATAGGCCGAAGGCAAGCGACGAGGAAGGAAACAACGGTCGTGCCGCCCAAGAGGAAGCCGAGATCCTGAGTCCTGAAAAAGTGGCCGACGACAGGGCTGAATTGGAGGAAAAGCTCAGGGAAACCGAAAAGGCCGTCGAAGCCCTGAGACAGGAAGGCCTAAGGATAAAGGCGGACTTTCTGAATTACCGTGCCCGGGTCGAACGGGATTCGGCGCGAATGAAACTTCTTGCTGCGGAAAGCGCGATCCTGAACCTTCTTCCGGTGCTGGACAACCTGGATCGGGCGATCGGATCTGCCGAAAGCAAACAGGGGGAAGCTCTCCTGGAGGGAGTCAAGCTGGTCCGTTCACAGTTTTTCACAGCCCTTCAGGGGATGGGCCTGGAAGAAATCGAGGCCGAGGGGTGTCTGTTCAACCCGGAAACCCATGAAGCCGTTCTGGTTTCGCCTGTAGGGGACCCTTCGGAAGACGGGAAAATCCTGGAGGTCCTGCAAAAAGGCTATCGATTGGGAGACAGGGTTGTCCGTCCCTCGAAGGTCAGGGTCGGCCGGTATGACGGATAATCCCGTAGATTGAGGGGGGATCCGTTTGGCCGCCATGGATGACCCGAAAGGGTACTACCGTCTCCTGGAGGTTCCTCCCGGCGCCTCCCAGGAAGAGATCAAGAAGAGCTATCGGAGGCTTGCCAGGACCTACCATCCCGATGCCAACCCGGGGAACCCGGAGGCCGAAGAACACTTCAAACTGGTCAACGAAGCCTACGCAGTGCTGGGTGACCCTGAAAAACGGGAACAGTACGATCGATTCGGAACCGTCGGTAACGGTATGGGCGGATACGGTCCCTTCCGCGGGCAGGACCCGTTCAGCGACATGTTCGGGGACTTGTTCGAGACATTTATGGGCGGCGGGCAACGGGCCCGGGCGAACGCTCCCCGCCAGGGAAGCGACCTGGAAGCCGCGGTTCGGATCTCCCTGAAGGAGGCAGCATCCGGAACCACCCGGAAGGTTACGGTTTCCCGAAGGGAGCAATGCGACCGGTGCGGGGGGTCAGGAGCCGAACCGGGCACAAAAGCGGAGACCTGTCCCAACTGCAGAGGCAGTGGACAGGTCGAGCAGGCTGCCAGGACTCCTTTCGGCCACTTCGTGACGGTGGTGCCCTGCGCTCGCTGCGGGGGCACCGGCCGTGTCATTCCGAACCCCTGCACGGAATGCTCCGGGCAGGGGCTAAAAAAAACCCGGCGCGAAATCGAGGTGCGAATCCCGTCGGGGGTTGACACCGGAAACCGCCTGAGGGTCAACGGAGGCGGAGAGGCAGGAATCAACGGAGGGCCGCCCGGGGATCTTTTCGTTCACATCGAGGTCGAACCGGATCCGCTTTTCATTCGGGATGGGAACGACTTGCACACGCAGGCGGTGATTTCCTTCCCGCAGGCCGTGCTGGGGTGCCAGGTGGAAATCCCCTCCCTGGATGGAACGGAGAAAAAGGAACTGCCAGCCGGTACTCGGCCGGGAGATACCTTTCGCTTGAAGGGAAAGGGGATGCCGCGGCTTCGCGGAGGCGGCAGAGGCGACCTGATCGTTCACGTGGATGTCGACATCCCCAGGAACCTGACGGAAAAAGCCAGGCATCTCGTTGAAGAACTTGCCGAGGAAATGGGTACGCCGGTACAGCCGCCGGGCTTTCTCGACAGGCTGAAGACCTGGCTTTCCTGAAACTGCGAAAGCATCCCGGTTCGTGGTAGGATTGATTCGAGGGAGGGAGGCGTCAGCCTCCCTCCCTTGGCTATTCGGGGGGTGAAAACGGTGGGGGAAAAAGAATCTTTCTGGTGGTACATAACCCTGGAGACGAAAAGCGGGAACGAGGAAACCCTGGCGTCTCTCGCAGAACTTTCAGGGAGCATCGGATCCGAATTTTTCGAAGGCAACGGCCGCATCGGAGTTCGTGCCTATTACCGCAGTCATTTTGAATTGGGGTACTGGTTGAAGCGGCTTGGAGACATCCTGAAACCCTGGCCGGAAATCGGCATTCGGGACATGGGCAAGATCGAAAACCGAGCCTGGCACACCACCTGGAAAGAGGCCTTCCCTCCGCTTGAAGTCGGGAGGAACCTCGTCGTGATGGCTCCATGGCACCAGGGATCCGAACCCCCGGGGAAAACGGCTCTTTACGTTTATCCCGGCAGCGCCTTCGGAACGGGATACCATGAAAGCACGCAAATCGTCCTGGAGTTGATGGAGGACTTCCTGAAGCCCGGAATGGAAGCCGCAGACATCGGAACCGGATCGGCAATCCTGGCGATTGCCGCGGTCAAGCTGGGTGCGAAGAGATGTTGGGCTCGAGACATCGATCCGGCCGTCCTTGCCGAAGCAAGGGAAAACTGCCGGCTGAACGGGATAGCGGAAGAAACCGTGCTGATCGAGCAGGGAGACCTGCTCAAGGGTTTCACGCGCCGGGTGGACATTCTTACCGCGAACATCGTCCTCGAGCCCCTGTTAATGCTGCTGCCTTCAGTACCGGTCGTGCTCAGGCCGGGGGGGAAGGCCGTCTTTTCGGGGCTGGTGAAGAAAGAAAGGGAACAGTTCCTTGAAGCGCTGGCAAAAACCGGGCTTGAAAGCGTCCAGGAGCGGACGAAGGGAGAATGGTGGGGTGTCGCTGCCCAGGCTGCGTCTTGAACGGTGCGCCGATCTCGGCGGGGGGATGTGGAAGGTCGACGAAGGCCAGGCCCGTCACCTTCTTAGGGTACTGAGAATTCCTCCCCGAGGCGAGGTCGAAGGCCTCATTGCCGGTAAACGGTGGCGGATGGCACTGGAAATTTCCGGAGAAGGGCTTTTTGCCAGGACACTCTACCAGGTCCCGGAAGCGGGGCATCCTCCCCGTATCGTGCTCCTGGCCTCACTTTTGAAGGGAAACGATTTCGAACTCCTTTTAAGGGGGGTAACCGAAATTGGAGTCTCGACGATCGTGCCGATAGCGGCCTCACGATCCGTGCCCCGCTACAGCGGACCCGAAGCAGGGAAAAAGTTGCTGCGGTGGAAACGAATCCTGGAGGAATCGACCCGACAGTGCGGAGCTCCGGTAATCCCCGAAATAACTGCCCCTGTTCCTCTGGAAAAGGCTGTAGAAGTCGGCCTCCCGCCCTATCGGATCGCAGGATTCCTCGGAGAAAGGGCGATGCCGGTCGGGAGTTTCCCCCCGCGGCCCGAGGCGACCGTGGCGATCGGTCCTGAGGGGGATTGGGATGACCGGGAGAAACAGGTCCTGCTGGAGGCCGGTTTCTGTCCCGTTCGCCTTGGGCCTTTCGTGATGAAGGCCGTTACTGCAGCGATTGTCGCTTGTTCCTATCTTGTCCTTGCCTGGGAGGCCAACGTCATTGGGAAAAATCGAGGGGAAGAAGTTTCGGATCCGGGTCCTGGGATGCAGGACGAACCAGTATGAAGCGGAAGCCGTCGCTTCAGCCCTCGTCCTTCGGGGAGCCCGCCCCTCCGAGGAAGAGTGGGATGTTGCGGTCCTGCTTTCCTGTACGGTCACTTCGGAGGCCGACAGGAAATGCCGCCAGCAGGTCCGGCGGTTGAGGCGGGAAAACCCTCAAGGGGTGATCGTCGCCGCCGGTTGCTGGGCCCAGGAACTCGATGAAGAGGAAGGCGCGAAAATCGGTCTCGACGCGATCGTCGGGAACCGGCTGAAGGCCGCTTTACCGGAAATCCTCGAGAAGATCCTGGCAGAAGGGACCAGGCCTCGAGCCCCGGTTGTCTGCCGGCTCCCGAGCCCGCCGAACGGGGATTGGGACAAGCTTTCCGTGGAGAGGACAACCCTGCGCACGCGGGCCTTCATAAAGGTCCAGGAAGGGTGCGATCATTACTGCTCCTATTGCATCGTTCCCTATGTACGGGGGGGGCCGGTTAGCCGGGATTCAGGGGAAATCCTGGAAGAAGTTCGGAGAGTGGCCGTTGCGGGTTGCCGCGAGGTTGTCCTGACCGGTGTCCACCTGGGCCTGTACCGGCACGGGGAAGGAGGGGGGCTGGCGCGGCTCGTGAGGGAGATAGCGAAGACTCCCGGGATCTGCCGTATCCGCTTCGGTTCGATCGAACCCTTTGCCCTTGACGAAAACCTGGTCCGGACCCTGGCGGAAACACCCGGGTTCTGTCCCCACCTTCATCTTCCGCTTCAAAGCGGTGACGACGGGGTCCTCCGCGCGATGCGCCGCGGATACAGTGCTGCGGAATTCCGCCGGATCGTCGAGAAGGTTCGCGGACTGTGGCGGGAGAAAATTCATTTTTCCACCGATCTGCTCGTGGGGTTTCCAGGCGAATCCGATGCAGCGTTCGAAAACACCCTCGCTCTTGTCCGGGAACTGGAATTTGGCAAACTCCACGTGTTTCCCTACTCCAGGCGTCCCGGGACGGAGGCGGCCTGCATGAAGGGGCAGGTGCCGGAAGCAGTTGTGCGGGCCCGCTGCGAGGCGGGGATCCGCCTGGGGGAGAATCTGCTGGAACGCTACGCCGCTTCTTTCATAGGGAAAACCGTGCCCGTCCTGGTTGAAAAGAGAAAGGGAAAAGAAGCACGGGGGCTTACCCCGCACTTCCTTCCAGTTCACTGGAATGGAGGAGGGGAAACCGGCGGGGTCTGCGACGTGGAGGTCAAGGGGTACAAAAGCGGAAAGCTTTTGGGGTAGGATTTCGCGTTTGAACTTCCGGACTATTGTTCCTTCCTGAAAGCTGGGATAAAATGACTCCATCCTGCATGGACGGGGTGAACGGCTTGGCGGGTACCTGTGTCTTCTGCGAAATCATTGAAGGACGCAGAAAAGCCGAGATTCTTCATGAAGATCCCGAGGTCCTGGCTTTCAAGGACATCCTCCCGCAGGCTCCGACGCATATCCTGATCGTCCCGAAGGCGCATTTCCCATCTGTAGCCACGGTGGATCCTGAAGTCTGGGGAAAGGTCATGTCGGTTGCGGTGAAGCTTGCGGAAAAACTCGGGATCGAAGGGGAAGGGTTTCGCCTCGTGATCAACGATGGCCCGAAGGCGGGACAGACTATCCCTCACCTTCACGTGCACCTGTTGGCGGGACGGTCGTTCCGCTGGCCACCGGGATGAGCGTGGGTGGCATGAAAGGGGGGATTCGGGATGACAACTGTCGTTCGCAAGGACAATGAATCGATCGAAGACGCCTTGAGGCGTTTCAAGCGTGAAGTCTCCAAAGTGGGTGTTCTGCGCGAGGCGAGGCGCCACGAGCACTACCAGAAGCCGAGTGAGGCGAAGAAACTCAAGAGGGCGGCTGCGGCGAAGAAGAGGAAACGTTCCTAGCAGGGGAGGCCTTCGGGTGGAATTGCAGAATCGTATCCAGCAAGACCTTGTCCAATCGATGAAGGATCGCGACGAGCTTCGCCTGGGTACGCTCCGGATGTTGAAAGCTGCCCTGCAACTGGCCCAGGTGGAGAAGGGGAAAAACGAGCCCCTTTCCGACGAAGACGTTCTCGCGGTTATCCAGAGGCTGATCAAGCAAAGAAGGGAAGCGTGCGAGCAGTACAGGGCCCATGGCGCAGAGGATAGGGCAGCCCGCGAGCTTGAAGAGGCGAAGATCCTTGAAACCTACAGGCCCGAGCAGTTGAAAGATTCCGAAATCGAAGCGATGGCCCTGGAAGCCGCGCTTTCGGTCGGGGCAAAGGACTCCCGAGATATGGGGAAAGTCATGGGAGCTCTGATGCCGAAAGTCAAAGGGAAAGCGGAGGGCTCCAGGGTCCGTGAAGCGGTCGCCAGGCTGCTCGAAAAAGGCCTTCCCTAGTTGAGACGTCGATCCTTTCTGAACGAGGGGTGCCGAAAGGCTCCCCTCGTCCTTTCCGGTTCAAAGGTCCCAGGTTTGTCCCGAAACTCCCATCCTTAGACCCTGACAAGAGGGGAAAATCCGATTATAATGGGTGAGCCACCATATGTGGGGGGTGAGAAGATGAAATGCCCTATTTGTGGAGCTGGCGACACCCGTGTGATCGAAACCCGGACGGCCGACGAGGACCGCATCGTGCGTCGGCGTCGTGAATGCGTTTCGTGTCAGTCGCGGTTCACGACCTACGAGAGGCTTGAGCCCAGGACTCTTCTCTGGGTAGTTAAGAAGGACGGTCGAAGGGAAGCCTTCGACAGGGAAAAGCTCCTCAAGGGAATGGCCAAGGCCTGCGAGAAACTGCCGGTCCCGCTCGAGAGAATCGAAGAAGCGGTGGCCGAAATCGAGGAATCCCTGCGAAACACGGGACAGGGGGAAATCTCGAGCGTGCGCGTTGGAGAAATGGCCATGGAAAAACTGAGGGGCCTCCACCAGGTTGCCTACGTCCGTTTTGCTTCGGTATACCGGGAATTCACCGACCTCTCGGGCTTTACCCGGGAAATTTCCAAACTCCTCGAAGAAAGGGATGAAAAGAATGGCCGATAACAGCGAAATGCTGGCCGGGCGACAGATGCAGCTTTTCGGAAGCCGGGCCGAGTCGACCGACCTCCTTCTCATGGTCGATGCCCTGGCACAGGAGGAACGATCCCCCTGGAAAGCCGAGCGCATCCAGAAAGCCCTGATCCTGGAGGCAGGAGTCGAGCCTCAGCTTGCCGCGGAGATCGCGGCGGAGGTTGAAGAGGACCTCGTCCGGTGCAACCGGGAACAGGTGACGACTACGCTGATCCGGGAGATGGTCAACGTCAAGCTGTTCCAGAGGGGCCTGGACGCGAAACTGAAGGACCACAGCCGTATCGGGATTCCTCTTTTCGACCTGGAATCGATGATGCTGTCCCCGAATCACGAGAACAGCAATACGACGCACAACCCGGAGTCGATCAACCTCTCGATCGCAGAAATGGTCCTGAAGGAATATGCCCTTACGAAGGTCTTTTCTCCTGACATCGCGGAAGCTCACTTGACGGGAGACATCCACCTTCACGACCTGGGGATGATCAACAGGCCCTACTGTTCCGGGCAAAGCATGGCTTACGTCGAAAAGTACGGGCTCAATTTTCCCTGCATCACGAGCATCTCGGCACCCGCCAAACACGCGGACGTCCTCCTTGCGCACGTGTTGAAGATGACCTCCGTCCTTCAGAACAATTTTGCGGGAGCGATCGGCTGGGATGCGGTCAACGTCTTTTTCGCTCCCTACATCGAAGGAGAAAGCGACGAGAGGGTGAAGCAGCTTGCCCAGATGCTGGTTTTCGAATTCAACCAGCTGGCCGGAGGACGGGGGGGGCAGGTTGCCTTCACGGACATCAACCTTTACTACGAGGTTCCGAAACATTTCCGGGACGTGCCCGCGATCGGCCCCGGAGGGATGACCACGGGCAAGACCTACGCGGACTACGCCCCCGAATCGAAGCGTTTCCTGAAGGCCCTCATGGATGTTTACCTGGAGGGAGACAGTCGCGGGCAACCTTTCTTTTTTCCGAAACCCCTTCTGCATATCACGGATGATTTCTTCAAGGAACCTGGCTGGGAAGAAATGTTGCACCTCGCCTGCCGGGTTGCTTCGGAAAAGGGCAACACCTATTTCGTGTTCGACCGCGGCGGGGTCGCCAAGCTTTCCGAATGCTGCAGGCTCAGTTTCGAGCTGACGCCGGAAGACCTCGAAGAAGCCCGAATGCCCTGGAAGATGCGCTACTGTGCACTGCAGAACGTCACGATCAACCTCCCGCGCCTCGCTTACAGGAGCGGCGGGGACTATGACGTCCTCTTCGAACTGCTGGATCACGAGATGGAGCTGGCGGGCAGAGCCCACCTGGAAAAGCGCCGTTTCATCCAGGAAATCCTTTCGCTCGGGAAAAAAGGACCCCTGAACACCCTGTGTGTCGATCACGACGGGGAAACCTACATCCGGATGAACAAGGCCAGCCATCTCGTCGGAATCATCGGCCTCAACGAGCTTGCCCAGGCGATGACCGGGCACGAGCTTCACGAGGATCCGAAGGCCATGGAATTTGCCCTTGCCGTCATCAAATTCATGGAGCTCAAATGCGAAGAGCTGTCCAGCCGCACCGGGTTGAAAATCGTGCTGGAGCAGACCCCCGCGGAAAGCACGGCTTACCGCCTCGCCAAGTTGGACCTGCGCTATTTCCCGGACCAGGCAAGCCGGTACATCCGGGGAAACCGGGAAACCGGTGAGATTTATTACACGAACAGCAGCCACTTTGCCTACGATATCTCGATGGACCCGATCGAAAAGGTGCTTGAAGAGGGGCGTTTCCATCCGATGATCAAGGCGGGAGCCATCACCCATGTGTGGCTCGGAGAGCACCAGCCTGACCCGGGAGCCCTGGCTTCGTTCGTAAGGAAGATCTTCCAGCACTCGGAAAGCGCCCAGGTGGCCTTCAGCCCCGAATTCACGGTCTGTAACGACTGCGGCAAGGTGGTCCGGGGGCTCCGCGAGGACTGCCCTGCCTGCAGTAGCTTGAATGTCGATGGAATCACAAGGATCACCGGATATTTCACGCGGACTTCGTCTTGGAACGCCGGCAAGAGGGCGGAACTCCGCGACAGGAAAAGGGTGGCCATTCCCCTTGATGCAGATTCCTGATTTCCCGATGGTCGGCGGGTACCTCCCCACGTCGTTTCTGGACTGGGAGGGGCACGTCGTCGCTGTCGTCTTTGTAAGCGGCTGCAACTTCCGTTGTCCGTTCTGTCACAACGCACCCCTGGCGACGGGCATGGCTGAAGGGCTGAACACCCGGTCAGTTCTTTCGGATATCTGGAAAAGGCGACTTTTTCTTGACGGTGTCGTGATCAGCGGAGGGGAACCCACGCTTTACCCGAACCTGCAGGAACTGCTCGAGTGGATACGGAAAAAGGCGGAGCTCCCGGTCAAGCTGGACACGAACGGATCCCGCCCGGAGATCCTCGAGCGGCTTGTTCGCAGCGGACTGGTCGATGCCGTGGCGATGGATGTCAAGGGGCCCTGGGAGAAGTACTCGGTCCTTTCGGGAGTTCCCGTTGAAACCGATCGGATCCGAGCCTCCATCGGTCTTTTGAGGGCGCTCCCGATCTGCTACGAGCTCAGGACGACGTTTGTCCCGGGCCTGCTGACGATTGAAGACATGAAGCGTGTCCAGCTTCAGCTCGAAGAAGATCCGCGGTGGGTCGTCCAGCTCTTCCGGCCCGAAAACCCGCTGGATCCGTCCCTACGAAACACCCCCCCCCCGTCGAAGGCGGAGATCGCGTCCGCGCTGCCGGGGGTCAAGATACGGGGGTAAAGAGCGGTATAATTCACTCGCACCTATTCTGCGAAGGAGGGTCGAGTCCATGTCCGTCGAAAAGCGGTTTATCCGGGAGGAACTGGAGAGGCTCAAGTCCGAGGGACTCTATACACAGATCCGGACGATCGAAAGTGCGCAGGGGCCCTGGGTGACGATCGAAGGGCGCCGCAGGCTGAACCTGTGCTCAAACAACTATCTCGGGCTGTGCAGCGACGCCCGGGTCTGCGAGCGGGCCCGTGCGATGATCGACATTTACGGGGTAGGCCCCGGTGCGGTTCGTACGATCGCCGGGACGATGAGTCCGCATGTCGAGCTGGAAACGAAGCTGGCCAAGTTTAAGGGGACAGAGGCCGCCATGCTGGTTCAGTCGGGGTTCTGTGCCAACCTTTCCGCAATCCCTCCGCTGGTTGGAAAAGGAGATCTCGTGTTCAGCGACGAGCTGAACCATGCCTCGATCATCGACGCGTGCCGCCTGAGCGGCGCAACCATCCTGAGGTACCCGCACAACAGTCCCTCCGGGCTCCGGGAGGTCCTCGAGAGCAAAAAGGACGACCCCTGCCGCAAGCTGGTCGTGACGGACGGCGTTTTCTCGATGGATGGGGACATCGCCCCACTGCCGGAGCTCGTTGAAGTCGCCGAGGCATACGGGGCCATGATCATGGTGGACGATGCCCACGGCGAAGGCGTGCTGGGACGAGGGGGAAGGGGAATCGTGGACCATTTCGGCCTGCACGGGAGGGTCGATGTCGAGGTCGGCACCCTTTCGAAAGCTTTCGGAGTGGTGGGTGGGTTCATTTCCGGGACGGCGGAACTAGTCGACTACCTGCGGCAGAAAGCGAGGCCGAACCTCTTCAGCAGCGCCCTGACGGTCCCCGACGTGGCGGCGAACCTGGCTTCGGTGGAGATCCTGGAGGAAAGCGACGATCTCGTCCGGAAACTCTGGTCGAACGGCAAGCTCTTCAAAGAGCGGATGAAAGGATACGGGTTCAATATCGGGCAAAGCCAAACCCCGATCACCCCGGTCATCCTGGGCGAAGCCGCCGTCGCAAGGACCTTTAGCGCGCGCCTTTTCGAGGAAGGGATCTTTGCACAGGCGATCGCCTTCCCGACGGTGCCGAAAGGGACAGCCCGGATCCGGGTCATGGTTTCGGCTGCGCATGAACCGGAGGACCTGGAAATGGCCGCGGATGTCTTCGCCAGGGTGGCGCGTGAGATGAATCTCCTTCCGAACCGGTGAAACCCGTAAAGTCCCCTATGAAATCAGCCGCTCATCGTGTAGAATTCTCCTGTGCTTCGGAAGTTTCAGATTAAACTTTTGTGGAGGAGGGGTACGCGGATGAAGTTCGGAAAGGTTGGAATCGCTCTTGCTCTGGTTCTGGTGTTCGCGGCGGGCGCCTTTGCCGCGGATACGGTCAAGATCGGTGTTTTCCTTCCGCTGACCGGCCAGATGGGCTTCGGTGGGCAGCTTGAGCTGGACGGGATCAAGATGGCTCACAAGGAAGCTCCGACGGTTCTCGGAAAGAAAGTGGAGCTGATTGTGGTCGACAACAAGTCCGATAAGGTCGAAGCCGCCAACGCCGTTAAGCGCCTGATCGAGAAGGATAAGGTCGTGGCGATCATCGGGACCTACGGTTCGTCCCTGGCAATGGCCGGCGGCGAGATTTCCGAGAAGGCGGGCATCCCGCAGCTCGGAACCTCCTGCACCAACCCCCTCGTCACGCAGGGCAAGAAGTACATTTTCCGCACCTGTTTCATCGATCCTTTCCAGGGAGCGGGCGCGGCCACCTATGCCTTCCAGAAGATGAAGGCGAAGAACGCGGCGATCCTGATCGATGTGTCCCAGGACTATAGTGTCGGCCTGGCCAATTTCTTCGAAAAGTCCTTTACGAAGATGGGCGGGAAGATCGTGGCGAAGCTGAACTACAACTCCGGCGACCAGGACTTTACGGCACAGCTCACCGAAATCATCAGCAAGAAGCCGGATGTCCTTTTCATCCCCAGCTATTTTGCTGAAGGGGCCATCATCATGAAGCAGGTCGGCGAGCTGGGCGGCCAGTTCAAGATCATGGGCGGAGACGCCATGGACAACCCCGAGATCGTCAAGATCGGTGGAAAGGCTGTCGAAGGGTTTGCCTACACCACGTTCCCGTATGATCCGACCATGAAGGACATGAGCCCGATTGCCAAGAAATTCACCGAGAACTGGAAGAAGTCGTTCCCGGGCAAGGATCCCAACGTGAACGCGGCTCTGGGGTACGACTCCTACATGCTGATCCTCGATGCCATCAAGCGCGCGGGGAAGGCCGATCCCAAGCTGATCCGCGATAAGCTTGAAGCCACGAAGAACTTCCCCGGCGTCACGGGCAGCACCACGATGAACGCCACGCACGACGCGGAGAAACCCGTCGGGATCATGATGATCCAGAACGGCAAGCGCGTCTTCGTGGACGTCATCCAGCCGAAGCTGTAAAAAACCAATCTGTCCAGGAACTTCTTGACGGGGAGGGGGGCAACCTCCTCCCCGTCTTGATGAGCAAGGGGGCAACTCATGAGTCTAGACATGTTCGTCCAGCACCTCTTCAATGCCTTGACCCTCGGTAGCCTTTACGGCCTCATCGCGATCGGCTACACGATGGTCTACGGAATCCTGAGGCTGATCAATTTCGCGCACGGCGACATTTTCATGCTGGGTGCCTATTTCGTCTTTTTCGGGGTGACGCTGACCAAGCTGCCCTGGGGAATCGCCGTCGTCCTCGCGGTCGCGCTTTCCGCACTCTGCGGGGTGGTCATCGATCGGATCGCTTACCGCCCCCTGAGGGATGCACCGCGAATTTCCGCCCTCATCAGCGCGATCGGCGTTTCCTTTTTCATTGAAAACCTTGGCCTCGTGGTGTTTACCGGTTTGCCGAAGCCCGTCTATCGCCCGGACTGGCTTGTAGAAATCATCTCCTTCGGGAACATCCGCGTCCTGCCTCTCGCGATCATCGTACCGGCCATCGCCTTTGCCCTCGTGATGGGGCTCCTCTGGATCGTCTACAAGACCAAGCCGGGGCTTGCCATGCGTTCGATCTCGAAGGACATCGAAACGACGAGGTTGATGGGGGTCTCCGTCGACAAGATCATCGCCCTGACCTTCGGGCTCGGATCGGCGCTTGCCGCCGCATCGGGCATCATGTGGGCCCTACGGTACCCGCAGATCCATCCCTTCATGGGAGTTTTCCCGGGATTCAAGGCGTTTATCGCTGCCGTTCTCGGCGGGATCGGCTCGATCCAGGGTGCGATGATAGGAGGAATGCTCCTGGGGCTCATCGAAATCATGGCGGTCGCCTTTTTCCCGGCTCTTTCGGGCTACCGTGACGCTTTCGCCTTCATCCTGCTCATCGTGATCCTCCTCATGAAACCGACCGGGCTCATGGGTGAAAAACTGGAGGAGAAGGTATGAAGACCCCCAACAGGAAACGGGATCTCACGCTGACGTTTGTCGCGGTCGGACTTTTTTTGGTGTTCCTCTGGTGGGCGAACGGACACCTGGACAACTACAAGATCCAGGTCCTGAACCTCATCGCGATCAACTCGATCCTTGCCCTGAGCCTCAACCTCATCTACGGGTTCACGGGAATGTTTTCCCTCGGGCATGCCGGGTTCATGGCCATCGGTGCCTATGTTTCTTCCCTGCTGATCCTGCCTCCGATCCAGAAGGAAATGATTTATATCCTTCAACCCCTGGTCTGGCCGTTTTCGGTGCTCCAGGCCCCGTTTTTCGTGGCGGTGCTCGCCGGCGGCTTTGCAGCGGCCGTGCTGGGATTGATCATCGCGATTCCTGTGCTGAGGCTCGGAGGAGATTACCTGGGGATTGCAACGCTTGGGTTCGCGGAGATCATCCGAGTCGTGTTCACGAACCTGACTCCCATCACGAACGGTGCACTGGGGCTGAAAGGAATCCCCGACTACGCAAACATCTGGTGGAACTACGGGTGGTGCTTCCTGACCCTCTTCTTCATGGTCCGGCTCATCAACAGCAACTTCGGAAACGTCCTCAAGGCGATCCGGGATGACGAGGTCGCGGCCAGGGCGATGGGGATCAACACTTTCAAATACCGGGTTGTCTCCTTTTCGGTCGGTGCCTTCTTTGCCGGAGTCGGTGGAGCCCTTATGGCAAGCCTCATCACGACAATCGACCCAAAGATGTTCAGTTTCCTGCTTACCTTCAACGTCCTGATGATCGTTGTCGCGGGAGGGCTCGGATCCCTTACGGGAAGCATTATCGGTAGCGCTGTCATCACGATACTGCTGGAATGGCTCCGGTTCGTGGAGAATCCGATCGACATCGGAACCTTCCACCTTGAAGGCATACCCGGGATGCGAATGGTCATTTTTTCCCTGCTGCTCATCCTGATCATCCTCTTCAGGCGCGAAGGCATCATGGGAATGCGGGAATTCAACTGGAGTGCCCTGTTAAGCCGATCCTCCCGGGGAGGTGAGGCCCGATGAGCGCGAATCCTCCTGTTCCTGTTCTCGAAACCCGGGACGTCATGATTCGCTTCGGGGGGCTGACGGCGGTCAACAACTTCAACATTTCGGTCCCGAAAGGGAGCATCGTGGGCCTGATAGGGCCGAACGGGGCCGGAAAAACGACCTGCTTCAACATCATCACGGGGTTCTACAAGCCGACCCAGGGTGACGTTTTTCTCGAGGGGAGAAGGATTACCGGGCTTCCGCCCCACAAGGTCTGCGAGGCGGGGATCGCCCGGACCTTCCAGAACATCCGTCTTTTCTATAACGAAACCGTCCTTCAGAATGTCATGATCGGGGGGTTTGTCCGGCAGAAGAGCCAATGGTGGATGCCTCCCCTGATGGTTCCCTCCTGCACAAGGGAAGAGCGGGAACTCAGGGAAACTGCCATGGCCCTCCTCGATTCGGTGGGGCTTGGAAAACTCGCGGGCGAGGTCTCGAGTTCACTGCCTTACGGGGCACAGCGAAGGCTGGAAATTGCCAGGGCGCTGGCCACAAAGCCGAAATTCCTGCTCCTGGACGAGCCCGCTGCGGGGATGAACCCCCAGGAGTCACAGGAACTGATGGATTTCATCAAGCGGATCCGGACCGATTTCGACCTGACGATCCTGCTGATCGAACACGACATGAAAGTGGTCATGGGAGTTTGCGAGCACATCTGGGTCCTCGACTACGGAATCCTCATCGCAGAAGGGAACCCCGAGCAGATCCGGACGAACCCGAAAGTCATCGAAGCCTACCTCGGGGAGGAGGCGGCCCAGAATGCTTAAGATCGAAGATCTGCACGTCTACTACGGAGGCATTCACGCGCTGAAAGGCCTTTCTCTCGAGGTTTCGGAAGGGCAGATCGTGACCCTCATCGGGGCGAACGGAGCCGGGAAAAGCAGTACTCTTCGCTCGATTGCAGGCCTGGTCAAGAACAAAAAGGGGAAAATCCTTTTCGAAGGCGCGAACATCCTCGGCAAAACTCCGGAGGCCCTCGTCGGAATGGGAATCGCCATGTGCCCGGAAGGCCGCAGGATTCTGCCCCACCTGACGGTCATGGAAAACCTGATGCTGGGAGCGTATATCCGCAACGACAAGGATGGAATCGCAAAAGACCTGGACTGGGTTTTTGAACTTTTCCCCCGGTTGAAGGAAAGGACCTGGCAAAAGGGCGGGACGCTTTCGGGAGGAGAACAGCAAATGCTGGCCCTCGGCAGGGCCCTGATGAGTCGGCCCAAGCTTCTCATGCTGGACGAACCCTCCCTGGGACTTGCCCCGCTTCTCGTCAAAGAGGTCTTCGAGATCATCAAGACGATCAACGCCGAAGGGAAAACCGTCCTGCTCGTGGAGCAGAACGCCTACGCGGCCTTGAAAGTGGCACATTATGCCTACGTCCTTGAGGTCGGGGAAATCGTGCTGCAAGGAACGGGGGAGGCTTTGATCGAAGATCCGAAGGTTCGCGAAGCCTACCTTGGAGGCTGAACGGGAAATCCTTCGATTCGGTGCGGGTCGGCGTGCTGCGTCGGCCCGCATCGCGCGGCAATTTGAACGAGCCTGTTCCTGGAAACCGAACGGAGGGAGAAACGATGGGGGCCTCGGCCTTGAACCTGCCGAATCTGCTTAGTCTATCGCGGGTTTTTCTCGCTCCTCTTGTGGTCGTCTTTCTCACACTGCGGATCGAATGGGGAGATCTCATCGCGGGAGCGGTCTTCATCCTGGCAGCCTTGACGGACACGGCGGACGGTTACATTGCCAGGAAACACGGCATCGTCACGAACCTGGGAAAATTCATCGATCCCCTGGCTGACAAGGTCCTCATTACCGCAGCCCTGGTCGGCCTCGTCGAGCTGCAGCGGATCCCAGCCTGGATGGTGGTCCTCATCCTTGCAAGGGAGTTCCTCGTGACCGGGCTCAGGATGATCGCAGCGGCCGAAGGGGTCGTGCTGGCGGCTTCGAGGGGAGGAAAGGCGAAGACCGTTTCCCAGATCATCGCAATCGTGATGATGATCTTCGACCTGCCATTGGCACGCTCCGCAATGTGGGTTGCGCTGCTGTTGACCGTGTGGTCCGGGATGGACTATCTCATGAAGGGCTGGAGCCTTCTGAGCACCCCTCCGGCCCGGTGACTCCCGCGGATGAAAGGAAGGTCTGTGAAGGATGAACAAACCGGTTCAGGAATGGATTAAAGAACACGAGGAAGAAATGGTCGAGGCTCTTTGCGGATTGGTCCGAATTCCGGCCGTGAGCCCGAAAGACGGCGGTACAGGCGAACAAGAGAAGGCGAAATGGCTGGCGGAATTGATTCGCCGGCTTGGACTGCCGGAACCGGAATGGCATGAAGCGCCGGATCCCGCGGCTTTAGGGGGGAAGCGCCCGAACCTTGTCGTTCGCATCCCTGGAAGAACCGATGCCAGGACCTGGATCGTGACGCACATGGATGTCGTTCCCGAGGGAGACCGCTCCCTCTGGGAAACGGATCCCTTCCTGCCCGTGGTCAGGGACGGCCGCGTCTACGGCAGGGGCAGTAACGACAACGGCCAGGAACTGATCGCGAGCCTGTTTGCTGCGGCTGCCTTCGTCCGCCTCGGCATCACTCCCGAAACGGAACTCGACCTTGCCTTCGTGGCAGACGAGGAACTTGGAAGTGTTTTCGGCATCAGTCACTTGATCGGGAAAGGTTTGTTCCGGTCCGAGGATCTCGTGGTCGTTCCGGATGGCGGGAACGACAAGGGAGATTTTATTGAAGTGGCGGAAAAGTCCGTGCTTTGGGTCGAGTTTACCCTCCAGGGGAAGCAGGTCCACGCCAGCCGACCGGACCTTGGAAACAATGCCTGCCGCGCGGCCAACCGGTTTTCCGTTGAACTGGACGACGCCCTTCACAAGGCTTTCCCCGAAAGGAACGACCTTTTCGAACCTCCCTATTCGACCTTCGAACCGACACGGCGGCTTGCAAACGTTGCAAACATCAACACCATTCCCGGAAAGGAGGTCCTGGCTTTCGATTGCCGGGTCCTTCCTGAAACGCCCCTTGAGGCGGTGGAGTCCGTGATGCAGGACGTTGGGAAATCCATCGAGAAGAAACACGGGGTGTCGGTAAGTCGGGAGATGATCCAGAGGGCCTCTGCGGCTCCTGCAACTCCTACCGAAGCGCCCGTGGTTACCCGCCTTCGGGCTGCCGTCCGAGGGGTTTACGGTTTTGAGCCGAGGATCGGGGGAGTCGGAGGAGGAACCTGCGCAGCGCATTTCCGAATGGCTGGAATCCCGGCTGTAGTCTGGGCGCAGGAGGCAGACACGGCCCACATGCCGAACGAATACGCGGTGATCGAGCACATGGTCAATGAAGCTCTCGTGTTTTGCAGTCTGGCCGATGCCGAATGAGGAGGATCGGGACTAGTCGAGGAAGGGCCAAACCCGCCACCGCATGGTAAGTACGATTCCTGCGATGAGAATCGCACTGACCCGTAGGACCGCGCCGAATCCCACCAGCTGTGCCAGTGCTGCAGCTGCAAGCGGGGCGATTGCCCAAAGAAGGTCGATGAAGGTACCGAAAAGCGTGAAAAGCGCGGTTCGTGATCGTTCGTCCGATGCCCTTGAAAGCAAGGAATACAGCAGGGGATAGACCATTCCCATCCCGATTCCATGGAGAAGTCCGCCTACAACAAAGGAAGCCGTGGTGCCCCCGATCATGGAGATCATCGCCCCCAGGGCAATGCATCCAAAATAGGGAACTAACAGCCTTTTCCCGTACCGATCCACCCATCCGCCAAGGGCTAGGCGAGCGACGAAGGCCGAAAGAGCTTCCGGCAAGAGGAAGCTGCTGCCTGCGATCCCCCATTCCATCGCGGCATTGGCGACATACGGCATGAATCCTGCCGCGGAGAGGGCAAAAAGACTTCCGGAAAGAAGCAGCGCCCTCAGGGGAGGCTTTGCCCAGCTTTCCTGCAGGCATTCTCCCAGAGGGACGTGCGAAATGGGGCCGGGTTTTGCCGGGGTCAGTCTCCAGGAAAACACCACTGCAAAAAGGCACCCCGACAACGAGAGGGCGAAGAGAAGTCCGGGGCTGCCGCGACGTACCGTCCACTCGGCAAGGGGAATGAGCCCCAGCTGTGGCAGTAGGGGCGCCAGGCCCGAAAGGCCGAACCCCCTACCGATCAGCCGCGTGGGGAGCACGCGTGCCTGGTGGAGAGTATTTGCGATGGAAAAGAGTCCCCATCCGACTCCCATCAGAGAGCGTCCTAGAAGGATCATCGGGTAGGAAGGGCCCACGGAAAGAAGACCGACCCCTGCAGCAAGGGCAAGGGACCCTAGGATCATCCCGGTGCGGGATCCCCGGACGCTCAGCCAGTGGTTCACCCACCCCCGGGTTCCGAGCAGGACGAACTCGAAGATGATCCAGGCAGTCCCGATGGCCAGGGGCTCATACCCCTTTAGCTCGAGGACGAGCGGGAAGAGAAAAAAAACGGAAATGCAGGAATAAGCCGAGAGGGAAGCCCCAAGGCAAAGGAGGAAGTCCTTGGGGAATTGTCCCAGGCCAAAACTTGGTTTCAAAAGGATCTCTCCCGAACGTGGGCTTTTTCCCCAGGAGGGGGCGGCAACCCGCAGGTTGTTTTCTGCTATATAATACGACCAGACGAGGAAAGGCGCTTCAACCAGACGAGCCCCCAAGCCGAGTCGAAGAAGAGATCGCATGGAGGGACAGTTCAATGGTAGACAGAATCATGCCCGAACCTTTCCGCATCAAGATGGTGGAACCCGTCACCGTACCGGACCGTTCTCAAAGGGAAAAAGCGTTGGAAGCGGGGCATTTCAACATGTTTGGCCTGAGGTCGGCGGATATTTACATCGACCTTCTCACCGACTCCGGTACAGGGGCGATGAGCAAGTACCAGTGGGCCGCCCTGATGAAGGGTGACGAGGCCTACGCGGGAGCCGACAGCTTCTACGCCCTGAAGGAGGCCGTCAAGGAAGTCCTGGGCTTCGATTACGTCATCCCGTGCCACCAGGGCCGGGCAACGGAAAACGTCCTGTTCGGTACGATGGCGAAAGCCGGGGACAGGATTCCCTTCAACATGCCCTTCGACACCACCCGCGGCCATATTTTCAATGTCGGAGCCGAACCGGTCGATTGTGTCATCGACGAGGCCTACCAACCCGAACTCCAGCATCCTTTCAAGGGGAACGTCGACCTGAAGAAGTTGGAAAACGCCATTCTGACTTATGGAAAAGAACGGATTCCCCTGATCATGGTCACCGTGACGAACAACTCGGGCGGAGGACAGCCGGTCAGCCTCGAAAACCTGCGTGGAGTTTCCGCCATCGCCAGGAAATATGGAATCCCGCTCTTCCTGGATGCGGCGCGCATGGCGGAAAATGCCTATTTCATCAAGATGCGCGAAGATGCCTGCAAGGGGATGACCCTAGCGGAAATCCTGAAAGCAACGATGGATTGCGCCGACGGAATCACCTGCTCCGCCAAGAAGGATCCGCTTGTCAACATCGGAGGAATGCTTTGCTGCCGGACGGAGGAGATGTACCATCGGCTGCTTCCCAGGGTCATCCTTTTTGAAGGGTTTGCGACTTACGGCGGCCTGGCCGGAAGGGACCTCGAAGCGCTCGCGGTGGGGCTGCGGGAGATGGTCGACGAACAGTACATGGCCCACCGGGTAGCACAGGTCAGGTATCTTGGAGATTTGCTCGAGGAGGGCGGAGTTCCGTTTGTGAAACCGGCCGGAGGGCATGCGATTTTCATCGACGCAAAGGCGTTCCTGCCGCATATTCCCCAGAAGATGTACCCCGCCGACGTTCTTTCGATCGAAATTTACCGGGAGGGGGCAATCCGGGGCATCGGGCTCGGGGCCTTGGCCTTCGCGACGGAGGACGAAAAGACCGGCGAGCTCATCCTTCCGAAACTGGAACTCTACAGGCTCGCGATCAACCGAAGGACCTACACGAACAGCCACATGGAATACGTTGCCCAGTCGATCATCGACGTTTACCGCAGGCGTGATTCCATCCGGTACGGCCTGGTCGTCGATTACGCTCCGCCGGTCAAGGGGCTGCACCACTTCCTTGCAAGGCTCCGCCCCGTCCAGCTCTAGAACCGAAAGTCCAGGAGGCAGCATCCACGAGGAGTCGGAACGCTCGTTCCGACTCCTTTTTTGACGGCATATCCCGAAAAATCTATAATGAATCGTTCTAGCCGGGGAGGATTCCCCTCCGCGGCATATGATCGTTGGGAGTTGTTGCAATGTTCGAATCGCTGGTGAAAGCGCTCGGCCTGGACCCGAACGATCGGGCCCTCAAGCGATACAGGGAAAGAGTGGACCGCATCAACGCCCTCGAACCGGAAGTCGGTTCCCTGGACGATGCGGCCCTGGCAGCAAGCCTGAACGGTTTCAGGCAGCGGCTTGCCAGGGGAGAAGAGCTGGACGATTTGCTTGAAGAAGTTTTCGCGGTCGTTCGTGAGACCTCCCGTAGGCAACTGGGGATGAGGCACTTCGATGTCCAGCTCATGGGGGGAATGGCCCTTCACGAAGGAAAAATCGCGGAGATGCAGACCGGGGAAGGGAAGACCCTGGTCGCAACCCTTGCCGTCGTATTGAACGCCCTCAAGGGTGAAGGGGTTCACGTCGTAACCGTCAATGATTACCTGGCCAGGCGCGATGCGGAATGGATGGGGAAAATTTACCGGTTCCTCGGCCTTTCCGTGGGGGTCATTTACGCGTTTATGCCACAGCAGGAACGAGCCAAGGCCTACCAGGCAGACATCACCTACGGGACGAACAGCGAGTTCGGATTCGACTACTTGCGGGACAACATGGCCACTTCCGCCGAGCAGCAGGTGCAAAGGGGACACTCCTACTGCATCGTAGACGAGGTTGACTCCATCCTCATCGACGAAGCGAGGACCCCGCTGATCATTTCCGGTCCCTCGGAAGAGTCGGTCGAACCGTACATGACCGCAAATTCGATCGCCTTGAAACTGGTCAAGGGGATCGACTTCGAGGTCGACGAGAAAGAGCGCAACGTGGTCCTGACCGAAAGGGGAATCCTCCGCTGCGAGGAACTCACGAGGACCCCGGAACTCTTCTCGGAGGCCCGCCATGCCGACATGGCCCACAAGATCGTCCAGGCGCTGAAGGCGCACCACCTTTTCCAGAAGGATATCCACTACGTCAACAAGGACGGGGATATCGTCATCGTGGACGAATTCACCGGCCGGCTCATGTTCGGCCGTCGGTATTCGGAAGGGCTGCACCAGGCAATCGAGGCCAAGGAACGGGTCAAGGTCGGGAGCGAGAACCAGACCCTGGCAACCATTACCCTCCAGAACTATTTCAGGATGTACAAAAAGTTGGCCGGCATGACCGGCACCGCTGCGACGGAAGCGGAAGAATTCAAGGAAATTTACGGACTCGAGGTCGTTCAGCTGCCGACACACCGCCCCATGATCCGGCAGGCCTATCCAGACGTGATCTACCGGACCAAGAGGGAAAAATTCAATGCGGTCGCAGAAGAAGTCGCCGAGTGCTACGAGAAAGGGCAGCCGGTTCTGGTGGGAACAACCTCGATTGAAAACTCCGAGCTGGTCAGCCGCCTGTTGAAGGCCCGCAAGATTCCTCACCAGGTGCTCAACGCGAAGTACCATGAACGCGAAGCAGAGATCGTCTCTCAGGCGGGGCGCCTGAAAGCGGTCACCGTCGCGACGAACATGGCGGGAAGGGGTACGGACATCCTCCTGGGGGGGAACCCCGAGGTACTGGCGCGGGAAATCCTGAAGCAGCAGGAGATCGATCCCACTAAAGAGGAAAAGCTTTATCGGGAGACACTTGAGAAAGTCAAGGCGGAATGCCGGAAAGAACATGAAGAAGTCGTCCGTTTGGGGGGGCTCCATATCGTCGGAACCGAACGGCACGAGGCAAGGCGGATCGACAATCAGCTGATGGGACGTGCGGGTCGACAGGGAGACCCGGGAAGCAGCCGGTTTTTCCTTTCTCTGGAAGATGACCTGTTGCGCCTTTTCGGGTCGGAAAAGGTCCAGGGGCTGATGGGAAAATTAGGTATGGAAGAGGGGGAAGCCATCGAACACCCTCTCTTGACGAAGGCGATTGAAAACGCGCAGAAGAAAGTCGAGCAGATGCATTTCGACATCAGGAAACAACTCTTGATGTACGACAACGTAATGAACCAGCAAAGGGAAGCCGTTTATGCCGAGCGGGCAAGGATTCTCAAGGATCCGGATATCCTTGAAAACACGAGGGACCTGGTTCTGGACGTTGCGCGGAGCATCCTTGACCAGTCCTTTCCCGCCGGGCAGGAGCCGGATGTCAAGGGGGCGCAACTGCGCTTTCGAAGCCTTTTCGGAAAGGGGTACGACGAAGAGATTTTGGCGGCGGGAGAAACCGCGGAAAGCGAACGCGATTTTGGACCGATCCTGGAAAAAGTCCGCGAGCATTTCGACGCACGGGTTTCGGCTCTTGGTGCCGAAATGGCGGCGGAAATCGCGCGCTTCATCACTTTGCATGTCCTGGACAGCCATTGGAAGGAGCACCTGCTCGCGATGGACGAACTTCGCTCCGGGATTGGGCTGAGGGCAATCGGACAAAAAGACCCGCTTCTTGAGTACCAGTTCGAATCGTATAACCTTTTCCAGGAAATGCTTGACCGGGTCCGAACGGCCATTGCCGAGACGGCTTTCCGGATCTCCATCGTCACCGAAGAGGGAACACAGAGGAGGCGAACCTTGCGGGAAAGCCGTGAAACCCTGCTTCTCCCGACCGGTTTCGGAGAACACGCCGAAGGCACTCCAGAGGCCCGTAGGACCTCCGTGGAACCGGTACGAAGGGGACCGAAAGTGGGAAGGAACGACCCCTGTCCCTGTGGCAGCGGGAAAAAATACAAACATTGCTGCGGTCGAGGAGCGTGATCGCTTGAACCGGAAAAGAAGGTTCAAAGCAGGATTACGAAGGGTTTTCGGGTGGCTGCTCGTTTCGCTGTTTATCCAGGTCCTGCTCGTTTCCCTGGCTTTCGCCATGGAGGATCCCCGGCAGGAGATGAAACGGTTGCTCGAAGAGGCCCCAAGCCTGTCTTCCTATCCAGCGGTGAAAGCGCTAGTGCTCTCAAGGTCGGTCGAAAACCGGCTGCTGGCAGACGGCAGCATGGAACGGAAGACCCGGTGGATCATCCTGTACCGGGGATCCCTCCCTGAAGGGTGGCAAACCTGGAGACTCCCCGCACCGGAAGGGGGGACCGCGCGGTTCGTTCGGGCCGAGCGGTATTCAGTCCTGGCAATCGAAAAGGCCGACCGCCTCGGGATCTCCGAAGGCGGCAACGGCGTCGCTGTCTTAAGGATCCCCGAATCGAGCGGAGAATCCATCCTGTACGTCGAAACCGCCCAGGTTTTCCCCCGTCGCTTCGAACTAGACGACCTGGTCAGCCTGGAACTGGACCTTCCCCAATGGGAATTGAGCATCGAAGTCACGGTGCCCGAAGGAAGCAGGCTGAGCTGGGCTGCAAGCGGAATCGGTCAGCCGGAACGAAGCCGGGAAAAGGGGATCGAACGGTTTTCCTGGAACGCGAAGAACCTTCCGCCCATGCCCAAACGCACCCTCCTAGACCGGGGAATCCCAGCCTTGGGGTTCAGCCTGAAAAGCGGCCTCGTGACGTCCCTCAGAACGGTGCAGGACATCGAAAAGGGGAGTTCGCGACTGCCGCAAAGACTCTCGCGCCTGCTTTCCGGGAAAAACCCGGAAAAGACCGCGAGGGATTTCGTGGCGGCCTTGACCGCTGGGGACAACATGGAAACGGTGCTGCCGAAAGAATCGGTACGTACCCCCGGCGGTGTTTTCCCCGAAAACGGGCCATGGACGGAATGGGAACGGACCCTCTTTGCCGCCCACGGCTTGAAGTCACTGGGCTGGTCGGTCAGGACCTGGTGGCTCCCCGCAATCCCAGTAGGACCTGAGCCTCCAGCCGGGATTGCCCTTTGGACCTCTCCTGTGCTTGAGGTGTCGGCACCAAGAAGCGGACAAAGCTTCTTTTTTACTGCCAGGCCCGACGGTGTTTTCGGCAGGACACCGAGCTGGCTGTATGGGGCAACCCTCTACCGGCTGGAAGGGGACAATGTCCTGAAGACGAAAATTCCCGAGGGGAGTCCTTCGGGGAACAGGCTTTCCGCGAAATGGCAGCTGAAGCTTGATGAGGCGGGTTTTGCCCGAGGAAAACTCCTTGTAGAGCTGAAAGGAGGCTGGGACTTCCTCCTTCGCGACGGAGAACGATCCCTCGGGGAAAGGGCGCTCCGCCTGCTCCAGGACCTGCTTTCCGGGACTCCATTCGCTTCCGGGATGGGGGAACTGAAGTTTTCGGAATCGACAAGCGGAATAGAAATCAGCGTCCCGGTAAACGGCCTTTTGGGCATCGCCTCTCAGAAGGACCTTCTCGTCCAATTCCCTTCGGTGTCGATTCCAGGGATACGGGAAATTCTCGAAGAAACCGGAACGGTCAAGCTGAGGTTCCCGTTCTCCGTCAGGCAGGAGCTCGTCCTGGAACTCCCCGCGGGATTCCGCGTTCTGGAACCCCCTTCCCTGAAGAGGAGAACCGTCGGACGGACGGCCGTCGAAGAAACCTTCAGGAACATTGAAAAGAAATCCAGGGTGGAGACGGAACAATTGGTGACGGTTTCGGCTTCCGGCTTTGAACAGAACGATGCTGCGGGTTTGAAGGATACCCTGGCGCAGGTCCTGAGATGGGCAACGAACTCGATTCCGCTGCGAAAGCGTTGATAATAGGAGATGGTGAAGATGAAGGAAGTTTCACTGTTGTTCAAGGATCTCCTGACGGAAGCCGTACATGAATTCGCCAAGGAAAGGGGACTGCCGCCGGAGGAAGTTCCGGAAGTCCAGCTTGAACGCCCTAGACACGAAGGACAGGGAGATTGGGCCAGCAATATTGCGATGTTGATGTCCAAACCGCTCGGAATGCGGCCCAGGGATGTGGCTTCGGAGATCGTGTCAAGGATCGGGTCCGATCCGCACCTGGAGAAGATCGAAGTTGCCGGCCCCGGTTTCATCAACTTCTTCGTGACGAACCTTTGGGTCCGTGATGTCCTTGAAGCCGCGGTGATCGGGCGCGAAAACTATGGACGCTCCACTCAGGGGAAAGGCCGGAAGGTCCAGGTCGAGTTCGTGAGCGCGAATCCGACGGGACCCCTTCACGTGGGACACGGAAGGGGGGCAGCCGTCGGGGACATGACGGCAAGCCTCCTCGAATACGCGGGCTGGCAGGTTGAGAGGGAATATTACATCAACGACGCAGGGCTTCAGATGAACCTCCTGGGGCAATCCACCCAGGCCCGGTATTTCGAGATCCTGGGGTTCCCCGAAAAGGCCCCCTTCCCGGAGAACGGCTACAAGGGAGACTACATCTACGATTTGGCAAGGGAGGTCCTGGAAAGGGACGGTAAGGTCCACCTCGATGTCCCCCTGGAGGAAAGCTTCCCGGTATTCCAGGAGCACGCCGCGAGAACCATCCTGGAAGGAATTCGAGAGGATCTTTCCCGTTTTGGCGTGAACTTCGACGTATGGTTCTCCGAAAAGTCGCTTTACGAAAAAGGCCTGGTCGAATCGGCATTGAGCTTTTTGAAGGCACGTGGCCATGCCTACGAGAAGGACGGAGCTCTTTGGTTCAGGACGACGGCTTTCGGGGATGACAAGGACAGGGTCCTGGTCAGGAGCAACGGCGTGACTACCTATTTCGCTTCGGATGTCGCCTATCACAAGGACAAGTTCGATCGGGGCTTTGATCTCGTGATTGACGTCTGGGGCGCGGACCACCACGGCTATGTCCCGAGGATGAAGGCTGCAGTCGAGGCTCTAGGCAAGGAACGGGAAGCTCTCCAGATTCTGCTGATCCAGTTCGTGAACCTCCTTCGGGGAGGGCAGCAGGTCTCGATGTCGACCCGATCGGGAGAATTCGTCACGCTGAAAGAAGTCCTCGACGAGGTCGGAGTGGACGCGGCCCGGTTTTTCTTCGCCATGCGAAGGTGCGACAGTCACCTGGATTTCGATCTCGAACTGGCAAAGAAAGCTTCCACGGACAACCCGGTTTTCTACGTGCAGTATGCCCACGCGCGGATCCAAAGCATCATGAGGGAAGCCGCCTCCAGGAACATGGGCATCCCGGATCCCTCCGGCGTAGACGTCAACCTTCTCGTCGAACCGGAAGAAAAGGCCCTCGCGAAACGGATCGCCCGCTTCCCCGAAGAGGTCGAGAAAGCAGCTTCCGAGCTTGCGGCGCACCGGATCGCGTTTTTTGCCTATGACCTGGCCGCGGATTTCCACGCTTTCTACAACGCCCACCGGGTCCTCGGAGTGGAGGAGCCCGTGTCGAAAGCAAGGCTATGTCTCGTGGAAGCGACGCGGGTTGCCCTGACGAACGCATTGGCCATCCTGCGGGTGCAAGCACCGGAAAGGATGTAGTTCCGTTTGGTCAGGCTGCGCTGGGTTTTGGCAGCGGCCGTTCTCGGCGTGACCCTCGCGATCATCGGAACCGGAACCGTAATTGAATTGCGGAGGGCTAGCCGGCTGAAGTCCATGGTGGACGCCCGAATGGAGGAACTGGTAAAGTTGAGCCGAACGGTCCAGGACCTACAGGAACGTCTCCGGTACCTGCAAAGCCCGGAGGGAGTGGCCAGAAAGGCGAGACAGGACTTTAACCTTGTTTTTCCGGGTGAAAGGATTTACCGGATTGAGATCGAGTCGGGGGATCGGTTGCCGTCACAAGGCCCATGAGGTATAATCAATCCTCGTGTTCCCTGCCCCTCCGGTGTGGGAGGGGCCATAGTCCAAAGGGAGGAGGTGATCCAGGTGCGACCTTACGATTTGATGCTTCTGCTCCGGACCGATGTCGAAGACCACAAGGCCTTTTTGGACGACGTCCAGGCTCTGGTCGGAACGTTGGGAGGGGAAGTGGCGAAGGTCGACGTCTGGGGAAAGAGGAGGCTTGCCTATCCTGTCGAAAAGGAACAGGAAGGCTTCTACGCCATCTTCAACATGAAGCTCGATCCTGCCCAGGTCGTCGAACTCGACCGGGTTCTCAAGCTTCGTCCCCAGGTCCTGCGGCATATGGTCATCCGTCTTGACGAATAGGAAGGACGGTGGTCGGGTTGGCAAGAGGTTTCAACAAAGTGGTCCTCATGGGCAATTTGGCCCGTGACCCAGAGATCCGTTATACCGCTGCGAAACAGGCTGTCGCGAAGCTTACCGTGGCCGTCGGTCACCAGTACAAGGGAAAGACCGGCGAGGTCGTCGACCAGACCGACTTTATTCCCGTGGTCGTCTGGGGAAGCCAGGCGGAGAACTGCGAGAGGTACCTTCGGAAAGGCAGGCCTGTGCTTGTCGAGGGGAGGCTTCAGGTCCGGAGCTACGAGACGAAAGAGGGGGAAAAACGGACGGTCACCGAGGTCGTTTCCCAGAATGTCGTTTTCCTGGGAGGCCGCCGGGATGAAGATTCCGCTATGCCCTCCGTCCCGAGGACAAACGGTCAACTCTCCAGCCTGAGAGAGGAAAAGGCCTTCGAAGACTTCCCCATGGATATCACGGAGATGGATTCCGGCGAAGAAGAGGCCGAAATCCCCTTTTAGCCGCCTCTTGCGAGATGTTGAGGAAAAGGAGGCATTTGACGGATGGCTTTTACGAAAAAAAGGACACGGCGTCGTCCGAAAGTCTGCCAGTTCTGTGCGGATAAGTTGGACCACGTCGATCCGAAGGATATCGAAAAACTGCGTCGATTCATCACCGAACGCGGAAAGATCGTTCCCCGCCGCGTTACGGGGAATTGTGCAAAACACCAGAGGCAGTTGACTCGGGCGATCAAGTGTGCACGAATCATGGCCCTTCTCCCGTTCTCAGCCGACTAGTCGGCCCGGGGAGGTTGGCGGAAAGGTAGGGGAGGGGCGCTAGGCGGCTCCTCCCCCTTTTTTGAAACGGGAGGCCCTCAATGACCCGAACAAAGGCACTTGTCGAGTCTTCGCTTCTTGTCGCGCTTGCTGTCGTTCTTTTCCTGGCGAGCAACACGATCCCGATCGTCGGCATCGCCTTCACCTTTCTATGTCCAGCCCCCCTGGTCGTCCTAGGATTACGGCATAGCCTGGGAAGGGCCGCGCTGGGGTCTGTCGTTGCGACCCTGATCGTTTCGATCTTCCTGGGATTCGTCGGCGGCTTGTTTTTCCTCTTCGGTTTCGCGGTTCTTGGCGTCGCGCTCGGAGCCCTGGGAAAAAAGAGGGAGAACGCCGTGGAAATCGCACTGTACGGGATTCTTGTTTCCCTTGCCAGCAAATTGGTCCTGATGGTGCTTTTGACCCGGCTGACGGGGGTGAACCCTTTTTCCCTCGATACAGCAGAATTCGATACGATCCTTGAACGGGTCATGTCTCTCTACTCGAAAACAGGCCTGATTCCCAAGGAGTCCCTTTCTGCGATGCGCCAGCAGTTCGAAGCGACCTTTCGATTCATTCCGCAGGTGTTCCCGGCCCTTCTCACGATCGCCGCATCCATCGACAGCGTCCTGAGCTATGCCGTGAGCCGAACGGTCCTCATGCGGCTCGGTCGTGGAGTCCTTCCGCCGCTTCCGCCGTTCGGCGAGTGGCGTTTCCCAAGGAACATCTTCTGGGCTCTCCTCGCTTCCGCAATCCTGCCTTTTCTGGGGGGAAGCGGCCACTGGGGAGATCTCCTGCAAAGGGTCGGGGTCAACCTTCGCCTTCTCGTTTCCCTGCTTTTCCTGGTCCAGGGAGTTTCCGTTGCCTGGGCGCTCTTGGGCAGGACGAGGTTCTCCAGCAGAATCGCGCGAGGCCTTATAATTTTCGTGGCGATCCTGGTTCCGATTCTTTCCTACCTGCTGATGATCGTCGGACTGGTCGATATCTGGTGGGATCTTCGAGCCCGCCTCTGGAGGTGAAAAGGATGAAAGTGATCCTGAAAGAAGACGTGAGCAAGATCGGGAAAAAAGGGGATTTGGTCGAGGTTTCAGACGGTTATGCCAGGAACTACCTGTTCCCCCGGGGATTGGCCGAAGAAGCGACGGTAGGACGGCAGAAGGAATGGGAGGCGAGGAAAAAGGAACTTGCGCAGAAGGCAAACCGGGCGGAAAAGGCTGCGCATGAAGCGAGGAGGAACCTGCAGGGCAAGCAGGTGACGGTGAAGGCCAGCGCCGGAGATTCGGGAAAGCTGTTCGGCAGCGTCACGGCCGCGACGCTCGCCAGGGCGATCGAAGAACAGCTCCATGTCGCGGTTGACAAGAAGGACATCCGGATTGCGGAGGCCATTCGGCAGGTAGGGCGCTACCCGCTGACCGTCCGGCTATACTCGAACGTCGAGGCGGAATTGAGCGTTTTGGTGGAGGCAGAGTGAAGTGCTGAAAAACGCCTTTGAGAGGATCCCGCCCCATAGCCTGGAAGCGGAAAGAGCCGTGCTTGGCGCCTGCCTGCTGGATCGGGATGCCCTTCTTCTCGTGACGGAAACCCTCTCGGGGGAAGATTTCTACGAAACCCGGCATCGCCTGGCATTCGAATTGATTCTCGATATGGCGCGGAAAGACAAACCTGTCGATCCGCTGACGGTCTGGGAGGAAATCTCGAGGAGGGAGATGGCGGACCGCCTCGGTGGGCAGGGCTTCATCGCGGGACTGATCGACACGGTTCCGACCATCGCCAACGTGGAATACCATACCCGAATCGTCAGGGACAAGTCGGTTCATCGAAAGCTGGTCCAGGTCGGAAGCGACATCGTAAAACTCGGGTACGCCGAAGATCGTGAAATGGAAGACATCCTCGACGAAGCCGAGAGGTCCGTTTTCGAAATCACCCGCCGCGGGGGAGAACGGAATTTCCGACACATCGGGGACATCCTTGGAACAGCCTTCCAGCAGATTGAAACGCATTACCAGCAACAGGAACCGGTTACCGGTATCTCATCCGGCTTTATCGATTTCGACAGGCTTACCGCCGGTTTCCAGCCGGGTAGCCTCAACATCATCGCCGCGCGCCCCTCGATGGGGAAAACGGCCCTCGCATTGAACATCGCCCAGCATGCGGCTCTCGAAAGGAAAAAGCCGGTTCTCGTCTTCAGTCTCGAGATGGGGGGCGAACAACTCGCGCAACGAATGCTGGCTTCCGAGGCGCGGGTCAATGTTCATGACCTGAGGACGGGAACGTTCCATGAAAGTGCCTGGGAAGCCCTGGCGGATGCAGCGGGGCGTCTGTCCCAGGCCCCGATTTACATCGACGACAGTTCGGTGCTATCGACCCTTGAACTGCGTGCACGGTGCCGTCGGTTCAAGGCTAGAACGAACGACGTGGGCATGGTCGTCGTAGACTACCTTCAATTGATGCACCTGCCGCGACCGACAGACAGCAAGCAGCAGGAGGTAGCGGAAATTTCCCGGGCCCTAAAGGGAATCGCAAGGGAACTGGAGGTCCCGATCATCGCGCTTTCACAGCTTTCCCGGGCCGTCGAGCAGCGGCAGGACAAGCGGCCGCAACTTTCCGACCTTCGGGATAGCGGTGCGATCGAACAGGACGCGGACTTGGTCATCCTCCTTTTCAGGCCAGGGTATTACTCTACAAACCCGGAGGAAGAAGACAACATCGCCGAGGCGATCATCGCCAAGCACCGGAACGGCCCGACGGGGACCGTCCCCCTGGTTTTCATCCGGGAATACACCCGTTTTGTGAGCGCTGAAAGATTCCGCCCATCCTAGGGCAGAACGGGGGCCGGAGAGTTCCATGAATAGAAATCACCCAGAAACCCGGGGATCCTTTCCCACCAGTCCCAGCAGAAACAGCAAGGAGAATTTCTCGGCAGGGTTCCTTCCGGAATGGCTCTTCTATCCGTTGATCACCGTGTCGTTGGTGATCCCGAACCTGGTTTTTGCCCCGGGTGCCTTTTTTTCCCAGTCCCTCCACCTTTTGAAGTGGGTCACCGCCTTTACGCCGATCGCGATCCTCGCCTTTGCTGCGGGGCTATCGATCGTAGCCGCCCCGAAGGACAGGGGGGAGTTCAGGGTCGATCCCCTCGGATGGCTCTGGCTCTTCCTCCTTCTTTACGTCACTGCGCAGCCTCTCTGGGTAAGGGTGACCTCCGTACCCACTTTCGTCCGGGAGTGGCTGTTCTTTGCCAGTCTTTTCATCACCGCCATTCTCTGTTCAAACATGTTCCGGCGGAGGGACATGATGATGCTGGTCCTTTTCGGAGCGGGAATGAACGCGGCCCTGAACGTCCTTTTTGCGGAGCTGCAGGTACGGTCGGTTCGGCTTCCTTTCTTCATCCTGCCCGTGCCGGGCAATTACGTGGGGAACACCGGCCAGCAGAACATGCTCGGCATTTGGGTGGCGATGGCGGTCCTTTCCGGACTTGCACTGCACCTGATGCTGCTGGAGGAGAGGGCAAAAGGGCACCGGCAGAATTCCTCGGCAATTTTCGTCGGCATGAACCTGTCGGTCCTGGCGGTCAACTCCTGGGGAGTTTTTTCGACGACGAGT
The DNA here is from genome assembly GCA_022839995.1 of Synergistota bacterium. Classification (GTDB taxonomy): domain Bacteria; phylum Synergistota; class Synergistia; order Synergistales; family 79-D21; genus 79-D21. Next base: position 43,502 of record JALHIN010000014.1, read on the forward strand.
CGCCAAAGCCTCCTGGCACTTTTGGTCGGGATCACGGTGTTCCTGCTAGCCGGGGGAAGGCTGAGGGGAAAAGACTTCGTCCGGTCGATGATCCCCGGTTTGCTTGTCATCGCGCTGGCCATGGGTGCCGCCTATCAGTTCAACACAGGGCGCACGCAGGCTTTCGTGGAAAAGGCCGAGAGCCTCGCGAAAGGCGCGATCGGCGAAAAAGGCGAACTGTCGGAGGCCGATTCCGGGCGGCTGAGCATCTACGCGACGGCCCTCACGATGCTGAAGGAACACCCCCTTGGGGGTGTTGGATTGGGGCATTTCAAATGGAACTACCTGGATGCCCAGCGTGAACTTTTCCGGCGCTACCCCGATTCGAAACTGAAATGGCAATACACGATGTGGGCTCACAGCGAAATGCTGCAATGGTTCTGTGAAACGGGAATCATCGGCGGGATTTTCCTTTTGGCCATCCTTTCCTGGTGTGCCCTACGGGTGCTGAAGGCGATAAGGTCAAAGAAGGAGGTCTCGCTGGAAGGGCTATGGTCCGTGGGGATGCTGACGCTGATCTGGACGGTCGCCCTTTGGGGGGAAAGGCCGTTTCACAGGATCGAGGACGCTCTTTGGATGAGCCTGGCGTTTTCGTTCCTGGGCCGGGAGTTCCTTCCAAGGGATTTTGCCTGGGCCGAAATCCGGCGCCCGTTGATCTGGAAAGGTTTCGGAATAACGGTCGCCGTGATCGCCCTGGCCGGGCTCGTGCTGCTGGGAAAAGGTGTTGTGGCGGACCATGCTCTCGCTATGGCTTTGCAGACCCGGGACGCCCAGGTGCAGAAATCGCTGATCGACCGGGCGGCTGGAAGCCTGCTGTTCAGGGATCTTGCTGACCGTGCCTACGCGGAACACTATCTTGCCGTGGCGGTGGCTAGACGGGACGGGGAAGCCCTCGCAGAAGGACTCGCAAGGCTCGAAAACTATTTCTTCAGGCAGCCGCAGACAAGGGAACTGAACGTGCTGATCGGTTGGTACGGGCGCCTTGGGAGCAGGGAAAAACTCGAGCTGTTCACCTCGTACCTGAAGCCTGGATCCTACTCGGTCCAGCCCGTCGAGGCCCTTTCTTCAGCGCCGTAACCCCGGGAAACGAACCGGGGTTACGGCGTCCAGGAGAAGCCGGGCTAGAAGATCAAAAGGAGTTCGCGGTAACGGGGGAAGGGCCAGAAGTCGTTTCCGACAGTGTTTTCGGCCGTATCGCAGAGGCTCCTGATTTCGCCCATCAGCGCCAGCCCTTCATTGGTTACGGCTTCCACCCCTTCCTCGAGGCTCAGGGAGGCGAGTTTCGAGCGTAAGGCTTGCGCACGATCGCAGGCTGCGACAAGTTTTTCCCGTATCCTGGCCAGGTCGGCGATTTTTTCCCTGAAATGGGGCATTTCTTCGGAAAGCGTTTCGATGACACCCCTGTAGGTTTTCAGGTCGAGCTCGAGCTGGCGGGTGATTGCGGGGAGAATCCCTTCCCTGACCATGGATTCCAAGACTCCGAGCTCGATTTCGCGCGATTTCAGGTACCGCTCGACCTGGATCTCGTAAAAAGCCGAAACTTCCCGGTAGGACATGATTTTCAGGCTTGAAAGGAGCTCGCGGTTTTCCGGAACGAGGTAGTAGGAAAGAGCCTCAGGAGTGGAATAGGCCACGGGCAATCCTCGTTTGACCGCTTCCCGGGCCCATTCTTCAGAGTAGCAGTTGCCGTCGAAGCGGACATTTCGGCTTTCTTTCGCCGCAAAACGGATTGCCTCCAGGGCAGCTTCCGAAACTTCGACTCCATCCCCCAGGCGGTTTTCGATCAGGATCGTCATTTGCTCAAGGCCCCATGCCCAGGCTGCCATCAGCATGGTCACCGGACCTGCGAGGGACTGTGAAGCCCCGGTTCCCCTGAACTCGAATTTGTTGCCGGTAAAGGCGATCGGGGCGGTCCGGTTCCGATCCGTGTTGTCCGCCTTGATTTCCGGCAGCCGGTTCAGGCCCAGGTCTATGGACCCTTTTGACGGAATGGACTCGGGGAGTCCTTCCTCGATCCGGTCGAGGATTCGGTTCAGGACTTCCCCCAGGTAGACGCTCATGATGGCCGGAGGTGCCTCGTTGCCTCCCAGGCGGTACATGTTTCCAGGCGAAGCGATGGAAGCCCGCAACAGGCTTCCGTACCGCGACAGCCCCAAAAGGAAGGCGCCAAGGAAGGTCAAAAACTGGATGCTTCGTTTCTGGGTGCCGGACGGAGACAGGAGGTTTCTACCCTCGCTGTCCATTAACGAAAAGTTCGTGTGCTTCCCGCTGCCGTTGAGTCCCGCGAAGGGCTTTTCATGCAGCATCAGCCGAAGGTCATGGCGACGGGCAAAACGCTTCATTACTGCCATCATCAGCTGGTTCTGGTCATTCGCAAGGTTCGCTTCGGAAAACTCCGGCGCAAACTCGAACTGGCAGGGGGCGACTTCGTTATGGCGCGTCTTGATTGCGATCCCGAGGCGGGCAAGCTCGTTTTCGACATCTTCCATATAGGCTAGGACCTTTGGGTGGATGGTCCCGAAATAGTGATCCTCCATCTGTTGTCCCTTCGGGGGCTGCGCGCCGCACAGCGTGTGGCCGCAGAAGATGATGTCGGGGCGGAGACGGGCCTTGGATTCGTTGACAAGGAAGAATTCCTGTTCGGCTCCGACGGTGGCTTTCACCCAGCGAACCCCTCGGTTTCCGAAAAGGCGCAAGAGCCGCAGTGCGCGGCTTTCGATCGCGGTGAGGGATTTCAGGAGGGGGGTCTTCAGGTCCAGGGGGGTTCCGTCATAGGAAATGAAGATGGAGGGGATGCAAAGCGTCCCTCCTTTTTCCGTCTGGACGACGAACGCCGGGCTGGAAGGATCCCATGCGGTGTAGCCACGGGCCTCAAACGTAGACCGCATCCCGCCCGAAGGCAATGAGGAAGCGTCCGGTTCGCTCTGGATCAGTTCGCTTCCCGTGAAGGATTCCAGGGGCGTCCCTTCCAGGTCGAGGGACAAAAAGGCCATGTGCTTTTCCGCCGTTTTTTCCGTCCGGGGGTGAAACCAGTGCGTGTAGTGGGTTGCTCCCTTGGAAAGAGCCCATTCCTTCATTGCCGAGGCCACAATATCGGCGACTCCTGCATCGATTTTCTCCCCGGTATCGACCGCCGCCATCAGCTGGGCAAACACGTCTTTCGGAAGGCGTTCCCGCATGGCCTTTCGGTTAAAGACAAGTTCCCCGAACGTTGAAGATGGTCGTAGTTCCATCATCGTGTTCTCCCCCCTTGCTCTGTGATGGAACATAAATAGCAGAAAGAAAGCAATAATGCAACTGCGAAACTATCATAGACCATTAAAATGGCTGTTTTAATAACAAAGAAGGCTTCTTCTGTCCCTATATGAAAAAAAGAGGGCCGCCCCCGAGGCGGCCCTCTTCAACGGGAGCCATTTTTCATAGACTCTTGCCGAATCGTTCGGCTCGATCCAGCCATTCGGTCCCATCGATGTCCCCCCGGCGGTAGATTCCGTGCGCCAGGAGTTCGAGCAGGCTTTCCAGGCCGAGCAGTTCGCAGGAAGCGCGGTAGGCGAAACGGAGGCCATCGAAACAGTCCGGGTCGGTGTCTCCCGCGGTGGAGAAAAGGATGGATTTTTTCCCCTTCAGGGTGTAAAGCGCGTTCTCGGAAACAAAAGGAAGGAATCGGTCAATCGCGAGCTTGATCTGTCCACTCCAGGTGTACCAGTAAAGCGGAGATACGAACAGGATCAACTCGGACCGCCTGAGAGCCTCGTAGATCTCCCGCATCGAATCGTCCAGCACGCAGGGTTTCCCGCCAGTCCAGCATTGCCTGCAATCCATGCAGCCCGATATAGCATTGGGTTCTTCCAGGTGAAATCGGAAGATTTCCCCCGCTTTTTCACCGGCTCCACGAAGGAAGGCTTCCGCCAGGCTTTCGCTGTTTCCCCCACGCCGTGGACTTCCAAAAAGCACCGTTGTCCCTTTCATCGCCATGCCTCCTTGTCGAGGTATTTCGTTTCCGTGAGAAGTTGGATGACTGTTTGCCGGGCAAGCGGGTCCAGCTCCAGGAGCGGCAAACGGCAAGGCCCCCCGTAAAGGCCTATGGCGTCCACGGCTGCCTTCAGCCCCGCGATACCGTATCCCTTGGTGACGGCGTGATTCAGGCGAAGAAGCCGATGCTGGATCTCCCTGGCTTCCTCGATCTTACCCGCAAGAAAAAGGTTCATAAGGCGGTTGCAGGCAGCCGGCAGGATGTTCGAGATCGCCAGCGTTCCGCCCGTGCAACCGACGGCCAACCCGGCGAGGAAGAAGCCCCCTGATCCGACGAATACGGAAAACCCTTGCCTGGCTTCGGAGCAGAGCATCGCGATTTGTACGATGTCGCCGGACGTGTCTTTGATGCCGATGATCGAAGGGTGTGCGGAGACTTCCCTGACACACTCCGGTGTCAGGTTGAAACCCGTGTTTGCCGGCATGTTGTAGAGGACGACCGGTACGGGAGAACTGTCTGCAAGCTTCCAGAAATAGGATCTCAAGGTTTCGACCGTGTTTTGTCCCTTGTAATAATGGGGTGGGAGCGCAAGGACCGCATCGGTGCCGGCGTCTGAAACGGCCCGACAAAGTTCCAGTGTTTCGGAAAGGCTCGGGCAGTGCACGCCGGTGATAACCGGTATCCTTCCTTTGGTTCGGGACACGACGCGTGCGGTCAGGTCGACCCGCTCGGCAAAGGAGAGGAAGGGGAATTCGCCGTTGGAGCCCCCGACAACGAGTCCGTGCAAGGGAGAGGAAAGCCATTTTTCAAGGTTTTCGTCAAGAGCGTCCCAGGCAATTGTCCCGCCCGTTTGAAAAGGGGTCGGGATCGGGGCGAAGATGCCTTTGAGTTCCATTCTTGGTCTCACTCCTTTCATCCATTCGGAGTCTATCACAAAGGGGAAAACACTGGGGAAGAGGATTCCGTATAATAGGTTCGGGGCACCGCCCCACGGGAGGGAAAATGGGGATTCTTCGTGTCGGCTGTTGTTCCTGGACTGACCCCGGGCTGGTGAAAAGTGGATGGTACCCTGCCGAAGCCCGAAGCGCCGAAAAGCGCTTGCGCTTTTACGCTTCGCGATTTGATACCGTGGAAGTCGACAGCACCTATTACGCCATTCCCGAGGAGACCGCTGCCTGGAAGTGGGTCGCAAGGACTCAAAAGGGGTTTCTCTTCAATGTAAAAGTTTACGGCCTTTTTACCCTGCATACCGTTGACCGGAGGCACGTTCCGCCCTGGGCGTTGTCGGAGATCAGAATGCACGGCAAGTCCGACAGGTTGACCCTCCGCGACTTTCCGAGGAGCCTACTCCTTGAAATCTGGGAAAAGTTCCGCAGAAGCATCGCTCCGCTTGAGGCAACCGGGAAGATGGGGTACCTTCTATTTCAGTTCCCGCCTGGAATCGAGTTTTCCCGCGTACTGGAAAAGTACCTGCATCGGGTACGGGAAGTATCCGGGCCCCTTCGGATCGCCGTCGAAGCAAGGAACGGGAAATGGCTCGAGGGAAGCTCCGGGGAACGGTTCCTGGGAACCCTTCGCGACCTGAACATGGCCTACGTTGCAGTGGACGAGCCGTCGCTTTCCTGGACGGTCCCACCGAAATGGCCGATCACCGCAAGCTGGGGGAGCGTGATCCGGTTCCACGGCCGCAATGCTGCGGCATGGGAGAAAAGGGGAGCCGGGGTTTCCGAAAAGTTCCGGTATCTTTATTCACCGGAAGAACTGCGTCCCTGGAAGAACCGGGTTCTTGAAATATCTGCCAGGGTAGAAAGGCTTTTTGTGATGTTCAATAACTGTTACGGCGACTATGCGGTTCGGAACGCGACCTGGATGAAAAAGGCCCTGGGGTTGTCGGTCCAGGACGCAGAGGCCTCCCAGGGGCTGCTGGACTACAGTATTGCGGAAGAGCCGAGGATCCCGAAAACGGAGGAATGAACATGAAAATCCGGAGGACCTTTTCCTTTGATGCGGCCCATAAACTCGAATCCTACCACGGCAAGTGTGAAAGGCTTCACGGTCACACCTACGCTTTTTCCCTGACGGTCCAGGGGAAACCGGACCGGGAGGGAATGGTCCTGGATTTCGCGGAGCTGAAGAGGCTGACGGAAGACAGGGTCCTTTCCAGGCTGGACCATGCCTACCTGAACGAACTGATGCCTCAACCGACTGCGGAGAACATCGCGGCATGGATTTGGAGATCAATGGAAGAGGGGATCCGGCAAATGGGATGCAGCCTTTGCGAGATCGAAGTCTGGGAAACGAAGGATTGTTCGGCGATCCTGACCCGGGAGGATCTCGAATGAGGGACGTCCAGAGTGAACGGGACACCCGGAACATCCCGATCGACCGGGTTGGCGTCAGTGGGGTTTCCTATCCCCTGGCAGTGATGGACCCGAACGAGAACGTCCAGCACGTCACTGGAACGGTCAGGATGTCCGTCTCCCTTCCCAAGGATTTTCGCGGCACCCACATGAGCCGCTTTATCGAGGTGCTCGAAACGTGCAGGGGGAAGATGACCCTGGGAAACCTGGAAGAAATCGTGGATGCTCTTAAGGAACAGCTTGCCGCGCCTGAAGCCGAAGTTGCGATCGCCTTCCCCTATTTTGTCCGGCGGGCAGCTCCGGTCAGCAGGGCCGAGAGCTATACCCGCACCGACGTCGAGTTCTGGGCGATGAAAGCACAACAGTTCGATTTCGTCCTGAAGGTCGGGGTTCCGGTCCAGACGTTGTGTCCCTGTTCAAGGGAGATCTCGCAATACGGTGCCCACAACCAGAGGGCGCGAGTCGAAATCGAAATCCGGATGAGGAGGCTCGTCTGGATCGAGGATCTGGTTTCCGTTGCCGAACAGTCGGCATCAGCGCCCGTTTTGACGCTCGTGAAGAGGGAAGACGAGAAAGCCCTTACGGAAATGGCATTTTTGAACCCCAGGTTCGTGGAAGACGTTGTTCGGGAAGTATCGGTTAGACTTGATCGGGACGATAGGATCAAGTGGTACCGGGTTTCCGTCCTCAGCGAGGAGAGCATCCACAACCACCAGGCTTTCGCGTGCCTGGAACGTTTCGTGTCGCCCCCAACACCTTGAGAGGAGGAACAGGGAATGAAAGTCCTTTTTGCCGGGAGTGCGTTCGATCGGATCAAGGAGAGTTTCCTCTCCCTCTTCGACGGCATGGAGGTCCGGGTTGCCAGGGACAACGAGGTCGACGAAGCGCTTCCCTGGGCGGAAGTCCTCGTCACTGCCCCAAGGGCCCTGGACGAAGAGTTCCTGGCGAGGGCGGTTTCACTGAAGTTGGTCCAGCAATGGGGTACCGGAATCGAAGGGGTCGATTTGAAGGCCTGTTCAAAACGCGGGATCACCGTCTGCAACGTCCCATCGAGAGGAACGGGAAATGCTGAAAGTGTCGCGGAAATCGCCCTTTTGCTGATGCTTCTGCTGGCTAGGCGTTTTCCGAGAGCCCAGGAAAACCTGCTGAAGATCGGGCGGGTCCATGCCCCGAAAGGGATTGCGCTCTGGAAGCGCAAGGCCTGCGTGGTCGGGCTGGGAGGATTGGGCCAATGCATCACCGAGAGGCTGCTTTGTCTTGGAATGGAAATTGTCGGCGTGAACAGGACCGTTCGGCCGGAATTTCGGGCCTGGGGCATTCAAACGGTGCATCCTCTCGAAGAACTGGAAAAAGCAGTGGCCGGTGCCGACTTTCTCGTGCTTGCCCTTCCCCTGAACGAAGACACGGCTCATATCGTAGACCGGAAGATACTCCGGGCTCTCGGACCGAAAGGGTACCTGGTGAACGTCGCTCGAGGGGGGCTTGTCGTAAGGGAGGACCTGGAGGCTGCGCTGGACGAAGGAGAAATTGCCGGGGCCGGCCTCGACGTTTTCTGGATTGAGCCTCCGGACCCGAACGATCCCCTGCTGAGGCGAAGCAACGTGGTGGCGACCCCGCACATCGGGGGAGTGACCGACGAAGGACTTCAAGGAGTTGCCCGATTTATCAAAAACAACCTGGAACGTTTCGCTCGGGGAGAAGCCCCGCTTTCACAGGTTCGTTTCCCCTCGGAACGGGGAGAAAAGAGGTCGTGATGCCGCTGAAGCAAGCCGTACTGGGCCGGAAAGACCTTGAAAAAATCCCTGGCCGTCATCCCTGGTTTTTCCGGGGAGATTTCGACAGGTTGCCCATGGAGGAGCAGAACGGGGCACTAATTCCGGTCACCACGCCGAAGGGCAGCGTATTGGGATGGGGGTTGTTCAGTCCCGGAGCTTCCCTGTGCGTCAGGATCCTTTCCTGGAAAGCCGAACGGCCGGACCTGGAAAGACTGTTTGAAAAGCGGGTCCAGGAAGCGGAGAAGAGAAGGCGCCCCTTCCTCGGAAAAGGGGAGGATGCTTACCGGTGGGTTCACGGCGAAGCCGACGGGCTGCCGGGCCTGGTTGTCGACAGGTACGGCCCGGTTGTCGTTGTCCAGACACTATGCGCCGGAATGTACCGGTCCCTGGATATCCTTGCGAAGGTCCTGGCCGGGTACCCGGGAGTCGATGCCCTCGTTCTGCGGAATGAAGCGAAATACCTTGAAAACGAGGGAATTCCAAGGGAAAAGAAACTTCTTTACGGCAAGTTGCCGGCCAATATTCCCTTCCCGGTACGAGCCGGTGAAATCAAAAGCCTGGTCGACCCCTTCAAAGGCCAGAAAACGGGACTCTACCTCGATGTCCGAAAGGCTCCGAACCTGATTCAGCCTCTTTGTCCCGGGGCAAGGGTATTGGACGCCTTTTCCTACACCGGGAATTTTTCCATCCATGCCTTGCACTGGGGCGCAAGCGAAATCCTGGCCCTGGACCAGTCCGCAGAAGCCCTGGGGGTAGCGAAAGACAATCTCGAGCTGAATGGATTCCGAGAATCCGGGAATGTCGTCCTGGAAGAGTGTAATGTCTTTGACCGCCTGAAAGAACTGGACGAGCGGAAAAGGTCCTTCGACCTCGTCATCATGGACCCCCCGCCTTTTGCCCCTTCGAGGAAACAGCTGGAGGGAGCCAGGAGGGGATACAAGGAACTGGCCGTCAGGTCCTTGAAGATGACCGCGGAGGGCGGATCGGTGCTTTTTTTTTCCTGCAGCCAGGCGTTCGGGAGGGAAGTCCTGCTGGACGTTCTTTCGGAAGCGGCAAGGGACGTCAAAAGGGAATGCCGCGTCATGGCCGAATTTCACCAGCCGCAGGATCACCCCGTGAGCCTGAACTTCCCTGAAAGCGATTACCTGAAAGGTTTCCTGCTGGAGGTCCAGGCATGAAGCAGAAGATCGAGGCGGTTCTGTTCGATTTTGACATGACCCTGATCGACAGCAGTCATGCGATTACACGCTGCATGAACGGGATGGCGGAAGACCTGGGCCTCCCGAGGGTTTCCCGGGAGCAGGTTCTTTCCACCATCGGTTTGCCGATCGAAGCGGCCTGGAGAACAGTTTGGGGGGATTTCAGGCCGGAATGGCTCGAGCATTACAGGAATCGGTACAGTGCCCTGGAAAGGAGCGAGCTGAAACCGTTTCCTGGAGCCATCTTGCTGCTCGAAAGGCTGGGGCGGAAGAAAATCCGGCGTGGAGTCGTGACGAACCGACGGTATGCCCGGGTTTCGGTTGAAGCGGTAGGTCTGGCTTCTTACTTCGAGGCAATCGTCGGGCTTGAATCCGTGGAAAGGCCGAAACCGTTTCCGGACTCCCTGGAGCTAGGGCTGAAACTGCTGAACGTGCGTCCCGAAGGCGCCGTGTTTGTCGGGGACACCGACATCGACGTAAAGACCGGAATCGCAGCCGGTGTCAGGGTCGTGGGAATTACGTCCGGGAATCACGGAGAAGGGGAATTGTCCGCGGCGGGGGCTTGGAAAACGGTTCCCGACCTCGAAGCTCTCGGCAGACTGTTGGGATTCGAATGACTTGGTGTGGCAACAGGAGTAGGGGTAGAAAATCCACTCCCCCTATATGTTGTGTTTTATCCCTTGTAGAAGGGGGCGTTCCGGAAGATAATGGGATCGACGATGATTCCATGAGGGGGGCCTCACGATGAAGGCGGACGGAAAGAACGCGGTTTTCTCCAAGAACGCGATCAAGGTCCTTGAAAAACGGTACCTGCGCAAGGACGAAGAAGGAAATGTCCTTGAAACCCCGGAGGAAATGCTGTGGCGGGTTGCCACTTCAGTCGCGGCTGCAGAGGAAGCCTGGAACCAGGATCGGGAAAAGCGAGCTGCAGAATTTTACGAGATCATGGCATCCCTGCAATTCCTACCGAACTCTCCGACGCTGATGAACGCGGGTTCCGAACTGGGGCAGCTCTCGGCCTGCTTCGTCCTGCCGATCGGGGACAGCATGGAAGAAATCTTCGATACGCTGAAGGCGACGGCCCTTGTTCACAAGAGCGGGGGCGGAACGGGGTTCAACTTCTCGAGAATCCGGCCTGCTGGAGATCGCGTTCGATCGACATCCGGGGTTGCTTCGGGTCCGATTTCCTTCATGGAACTCTTCAACGAGGCGACGGAAGTCGTGAAGCAGGGAGGGATGCGAAGGGGAGCCAACATGGGGATCCTGGAAGTCACCCATCCGGACATCTTCGATTTCATCCGGGCAAAGACGGCCCGCGGAAGACTATCGAATTTCAACCTCTCGGTGGGAGTGCCGGATTCCTTCATGCGGGCGGTCAAGGAAGACTCGGATTGGGAACTACGAAACCCCCGAACCGGGAAGACCGTTTCCACGGTCAAGGCTGCGGAAATTTTCGATTTGCTGGTCCAATCGGCATGGGCCACCGGAGATCCCGGACTGGTTTTCCTCGACCGGATCAACGAAAAAAACCCGACGCCGCACATCGGCCGGATCGATTCGACGAATCCCTGCGGGGAACAGCCCCTTCTTCCCTACGAGAGTTGCAACCTGGGATCGATCAACCTGGTCCGGTTTTTGGGCAGTGACGGGGATTTCGACTGGGAGGCCCTGGCGGGTACGATCGAGACGGCGGTTCGCTTCCTCGACGATGTCATCGAGATGAACCATTATCCCCTGCCGGCGATAGGAGAGATGAGCCGGAAGAACCGGAAAATCGGCCTAGGGATCATGGGATGGGCTGAGGTCCTCTTTGAAAAGGGGATTGCTTACGGGAGCCGTGAATCGCTGGAGCTTGCCGAGGAGGTCATGTCGTTCATCCAGTCGAAGGGGCACGCCGCTAGCGAGGCATTGGCCGAGGAAAGGGGCTGCTTCCCCAACTGGAAGGGCAGCCTTTGGGAGAAATTGGGGAAAAAAATGAGAAACGCGACGGTGACGACGATCGCCCCGACAGGAACCCTTTCGATCCTGGCAGACTGCTCGAGCGGCATCGAGCCCGTTTTCGCGCTAGCCTACCAGCGGAAAACCTTCGAAACGGAAACCCTGAACGTCGTAAACGGCATCCTTTTAAGGAAGCTCGAGGAAGCGGGGCTCATGCGCCCGGGACTGATCGAGGCGATCGGGGAGTCAGGCTCGCTGAAAGGGCTTGATCTCCCGGAAGATTTCAAGAGGGTCTTCCGGACCTCCCACGAAATTCATTTTGAAGATCACGTCAGGACGCAGGCGGCCTTTCAAAAGTACACCGACAACGCAGTCAGCAAGACGATCAATTTTCCGAACGAAGCGGGCCTGGAGGAGATTCGCCAGGCATTTTGGCTTGCCTTCGATTCGGGGTGCAAGGGGATCACAGTCTACCGGGACCGCTGCAAGGAAAACCAGGTCCTGTACTCAGGACTCAAGGAGAAGGCCGAACCCCCCAAAACCGAAGCAAAGACCGTGCCGAGACGCAGGCCCGCGATGCTCCGGGGAACAACGGTCAAGATCCCGACTGCCTTCGGCAACCTCTACCTCACGGTAAACGAAATGGACTCAAGGCCGTTCGAAGTCTTCGCGACGCTGGGAAAATCAGGCAAGGACACGCAGGCTCACACGGAGGCCTTGGGCCGCCTGATCTCGCTGGCGCTTCGAAGCGGAGTGCCCGTCGAAGAAGTCGTCAGCCAGCTCAAGGGAATCGGCGGAAGCCAGCCGGTGTGGGAGGAAGACGGAATCATCCTGAGCCTTCCGGATGCGATCGCCAGGGGGTTGGAAAAGGCGGGGGGCTTCAAGGTCGAGGAATCAACCGTCGAGATGTGCCCCTGCTGCGGTTCTTCCTTAATCCACAGCGAGGGTTGTACGCGCTGCAGGAGTTGCGATTTTTCCAAATGCGATTAAAGTTAAAGCAGGAGGGCCCGGGAATGGACAGGAACCCCGCGGTCAACGGAAAACAGGGCAGGAAACCGAACGTGCGCTGGGGATATTGGGCCCTGCTGGCGGTGATCCTGGCGGGGAGCGCATCGGCATACCTTGCCTGGTGGTCGAATTTCAATTCGATGCGCCCTGAATTTGCCGTCGCGGAACCTTTTTCGATCCATGAAAAGACAAAGGCCAGGACGGTCCTCCTGTGGAGCGAATCCGTCCTTGCCTCCCCATTGGACGGAGCCGTGCATTACCCGCAGGGAGTGGAGCCTGTTCGGGTTTCAAAGGGCGAAACCGTCGCGGAAGTGATTTCCGGAAATCGCAAAGCAGTTATCCGGGCGCCGCAGTCGGGATATTTCCTGCCTGGGTTGGACGGGCTTGAGGGAAAGTGGAATTTCTCCGACCTGTGGCCTGGAGATGGTCAGCTTCCAGCCGTTTCAAAGTTCAGGAGGATTGGGGAAGGCAGCCGAGTCGGGAGGGGAGACCCGGTGGGAAAAATCCTCCCGCAGCCCCAGGAATTGAGGGCGATCGCCTACGTGGATGCGGACGAAGCGGTGAGAAGACAGATCGGAAACGGGATTCTCCGTTTCTCGCTTGCAGGAGAGAGGCCGCAACGGGCCACGGTAAGGGCGGTGCAGGACTTCGGTCCGAAGGTGAAAGCCTACTTGAGCCTGCCCGTCTTTCCCCTTTGGATCGCTGTTTCAAGGGAGAGGGAATTCGAATTTTTCCAGGGAGAAAAAAAAGGGATTGTGCTGCCGGAGAGCGCAATCCTGCAGAAGGAGGGGAAATTGGGAGTCTTCGCTTTTGTCTCGGGCAAGCTAGAATACCTCCCCGTGCTCGGTCAGCCGCTTCCCGGTTCCCGTTTCCTCGTCACAAATGGACTCCGGGCAGGCGATCTTGTCCTGAGCCGAGCCGAAGCAGGGGCGGAAAGGAAGGTTTTGCTCTGGTGACCGATCTGAATCAGCGACTTGCGGAAATCCGCTCGAGAATCGAGGAAGCCGCGCGCCGATCCGGGAGAAAGCCCGAGGAAATCGAGCTCCTGGCGGTGACCAAGACTCGTGGGCTTGCCGAATTGCTCGAGGCGTGGGAGGCCGGTTTGCGGCTTTTCGGCGAAAACCGCGTTCAGGAAGCCCTGGGGAAAATTACCGCGTGGCCCACGGAGCGCAGGGCAGAATGGAGGTTGATCGGGAACCTTCAAAGAAACAAAGCCAGGAAGGCACTCGACCTGTTCTCCAGGATCGATTCACTGGATCGCCTGGAGCTTGCCCTAGACCTTCAACGGATCCTTTCTGAAACCGACCGGAAGATCGAAGTCCTGGTCGAAGTGAACACCTCCGGGGAACCCTCGAAACACGGGGTTTCACCGGATAGGCTCGAAGAACTCCTGGAGGGCGTGCTTCAACGTTGCCCGCGTCTCTCTGTCCGGGGCCTGATGACGGTAGGCCCGCTTTTCGAAGACCCGCGGGATGTCGCTGCGTCCTTTTGCCGGCTGAGAGAGTTGCGGGATAGGGTGTCGAAGGCTTTTGGATTGGAAATGCCCGTCTTGTCGATGGGCATGTCGGATGATTTCGAGACTGCCATCGAGCAGGGCAGCACCTGTGTGCGTCTCGGACGAGCCCTTTTTGGGCCGAGGGAGTAGGGGAGGTGGGGGTATTTTGTGGGAAAAGCTCCTGGCATTTCTTGGCCTTATCGAAGAAGACGACGAATACGAAGATGAGGAAGAACTGCGCGGCACAGATTGGGAAGAACGGAAACGGAGGGTTTTCCAGCCTGCCATCGGGAAACCGGCTGTGATCCTCGTGAGAGGGCAGACGGCCATCGAAAGGAAGGAAGAGATTCTGGAAGCTCTCCGGATGGGCCAAATGGTCATCCTGGATCTCCGCCCGGTCGACCTGGAACCGGGACAGGGCCTTCTCGACTTTGTCTGCGGAGCTGTTTACTCCACCCAGGGGAAGGTGATCCGTGTTTCTCCCGGGGTATTTCTTGCGACGCCGCACAGCCGCCTGCTGGAAACTTGGGAGGAGCGGCCGGTTTCCGGAGAACCGATAGCCGAGGAGGAAGAGGAGGCGAGCGAGGCATGAACGGCCTTTTCACCCCGATCGACATCCAGCAGCAATCCTTCAAAAGGGCCTTGAGAGGCTATGACCCGGAGGAGGTTGACGAATTCCTGGACAAGGTGGCCGAAAGTGTCCAGGGGTATGTGGAAAAGATCCGCGACTTGGAACGGAAACTTGAAGTTGCCGAAGAGCAGATCCGGGAATGCCGTGAACTGAAACATTCGCTGAACGAGGCGATTCTTTTCGCCCAACAGAGCGCGGAAGAAAAGATCAAGTCGGCTGCACAGCAGGCTGAGCTAACGCTGAAGGAGGCTCGGGCCAAAGCCGACTCGATCCTCGAGGAAGCCAGGATGAGGATCGAGGAGCAAAAACGGGAAATCGGCAGACTAAGCCAGGTCCGGCAGCAGTTTGTTGCTGAAATGAGAGGGACGCTTTCGAAGTTCGAAACCCTCGTGGGCCTCGTTTCGGACAACCAAAAACCGGAAGAAAAAAGGTGAAGGAAACACCGGGACTTGAATCTTCGATCCTGACGCTGAAAGGTGTCGGGAAAACCCGTGAAAGGATCCTGAGGTCGCTTGGGGTGAGCACCCTGAGGGACCTCTTTCTGTATTTCCCGAAGCGATACGAGGATCGGCGCCGGATCGTCCCCATCCACGAGCTGGAGGAGGGAAAACCGGCGCTTCTGGTGGGGACGCTTACCTCCCTTGAGTTCTCGAGAGGGGTCAGGCACGGGAAAGGCGGAGTCCGGTCCGTTCTTTCCGCGGTCTTCGAAGATCACGGCGAGACCCTCCTCGTCAAATGGTTCAACGCCTCCGGCGTGGTTTCCCGGCTTTTTGAAGGGACGCGAATTGCGATCTACGGCAGGGCCGAAAAAGGAAGGGGCGGCTGGGAAATGACCAATCCCGGCTTCGAGATCCTTGAAAACGAAGCCTTCCCGGAAACGGGGATCCTCCCGGTCTATCCCCTCGCAGCCGGGTTGAGACAGAAGACCCTCAGAAGGATCATGAGGGATCTGATTCGGGGACAGGGTGGCCGCTTGCTCGAGGAAACCCTCCCCGGGGAACTGAGAAGACGCCAGGGGCTCGTGGGCTTGCGGGAAGCGATCGAAACCCTCCATTTCCCGCCGAATGAAGAAGCCTGGAGGGCTGCAAGGAAAAGAATCGTCTTCGAGGAGCTTTTCCAGCTGCAGGTGAAGCACCGGAAGGCCCGGCTCGAGGAGGCATTCCTCAGGAAGGCACCGGTCATTCACGCGGGAGAACGGACGAAATCATTCCTTGAAAGAGGATTGCCATTTCGACTGACGGAAGACCAGGAAAGGGCCCTTGGAGAAATCTTGAAGGACTTGGAGAGTTCCGTTCCGATGAGGCGCCTTCTCCACGGAGAAGTGGGCAGCGGCAAGACGGCCGTGGCACTCGGAGCGGCGATGGCCGCCATCGAATCCGGGCAGCAGGTGGCTTTTATGGCCCCGACCGAAGTGCTCGCGAGACAGCTTCACACGAGGGCTGCGGGGCTTTTTTCCTCGGTCGGAGTGGGTTGCTGGCTCCTGGCGGGAAAGGAAACCTCCCGGGGGAAGGGAAAACGCCTTTCTCCGGCCGAGGCGTGCGTTCCGGGTCTGTTCTTCGGCACGCAGGCCCTTTTCCAGGAAAAGACCGAATGGAAAAACCTGGGGCTGGTGATCATTGACGAACAGCACCGTTTCGGAGTTTCACAAAAAGCTGCACTCGTTCGAAAAGGGAATTCGCCCCACCTCCTGGTGATGTCGGCCACACCGATACCGCGCTCGCTCGCCTTGACCGCTTATGGAGAGCTGGACCTGACCCGTTTGAACGGCAGGATTCCGGGAAGAAAGCCGGTTCGAACCTGTCTCCTCGAAAAACGGGACCTGAAGGGCCTTTTTCGCCGGGTCCGGGAGGAAGTTGCCTCTGGGGGCCAGGTTCTCTGGGTCTGCCCCCTCCTGGAAGAAAAGGTGCCGCGGAAGGCTGTTCCCGTCCGGGAAAGGTTCCAGTGCATCCAGAAAGAGCTGCCGGATCTCCCGTCGGGTTGGATACACGGAAAAATGGCACCGCACGAGAAAGAGGAAGCCGTGAGGCGGTTTGAGGACGGTGAAACGAAGATCCTGGTTTCAACAACGGTCGTTGAGGTCGGGATCGACCTCCCCGGGGCGACGGTGATCGTGGTGGAGAATGCGGAGTGCTTCGGGCTATCCCAACTCCACCAGCTTCGGGGCCGCGTGGGACGCGGTCAACGGGAAGGCGCCTGCGTGCTCCTCGTTCCGTCACGAAGCGAAGGCACGGTAGAGCGGCTGTCGGTTTTCCTGCAGACAACAGACGGGTTTGCCCTTGCCGAAGCGGACTTGCGCCTGAGAGGACCCGGTGCCCTGTGCGGAGTGCGGCAGCACGGGGTGACTGAATTCAAGCTTGCCGACCCTTCGCGCGATAGAATCCTGCTTGAAAGGGCCAGGGATGAAGCCGGTAGGTTGAGGCCTGAAGACGGGTTGCTGGCTTTTTCTTCATGGGTTTGCGCGGACCCGGGTGAGGCCCTCACCGGCATCCCCTTTCTGGGATGATGGGAATGAGCCGAAAATCACGACTTCGAGAGACATTGGCCGCTCATCTTTCGAGGTGGCCGAAGACGGTCCTGGAGGCACGGCGATGGCTGGGAAAAAAAGGGGCCGAGGAGCAAGAGGCGGAGGAAATCCTTGCAGAACTCGAGGTCGCCGGCTTCCTGGACGATCCCCTTTACGCACGCCTCTTTGTCGAAGGGCACTCGGGCTGGGGCCCAGCCCGGCTCCGGCAAGAACTGCGACGACGGGGCATCAGCGGGCCCGTTGCAAAGGAGGCCATCGAGGAGTTGGTGGATCCCAGGGCCGCGGAAGAGCTGGTGCGCGAATGGAGGAAAAACGGCGTCGATGACAGGCGGATCGCAGCGAGGCTGGCGAGAAGGGGATTCTCCTCCAGGGAGGCCTGGAAAGCCTTGAATTCTTCTTGTCCAGGAGCGGAATAGAAGATAGAATACGCTCGGACTCACGGTGTTCTGTCAACGACAAACGACAATCAGGCAGCATGCCGTACTTTGACAAATGAACAGGGGTGAAAGAAGCATGTCGTTTATTGCACTTGTGGCAGGTGTCGCTTTCGGCCTTGCCATTGGATATTTGTTGCGAAGGTACCAGGACGAGAGGGCTTTGCAGGGAGCCGGGACTCAAGCCCAGAAGCTGATCAAGGACGCGATTTCCGAAGGGGAGGCCCGGAAAAAGGAGCTTCTCGCGGAGGGCAAGGAAGAAATTCAACGGCTGAAGCAGGAAGCGGATCGCGAAATCCGCGAAAGGAAAGCCGAACTCCAGAGGCAAGAGCGAAGGCTCGAACAAAAGGACGAGAACCTTGATCGGAAACTGGAATCCCTCTCAAAGAAGGAAGAAGAACTCAGGGCAAAGCAGGAAGAGGCACAGAGAAGGCTTGATGAAATCGAAGCGCTGAAACGGCAGCAAATCGAACGCCTGGAAGAAGTCGCAGCTTTAACCCGGGAGGAAGCCAGGGCCATTCTCCTGAAGGAAGTGGAAGAGGAAGCCGGCCACTTCATCGGGCTCCGGCTCAAGGAGCTCGAGGAAAAGGCAAAAAGGGAATCCGAACGAAAGGCCCGGGAATACATCACGACCGCGATTCAAAGATGTGCGGTAGAGCAGACTTCGGAAATCGCCGTAAGTGTTGTCAGTCTCCCTTCAGACGAAATGAAAGGCAGGATCATTGGCCGAGAAGGGCGCAACATCCGGACCTTCGAAACCATAACGGGAGTTGACCTGATCGTCGATGACACTCCAGAGGCGGTTGCGCTGAGCAGTTTCGACCCCGTTCGCCGGGAGGTAGCACGCCTTTCCCTTGAAAGGCTCGTCGTCGATGGGCGGATTCACCCGGCTCGAATCGAGGAAGTTGTCGACAAGGCGAGGAAGGATGTCGAGGAAATGATCCTGGAGGCCGGCGAGAACGCTCTCCTGGAGGCCGGTGTAAAGAACCTGCATCCTGAATTGCTCAACATCCTCGGGCAGTTGCGTTTCAGGAACAGCTACGGCCAGAATGCCCTTGCACATAGCCTCGAGGTAGCGCACATCGCAGGCATCATGGCAGCCGAGCTGGGGCTCGACGAGGCGCTGGCACGACGGGCCGGACTTCTGCACGATATCGGGAAGGCCGTCGATCATGCGGTGGAGGGGCCTCACGCGATGATCGGGGCCGACCTGGCAAGGCGCCACGGCGAAAGCCTGGAGGTTGTCAACGCGATTGCATCGCACCACGAAGACGAAGAACCTCAAACCCTCTACGCGGTTCTTGTGGCTGCGGCAGACGCGGTCAGCGCGGCACGTCCTGGGGCCAGGCGGGAGAGCCTGGATGCCTATGTCAAACGGCTGGAAAAGCTCGAACAGATCGCGAAGACGTTCAACGGAGTCACGAAGGCCTTTGCGATGCAGGCCGGTAGAGAAGTGCGGATCATGGTGAACCCTGGAATAACCGATGACGGGGAAATCCAGAAGCTGGCCTACGACATCGCCAGGAAGATCGAGAACGAAATGAAATACCCGGGACAGATCAAGGTGACCGTCATCCGGGAATCCAGGGCCTTCGAATACGCGAAGTAGGAACGACATGAAGATCCTTTTTATCGGCGACATCGTCGGTAGTGCGGGCAGGAGGGCCGTTGCGGCCCTTCTGCCGCGTCTCAGGAAGGAAGACGGGCCTTTTGATTTCGTCCTTGCAAACGGCGAAAATGCAGCTGCCGGTTTTGGCCTGACGGAAAGGGTCTTTCGCGAAATCCTGGACCTCGGGGTGGATTGCATGACTTCTGGAAACCACGTCTGGGACAAACGCGAATTCCTGGAAATTTTGGCGGGCGAAAAGCGTATCCTGCGGCCTGCGAATTACCCCCCAGGATGCCCGGGACAAGGAGTTGCCATCCTGGGGCGAGGAGACAGGCGGCTTGCAGTGGTCAACCTTCAGGGGAGGGTCTTCATGCCGATGATCGACTGCCCCTTCAGGGCGGCGGACGCGATCCTCCAGGATGAGAACATGCCTCCCTGCATTCTGGTTGATTTTCATGCGGAAGCCACCTCGGAAAAGAAGGCTCTGGGGCTATACCTTAACGGGAGGGTATCTGCCGTGATTGGAACCCACACGCATGTTCAAACCGCGGACGAGACCATCCTGCGCGGAGGAACGGCCTACCAGACGGATTGTGGAATGACGGGCGGACACGGAGGGGTCATCGGCATGAGAAAAGACGGGGTCCTGCCCCGTTTCCTTACCGGAATGCCCACGAAGTTCGAGGTCTGCGAAGAAGAGATCCGGCTAAACGCGGTGCTCGTCGAGATCGACGATGAGACCGGAAGGGCCTTTGAGATCCGAAGGATCGACGTCCCCCTCGACTGATTCAGAGGCGGGGAGAATCGACGTTGAAGGACGTGGAAACATGGCTGACGAAACGCTGAAGGTAGGGGCAACGAGCGATCCCAAGACCGTGGCCGGCGCTATTGCGGCAATCGTCCGTTCCGGGAGGGAAGTCGAAATTCAGGCGATCGGTGCCGGTGCCGTCAACCAGGGAGTGAAGGCCATCGTGGTTGCAAGGGGGTACTTGGCTCCGAACGGGATCGATATCTGCTGTATCCCGGCCTTTTCGGAAATCGAGATCGACGGAATGGAACGCACGGCAATCAAGCTGATGATCCGGGCAAGGTGAAAAAAGCGGGGCGAAGCCCCGCTTTTTTGTTTTCCGTCTCTGCGCTGGAGAGCATTAGCAGATTCGCGGCAAGATTTCACCGACAGGCATGTCGAGAATCCTGGATCCTCCAAACCGTGTGTTCAGCGTGACCCACCGGGGGTGCTTCTCCGTAACGATGCCGATCCTGGATGCAAATTCCCCGTACTTCGATCGGCGGAGCCTATCCAGGACGGGTTCTGTTTCTTCCGGCGAAACAGCGATCAACATGCAGCCTTCGCAAGCCAGGTGGAACGGGTCGAAACCGAGGAGGTCGCATACGGAAGCGACAGGAGCGGGAACGCAGACTGCAGCTTCTTCGATCTCCATTCCAAGGCCGGAAGATTCCGCCCATTCACAAAGCACCGTCGCGAGACCACCGCGGGTGCAGTCCCGGATGGCCCTAAGCCCGTCAAAATCCAGGATGCCTTCGATCGTTTCCCACAAGGGGGCGCAATCGGAGGCCAATCCTTCGCTCTCCAAGCCGTACCTCAAGGCGGCGATCGTGGCTCCATGCAGGCCAATCGGACCGGTCAGGAGAAGCGAGTCTCCCGCGCGGATCGATTGAATGCCCAATGTTTTCGGCAGGGAGGATTTTCCGATACCTGCCGTCGTCAGGACAAGACGATCGAGCTGCCCTTTGGGGACGACCTTGGTGTCTCCCGTAACGATCCGGACCCCGATTTGACGGCAGATCCCAGCGGCATCTCCAAGGTAGCCGAGAAGCTCGTCTTCGTCGAACCCTTCTTCCGCGATGACCCCCAGGGCGAGAAAAAGAGGCCTTGCTCCCCTGCAGGCAAGGTCGTTCAGGGTACCGCAGACGGCAAGTTTGCCGATATGCCCGCCTGGGAAGGAAAGGGGGCTCACGGTGTATCCATCGATCGTCATAGCGAGGCCCTTTTCGAGGAAGGCGCAATCTTCGAGCGGGAAATCAGGGGTTTCTCCAGTGGCCTCCAGGATGGCGCTGACAAGGCGCTGGCTTTGCCTTCCCCCGCTTCCCTGGGAAAGGGAAATCGGTTTCATGAAGGTTCACCTCTTCCGTAACGGTATGCGGCGGAGCAGCTTCCCTCGGATGACACCATGCAGGGGCCGACGGGGGTTTCGGGGGAACAGGCCCGTGCGAACAGCGGGCAACCAAATGGAGAAATCCTTCCGGCAAGGACATCTCCGCACCGGCACCCCGCCGGCTCTCTTGCCGGGACATCCGAAATCCCGAGGCGGATTCTTGCGTCGAAAGCCGAATAGGCAGGCCGGAACCTCAAGCCGGATCGCGGCAGCAAACCGAGGCCCCTCCAGTTTGAATCCGACTCTTCGAAGACGGTTTCGAGCAGCTCCCTGGCGTGGGGGTTTCCGGTTGGGCGGACGGCCTCCCGATACGCGCACTGGACGGAAAAGACTCCGCTCCTTTTCTGGAGAGCCAGCAGGGTGATCCCGGCCATGATCTGGTCGGGCTCGAATCCTGCGACAACACAAGCGAGGTTGTATTTTTCGGGAATCGGAAGGTAGGGCGAAAGCCCTAGGATCGTGCTGACGTGACCCGGCAGCAGGAACCCGTCCAGGGCCAGCTCCGGATCGGATGCCAACGTTTCCAGCACTGCGGGCACCGTCTTGTGAAGGTTGAGGACCAGAAAATTCTCCACGTTTTGCCGGGCTGCCTGCAGGACGACGGCTGCCGTGGCGGGAGCCGTCGTTTCGAACCCGACGCCCGCAAACACCACGATCCGGTTCGGCGTGTCCATGGCGAGCGCCAGGGCTTCCGCCGCGGAGAGCACGATACGGACGGAGGCGCCGCTTGACCTCGCTTCGGCCAGCGAAGTCGAGCTTCCAGGGACGCGGAGCATGTCCCCGTAGGTTGCAACGATTACCTTTTCCATTGCCGAAAGCCGAATCAGGGAATCGATTTCTTCCTGGGCCGTTACGCAGACCGGACAACCGGGACCCGAAACCAGAGAAAGACCCTCGGGGAAAAGGGATCTCAGCCCCGACCGGTAAACCGAGACCGTATGGGTTCCGCAAACCTCCATGAATTTCAGCGGCCGGTCGGCCAGCCTTTCGAGGGCCGCGGCCGCAGCCAGTACCCTCTCTCGGGTCCGTTCACCCATTTTGCCGTGTCCCTGAAAGAGCCCGGATTTCTTCCCAAAGGGCCTCGATCTCTGTGGCTTCTTCCGGCTGGAGCTTTTCGATCGCAAAGCCTGCATGCACCAGCACGCGATCTCCGGGACGAGCCCCTTCCAGCAGGTCGGTCCGGATTTCCACCTCGATGGTTCCAGCCCGGCCGATGGCGGTGCAGGGGCCTGTGATCTCGACAAGGACATGCGGTACGGCAAGGCACATTTTGTTTCCCTCCCTAAGGCTACTGAGGAACATAATCATCCTTCGAGGGGGGGTTCCTGTCAATGCCGACGGGTTCACGATATAATCCGCTGGAAGGTTCCGGAAACCGAGAAAGGGGAAAGAAGATGGAGGTTTTGCCGGTCGCTCTCGTCCAGGCGGCGATTTCCCGGAAAAGCCCGGCAGCCAATCTCGAGGCTCTTGTCGAAGAGACAGACCGGGCTGCGAAAAACGGTGCAAAGGTGGCAGTTCTACCCGAGTTGTGGAACCAGACCTTCCTTCTCCGGGAAAGGGAAGATCCCGCTCGGAAAGAAGGACTGATCCTCTCGGAATTCACTCGACTGGCAAAGCGGCACGAAATGGCGATCGTCGCGGGAAGCGTGGCGATGCGTTGCAGGGAGGGCCTGCTGAACCGTTGCCACGTGATCGGCCCGAAGGGGAACGTCATCCTGAGGTACGACAAGATCCACGTCTTCCCTTCTTTTTTCGAGGGGGAGGGGTTCAAGGCGGGGACAACGCTGGGAATTTGCGATCTTTTCGGTTGGAAAACAGGGGTCCTGGTCTGCTTCGACGTCGAGTTCCCGGAATTGTGCCGTTACCTGGCTGAAAAGGGGGTTCGGCTTCTCGTTGTAGTAGGAGCCTGGCCCGCGGAACACATCCGCATCTGGAAAACCCTGAACGCCGCTCGTTCGATGGAAAACCAGCTTTTTACCGTGGGAGTCAACCGATGCGACCGAAGTCCTTTGGTCCAGTTCGGGGGTCATAGCATCGCCTTGAACCCCTTCGGAGAAACGATTCTCGAGCTCGACGACCGGCCTGCGACTGAAATCGCCTGGCTTCGGAAAGACCTCGTGGAAAAGGCAAGGAAGAGCAACGCGGTATGGTTTTCACGACGGGAAGAGATCTACCGGAAGTGGAGTTAACTTCAGCGTTCAAAATGGGGTATTGATGAATTCCGCTGCTCCGATTATCCTTACAGAGGGCTCCGGGAGGCTGAAACGAAGCGTTCGTGCCGCATGGGTATGCCATTGCCTTAATTGCGTATTTTCGAATCTTGCGGGCAATTGTATTCAACCGGCGGTGTTTGAGGGGAGGTGAAGCGAGAGACCACACCGCGGTTTTTTCCGTAGCACGCAATGAAGATCCATGAAGTCAATCAGCCTAGAGGAGGGATATCATGGGCAACGGAACGGAAAATCGTGAACAGTGGGGTAGCCGCCTCGGTTTCATCATGGCAGCTGCCGGCTCCGCGGTCGGACTGGGAAACATCTGGCGTTTCCCCTACGTGACCGGTATGAACGGTGGTGGAGCCTTCGTCCTCTGTTATTTTGCCATCGTTTTCACGATCGGCGTGTCGGTCATGCTCGCAGAGTTCGTCATCGGCCGGAGTGCAGGACTCAACGCGGTCGGGGCCTTCAAGAAACTGAAGGGCGGCGCGTGGCCCATCGTCGGCTGGATGGGAGTCATTGCCGGGTTCATTATCCTTTCTTTCTACGGGGTCATCGCCGGGTGGACCATCGCCTACATGATCAAGTCCGTTACCGGACTCATGGCTATTGCTGCTGAAGGCAAAGCCGGGGATGCATTTGGGGCGTTCGTTTCCAACCCGACCCAGGTCGTTCTCTACCAGGTCATTTTCATGGTCATGACCATCTGGATTGTCTTCAAGGGCATCGGAGAAGGCATCGAGAAATATTGCAAGGTCATGATGCCCGCCCTTTTCGTGATTCTCCTCATCCTGATCGTTCGATCTGTCACGCTTCCTGGCGCGGGAAAGGGGCTTCAGTTCTACTTGACGCCCGACTTCTCCAAGCTGACGGGGGCGGCCGTTTTCGCGGCGCTCGGACAGGGGTTCTTCTCTCTTTCGCTCGGAATGGGTTGCATGATCACGTACGGTTCCTACCTGAGCAAAAAGGAAATCCTGCCTTCCGCCGCGGTCACGGTTACCTTCCTTGACACGATGGTAGCCTTCCTTGCCGGTTTTGCCATTTTCCCGGCGGTCTTCGCCTTCGGCCTCGAGCCGGCTGCGGGCCCGGGGCTGACTTTCATCACGCTGCCGAACGTCTTTGCGAAGATGCCCGGCGGGATGATCTTCTCGTTCCTGTTCTTCCTCCTGCTCTTCTTCGCCGCCCTGACTTCCTCCGTTTCTCTTCTGGAAGTCTGCGTGGCGTACTTCAAGGACGAGCTGGGCTGGACGCGTGAGAAGGCTTCCTGGCTGCTTGGCGGCGTCATCACTGCTCTCGGGGTTCCCTCCGCCCTTTCTCTTGGCGGCCATTTCCCAAAGATCGCGGGCAAGGATTTCCTCGACGTGATGGACTTCATCTCTTCTAACGTTCTGCTTCCGCTCGGCGGGATTTTCATCGCCGTCTTCGTCGGCTGGATCTGGCTTGAAGGAGCGAAGAAAGAAGCCACGAACGAGGGGAAGGCATCGTTTGCATGGGAGACGGCCTGGATCTGGATCGTCCGGATCGTGGCTCCCATTGCGATTGCCTGGATTTTCGTCAAGGGCCTGAAGTGGTAGAGCGGGTCCTGTAGGAACGAACTCCGAAGGGATAGGCAGACGTTGGATACTCGTCTGCCTATCCCTTTTGCCTTTGAAGCCGCACTCTTGACCCGATTAGCCTTCCATGTAGAATAAAACTGTAGGTGATTAGTCCCTATTTGGCACAAAGGGTACAAAGTCACAGACATACTGACAGAGAACAGGGAAGATATCCGTCCTTCGATTGTTGTATCGGAATT
>JALHIN010000040.1:0-12065 GCA_022839995.1 Synergistota bacterium
TTTTCTCGCTGCGGACTCGCTACGAATTAAGTATTCATAGGCTTTGAGCTCCATGGCACCATCCTAATACAGGTGCCAGATAGGGAGCAATCACCTAATTATAACTTGAGCCATAGAGAAAGTCCCTCTTTCCGATTTCAGGACTCTGCCCCATAGCCTGAACCTTAACCCAACCTTGTTCCCTCCCGTAAATCTCTACTCCAGCGGTCCGCCACTACTCTCTTTTGTAATGTTAGACCCGGTTTCTCGGCTCCGATTCCCGACAGTAAATTTACCCCAATATCTAGACAAAATTGGATTCAGGTTGTATGGTATCCGTATACTAAAAAGGATTGCCGGAAAGGAGTTTGCATCTATGAACCTCGTGAGGGATAACCGACTCTGGGGCACTGCTTACAAATGGATCAAGGATGCGATCGAATGCGGCGCGCTCAAGGCAGGTGAACCTCTCAGCGAAAATCGCCTTTCCCAGGAGATCGAGATTAGCCGAACCCCCATCCGAGAGGCGCTCCGGGTTTTAGCACAGGAGGGGTACGTAAGAATAGTCCCAGCAAAAGGGGCCTTCGTTTCCGAGATTTCCCTGGAGGACGTGAAGGAGATCTACGACATTCGCAAGCTTTTGGAGCCCTTCGCGGCCCTTTCCGCGGTTACTCGGGTCCCGGAGGAGGAGATCCTGGCTCTCGAGAGCGACTGGCAGGGCATCCAGGCTCGCGTCGCCGAGGGCGAGTCCGTTCCCTGGTCGGAGGTGGCCGCCATCGACCAGCGTTTTCATTTCACCCTGATCCAGCACTCCACGAACAAGCGGGTCCAGCAGATCCTTTCCTCTTATCACGCCCAGATCGAGCGTTTCCAGTCCCTTTCCGCCAAGTCCCTCGCCAACGTCGAGAACACCGTCCGCCAGCATCTCGAGCTGATCGCCTGCCTGAAGGGGCGAGACGGGAGAGAACTCTCGGAACGGCTTTACGACCACATCGTCAAGAGCGAGGAGAATGTCCTGAAGGATTATTACGGGAGATAAAAATTTTACCCTTGATTGGTATACAGTTGGTATGGTGAAAGTATCCCGCTATTGCGGATTTTTTGGAGGTGTCGCTATTGCAACTGACGGATGAAGAAAAACGGATGCTTGACGGTGGGCACGGCCGGGGGGTCCAGAGGGCGATGGAACTGCTGGTGGCCCTGGGGAAATCCTTCGACGCCGAGCGGATGATCCCCGTTAGCCGGACCCACGTCGCGCTGAGCGGCCAGGAAGGGGACACCTACTGGTGCCAGCTCCTCGTCGAGGGGGGGGCCACCTGCAAGGTTCCGCCGTCGACAAATCCTGCTTGGGACGTGCAGGTCCTGACGAAGCACTACGAAGTGACGGAGCCCGAGCTCGAGCTCGGGCTCCGGACGATCGACGTGTACCGGCGGATCGGGGCGAAACTGACCTTCTGCTGCACGCCCGGGCTCGGAACGAATGTCCCCGCTTTTGGCGAGCACGTGGCATTTTCCGAGTCCAGCGCGACGCCCTACGTAAACGCCGTCCTGGGTGCCCGTTCGAACCGGGAGTCCTCCTGCAGTGCCCTCGCCTCGGCCGTCACCGGGGTGACACCCCTCTACGGCTACCACTTTGAGGAGAACCGCGGCGGAACGATGCTCGTCGACGTTGAGGCCCGGCCGAAGGATGCCTACGACTGGGGAATCCTGGGCTACTACATCGGCCGGTACGCCGGCAGCCGCATCCCCGTGCTCGATTTCAGGCGCTTGGATCGCCGTCCTACGCCGGAGGAACTTCTCTACCTCGGCGCGGAGATGGCCACGAGCGGTTCCGTGGCGATGTACCACATCGTCGGCGTGACCCCGGAGGCTCCCACCGCGGCGGCGGCTTTCAGGGGCAAGTCGCCGGAGTTTACCCTTCCCGTCCTGCCCCGGCACCTGTTGGAGCAAGAGGAACAGATCTCTGAGAAGGGCGGCAAGATCAACCTGGTCATGCTCGGCTGCCCGCACTATACCTACGACCAGCTACGGGAACTCGCCTCGCTTCTTGAGGGCCGCACCGTCCACCGGGACGTTGCTTTCTGGGTGCTCACGTCCTTCGACGCGATCGAGCTGGCCAGGCGGAGCGGCCACCTGGAAACCATCGAAAAGGCCGGGTGCCGCCTGGTTCCCAACACCTGCATCGACGAGCCCTGCTGGAAGTCCTTCGAGGGTGGGCTCGGCGTGACGGATTCGCCGAAGTGCATGTATTACCGGGAAAGGCGCGGCCAGCCCTTCGTCATCCGGAGGCTTTCCGACTGCGTCGAGGCCTCGGTCAGGGGGGAGATCTGAAATGTCCGGCAAGACCTGTTACAGCTGCAGGAGCATCGTGAAGGGGAAGGTCGAGGGCGAGGCGATCGTCTCGAGGGAGGCCATGTGCTTCTATCTCTGTGACCCGGAAACGGGAGAGGTGATCGAGAAGAACCATCCCCTGAAGGGACGCTCGATCGCGAAAAAGGTCCTCGTCCTGCAGTCCGGAAAGGGCAGTTCCGTGGTCCAGGTGGACGGCTTCTACCAGCTTTCCGTGAAGGGAACCCTTCCTGTGGGCATTATCGTGAGGGAGATCGAGCCGGTCCTGGTCTCGGCGGCCGTGGTCCTGGAAACCCCGATGGTCGACCGGCTCCAGCTGGATCCGTTCGAGGCCATTTCAGACGGTGACTGGGTGGAAATAGACACGGAAAAGGAAATCGTGACGGTGACGAAAAGGGGGAGAGACGAATGAAGATCCTCGAGAAGTTCAACCTGGAAGGGAAAGTGGCGGTCGTTACCGGGTCCGCACAGGGGTTGGGCAAGGGCTACGCGAAGGGGCTGGCGGAAGCCGGTGCCACCGTGGTGTGCGCGGACCGGAACCTGGAAGGGGTCCAGAAAACCGCAGCGGAGATCGTCGAGGCGGGCGGCAAGGCCGAGGCCTGTCTCCTGGACGTGACGAAGCCGGCCGAGACGGAGAAGGCCTTCCGGGAGCTCGCCTCCCGCCTGGGCAGCCTGGACATCCTCATCAACAACGCCGGCGTCGAGGACATCAGCCCCTTTGTCGATGTGACAGAGGCCCAGTACGACAAGATCATGGGCGTCAACCTCAGGGGGGCGTTCTTCACGGCCCAGGCCGCGGCGCGGATCATGAAGGCGCAGAAATCCGGGAAAATCCTGAACATCGGGTCCCTGGGCAGCGCCATCGGGCTGTCGGAATCCTCCGTCTACTGCGGCACCAAGGGCGGGGTGCTGGGCATCACGCGCACGATGGCCATCGAGCTGGCCAGGGACAACGTCCAGGTCAACGCCCTGGGTCCCGGCTACTTCCGCACGCCGATGACCGAGCCGTTTTTCCAGGATCCGGCCCACAGGAAATGGATCGAGGAACGGATTCCCGCGGGGCGGGTCGGCACGGCCGAAGACCTCATCGGCGCGGTTGTCTTCCTTTGCAGTTCTGCCTCCGATTACCTGACCGGCCAGATCGTCTACGTGGACGGCGGCTGGCTCGCAAGCTGAGATCTTTCTATAAAGAGGGAGGTTTCCAGTCATGTTCGAGTTCAAGAAAGCGGAAAGAAACCTGAGCGAAGAAAAGGCGTCCGTCGAGCAGATCGTCCGGGACATCGTCCGCAACGTCCAGGAGAACGGCGACCGGGCGATCATGGATTACACCTCGAAGTTCGACGGCATCAACCTGGAGGCGGTGCGCGTTCCCCGCGAGGCGCTGAAGGAAGCCTACGCGAAGGTGGCTCCCGAGACGGTCGAGAACCTCAAGTTTGCCGCCGCACGGATCCGGGACTTCGCCGAGCACCAGAAGTCCTGCCTGAAGGAACTGCGCTACGAGATCACGCCGGGCGTGATCCTGGGACACCGGCTCGTCCCCATCGAGTCTTGCGGCTGCTACGTCCCGGCGGGCCGTTACCCGCTGCCCTCCTCCGCCCTCATGTCCATCATCCCCGCGAAGGTGGCCGGGGTGAAGAGGGTGGCCGCCTGTTCCCCGGCGAGCAAGGGGCAGAACGGGATCCACCCCGCCGTGCTGGTCGCCATGGACCTGGCGGGGGTCGACGAGATCTACTGCATGGGCGGCGCCCAGGCCATCGCGGCCTACGCCTTCGGGACCGAGTCGGTGAAGCCGGTGGACATCATCGTCGGCCCGGGCAACAAGTTCGTCACGGAAGCTAAGCGCCAAGTCAGCGGGGCGGTCGGGATCGACATGCTCGCCGGCCCGAGCGAGGTCGTCATCATCGCCGACGAATCGGCGAACCCGAAGTGGGTTGCTGCGGACTCCCTGGCCCGCTGCGAGCATGACCCGAACTCCTGGACGGTCCTCGTGACGACGAGCGAGAAGCTCGCGAAAGACGTGACGGCCGAGATCGAGACCCAGCTGAAGACCCTGAAGACCGCCGAGCTGGCGGGGCAAAGCTGGAGGAACAACGGCCGCATTCTGGTCGTGGACAGCCTGGACGAAGCCGTGAAGATCACGAACGAAATCGCGCCGGAGCACCTGCAGGTCATGACGAAAGACAGCGCGGCAACGGCGGAGAAGCTGGAGAACTTCGGATCCCTCTTCATCGGGCATTACGCGCCGGTTCCGTTCGGCGACTACGTGTCGGGGCCCAACCACATCCTTCCGACCCTGAAATGCAGCCGTTTCTCCAACGGCGTCTTCGTTGGGACCTTCATCAAGATCAGTTCCATCCAGGAGATCACCGCGGAAGGCGCGAAGATGCTCTCCGGGCCCTGCGCCCACCTGGCGGGCGTCGAGGGGCTTTTCGGGCACCAGTACTCGGCGCAGCTTCGAGGTTAGGCGGTCAAGGCCCAGCTTAGAACGGGAGGCATTTCATGTCCGGCACAGCCTTGGAAACGAAAAGCCCGGAAGGAGCTTTTGGAGGACTGATGGTTCCGGCTCTTTCGCTGCAGGGGATAACGAAGATCTACCCCGGGACGGTGGCCCTGGAAGAGGTCAACCTCGAGGTGCGCTACGGAGAGGTTCACGGCCTCATCGGGAAGAACGGGGCCGGCAAGTCGACGCTGGTGGGCATCCTCGCGGGGCTGATCCCGCCGACTTCGGGAACCATCCGCATCGGGGAACGCTCTTTTTCCTTGCTCAGCCGCGCTCACGCCAAGAGGGAGGGTGTGGCCATCGTGACCCAGGAGCCCGAGATCATCCTGGATATCACGGTGGCGGAAAACCTCTACCTGGGGGATTTCGAGACCCGCGGCGGTTTCCTGGACTGGCCCGGGATGTTTGCGAAAGCGCGGAAGGTCCTGGAACAAGTCGGGCTCGACATCAACGTGGAACTCAGGGCGGGCGACCTCTCCCTGAGCGAGCGGCAGCTGCTGCTCATCATCAAGGCCTGCATCGTGGAGGATGCCCGGATCATTGTCCTGGACGAGTCCTCCGCGCCCCTGACCCAGAAGGATGCGGAAATCCTCCGGAGGCTCGTGGCGGATCTCCGGGCCCGGGGTAAGGCGATCGTCTACATTTCCCACCACATCGACGAACTGCTCGACATCTGCGACAGGCTTACGGTTCTCCGCGACGGCCGCAGCGTGGCGACGCGTGACCGTTCGGATCTGGACCACCAGTCCCTCTCCGAGCTTATCGTGGGCGACGGCTTCACTGCCTGCGGGGTGCGGAAGGGTAGGGAGACGGAGTCCCTGGGGGAGGTCCTTCTCGAAGTCGAGGGCCTGACCCGCTGGGGCAACTACGAGGGCGTTTCGTTCACGTTGCGGAGGGGCGAGGTCCTGGGGATTGCCGGGCTTCGCGGGAGCGGCCGGACGGAGCTCCTGAAGGGGATCGCGGGGATCGAGCCGCCCGAGGAGGGCCGGGTCGTCCTGAAGGGGAAGGAATGCCTGTTCCGCAAGCCGAGCGAGGCCCTGTCGGCGGGCGTGGCGTACCTCCCGGAGGAAAGGGAGTCGGAGGGGCTCGTCAAGCTCTTCAGCATCAGGGACAACCTCATCCTGAACAGCCTTCGGCAGTTCACCTCCCACGGCTTCATCCGGGGGGGCGCAGCTTCCAGGAGAGCGGCGGAGGTTTTCGACGAGGTCCAGGTGAAGGCCTTTTCCCTCGAGCAGGCGGTGGAGGAACTTTCCGGGGGCAACAAGCAGAAGGTCGTGATCGGCCGGATCATGGCGGCCGGGCCCGACGTCTACCTGCTTGACGAACCCACGCGGGGCGTCGACATCGGCGCGAAGAAGAGCATCCTTTCCCTCATCTGCGAGCGGATACGGGGGAACGCGGGAGTCATCATCACCTCTCCCGGCCTGGACGACCTGATCGACGTCTGCGACCGGATCCTTGTCCTCCGCGGGGGGAAGATTGCGAAAAGCTATGCCCGTGCGGAATTCGACGAGAAACAGCTTTTCATGGACATCCAGGGTTTCGGATGCTGACGTTGCGAGGTGTAAGGACATGTCGAATGAACTGAAAATCAAGCTTTTCTTCCTGGACAACATCATCTGGATCATGCTCGCCCTTTTCTTCCTGCTGTGCGCCGCAGGGGTGCCCGAGTTCTCGTCATGGTCGAACATCGTCAACATCCTCTACCACACCACGATCATGAGCATGCTCGTCCTGGCGCAGGGGTTCGTCCTGATGAGCGGGAACCTGGACCTCTCCATCGACGCGATCCTGGCGTTCTCGCCCGGTGTCGTCATCCTGGCGGCCACGAACTGGTTCCCCGGAACGCTTTCGAATCCTTACCTCTGCGTCTTCCTGACCCTGGTCCTGGGAGGGCTCATCGGCCTGTTCAACGGGTTTTGCGTGTCGAGACTGGGGATGAACGCTTTCATGCAGACCCTGTCTGTCTCGATCATCCTGAGGGGGCTGGTGCTTTTCCTCATTCCCCTCTCGATCTTCCCGCTTCACCCGGTCTATTCCTTCATCGGCAAGGCTCGTTTCGCGGGCCTGGGCAACATGCCTGCGGCCATCTTCGTCACCTTCGGCATCTACCTTTTCTTCCACGTCATCCTCAAGCACACGGTATTCGGCCGGAACTACATGGCGACGGGCGGGAACATCCGGGCCAGCTACGTGGCCGGGATCAACACCTCGGGGATGATCATCGCCGGTTTCGTCATCGCAGGGGTCCTTTCGGCGGTGGCGGGTCTCCTAACGGCGGGGCGACAGGATTCGGTCTCCAACACCATGGGGGCGGGCATGACGATGCTGGCCTTCGCGGGTGCGCTTCTCGGAGGAACCTCCATGTCCGGGGGCAAGGGAACCGCGTTCGGCATGCTGGGGGGAGCGATCCTCCTGGGGATGTTCTCGAACGCCCTGAACCTGCTGGGCGTCACGGTCACCCTTGTCCATGCGGCACAGGGAACGCTGATCTTCCTGGCCATCCTGGTCGACCGCTTCAGGGTCCAGCTGAGGGGCAAGCTGCTCAGGAACGAACAGCTGAAGAAGCTGCACCACCAGGAAGCGGCATAGCGGCGCCGGAAGAGACGGGGGTGGTCCGGGAAAGTGCTTTCGCTTCTCCCATGCGCAAAAAATGGTTTCGATAGGGCAATACCTTGATCATACTGTGAGGAGGTCATGTTCATGAGGAAGAGGTTCGCTGCAATCGTTTCCGTTCTTTTCGTTGTCGGGCTCGTCCTGTCCCTGGCCTGCGGCGCAGCTTTCGCCGCAGAGAAGAAGTTCACGATCGGCATGATCATCAAGGAACCTTCCGCCCCCTTCATCCAGGCCTTCGTCAAGGGGGCCCAGGACAAGGCGAAGGAGAACAACATCAACCTGATCGTACGCGACGGGGAAGCGAACACGATGAAGATCATGGAGATCATCGACACCTTCCTGACTCAGAAGATCGACGCGTTCATTCTCGGTGGAGCCGTGGACCTCCGCGGTCTCGTACCAGGGATCAAGCGCCTGAACGAGGCGAAGATCCCGGTTGCTGCGTTGGATACTTCACCCGAGGGCGGCAAGGTCGATTTCTTCCTATCCTTCGACCTTGAACAGTCCAGTGCGAAAGCCACCCGGGCCTTCGTGGAAGGCATCAAGAAG
This sequence comes from Synergistota bacterium, assembly GCA_022839995.1. GTDB lineage: Bacteria > Synergistota > Synergistia > Synergistales > 79-D21 > 79-D21. The sequence goes on from JALHIN010000040.1 coordinate 7,994, forward strand.
CGCAATGGGGGCAAGGTTCCCGCTGGTGTCGTTATCGAGATCATAGGAGACCATGCCGACATGTTCAGCCATGCCTGCACGAAGGGCTTCAACTCCGTCATCAAGCAATATCCGCAGCTGACTGTAGCTCAGGGAGAGGGCAAGTGGAACAATACCGACTCCAACACGAAGGTTTCCGACCTCTTGACACGCCATGGCAATAAGGTACTAGGCATCTATGTCCAGACACCCGACATCATGGCGGCTGGAGCGGTGGCCGCGATTGAGGCTGCGGGTCTCGACCCCAAGAACTACGGCATCTGCGGCATCTGCATCGGGCCCGAGGGCATCGACCTGATCCAGAAAGGCAAGATCCTCGCTGCCGTCGAGCAGCCCGCTTACGATTCGGCCTACCTTGCGGTCCAGTACCTCTTCGACAAGGCTCACGGCAAGCCAGTGCCGAAGATCGGGCAAACGATCGAGAAGAAAGGCGCTCTCTGGTCTCCGGCGAAGGTCATAAAGAACCCCTGGGCTGACGAAGGCGCCTTCATCGTGCTGCAGGGGCCGCTCGTACCGCAGGAAATCAAACCGACTGATCCACGACTCTGGGAGAACATGCTGTCGAAGAAATAACCGAGAAACCGGGAAAGGGGGGGCTGTCTCCGACCGGAGGCAGCCCCCGAAAACTAGGGAGGGAAGCGCATGCTCAGGATGTTTATCTCCCCCGGACGCTACGTGCAGGGGGCTGGTGCGGCGGGGGATCTCGGCAAATACCTGTCCATCCTAGGCGGGTCCCGGGTGTTGGTAATCGCAGACCCTGTGGGCATCCGGATGATTGGTGACGAACTGAAGGCAGGACTTGAAAAAAAGGAACTGTCGTACCGTGTGGAGGAGTTCCGCGGGGAATGCTGCTGGAAGGAGATCACCCGCCTCAGGGAAACCGGTTCCTCGTTCGGCATGGATATCGTCGCGGGTGTCGGCGGGGGAAAGGCAATCGACGTCGCCAAGGCCGTGGCCCATGATAGGCTCCTGCCTCTGGCCATCGTTCCAACGATTGCGGCCACAGATGCCCCCTGTAGCGCCCTCTCCGTGATCTATACGCCTGAAGGCGTGTTCGAGTCCTTCCTGGTCCTGCCTAAGAACCCGGACCTCGTGCTCGTCGATACGGCGGTGATTGCCAAGGCTCCCGTGCGACTTTTCGTCTCGGGGATGGGCGATGCCCTTTCCACCTGGCTTGAGGCGGACACGAGCTACCGAACGGGATCCCCCGGAATGCAGGGGACGGTTTCGACGCTAGCGGCCCAAGGTCTAGCCAAGCTCTGCTACGAAACAATCATAGAGAATGGCTACGAGGCTAAGCTTGCGGTGGAGCGTGGTGTAGCTACGGAAGCAGTGGAACGGGTCGTGGAGGCGAACACTCTTCTTTCGGGCATCGGTTTTGAAAGCGGTGGGCTGGCAGCGGCCCATTCTCTCCAGGACGGCGTGACGGTCCTTGAAGAAACTCATCGGTTCTACCACGGTGAAAAGGTCGCCTTCGGCGTAGTTTTCCAGCTGGTACTGGAGAATCGTCCCCGGGCCATAGTCGATGAGGTCCTGGATTTCTGCCTGAAAGTCGGCCTGCCGGTCACCCTGGAGGAGATCGGGGTAACTGAGGTGACGGAGGAGAAGATCCGGAAGGTTGCAGAGGCGACGGCCAGGCCGGACGAGACGATTCATAGCGAGCCGTTCCAGGTGACCCCGGAACGGGTCTACGCGGCCATCATAGCGGCGGATGCCCTGGGCCGGGCCGCGAAGGCTAAAAGATGAGCGCGCCGGTTATCGAATGCGTCCCGAACTTCAGCAAGGAGCGACACAAGGACGTCATCTAGGCTATCGTCGAGCCCTTTTGCAACCATAGGGGCTGCCACGTTTTGGACTATCGGGCGGACGAGGACCACAACCGCCTCGTCGTCAGTCTGGCAGGGGCGCTGGAACCAATTGCGAAGCCCTGATGGAGGCCTCGAAGGTCACGGTGGACCGGATCGACGTGAACGTCCACAAGGGAGCGCACCCGCGGATCGGGGCGGTAGACGTGATTCCGTTCCCCCCCGGTGTCGGGCCTCGGCGTGGAAGAGTGCGTCACGCTGGCCAGGGGATTCGGGAAACGCCTCCAGGCCGAGTGGGTGTCCTTGTCTACTTTTACGAGAATACGGCCCTGAGGCTGGACCGGCACCACCTAGAGGTAATTTGCAAAAGCCAGATCGAGGCGCTGAGGCAGGGAATCGTTTTTCCCGAGCGACATCCCGACGTAGGCGAACCGAAGCTGCATCCCACCGCGGGATCCACGGTCATCGGAGTCCGGCGCTTCCTCTTGGCTTTCAACATGAACCAAAACTCAACGGATATTGGCATCGCTAAGGAAATAGCCAGGCGAATCTGGGGCTCGGGCGGAGGCTTCTCCTAGGTCAAGGCAATCGGCCCGGTCCTGGAGGAGAAGGGGCTCGTGCAGGTGAGCAGACATCGTGGACCACGAGAAAACGAGTCTTTACCGGGTGCTGGAACTGATCCGGATTGAGGCGGCCCATTGGGGCGCCTCGGTGAACGTAACGGAAATCTACGGCATGATGCCGGCATCTGCCCTGCTGGAAAGCGCGGCCTACTATCTGCAGGTCGATAGCTTCGACCCGCTGCAGGCTCTTGAGTTGAAATCAAGGGAAATCCTGCAGAAAGAAGGTACCTGATTGCCTCAACCCTTTTCTTCAATGCTCGGATCACGACTCCGGTCCCCGGGAGCGCTCCTCTTTCAGGAAAGGAGCAGGTACGGGTCCGAACCTTCGAGAACGGGGCTTTGTTCGCCAAGAACGGTATCATCCTGGCCGTGTGACCTGTAGAGGACGGTCTTGAAGACAACCCGGGGCGATAGCCCGGTCGAAAGGGAAGTGGATTGCGGCACGCCCTGCATGATCCCCGGCTTCGTTGATCCACACACCTCTTCTTCGCGCGCAACAGGGAGCGGGAATTTTCCATGCGGCTTGCGGGAAAATCCTATTTGGAGATCCTGCAGGCAGGCGGAGGGATCTTCTCCTCGGTAAGGGCTGTCTTAGAAACCACGAAGAAGAGCTCTATCAAGTCACGCTGGGAAACGCCCTTTCAGCCCTCTCGTTAGGTACGACGACGGTGAAAGTTAAGAGCGGTTACGCGCTGTCGTCGGAGTCCGAGCTGATGATGCTGAGGGTGATCGGGAAGCTGGGCCGCCGAACCCCGCTGGACGTGGTTCCCACCTTCATAGGAGCCCACGCCCTTCCGAAAGAATACAGGGGGAACCCCGACGGTTATTTCGACATCTTGGTTAATGAAATGCTGCCAGCGGTGGCTAGTTAGGGAATCGCTCGTTTATGAGATGTCTTCTGCAAAGAAAGGTGTTTCTCGGTCGCACAGTCAAGGCACATCCTGGCGGCTGCGCGGGCTCTTGGGCTCGGTCTGAGGATCCACGCCGACAAGGTGCACGATACCGATGGCGCGGGTCTGGCCGCGGAGCTGAGGATGATTTCTGCGAAGCACCTGCCGGCGACGGCCTATAGCCTGAAGAGACCCTACGCACCGGTGCGGAGGATGATCGAACTCGGGGTCCCGGTCGTATTGGCGACGGCCTGCAACCCGGGTTCCTGTTTCACTGAGTCGATGCCGTTCGTCTTCGGGCTTGGCTTGATGGCGATGGACATGACGGTCGAAGAGGCCCTGGTAGCGACGACGCTGAACGCGGCCTGTTCGGCTAACCTGCAGGATCGCGTCGAGAGCCTCGATTCCGGGAAGCAGGCTGATTTCCTCCTGCTGGACCGAGACACCGGCGGTGTTGGCCTACCACTCAGGAGCCTCCTCCGTGCGGGAGGTGTATAAAAAAGGGTTCTTGTAGTCGGAAAATCCAATCTGAAGTAAGCAAAAAAACGAAGGGAGGTTTTCCCCCATGAGCATCAACAGTGAAATCGGCAAAGCCATGACGATCAGGCTGGACGGGCCCTTCCCGCCGGCCCCCTGCTTTGAACCCGGGATCCGCCGAGCCCCGAACCGGGGATACAGCCTGAACCGACAGGAAACGGAACTGGCGCTGAAAAAC
>JALHIN010000066.1:0-1868 GCA_022839995.1 Synergistota bacterium
GAGCCCCTCGTCCTCTCACAGAACCGTGCGTACGGGCCACGTACACGGCTCATGGATCAAGTATCGGATATTTCGACAGGGGATGATGATATTTTGTCATATCGACGAGGTTCATCTCTTCAAAGAACCTGTTGGGAATGGCGTAATTGGCTGCTTTTGAATGAGAAGATCGCCATTTGTTCATTCTCATGTTGACTTTCTCTTTCCATCCGGTCCTTCTGAGAACTCTGTTCAGTTTCTTAGTTGTCTTCCACTGGTGTAGTATGATGGCTCTCAGCCTTCTCCTTATCCAGCTCAGAAGTCCCCTCAAGATGGATTGGAAATCCACTATCCTGAAATAGCTGGCGAATCCCCTCAACAGTGGATTGAGCTGTTTCACTATCTCCTTTACCGGCCTGCTCTGATTCCTTCTTGTAAGTTTCCTGACCTTTTCCTTGAATCTCTTCAATCTGGATTTCTCTATCCCTACTCTCTCGCCTTTTATTTCGAAGCCAAGAAAGTGAAATCCATCTTCAAGTGTTGTGATTCTCGTCTTGTTTCTGTTGACCTTGAGCTTCATGTCAATCTCCAGTATGTTTATTGCGATTGCCAGAAACTCTCGGGCTTCTTCCTGGGTTTTCGAGAAGATCAGTATGTCGTCTGCGTATCTGACTATCCTTATTCCTCTGGCTTTCATCTTCTGATCGAATTCGTTCAGATAGATGTTAGCCAGCAGCGGGCTTATTACTCCTCCCTGTGGACTGCCAGTCTCTGTTTCCTTCCAGACTCCATCTTCCATTACTCCGCTCTTCAGTATTGCCCGTATGAGTTTGAGTATCTTTCCATCACTCACTCTCTCGGCTACGGAGTCTATTATCTTCTCATGATCCAGAGTGTCGAAACATTCACTGAGGTCAAGTTCCACTACATTACACAGTCCGTATTTGGATGCGAAGGCTTTCGCCTTCTCCACTGCCTGCCAGGCATTTCTTCCCTTTCTGTAACCGTAACTGGAGGGATGGAATCCTTCCTCGAATATCGGTTCGAGTACCTCCTTGAGAGATTGCTGTACAACCCTGTCTCTCACTGCAGGTATTCTCAATTGCCTCGTTTTACCGTCGGCTTTCGGGATCTCTACCCTCCTGAGTGACATGGGTTTGTATTCGCCTCTCTTGATTTCTCCGGATAGTCTCTCGATTTCTTCGGGAAGTTTCTCTGCGAATATCTCTACGGTTACTCCGTCTATACCAGGGGCTCCTCTGTTGGATTCTACCCTGCCATAGGCTTTTAAAAGGTTCTTCTCCAAATAGACTTTGTCGATTAGACTGTAATACTTCATCTCTTTCTCCTGTATGCTCTCTTCCAACAGTTGTAGTCTCAGATGTTATTGCGACAACTAATGACTGGCTTCTCTACCCTTTCGGGAATATGTACCTTGTCTTTAACTGTCTAACCTGAATCTCTTCACTGTCTTCCGATCACATTTCTTCGATCCTTCCCCCCTTCGCAAGTGATGGAGCCTTTCGACTTCCCCATCACCCCCTTGGCTTTCAGCCAAGGTCCCTTCCCCTTTCGGAGAGGTTCTTCACTACTACGGGTTCATCTGCCATCCTCCTGAGCTTTCCGTTAACTTGGATCACCTCCTTGCTAACGGTTACCCCTTTCGGACTCATGAGGACTTCCCCGGGTAAGATACACCACTTTCATCCGAATCCTGCCATCCAAACCTTTACAGCTGGAGTCAGGGCTTTCCCTTATCTGGCAGGGTTACCCTACTGTAACGGCCATCCCTGGTTCACTTTCGTTCAGTTCCGGACTTTGCCTCGGGCTTCCTTCAGATTCACCGTTACCAGTGACACCCTTGCCTCTGGCTAATGCTTCTTTGACTC
>JALHIN010000041.1:0-22271 GCA_022839995.1 Synergistota bacterium
CTGATCGTGCCGGTGGCGCTGGAGCCGGGCCTTCGCTTTGCGGTCCGGGAAGGCGGCCGCACGGTGGGTGCCGGCGTCGTCACCGAGATTCTCGACTAGGAGCCGAAAAGGGAATGGCGGACATCATCGGATTGACCTGCACGGAATGCAAGCGGAGGAACTACGTAACCCTCGTCAACAAGAAAAAGATGGGGAAGAAGCTGGAAAAAAAGAAGTACTGCAAATGGTGTGACAAACACACCTTGCACAAGGAATCCAAGTAGTGTAGAATAGCGCGTGCTCGCAGGTCCGTAGCTCGAATTGGTAGAGCACCGGACTCCAAATCCGGGGGTTGCAGGTTCGAATCCTGCCGGGCCTGCCATTCTTTATAAAAAGACAGGAGGCCGAGGCTGTGGAAAAATTCCTCGACTTCGTTCGTGAAGCCAGAGCCGAGCTGCGCAAGGTGACCTGGCCGGGAAGGCAGCAGGTTTGGTACTCGACTCTCGTCGTGATCGCCTTGACGCTTCTGACATCGGCAGTGCTCGGCGTGATGGACGTCCTCCTGACTTTCGTCTTCAAGGCGGTCATCAGGTAGGGGAAAGCCCTGAAAAGCCGCTTCTACTCAGGGCATCTGGCAGGGGGTGCGGGGGCCAGTCGAGCCCCTTTTTTTAATGATGAACGAAAAAACGGACAGACGCTGGTACATCGTCCAAACGTATTCGGGATATGAAAATCGCGTCCTCGCTAACCTGGAGCAGCGAATCGCTTCGATGGGCATGGAGGACCGAATCTTTCGCGTCCTGGTCCCGGTAGAAGAGCGCGTTTACGTCAAGGACGGAAAGACGAAGCGCGTCCACCGGAAAGTTTTTCCGAGTTACGTACTCGTCGAGATGATCCTGGACGACCAGTCCTGGTACGTCGTCCGGCACACTCCAGGGGTGACCGGCTTTGTAGGAGCCGGAAACCACCCGATTCCCCTCACGGAAAAGGAGATCCAGGACATCATCGGAAAGATCGGGAAAGACCAGGTCAAGCCGAAAGTGGAAATCGACCTCAAGCCCGGAGATGTCGTGCGTGTCAAGAGCGGGCCTTTCCAGGGCCAAGTCGGTCCTGTGGCGGAAGTCCTGCTGGAAAAGGGCAAGGTCAAGTTCTCGGTGACGGTTTTCGGCCGTGAAACTCTGGTCGAAGCGGACTATCAGGAGCTCGAAAGGCTCTAGGCAACTTCTCGGGAAAGGAGGTATGGAAGAAATATGGCCAAGAAAGTCGTTGGGGCAGTGAAGCTGCAGCTTCCAGCCGGCAAGGCCACCCCGGCACCGCCTGTGGGCCCGGCGCTGGGCCAGCACGGCGTCAACATCATGGAATTCTGCAAGCAGTTCAACGCGAAGACGTCAGACCAGCCGGGCATGATCATCCCGGTCGTGATTACGGTCTATGCGGACCGGAGTTTCTCCTTCATCTTGAAAACCCCGCCCGCGAGCGTGCTTTTGAAGAAAGCCGCCAAGATCGACAAGGGGTCTTCGGTTCCGAACAAGACGAAGGTCGCAAAGGTCACGAAGAACCAGGTCAGGGAGATCGCCCAGCTCAAGATGGAAGATCTGAACGCGAACGATATCGAAGGCGCGATGCAGATGATCATGGGCACGGCAAGATCGATGGGCATCGAGGTAACCGACTAGGCAGTCCGACAGGAACGTGTGGCAGGGTCGGAAAGGACCCAAGACGACCACAGGGAGGTAAGCGAAATGGCGAAAAAGAGCAAGCGCTACCAGGCAATTAAGGCCAACGTAGACCGGGAAAAGCTATATGGACTTCGCGAGGCACTGGAACTGTGCAAGACTAACGCCACCGCGAAATTCAACGAGAGCGTCGAGGTTCACATCCGTCTCGGCGTGGATCCCCGGCAGGCAGACCAGCAGGTTCGCGGGACTGTCCCGCTTCCTCACGGTACGGGGGTAACGAAAAGGGTCCTCGTCATCACGACCGGAGAGAAACTGAAGGAGGCAGAAGAAGCTGGAGCCGATTTCGTCGGGTCGGAAGACATGGTCCAGAAGATCGAAGGCGGCTGGCTCGATTTCGATGCCGTCATCACCTCCCCCGATATGATGAAATCCGTCGGCCGTCTCGGTAAGATCCTCGGGCCCCGCGGCCTGATGCCGAGCGCGAAGACGGGAACGGTCACCTTCGACGTCGCCGATGCGGTCAAGGAAGTCAAGGCCGGGCGCGTGGAATTCCGCCTCGACAAGTTCGGGATCATCCATAAGGCGATCGGGAAAGCCGCCTTCACGACCGATCAGCTTTACGACAACGCGCGGGCTTTCTTCCAGGCGATCCTGAAGGCGAAACCTTCCGCAGCGAAGGGAACCTACGTGAAGAGTTTCTCGGTCGCGTCCACGATGGGAGTCGGTATCAAGGTCGATCCGAACGCGGCCCAGAAGGAGATCGCCACGATCGAGTAACGATCCCGGCACCGGGGGATGAACCTTTACAACCGAAACTGAAAGAGACGAACCAGAGATAGCCGGTGTGCGCCCCCGAGGCGCACGGAATGGAGATCGCTCCGCCTGCTGAGGTTCAGGGAATAGAGTTCAGCGTGACCGCAAGGGCCTTGCCTTTTGCGGGAACCTGCCTTTCATCCCCGGGCCCCGGCAGGTCCGGGGATTTTTCATGTTTGGATGAAGGAGGTGAATGTTTTGCCGACAGAATTCCGAGTCCAGCAAGTCGCAATGCTGAAGGAAATGCTCGAGAAGGCCGAAACCGTTTTCGTCTGCGAGTATCGGGGCCTGACCGTGGCCAAGAGCACGGAGATCCGTTCCCGCATCCGAAAGGCCGGCGGCGAAATGAAGATCGCGCGGAATACGCTTATGCGCCGGGCTCTCGAGGAAATGGGACACCCGGCACCCGAGGAATTGACTTCCGGACCCAACGTCTACACGCTCGTTTACGGGGAAATCTCGGAAGTCGCAAAGGCGCTTCGAGACTTTTCGAAAGAGAAGGGAAACGAAGCCCTGATCGTGAAGGGCGGGATCATGGGCAAGGAAATCCTTAGCCAGGCCCAGATTTTTGCCCTGGCGGACCTCCCCTCGAGGGAACAGCTGGTGGCCCAGGTCGTCGGTACGATCGCGGCTCCTCTTCGCGGCCTGGTCACCGTTCTCAGCGGACCCGCCCGAGGACTGGTTACCTGCCTGTCGCAGTTGCAGGAGCAGAAAGAAAAAGCAGCCTGATCGCTTGAGGGATAGGGGAACCCCCGTCCCAGCCTGATTAAAAAACCAAGGAGGATGAAATCAATGACCCGCGAAGAAATCATCAAGGCAATCGAGGAGATGTCTGTTCTTGAGCTTTCGCAGCTCGTCAAGGACCTGGAGGAGAAGTTCGGTGTTTCCGCGGCCGCTCCTGCCATGATGGCCATGCCTGTCGCCGCCGCAGCTGCCGCTGCGCCGGTGGAAGAGGAGAAGACCGAGTTCGACGTTATCCTGAAGAGCGCCGGATCCAACAAGATCGGGACGATCAAGGTAGTCCGCGAGATCACCAGCCTTGGCCTCAAGGAAGCCAAAGAACTCGTTGACAACCCGCCCAAGCCCGTCAAGGAAGGCGTCTCCAAGGAAGAGGCCGAGGAAATCAAGAAGAAGCTCGTCGAAGCTGGAGCCGAAGTCGAAATCAAGTAATCCGCTTCAGTCCGATTCGACCCGAAAGGACGGCCTAAGGGCCGTCCTTTTTTTATCCCTTGCCCTAAGGGCAAACTGCCGTTATGATGCTTTCTTAAAACGAAAGACCCGAACGGACGGGGACGGACTGGAGAATGGAGGGAAAGGCGATGTTGGACCTGGTTCGCTGGCTGAAGGAGCAAAAAACCATCGTCGTTCTGGATGGGGGCATGGGAACGATGCTGGACGAGGCAGGCTGGCGTCCGCCACTGCTTCCCGAAGAAATGAACCTCGCCAGCCCGGATGCCGTGCGAAAAATCCACGAAGCCTACGTCCAGGCCGGGGCTAGGGTGATTGAAACGAACACGTTCGGTGGCTCGGCAATCAAGCTCTCGCACCGGGGACTGGGCGGTAAGGCCCGGGAAATTGCCCGCCAGGCTGCTGCGCTAGCCCGCCAGGCTGCAGGGAGCAAGGCACTTGTGGCTGGTTCCATCGGGCCGACCGGGCGCCTGGTGGAACCGTTGGGGGATCTTGCCTTCGAAGAAGCCGTGGATTCCTTCCTCCCGCAGGTCCAGGGACTCCTGGAAGGGGGCTCGGATTTTTTTCTGGTGGAGACCATGCTCGATTTACGCGAGGCAAAGGCAGCCGTAATGGCGATCAAGGAGGCAGGAAATGGGCTCCCCTTCGTCGTCAGCTTTACCTTCGACCGCAACGGGTGCACGATGACCGGAACGCCACCGGAGGTCGCTATGGCCTGGGCTACGGCCATCGGGGCTTCCGGCGTGGGAGTGAACTGCGGCACCGGCCCCGAAACCGCTATCGAGACCGTTCGCGCCTTGCGCAGGGCAGGGGCTTTGCCGGTTTTTGCCTACCCAAACGGAGGACTGCCGGCGAAGGGGGATTGGCTGGCGCCCGATCCTTTTGCCGAGGCCTGCGTGGCTCTTGCCGAAGCCGGGGCGACTGTCATCGGAGGTTGCTGCGGCACCACGCCCAGGCATATCCAGGCTCTTTCCGGGCGCCTCGCAGGAACCCGTCCAGTGCAAGGAATTCCTCGAAATGGAACTGTACTCGCCAGCAGGACCCGCACGTCGATTTGCGGTGAGGGAGAACCACTGCTCGTTGTCGGGGAAAGGATCAATCCCTCGCGCAAGGGACCTCTCAGGGAAGCGATGATCACCGGCAATTGGACCCAAGTGAGAGAAGAGGCCCGCCTGCAGGCGGAAGCAGGGGCACAAGCCATCGACATCAACGGGGGGATCCCTGGCCATGACCGCTTTCGCCTGATTTCGTCAGCGGTTGCGGCCGTCGAGGCGGCCGTGCCCCTGCCGATTTCGATCGATAGCGAAGACCCCCTGATCCTGGAGCGGGTCGCCCGTTCCGTTGCCGGAATTCCCCTTTTGAACTCCGTGACCTGCGAACCGGAGGTTCTGGAAAAGGGCCTTGCCGCCGCGGAAAGAACCGGGGCCGCGCTCGTCGTTTTGACGATGGACAGTCGGGGAATCCCGGAGGACGCGAAAGGGAGACTGTTCCTGGCGGAACGGGCAGCCGAGGCCGCAGAAAAGATCGGCCTTCCCAGGAGGATGCTTTTTATCGATCCCTTGACCCTGGCGGCCGGAGCCGGAGACCGAAACGCGCTCCTGACCCTGGAAAGCCTGCGCGGGCTTGCCGTGATCGGGACGCGCTCGATCCTCGGGATCAGCAACATTTCTTTTGGGCTTCCCAACCGGGCCCTCCTGAACCGGACCTTCCTGGCCATGGCGATGTCCTGCGGGCTCGACGCCGTGATCGCCAACCCGCTGGATGAATCGCTCATGTCCTGCGTTTTGGCGGGGAACGTCCTGGCGGCTCGCGATCCCGGGGCCAGGCGCTACATCGCCGCGTTTTCGGGGAAGGAACGTTCCGAAGCGGTTCCAACGCCGAGGTCTGCCGGTTCAACTGGAAGCGTGGACCTGAAGGAAGCGATCCTGAAAGGGGAGCCGGATACCGCCATGATGGCAGGACGGGCTTTCCTGGCTGAAGGCGGGCACCCCATGAGCCTGATCCAGGAACGGGTTCTCCCTGCGCTGGAGGAGGTCGGGAGGTTGTATGAGTGCGGGGATTTTTTCCTGCCTCAGTTGCTCGCCTCCTCGGAGGCCGCACAGGGCGTTTGCAGGCTGGCGGAGGAAAGCCTGCTCTCGGGAGGAAGCACCCTCGAAACCCGAGGGACCGTGGTCCTCGCTACCGTTGAAGGAGACCTCCACGACCTGGGGAAGAATGTCGTGGCGATGGTCCTGAAAAGCCGGGGGTACAAAGTCGTCGATGCCGGCAAGGACGTCCCTGCTGAATCGATCCTGGAAACGGCGGTTCGCGAGAAGGCCGATGTCGTTGGCCTCTCTGCCCTGATGACGACCACCGTTGAACGGATGGAAGAGGTCATCTCCCTGGGGAGGGCACGGGGGATCCCGTGCCGGTTCATCCTTGGCGGTGCGGCCGTGAATGCCGACTTTGCGGAAAAAATCGGGGCCGACGGCTACGCGCAGGATGCCATCGAGGCCGCGCGCCTTGTCGATCGCCTGCTTGCACCGGGGAGGGGAGGAGAATAGCCGATGTTCATCCGCGATCTTTTCAGGGAAAAGGGACCTGTCATCTCTTTCGAAGTTTTCCCGCCGAAAACCGATGCCCCTATCGCGGGAGTCTACAAGACGATCGAGGCACTGAAAGACTTGTCCCCTGGCTTTATCAGCGTGACCTACGGGGCTGGAGGAACCAGCCGGGACCGAACGGTCGAGATTGCCTCGAGGATCCGCAACGGGTACGGCATCGAGGCCCTGGCGCACCTCACGTGCCGAGCCCACACGCCCCAGGAAATCGACGAAATCTGCGAAGACCTCCTGGATGAAGGGGTTCAGAACATCCTTGCCTTGAGAGGCGACCCGCAGCCCGGGGAAGTGGAAAAACGCGAGACGAGTTTTTCCTATGCCTGTGATCTCGTGAGGTACCTCCGCAGGAACCATTTCGGGAACTTTTGCATCGGGGCAGCGGCGTACCCGGAAGGACACATCGAATGCCAGGACCCGTCCAGGGACCTGGACTTCCTGAAGGCGAAAGTCGATGCCGGAGCCGAGTTCCTGATCACTCAGCTGTTTTTTGACAACGACCTGTTCTACCGGTTCCGTGACGAGGCCTGCAGGCGGGGGATCGACGTCCCCATCGTTGCGGGTATCTTCCCGGTCCTGAACGCTGGACAGGTCCAGAAGATCGTCTCTCTCTGCGGTGTCTCGCTTCCGCCTCGTTTCACCCGCATCGTGGCCCGCTATGCGAATTCACCGGCGGCTCTTGCAGAAGCCGGAGTCGCATACGCAACCGACCAGATTATCGACCTCCTCACCGCCGGTGCGGACGGGATCCATCTCTACACGATGAACCGTCCTGAAACCACCAGGCGTATCATGGGAAATATCGACCAAATTAGAAAAACGGTTTTCCCGGAAGGAAGTGAGGAAGGTTGAAAATAACCGATTGCCACGTTCACGTGTATCCCCCCGGGATCATCGAGAACTGGGAAAAAATCGCCGAAAAGGAACCCTATTTCGCCAAGCTTGCCCAAAGCAAGGTCCATCGGTGGGCAACGGCGGAAGACGTCCTGGCGGCGATGGATGAGGCAAAGATCAGCGAAAGCTGGATTTTTGGATTTGCCTTTCGGGACCTCGGGCTTTGCAGGGAATGCAACGATTACGTGATCGAAAGTCAGGCCCGATTCCCGGGGCGTTTCAAGGGATTTGCGGTGGTCCCGCCCCTCGCCAGGGGAACCGAGGGAGAAATCCGGCGGTGCCGAGAAAAAGGCCTATGGGGTGTGGGCGAACTCTTTCCCGAAGGACAGGGGTTTGACCTCTCCGACATCCGTCAAACCTGGCGTCTCGCGGGGATTTGCCATGAACTGGGAATTCCCGTGATCTTCCACGTTGCGGAACCCGTCGGACACGATTACCCGGGGAAAGGGAACGTCGGTCCCAAGGAAGCCGCAATGCTCTGCTTTCACCACCCCGAATTGCGTGTCGTGTTTGCCCACATGGGAGGCGGTCTCTGGCTTTACGAGCTGATGCCCGAAATGGCACGGGTCCTGGAGAATGCCTGGTACGACACGGCAGCTCTCCCATTCCTTTATGACGCCGCGGTCTACCGGTCGGCCTGGGCGGCGGGTGCGGGAAGGAAGATCCTTTTCGGAACGGATTTCCCGATCCTTCGATGGAGCCGCCATGCCAGGCAGATCGAAGCGGCCGGTTTGACCGGGGAACAGGAAGAAGCCCTACTTGCGGGTAACGCGGAGCGATTTTTCGATACCTTGCCCTTGACAATGGGAAGTCCTGCATCATAGAATCTCTTCCAATTTACACTGAACCTTCAAAACAGTTCCAGGCAAACTCTTATCCAGAGCGGCGGAGGGAACGGCCCGATGAAGCCCGGCAACCTGCCCGAATTCAAGGCGTGGTGCCAAGACCGGCAGCGAGACGCTGCTTGATAGGAGAGGAAGACGATTTTTGGCCCCTTCCTCTTGAGGAGGGGGCCGATTTTTTAGGAGGCGTGTTTGTCATGGCGTTCAAAACGGGAGAAAAAACGGGCATGATGACCAGGGCATTGCACGCGGGCTGGAGCCATGATCCTGCGACCGGTTCCTTTGGCCTGCCCGTCTACATGACGGCCGGATACCGGTTCGAATCTCCCGAAATGGCCATGCGCCTCTTCGAACTGGAAGAACCCGGACACCTCTATTCCAGGATCTCCAACCCGACGGTGGCGGCCTTCGAACAGGGGCTCGCCTCGCTTGAAGGCGGCGTCGACTGCGTGGCCACGGCAAGCGGGCAGGCGGCCTTCTCCCACCTTCTTTCGGCGCTTTGCTCCGCCGGGGACCATGTTGTCGCGGGGCGGAGACTTTATGGCGGGACTTTGACGCTGCTAAAGAACGTTTTCGGTCGGCTAGGGGTATCCAGTACGATTGTCGAAACGGACGACCCGGATTCCGTCCGTGCGGCGATCACGCCGCAAACCCGGTGCATCCTCACGGAAACGATCGGCAACCCGGTGATGAACGTCGCTCCCCTGGAAAAGCTTGCGGAGATCGCCAGGGAGAATTCCATCCCTCTCGTTGTGGATAACACGTTCGCCACGCCCGCTCTTTGCCGTCCCTTCGAATGGGGGGCGTCCGTCGTCATCCATTCCGCCACGAAGTACCTTTCCGGCCATGGGCACGTGATCGCGGGCGCGATCGTCGACGGAGGAAACATGGACTGGAACGGCTCGGGAAAGTGGGGGGCATTGACCGAGCCCGATGCCTCTTACCACGGACTCGTTTTCGCAGAACGTTTCGGCCCTTCGGCCCTAGCGGCGAAGATCCGATGCTCGATCCTCCGTGACCTTGGCGGGTGTCTCTCCCCGTTCAATGCCTATCTCCTGCACCTCGGACTAGCCACCCTTCCCCTGCGCATGGCGCGGCACAGCGAAAATGCTCTCGAGGTCGCGTCCTTCCTCGAGGGACATCCCGGGGTCGAATGGGTCCGCTATCCCGGCCTCTCGAGTCATCCCCAGAAAGCCTTGTCGGACCGATACCTCCCGAACGGAGCCGGCGGGATGCTCGCCTTCTGCATCAAGGGTGGAGTAGAAGCCGGGAAGGATTTCCTGAAATCCCTGAAACTTTTTGCCACCGTGGCGAATCTTGGCGATTCCCGCAGCATGGCCCTGCACCCGGCAAGCACGACGCACGGGCAACTCTCTCCGGCAGACCGGAAAGCAGCCGGGATCGAGGATGGGTTGATCCGCCTCAGCGTAGGCATCGAAGACGCGGGCGACATCCTGGCGGATTTGGACCAGGCGCTCGAAAAGGCGGCGAGAAAAGGGGGAGCTCTAGATGGCAGAACCAACGGCTGAATTCATCGGATCGGTCATCCTCCCTGCCCTAAAGCTGGAATCGGGTCGGGTCCTGCGAAACGTTCGCCAGGTCTATTCCCGCTACGGGAACCCGTCTCCAGACGGCAGCAACATCGTGGTTGTGTGCCACGCCCTGACGGGGAGCCACAGGGTTTCAGGAGGAGTGCGGCCCGGATCTCCCCAGCCCTGGTGGGAACCGGTCGTCGGCGTTCACAAGGCTATCGACACCAGTTCCCTTTGCGTCTATTGTTTCAATGTCCTCGGCAGCCCCTACGGGTCGACTTCTCCTCTCTCGACCGACCCGGAGACGGGCCGCCCCTGGGGAATGGATTTCCCGCTCTTTTCCGTGAGAGACATCGTGAAGGCGGAGAAAGCGGCATTGGAAATCCTTGGGTTTCCCAGGATCGGCGCGGTCGTGGGAGGGTCGCTGGGTGGCATGCAGGCCATCGAATGGGGCCTCCTGTACCCGGAAAGCGTGGACCGGATTGTCGTGATCGGGGCACCTGCGCACCTTTATCCGCAGGCGATTGCATTCAACGAAGTCCAGAGGCAGGCCATCTTTGCAGACCCCAATTGGAACAACGGGCGTTACCATGACGGCCTGCCTCCCTCGAAAGGCCTGGCAATGGCCCGGATGCTGGCGATGATCACTTACAAGAGCGAAAGCTGTTTTGCACAAAGATGGATGAGAGAGGTCAAAGATGGCGACTTGGCCGACTGGTCGGGACAATTCCAGGTCGAATCCTATCTTCATCACCATGGAGAAGAACTGGTCCGGCGGTTCGATGCCTGCTGTTACGTTTACATGACACGCGCCATGGATCGGCACGACATCGGGGCAGGAAGGGGAGGCCCGCTGGAGGCCCTCAAAAGACTTGAGAGGAAACATCTTTTGGCCGTGGGAATTTCCAGCGACATGCTCTTCCCGACCTGGCAGGTGGAAGAACTGGTAGACCTTGCGCAAAGAGCCGAAGTCAACGCCTTCTACGATGAAATCGAAAGTGATGAAGGGCATGACGCCTTTTTGATCGATTTTGACCAGGTTGATGACAGCCTGAGGGCTTTCTGGGAACGAAGCGGATTGACCGTCCGGACGTGTTGACAGGTTTTTGAAGGCCGGATATACTATCCCTCGCGTTCGGGCGGATAGCTCAGCGGAAGAGCACCTGCCTTACAAGCAGGGGGTCACAGGTTCGAACCCTGTTTCGCCCACCAATAAGGAATGTGAAAATTGGCAATCGAAGTTGAAGCGGGGTTGTAGCTCAGTCGGTTAGAGCGCCGGCCTGTCACGCCGGAGGTCGCGAGTTCGAGTCTCGTCAGCCCCGCCATACTGTTTACTCTCCGTGTGAAGCGGCGGGATAGCTCAGTTGGTAGAGCAGCGGACTGAAAATCCGCGTGTCCCCAGTTCAACTCTGGGTCCCGCCACCATCTTTACCAAGCGGACGAGCGGAAGTAGCTCAGGGGTAGAGCACAACCTTGCCAAGGTTGGGGTCGCGGGTTCAAATCCCGTCTTCCGCTCCATTTTCGTTTCTGGGGCGGCATAGCCAAGTGGTAAGGCAGAGGACTGCAAATCCTTCACATCTGCTATAATGAGCGAAGGACATCCAGAAAAACGTCAAGGTCTTCTGGGAAAATCCCGGAAGGCCTTTTTTGTTTTGGCGGCGCATCCCTTCCACACAATCACGATGGAACCGAGACATCCTGCATTGCGCGCCGTCCGTGTTCGGAATCTGCAAGGAAAGGCAAGGAAAAAACGCATGGGAAACAAACTGGTTTACGTCAGCGGAGCGCCCTTCTGGTTCACACCGGAAGGCCGGTTCGAAGCGGCGGAGCAGAGCAACGGTCTGTTCGTAGAACGGGTGCTGCTTCGCACGGAACGCGGACTGCGCGAGATCGTCAACGGCAAAGTCGTTCGATAGACGCAGGAAGCAGTGGAGAGAAGCCGGAAAGATCGGCTTCGAACTGACAGATGAGGAGGGCCTCCCTGGATTGGGGATGCCCTCTTTTTGCGTATTTTCTGGCTATTTACCTGAGGACAGAATCCTGTCTTAGCCTATTTCCCAATAAGCGCCTGTTTTACCTCCTCAAGCTTTTCGTCTGAAACCCCGAAAGCTTTTCCGAATTTCTCGTCGGTGAAGGTTTCAAAAACAACTCTGGTCGGGTTTAGGCGCCTGAGTGTCTTCCCGATCCATTCGATAGAATCCGGGTCGTCATTTGCTCCTTTGATCAGGGTCACGTAAACGATGAATCGCCCATTGTAGTTTTCACGGAAACGGATCATGTTCTTCAGGTAGTCTTCAAGGCTGTAGCCTGCCAGGGGTCTTTGGAGCTTCTGGAAGGAAGCTTCGTTGGCGGCCTTGATCTCGCCGGAGACCTCATCGCAAAGAGAAGCAATCCCGGCAAATTCCGGTTTTCCCAGCAGGTAACCATTGGTGTAGAGGCTAACCGGCACCTTTCTCTCCTTCGCGAGGGCAATGATCTCTTCCAGTTGGGCGTTGGCGAACGATTCCCCCATGGAGTTGATGAAGAGCAAATCGGGTTTTTCCGCATCGATCCGTTCTGCCAAGCCAGGCAGGAAGGGACCGGTTTCCTCGAAGTGGAAGGCCTCCTCGGTCTGTTCACCGGTTTGGCCGACGGGGCAGAAGATGCATCTGAAGGTGCAGTGCTTGGAAGGCAGGGCGTTGATCTCCATGACTTTCCTGTTTTCGGAGTCTGTGTAAACTTTTTTGACGCGCATGAAGCCCAAGAGTATCTCCCCTTTTCAGTGGAAGGCTGTTATTTGCCTTGCTGCTGTCCCCGGGCGGAGGCAGCGATAAGATGCGACCTGACGAATCCGTAATTTCGAAGTTCGTCAAGGAATCCGTGAAGGCTCTCTTTCGTGACGAAGGCGGCTTCGATGAGAAAATCCAGATCTCCCTAGATTTCCCAGTAGCGAAGGACCTCCGACCTTGAATCGAGAAAAGGAATCAGGACGTCGTTCGGTTTTTTGGGATATTTCGTTTCGCTATTGAACTTGAAGCTGATCATCACGTGCACGCTTTTCCCTAGATTGTCGACGTTGATCTCCGCGTGATAGCCCGATATGATCCCTGTCTCTTCCATCCGGATGATTCTTTCGCGGACTGCTGGCCGGGTCATCCCAACCGTGTCACCGATTTTCTGGAACGATACCCTCGCGTTATAGTGGTCCCCGATTTTTGGACAGGTCTTAAGTGTGTAAGATGGGTCTTGAAGGATGAAGAAAGAAAGGGGAAATCATCCTTGCGGAGAAAATACGAAACCGCGCTCAAGACCCGTGTTGCCCTCGAAGCCATCCGGGGCCAGAAAACGATCGCTGAGATCGCCAGGGAATATGACGTTCCGGCCAACCTCGTGACCCTCTGGAAGAAGGCCGCCCTAGAAAACCTGCCGGGCACCTTTTCCCGTAAAGCCGGGAAGAAGGAACGGGATTGGGAAGAGGAACGCAACGACCTCTACCGGTAGATCGGGCAGCTGAAGGTGGAGCTGGAATGGCTCAAAAAAACTCTCTTCTGTCCGATGAGGAGAAACGTCGGCTCATAGGCCCGGACGGTTCCGACATCCCGATTGTCCGGCAATGCGAACTTCTGGGGCTTCCAAGATCCACGTTCTACTACAAACCGGCCGGGGAAAGCCCCGAGAACCTTGACCTGATGAACAAAATCGACGAGCTGCACACGGGGAAACCGTTCCTTGGCCGGAGAAGGCTGGCGCTCATGATTTCCCGCACCGGTCTTCCGGTAAACGGGAAACGAATCCGGAGGCTCATGCAACTCATGGGCCTGGAAACGATCTACCCGAAACCCAGGCTGAGCGTGCCGCAGGATAAAGCCCGGATTTACCCTTACCTTCTCAGGGACCTGGCGATCGTTTCCCCGAACCAGGTCTGGGGGGCGGACATCACCTACATCCGCCTTCTTCACGGTTTCCTGTACCTAGTGGCGGTCATGGACTGGCACAGCCGCTACGTCCTGTCCTGGGAACTGTCCAACACCCTGGACACGGGCTTCTGCCTGGAGGCGTTGGAAAAAGCCCTGAATTTCGGCAAACCGGAGATCTTCAACAGCGACCAGGGATGCCAGTTCACGAGCCAGGCTTTCACGAAAAGGCTCCTGGACGAGGGGATCCGGATCTCCATGGACGGGCGCGGACGAGCCTTCGACAACATCTTCGTGGAAAGGCTGTGGCGCTCGCTCAAGTACGAAGAGATAACCCTGAACGACTACGGCAGCGTCCCGGAAGCGACAAGGGGGATTTCCCGGTGGTTCGAGTTCTATAATCGGGAAAGGCCGCACCAGAAACTGGGTTACCGGACTCCGTACGAAGCGTTTATCAAGGTACCACGGGCATCATGACAAATTCATCCATCCTTTGGGGCCATCTCACTAAAAAGGCCGATTTTCTGTCCAAAGAATGGGTACCACCTCACGGTGGAAGGAAAGGTCCCCGGCCGGGTGCAGGAACGTCCCCTGGGCAGAAGCAGCCGTTTCCGCTCGAACGCCAGAAGGCGGTCGATCGTGGCCGCGGAAATCGCCAGGAGTTTCTCTCTGATCGGCGGAGACAGGGAAAGCTCCCCATGACTCTCCAGCTTGGGGACAAGCCACGGCAGCGCGGGAGCCAGGCGTTTCCCACAGGGGTAGTCCATCATCTTCCAGAGAAGTCTCAGAACTTCCAGGATTTCCGGCCCATATTGGACCGGGCGCTGCCGCCGGATGCGCTTCGCCTCTGCCGCAAGGGTCAAAAGACCTCCTCCGGGGGAACGGAAAGTCCCTCCCTTGCCGAAGAGCGAAAGAAGATGCGAGGCATAGGATCGATTGTAGCCGGTCAGAGAAACCAGCCTGTCCAGGATCTGCCCCTTTTCCTTTCGCCCGGCCTTGAGGTAAGATCCCTCTTCCGCTGCCACAATCTCCATCCGCGTCTTCATGGACAGCCTCACCTCGTGTCCCCCCTTCAGGCAAACGCCCTACGGAGGATCTTATTTCGTTTGGATTCTTAGGTGAGGCAACGTTACCCCTTCGTTTGGATTTTTCGTGAGGCAATGCGGAACCTTTTTTAAAGTTTTGCTCAGATATAAAATGTTTTATTTATCAAATAATTAAGCAGTTTTACAGGCGCGTATACATTATCCCTTTTTTATCGAGTTGAATCTCTAGACTAAATCGGATACGATTACTACAAAATCATATCCGATTTAGTCTAACTGTCAGTCTATTTAAAATATCCTGGTTTTATTCATCACTTTGGGAGGTGGCACCGGTGGATTATCGAGTAGCTGGCGATCGGGCTTTTGTCGTTCGGTTCGGAACTGAGATCAACGAGGCTACCAACAAGAAAGTAAGAGCGATGCGGCAACTCCTCGAGCAGGAGAAGATAGAAGGGATCGAAGAAGTCATCCCGACTTACTGTACTCTCTACGTTTTTTACGACCCCTTCAAGACCGATCCGAAATCCTTGATCGAAAAACTGTCCAAGATCGAAGGCAACGCGGACGAAAGCAAGCTGCCCTCGGCCAGGGTCGTCCAGGTCCCAGTCGCTTACGGGGGAGAGTACGGTCCCGACCTTGAAAACGTCGCGAACATCCACGGTTTGAAACCCGAAGAGGTCATTGAACGCCACGCAAACAAGAAGTACCTCGTTTACATGCTGGGATTCACTCCCGGTTTTACCTTCTGCGGAGGGCTATCCGACGACCTGGCCACTCCCCGGCACAAAGAACCGAGGCTCAAGGTCCCCGCTGGATCCGTAGGAATCGCAGGAAAGCAGACAGGTCTTTATGCCATCAGCTCTCCCGGCGGGTGGCAGTTGATCGGCAGAACGTACATGCGGTTTTACGACCCTTCGAAAAATCCCCCTACCCCGGTCAGGGCCGGAGATTACGTGGAATTCCTTCCGGTTTCCGCCGAGGAATTTGAAAAAAACCGTCACTTGATCGAGGCAGTGGACGCCCCTTCGCCGGATGCCCTGTGGCAGCCGGGCGGGGTGGCGGCCTTCGAAGTGGTTAACCCAGGAATGTTGACAACGATCCAGGACCGCGGGCGTTTCGGTTACCAGGAGCTTGGGATTTCCTGTTCGGGAGCGATGGACGAGATTTCCTTCCGGCTTGCCAACCGGTTGGTCGGCAACGACGACAACGCCCCGGCGATCGAAATCACGGGAATGGGCCCGACCCTGAAAGTGTTGGCTACCGCCTTGATAGCCGTGACGGGGGCCGACCTGTCGTTCGCGGTTAACGGCAAGGCCGTCAACCCGTTCGAATCGATCCTCGTGAACCCCGGGGACACCCTTTCGTTCGGGCAGATCAAGCGCGGAATGAGGGCTTACCTGGCCGTCAACGGCGGTATCGCGGTGCCTTTTGTCCTGGGAAGCGCCGCGACGGATCTCAAGGCCATGCTCGGGGGCTTCAAGGGGCGGAAATTGGAAAAGGGCGATGTCCTTAACAAGCACGTAAAACCCATCCCCGAGCCTTTCATCGGTTTCTCGATCGATCCCAAGCCGTTCGCCTTCGGCGGGGAGGAAAACGTTTTCCGCGTCATTCTCGGCCCCGAGGAGGACCATTTCACCAATAACGGCATCGAAACCTTCCTCGGTTCGGAATACGAGGTCTCCAGCAATTCAGACCGCATGGGGAGCCGCCTGAGCGGTCCCAAGATCGAGCACGGCGAAAAGGGGCCGAACATCGTTTCCGACGGCATTACTTTCGGTTCCATCCAGGTTCCGGCCGAGGGTTACCCGCTTGTCCTGCTCAAGGACAGGCAGGCTATTGGCGGATACACCAAGATCGGCACCCTCTGTTCTGTCGACGCCTACCGCTTTGGCCAGGTGAAACCGGGAGACAAGGTTTCTTTCAGAGCCATCAACCTCGACCAGGCGCATGAACTTCTCTGGAAGATGGAGTACGAGGTCTCCAGGGTCGGGTTGAAGCAACAGTACCTCGCGAAAACGGGGGCAAAAGAAGGAAACGTCTACCGGTTCACAGACGGCGATTGCGTTTGCGACATTTTCGTCGAAAAGATGGACTGATCGCAGCCCATTAAAAATCAATCCAAAAACGGGAGGGAATATCGATGGGTAAGGTCGTGGATCTGAACTGTGACATGGGTGAAAGCTTCGGCCGCTACACGCTGGGAATCGACTACGAGGTCATGGATGAGATTTCTTCCGCGAATATCGCCTGCGGTTTCCATGCCGGGGATTTCATGGTCCTGGCCAAGACCGTGAAATGGGCGGTCGAGAAAAACGTCGGGATTGGCGCGCACCCCGGTTATCCCGACCTACAGGGCTTCGGCCGCAGGAACATGGACCTGTCCGCCGAGGAAGTCGAAAACCTGACTCTCTACCAGATCGGCGCGATTCATGCCTTTGCGAAGGCCAACGGCGCCAAGCTGCAGCACGTGAAACCCCACGGGAACTTTTACATCCAGATCTACAACAACGCGATGAAGGGGGACCCCTCCATGGCCCAGGCCGTGGGGAGGGCCGTCCAGCGATTCGACGACAGCCTCATCGTTCTCGCCCTCGCCGGAACGGAAATGGCAAAGATCTGGAAAGGAATGGGACTTAGAGTGGCTGAAGAAGTATTCCCCGACCGGGAATACAACGCCGACGGGACCCTCGTCTCGAGGAAGGTCAAGGGAGCCGTTATCACCGACCACACGAAGGTCGTAGAGAGAGCTGTGAAGATGGTGAAAGACGGAGCGATTCTCTCGATCGACGGGAAACCCATTTCAGATTTCCGTTTCGACACGATGTGCGTGCACGGAGACAACCCGGAGACTCTCCAGGTGGTTCGGGATATCGTCCAGGCTTTCAAGAAGAACGACATCGAAATCAAGCCGATGGGGTCCTTTATCGCCTAGGAACCAGAACCTTTTGATGAAATCAGTTTTTCAGGTAATTAGAGTCTGAGTTTTTTCAGCTTTAGTAGGAGAGCCCTGGTCTAAGGGCTCGGGGCTCTCCGATTTCGAATCCGAGGGGGGAAGAATATGGGAATCATGGCCGGATATCGTAACGCAGTAATCATCACCCTGCTCGTTTACTTCGGTCTCACCCTCTGGCTTGGCTACCAGGGCAGGACGAAAAAGGGTGATGAGAAGAAGGAAGGGCTCAAGAACTGGGCCGTGGCTGGCCGTAACGTCGGGTGGATCATCCTGGGACTTGCCTGGTCGGCGACCTATTTCAGTTCCTACGCCGTGTTGGGTGTTGCCGGGGAAGCCTACCGGAACGGCATCTCGATCATGACCATCTCAACGGCGTATTTCATCCCGACCGCTATCCTGATGTACATCATGGGTTCCGCCGTGAACATCCTGGGCCGGAAGAACAATTACATGACCATCGGCGACCTGCTGCAGGACCGTTTCGAAAGCAAGTGGGTCAGGTTGCCCCTGTTCCTTACCATGCTGGTCTTCTCCGGTTACTACGTCGGTATCCAGCTGATCGGTGCCTCGGTCGTCCTGGAGCAGTTGGCCGGTATTCCCTTCCTCGCCGCTACGATTCTTGGGGCTACGGTCCTCGCGATTTACGTCTCGATCGGCGGGTTCAAGAGCACGGCCCTGACGGACACGCTACAGGCAGCTTTGCTCTTCATCGCTCTTTTCGGCGGGGGACTGATGGCCATATTCCTGACGAAGGGCCAGCTTTTCACCCTGCTTGCCCAAAAATACGGAATAGCGGCCCTCACTTCTCCAGGGCTGAAGAGTTCGATGGCTCCGAACTTCGCCTTTTCTTTCAACGTCAACATCATTATCTACACGTTCGGGTACATGTTCATGCAGTGGTGCCTTGCCGCCTCGGGTCCCCAGAGCTTGCGGCGTGCGGCGGGAACTTATAGCATCATTTGCCCGGCGGGTTATATTTTCGGCTCGATCCTTCTCGGGCTTGCCGGACTCGCGATGGGAGTCCAGGTCGAGAAAGCGGACCAGATTTTCCCCGTTATCGTCGTCCAGTTTTTCGGGCCGCTTTTCGGAGCGATGCTGGTCGCGGGCGTCCTCGGGGCGACGCAGTCGACAGCGGCTTCTATCCTTGCCGGTGTTTCCCTCTCCAGTTCCTATGACTTCTACAAGAAGATGATCAATCCCGACGCGGATCCGAGGAAAGTCCTTTTCATCAGCCGCGCGCTGACGTATATCATCCTTGCGTTCTCGATCGTCCTGGCGGTGACGGCGAAAACGGCAATCATGTTCCTCGGGGCGATCGGCATCTCGTTCTTCTCCGTCATGGCCCCGGTCATCCTTGCGGCCCTCTACTGGCCGCGGGCGACGAAGGAGGCTGCGATCGCATCTCCCTTCATCGGGTTGCTGGTGCTGATCTTCGTGATTTTCGTCAAGAAAAACTTCCTGGGCATTCACCCCGGGTTATGGGGCTTCGCCGCTTCCCTGGTCGCCCTGGTCGTCATCAGCCTGATGACGAAACCTTCACCGAAGGCCACCCTGGATCGTATTCACGGAGTTATCGGCAGGATTTACCACAAGAACCCCGACCAGCTCTGGTACCCGACCACCGGCAAGGGGATCCTGGCGACGCTCGTTGTCGCCGCCGAGGTCGTCGCCATTTCTTACGGCCTGTACTACCTGAAGACCGAGAGGATCATCTTGGGAATGGCAGCCCAGTACCTGTGGGTCCTGGGGTGGGTCCTGGCAGCGTTGATCGCGCAGTTCGTCCTGTTCAAGCACGTCAAGGTAGATGAAAACGTCTAGCCTTGCTTAGGGGGAACCGTTCATGACCAGCACGGGCCATGTGATCCTTGACTGGAAACAGCTTCGTTTCCCGGGAAAACCCAAATCCGGCAAGTCCAAGGATAACTTCTACCGTTTCGTAAAGTGCCTGATGCTTTCAAACCTTCTGCAGGAAGAAGGGAAAAAACCGGACACCGGGCCGACCCCCGAGGAAATGGTCGCCATCACTGCGGCGATACAAAGCATGGGGCTTGCGAAAAGGGGAACCGGGTTCACCGTTCGGGATCCGAACAAGATCAGCTACTGGAAAATCGCTGCCCGTATGCAGATTTAAAAGATGAAAAAGCTTGAATCCATCAGCCTCCACGATTGCGTAGGAAGAAGCTGATGATACACGAGAAGGAAGACCTATGGTATAACTTCTCTGCTGTTCACTTCGGGACTACGGCAACCGTGGAGGCTGAACAATGGAGTCGCTTACGATGAGTGATCGTGCGGCAGAAAAAATTCGCAACATGATTTTGAATGGAGAAATCCGGCCTGGCAGGAAAATAAACATCGACAAGCTGTCGAGGGAGTCGGAGTTCAGCAAGACCCCGATTCGAGAGGCGCTGAACAAGCTGATCTCCGAGGGGCTTGTCCTGTATACGCCCCGCATCGGGTATACGGTCTATCAACTGACGCTGCCGGAGTATTTCCAGCTCTATGAACTCCAGGAGATGCTGGAGGTGCACCTCTCCCTGAAGATGCTCCAGTTCGTGGACTCCATCGACTTCGACAAATTGGCCGAGGCGAACAAGGGTATCCAGGAATGGATGGCGAAGGGCAACGTCGCCCTTGTCCAAGAGTACAACGATCGTTTTCACATGGAAATTTACGGACACTATCCCAACTCCAAGCTGATCGAAGAACTTCAGCAAGTCTGGGCTAAGGTCAAAATCCAGCGGCATCTCATGTATCGCTCCACGCTTTTTCTAAGCACCGTCCTGCAGGAACACCAGGACATTGCCGACGGACTGAAAAATGGTGATCCCGTGAAACTCGAGCGTGCGGTCAGGAACCATTTCCGAAGCGGGGAGCAGGCGCTTCTCAAGAATATGGGATAAGACCTTGCAAACTTCTATTCATCACATCCGAGCCTCGGCCCTGGGGAAATGGAAATACTAGGATTAAAACCCAAGGGGGGAATAGACATGGAAAGCGTTATCTCCGCCGAAGTTGAAACGATAATTCCCAAAGACTTCCGCAACAGCGTCAGGAACGGGCAATGGAGGAAACCGACAGCCGGTGTTTGCAAAGGGTATGCCCAGGCAAACCTCGCGATTCTTCCGAAGTCGGTCGCAGGCGATTTCCTTCTCTTCTGCGTCAGGAACCCGAAACCCTGCCCCGTGCTCGACGTGATCGAAGCGGGTTCCACTAGCCCGGGGATCGGGCACGAATCGGATATCAGGACGGATTTGCCCCGATACAAGGTTTACCACAGGGGAGAACTTGTGGCCGAACCCGATAACCTGCTTGAAATCTGGCGGGATGACCTCGTTTCCTTCCTCCTGGGGTGCAGCTTTTCCTTCGAGACAGCCCTGATGGCAGCTGGAATCAAAATCAAGCATATCGACCTCGGGCTCGGTTGCCCCGTCTATTCCACGAATATCGCCTGCAGGCCCGCGGGCGTTTTCCAGGGAAACATGGCGGTCAGCATGCGGGCTATCCCGAAAAAAATGGTGATGAAAGCGATACAGATCACGTCGCGATATCCGTCCGTGCATGGAGCTCCCGTCCATGTCGGGGACCCGAGGGAAATAGGCATCGAGGACCTTGGAAAGCCGGATTTCGGTGACCCGGTCCCGTTCGCACCGGACGAGATTCCCGTTTTTTGGGCTTGCGGCGTCACTCCGCAGCTGGTTGCCATGAAAACAAAGCCTGAGATCATGATTACCCACTATCCCAGCCACATGTACGTTTCGGACCTCCTGAACGAGGAACTGGCCGCCTTGTAAGCCCGGGGAAGGCCTCGCCCAGCGGGTGCAAAACGACCCCCCTGGGCGAGGCCTTATCCGGGCCTGAAGTGCCTTGCCGCCCCCCCCCCCGGCTATTTCCCCGAACCGAACTCCAGCCGGAAGCAGGTCCGGAAGGCGCCGAAGATATCGAGGTACTGTTCCAGGTAGCGCGTCATCAAAAACCGTTCCTGCACCGTCTTCCTGCCGTTCCTGCCCATTTCCCGCCTCAGGTTTTCGTCCTTCATCAGCAGCTGGACGATCCGCCCGGCCGTTTCCGCGACCGTCGAAACCAGGAAGCCGTTCACGCCGTCCGCGACCTGGTGCCTGATGCCCCCCACGCTGCCCCCGATGACGGGCGTGCCCTTCCACATGGCTTCGGCGACCGTGAGGCCGAAGCCCTCCCGTATCGATTTCTGCAGGACGACCGCGGCCTTCCTCTGCAGCGCGTTCACCAGGCCCGAATCTTCCACGCTCATGACCAGGATCCGTTCGTCCCGCTGGTCGATCAGGCCGCGATAGATCTCTTCCCCCTCGGGGTCGCCCGTCGCCACGTTGCCCAGCAGCACGAGGGTGGCGTCCACTTCCTTCCTCGCGATTTTGAAGGCCTCAATCACGCCGGCGGGGTCCTTCCAGATGTCGAAACGGGAAACCTGTACCACGAGCGGCAGGTCCGTGGGGATGCCGTAATGGGAAAGCCGCTCGTCGATCTCCTCCTCGGTCATCTCCCGGTTTTTCAGTGAGAACGGGTCGATGGCCGGCATGAAGAACAGCTGGCTATAGTGGTCCCCAATTTTTGGACAGGCTTTGAGTGTGTATGATGGGTCTTGAAGGATGAAGAAAGAAAGGGGAAATCATCCTTGCGGAGAAAATACGAAACCGCCATCAAGACCCGCGTTGCCCTCGAAGCCATCCGGGGTCAGAAAACGATCGCGGAGATCGCCCGGGAGCATGACGTTCCAGCCTGTAATGACCCCCTGAAATTGGCACAACTTACGCGCTTATTTCCTGAACCTTGTCAAACAAAACCGGCGTCTTGTATCCCAGGGCCTGGTGAGGCCGTT
>JALHIN010000067.1:0-1752 GCA_022839995.1 Synergistota bacterium
CTGGCGAATGGAAAGGCGGCGCATCTCCGAGAAGAGCTTATCCAGATGATCGCCGGCGGTCTTCTGGCTGAGGGCCAGGGCCGGGGTCTCCAGGGCGGTGATACGCTGGCGATCTGTGGCCCTCTCCCTTCCGTCAAAGCTTTCATGATCTTCAAGGCGGGCTTCCAGATCGGCGATGCGTTGATCCTTCTGTCGGTTCTCGTCTCGGAGTTCGGCGACCGTCCCCTCTAGGGCTTCAAGCCGTTCAAGTATCTGGCTGATTAAGAGCCCTTGTGAGGCGACGGGGACGATTTGGTCATGGTCGGTAACTTCATATTCCTGTGAGTGACTATCTTTAGATGACATATTGTTTCACCCGAACAAATGTCTTAGAGGGCGGTGGAAGCCTCACAAGGGTTTCCATCACCTTCTGACCTTGCTTTTTCTTCGGCTTCCATTCTATCCGCCACGATAACCTCCAGGGCGTGGCTTTTGCTGGCGAACCTCCGGGTTGCGATCTGGCTATCAATCCATTCCACAAGCTCCGGGTCCATGGTCACAGTGACCTTGATTTTATCACCCATTTTTGATACCATGGTTCTTTTATCTGATCTGATCGTATATATTCCTATCTCTCGCCGTCGTATACGAAAGCTATTTATACGAATATTGCGTATTAGGTTATGGGTGAAACAAAGTGTCAGAAACAATAGCAGATAAGGCGGCGACCGTCCCCGATGGTCTCCACCATAGAAGGGGCGTCGAATATTTGGCCGCGGCGGCCGGGCGATGACCCACAACCAGATGCGCCGGAGGCGGAGGCGACGGGCTCGCGCGGTGGATCGGTGTCTTCTCCGCTACTACAGGCAGAAGAAAATTGAGGAGGAGCTTTCCCGCCGCCTCCTCCTCCCCTTGGATCGCTTCGGCGATCCGGCCCGCTCCGATAGTCTCCGAGAGGTCTATCTCCCTTCAAACCCCTTCCTCCTCTCGGAGGCCGGATATGCGGGGCCGGTGGTCGGCCTTGCTGAGGAGGATGAGATAGATGGCAACTTGGAGCGAATACGACGAGAGGACGGGCGAGTATCATGAGGGGTCTGTCGGGGAGGCCTGTTGTGCGCGGTGCGGGATGCCGATCATCGCTCGTTTCGAGGGCGATGAGATCTATGGGCAATCCCTGTGCGATCACTGCAGAGAGACGAGGGCGGGGCGGTGATGGTGATGAAGTTTTTTGATATCAAGGTAGGCAGTTTTGAGCGGTTATATGAGGATACAGTAGAGTACCTAATCGAAGGATGGGATGAAGAGATATACGTCGGGGCGAAGGCCGAAGGCTCCATGCTTCATATCAAGGTTTACGATCTGGAGGTTAACCACGTTTTGGGGCCGGTGGAGATCCCCGCTCCGCCGGGGGCGACCGTCTCCGAGCCGGATGCGCTGTATCGGGCGTTAGGTCTGGTTATCCCGGCGTTGGTCCTGGCGTGGGTGCGAGAGGTCGAAGACGGTGACATGGTAGAGACCGATGAGATCTCCGGGCAAATTTTCAGGACTTGGAAGGCGCGGGCGGGGCGGTGATCCTCGCCTCCCCGTTGTGCGCGAGTCGCGTACAACGGATGTATCATTTTGTACATCCTCGCCTCCTCCTCCGCTATTTTTATTCGACCTCGTTATTCAATTCTCTACGTGGCTTCTGGAGGGTCTCTCCCCGGAGGTCCAGGACTATCTCTGGGCCGGCGATCCTCCACAGGCGGGGCTCTGGTGGCGTCGGTCTGGCCG
>JALHIN010000015.1:0-57438 GCA_022839995.1 Synergistota bacterium
GGCCTCAGTGAAACAGCCGGTAAACATGTCTCAACCTGAGGCCGTAGCGGTGAATCTGTAACCGGATCCGAATTTACAGCAGTTCTGGGACTTGACTGACAGAAGGGGGGTGGAGAAAATTATGAGGAAAAGACTCTTTTTGTTGTGCCTGGTGTTTTTTCTGGCAATCCCCTTCTTATCGTCGGCGTCAACCAGGGAAATCCAAACGCCCAACCTCGTCGTGACGGACGGCAGCGACTCCTTCACCGACGAGGAGCTCGGGAAGCTGGCCCCTATGGTCCGTAGACGCAGGCCTGGGAAGATTTGGGAAGATATGGGTGGTTTTCGATGCCCCCGTAACGGATACTATTCCAGCGTTTTCTACTGGGAAGGAAAGGGCGGCGGCGACCTGCGGGCCCAAGACTTCGGGAAGCAACACCGTGCCTATGCGGAAGCGGGCTCCTTCGGCCAATACCTGCTGGAGACTTACGGAATCGACAGGATCAAGCGATTCCACAGGCTATCCTTCGACAAGGAACGCCCGTGGGAAGCGGCGTTTGGCTTAAGCCTGGACGAACTCGACAACGGTAAAACCCGCGAACGTCTCGCTACTCACGGACTTGTTCAAGCAAGACCCCGAGTCCGCCAGGAACACGGCACGAAAGCTGGCCTGCAATAAGCAGTAGAACCGCTACCAGCCAATGCTTTCGGTCCCCGCACGGCGTCTTGTTTATGCTTTCCGGGAAAACACCTTGACCCTCCTTCCTTTTCGAACCATGTCAACACCCGCCATCCCGACGGAGCCCAGCAGGGACTTGATTTCCTCGATAGGCATGCCGTGAGAAGCAGACACCGGTTCCATGAAGCACATGCGCCCCTGCGGCTTGAGCAATCGCACTAAAGCTTCAAGGGTTTCCAACCGGCACTCCGGATCAACATCATGAAGGACGTGGACGAAAACCACGAGATCAAACTCTCCCGGTTCCAGTTCAAGAATCCGGACGTCTCCCTGCCTAACATCGACGTTTCGGAAATGCCTCAATCTTTCCCTGGCATGACGCACCATGTAAGAAGAGGTATCGATTCCAACTGCCATGCCCCCTCTGTCCAAAGCCTGCGCCAGGTAAGACAGGAGAACACCGTTTCCGCAACCGAACTCCAGGACTTTCTCGCTGCCATTAAGCCCCAATTCCGAAACGAAAGGACGAAGAAATCTTGGGCCCGTAAACAAGGGCTTGATAAAAAACATCTCTAGCTTGAATAGCCAGGAGGGGTTTTCAAAATCCTCTTTCCTGGCGAGTTCGCAATCCGTTTCCGCCATGTCCCTTGCCTCCTTGTATGCTCCGGCGCCCTGTTTCAAGGCTCCAGTGAAATCTTCCTGCCGCAGCCCAGGCGCACAACCCCCTTGCCCCAGGCCTCCCTCGCAGACCTGGACCGGCCTCCTCACTTCGTGCAGGGCCTTGGTGCGCTTTTTTATTTCCTCCTTCATGCGCGACGGGAAGGATTCGGGGCAAGAGACTTCGATGGACCCGTTCCGGGCCAGGAGGTCCTTCACCCCGCCAGTGTGGTCTTCATGCACGCGGGAAAGGACAAGGGCATCGATCCCGGCCGGGTCGAAACGGGCCCTGCGCAGATTTTCCAGCAGGATCTGCCCTTCCTCCCCCGTATCGAAAAGGATCGTCTTTTCGTACCCCTCGACCAGGCAGGAAAACCCCCACCCCGTCGCGAAACCGCTTTCTCCGGCAACGTTGTTGTAGACGTCGGTAAGGGTTTTACCCTGGCAAAACCCCTGGGATGCTTTTCTTCATGGGCGATCATTCCCACTCTTTTTCAAAACGATCCGTATGGCCTTCTCGAGCGCGCGGTTGAACCTCTTCGGTTGGTTCATCATCAGGAAATGGTCGGAATTCCTGAGGACGATGGCATCGTAGGAAGACATGTGCCGGCGATTTGCCTCGACATTGACGGGCCATAAATCCGCGTTCACCGTCACGACAGGGATGGAGAGCGTTTCGAAGATTTTCGCCACCTCTCCCGTGACGTACTGGGACATCATCTCTTCCATGGCACTCAAGGCAACCTCCGGCGGGGCGGAAGACATGTCCGAGAGGACCCACTCGCGAATCCGCCGGTTCGTGCGGGAAGAAAACATCTCGCCCACGAACTGCCGGCACCCGGCCGCAAAATCCTTTCGCAGGGCAGCCGTCATGCCTTCGAGTTCCTCGCGGGTCAACGGGTATTCAACGTTTTCAAGGGTGTCGACCCCGATAAGCCCGATCACCCTTCCCTGCAGGAGCCGGGCCGCCTCCGCGATCACGGATCCCCCCATGGAGTGCCCCACCAGGATGACGGTGCGGCTGCCCGTGGCTTCCACCACCGCCCGGACATCCTCCCCGAATGACGCCATGGTGTAGCGCGACCGAGCCGAGCCGGAATGGCCGTGACCCGCGAGGTCGAGAAGCACGACACGATGCCGCGCGGCGAAACGGGCAACCTGTGCTCGCCAGTAGCGGGAGTCGCAACTCCACCCGTGGACGAACACCAAGGTCGGTTCCCCCTTGCCGTAAACCTCGTAGGTGATCGGGGAACCGTCCCTGGAAAAGGTTACATGGGGCCATTCCGTCTGAGCTCCCGCCGCCGCGGAAACCAGGGCTGCCAGGAGCAGGAATGCGAGAAGGGCAAAGGAGCGGATACGGTGTCGTTTCAAGCGAACACCGATGCTTGCCTTTGCTGTTTTCAAGTTCTCTCCCATAGCCGGGACCCTCCCTCGCAACGGCACACCAAGATTACTCTCCACCGGGCGTGGCCACGGAATGCACGAAATCCCGCGGCTAGTCCGGGGGCAATCCGCGACACAGAGCCTGCATCGAGTGCAAAGCGACCTGTCCACGAAAAATGGATTGTTTTACTCAAGCGTCCTCTTGCCTGAGATTTTACCGCGTTCCAGCATTCCTCCGCCATTGGCGGAAATGCCCGCCATTCTTTCAGCTGCTGGGCGCACCCAGCCAAACAAAACAACGTGACACCCCATTGCTTCGCCTTGTTTCGCCAGGAACAAAAAGAGCTAGACCATTTTCCACGCCCCGCGACGACCTAGCCCCGGAAAATTGGTCCAGAAATTCAGTTAGACTGGCCCAGGCAACCTGAGCGAGGGGGCAAGCGGAGAAGCCGCGAAAGGATTTCACCTCGGAACAGATCGTCCGGCTGCTGAAGGAAGCGGAGATTCTCGCAGCGTCGGGCAGGCGGAGTTCTTGCGCAGTTCCGGTCGACACAAAGATACCGTGGGTCAGCCTCGAGATGGGAAAAACCTTCTGGTGAAACGGATGGTGGAACTGGCCTGCCAGTATGGGCGGTACGGGTACCATAGGATCACCGCTCTGCTCAAGAGTGAGGGCTGGAAGGTGAACCACAAGCGGGTTGAAAGGCTCTGGAGGCGGTTACGACCGGACCCATGATGGCCGGGCTTTTAGGAGCCTCACCGTCCTGGACGAGTACACGAGGGAATGCCTGGCGATCAAGGCGGCCAGGCGGCTGAACGGCAACGATGTGCTGGATACCCTGACAGAGCTGTTTTTGAGGAAAGGGATTCCCTGCCACATCCGCGAGCCGGGCAGTCCTTGGGAGAATGGCTACATCGAGTCGTTCAACGGAAAGCTGAGGGACTAGGTCCTGAACCGGGAGAGCTTCGACACGCTGGCCGAGGCAAAGGCGATTATCGAGAGTTGGCGGAGGGAGTACAACCAGGTACGGCCCCAAAGTTCCCTGGTCTATCGGCCCCCCCGCACCGGAAGCGATCCTGCCGGCGCTACTATCATGGGAGCCGGAAGTGGAACCAGCGGCAAGCTGAAGGACTCACTTTATTTCTGGTATAAACAATGGGGGCAGGTCGCCCCTCTAACAGGATGCCCCTTGCATCGGCGGCAGTGTCGCGGTCCTGGAGGACAGGAAAAAGAAGGTCTTGTCGAGAATGCCGCAAGAATGGCACGCTGATTGAAACCGAGATCGTGCCCGAATTGCAGAAATTCCCGTTCGTGGGGGAAGTGCGGGGCAGGGGGTTGATGTGGTAGCTGGAATTGGTCATAGACAAGGGGACCAACACCTCCTTCGATGTTTCCGTGGACGCGGGTGGGAAGCTTAAGGCCCTAACCCTTGAAAGGGGAATGGTTCGCGTTCGCGTTTTGACAGCTTCGATCGCCTCGGGCGGAGTTGAAGAACAATCGAGGCGATCTTCAAGCTCCCCTTGACTATTTAGAATAAAACGATTATAAATATCAACATAAGACAGGTCTAAAAACCGATTTTAAGAGGAGGAATCAAAATGGGATCTACGAATGAAACCAGCTGTGTTTCCATGCCCCGCATCGGGGATAAAGCCCCATCTTTCAAGGCGATTACGACCCAGGGGGAGATCAATTTCCCGGAACAGTATGCCGGAAGCTGGGTCATCCTGTTCAGCCACCCCGCAGACTTTACGCCCGTTTGCACTTCGGAATTCATGACCTTTGCCTCGATGCAGGAACAGTTCGAGAAGGCAAACTGCAAGTTGGTCGGGCTCTCGGTGGACGGGCTCTACAGCCACATCGCGTGGTTGCGGACCATCAAGGAAAAAATCGAATACCGGGGAATGAAGAATGTGGAAGTACGTTTCCCCCTGATCGAGGACATCACCATGGAGGTCGCGGAGAAGTACGGCATGATCCAGCCCGGGGAAAGCTCGACGAAGGCCGTGAGGGCGGTGTTCATCATCGACCCGAAGGGGATTATCCGGGCGATCATCTACTATCCGCTGAGCCTCGGAAGGAATTTCGACGAACTCTACCGGGCCCTGATCGCCCTGCAGACTGCGGACGCCTTTTCCGTTGCCACCCCGGCGGACTGGAGGCCCGGGGACGACGTGATCGTTCCCACGGCAGGATCCTGCGGCGTGGCGAAGGAACGGATGGAAAGCCAGGAGGGGATGACCTGCCACGACTGGTTCTTCTGCACGAAGAAACTGGACAGGCAAACGGTGCTGGATACGATCCTGAAGAAATAGAAGAAAAGCCGGAATCCTGGAATCGCGGTCGTTTTTCCCGTGATTGACATCCTGCCGCGCGGTAAGAGACTTCGGGGATAAAGCACCTCCCGAAGGGCAGAAAGAAGAAAACCCGCGTGGTAGAAT
The DNA here is from genome assembly GCA_022839995.1 of Synergistota bacterium. Taxonomy (GTDB): domain Bacteria; phylum Synergistota; class Synergistia; order Synergistales; family 79-D21; genus 79-D21. The sequence continues at coordinate 5,141 of JALHIN010000015.1, forward strand.
CGTTCCGGCCGGACCGGGTTTCCCGGGAGGAGCAGGGACGCATCACGGGGCTGTTCTAGGAGGGCAAGCATGGCGAAAATCCTGGACGGAAAGGAAACGGCCCGGAAAATCCGGGAAGAGCTGAAGGCGCGCTGCGTAATCCTGAAGGAAAAGGGCGTCGTCCCGGGCTTGGCGGTGGTGCTGGTGGGAAATGACCCCGCCTCGGCCATCTACGTCGGGCAGAAGGAAAAGGCGTGCGCGGAGGTGGGGTTCAAATCCTTCCGGCACGAGCTGCCTGCCGACACGGCGGAGCCGGAGCTTTTCGGGCTCATCGACCGGCTCAACGGCGACCCGTCGGTTCACGGGATCCTGGTTCAGCTCCCGCTGCCGAAAGGACTCAGCGCGGACCGCACCATCGGGAGGATCGACCCGGGCAAGGACGTGGACGGCTTCCACCCCCTCAACGCGGGGCTGCTGGCGTGCGGGCTGCCGGGGGTGGTGCCTTGTACCCCCAAGGGTGTGATGCGGCTCCTTCGGGACCACGGCATTCCCCTTGAAGGGAAAAAGGCGGTGGTGGTGGGCCGGAGCAACATCGTGGGCAAGCCGATGGCCCAGCTGCTGCTTGCGGCGAACATGACGGTCACGGTCTGCCATAGCCGGACCCCCGATCTGGCGGCAGAGACCCTGCAGGCCGACGTTCTGGTTGTGGCAGCCGGCAAGCCCGGGATCGTAGACGGCTCGATGGTGAAAGAGGGGGCCGTCGTGGTGGACGTTGGGATCCACAGGACACCGGAAGGGATCGTGGGTGACGTGAAATTCGACGAGGCCGCCGAAAGGGCCTCGTGGATCACCCCGGTGCCGGGCGGAGTGGGGCCCCTGACGATCGCCATGCTCCTGGAGAACACCCTGGAACTGGCGGAGAGGGCAACGACCAAAGGGACAGAGAAATAGGAGAGGAACGGCCTCGGCTCAGCAGCCGGGGCCGTTCCCTTCCGGGGAAACGGTTACGTACCGGTTTACTTCGCCCAGCAGTCGCTTTTTGTCTTGGGGCAGGGTGCCTTTGATCTTGATGAGGTTTGTCGGGTGGGTCGTATCGAACACCGTGGGCTGACGGGGTTCGAGATTTTCCAGCAGCGACCGTATTTCCAGCAGCCTTTCCCTTCCAGTTGGAGGAACGAACTCCCCTCTTTCCACTCTCTTGCCTAGCTCCGTCCCGTAAAAAACCGTCAGGTTCATGGTGATGATTCTGTTCGTCACGAACTGGTTGAGCATTTTGGCGGTCGCAACGGCGTTGTCCACGGATTCGCCCTTTCCAGCGATTCCATACATGATGACGGAGTTGAACGGTATTTTTGCCTCGTTCAGTTTTTTCGCCTGTTCGATCGCTTCGCCGACCGTATGGCCTTTGTTCATCAGCTCCAGGATGTCGTCCCGGCCGGTCTCGAAGCCGATGTAGAGGAGCCTGAGTCCCGCATCGTGAAGGATAGACAACTGTTCGACCGTATACGCGGAAATGTTCCTTACGGACGCATAAGAGGCCACGCACGCGCAAGTCGGCAGGTAGCGACGGACCAGGTCCAGCAACCGCTTCATCTTGTCGAATCCTATGGACATGGGGTCCGCGCCCGCCAGGAACACTTTTTCGGTGTAGGCGTCTCCGCTCCGCAACTGCATTTCGATGTCCGGGAACGGGACCTGCCTGTATTGAACGTCCTTGTACATGGAGCAGAACGCGCACTTGTTGTAGGAGCATCCTGACGTGACCAGCAGCAGGGGCGTATTCATTTCGTCCTGCGGGTAGTAAACGGGTTCGTCCTTGTACGTCATTGCAGCATTCCCCTTCCTTTCCCCGGCTGCAAAACAGCCGTCATCCCTTCCGACAGCATTTCGTGCTTCGGTTCCCATTCCCTCTCCTTCGAAAACAGCAGGGCCGGTTTCAGCGTTCCCGCTCCCAGGGTCCGGTTGACCGCGTCCACGGCGGCCATCAGGGCCCGGTCCCTCTTCCGCCTCTGCAGCGCCTCCTCTCCGTCGAACAGCCCCTGTTGGGCCATTCCGTCGGGGCCCAGGTCGAGGAGGATGACCCCGGCCTTGGTGAAGGCGTGCCCGGGGGCGTAGATCCGCTCGAGGCCTTCGAGGGCGGCCTTCACCAGGGAAAGGCTGCTGGAGGTGGGGGCGTCCATCTTCATCGTGGCGGCGGGGGCGAAGAAGTTCCCCCGGAATCGGCTGGTGGCGATGGTGACCTGCAGGGTCCCGGCGGCGAGTCCCTGGCGCCTCAGCCGTTCCGCGGCCGATACGGCGTGTGCGGTCACGGCCTCCTTCAGGCTTTCCAGGTCGGATACCGGCCTGCCGAACGAACGGGAAACCTGGATCGACTTCTGGGCGGGGTCCTCCTCCACCAGCCGGATGCAGGAGATTCCCCGCAGCTCCCAGGCGGTGTGGACCGCCCGGACGGAGAAGTGCCGGCGCAGCCATTCGTCCCTGGCGTCCCGGAACCGGCGTGCCGTTCGGATGCCGAAGCGGACGAGGGATTCGGTGCACCGCCGCCCGATTCCCCAGACGTCCCCGACGGGGACCTTTTCCAGGAAAGCGTCCAGGTCCACCCCCTCCAGGGAAAAGACGCCCCCGGTTTCGGGGTCTTTCTTTCCCCTGTCCGCGGCCAGCTTGGCCAGGGTCTTGGTGGGGGCGATGCCGATGGAGACGGGGATCCCGATCTCCCTGAGCAGCGTGCTTCGGATTTCCCTGGCGTACTCCACGGGGTCGGCCAGGGAGGCGATGGAGAGGTCCAGGAACGCTTCGTCCACGGAGTAGGTTTCCATCCGGCCGGCGTAGCGGGAGAGGATCGCCATGACGCGGCGGGAGACCTCGTGGTACAGGGCGAAGTTGGTGGAGAAGACGGTGACGCCGTGGGCTTCCGCCAGGGACCGGACCTTGAAGAAGGGCTCTCCCATGGGGATGCCGAGAGCCTTGGCCTCGTTGGACCGGGAGATGACGCACCCGTCGTTGCAGGAAAGTACGATGACCGGCTTTCCTTCCAGGTCCGGGCGCAGGAGCCGTTCGCAGGAAACGAAAAAGTTGTTGCAGTCGCAGAGGGCAAAGCGCACTGCATCCTACCTCCCGTTCGGGTCCTTCAGGATCCAGGTGACCCGCCCCCAGACCCTGGAGGGGACAAAGCCCCGCTCGAGGCGGCGGCAGGCCAGGTTCCCGGCTTCCGTGGCGACCACGGCCAGGCAGCCTTCCTCCGGCGGCAAAGAGCGGTCGACGACCAGGATGGAACCGGAATCCAGGCGAAAGGCAAAGGTCGAGGAGGGGCGGGGCACCAGGATTTCCCCCAGGCGCTCGGCCAAAGGACGGGTTTTTTCCGGGATACCGGTCAAACGGACGGACATGGCAGGCCCCCCTTCGCAGAAAGGATAACCTATTGTAATCATAAAAGGGGGATTCTTGCATTAAAAGATATCATTTCGGGTGTCCCGAACGCGTGATATGCTAAGCGCAGGACAGGCTCCAGGAGCGTGATGACCTTGGAAGAGGCCGAACGGCTGCTGATCGTGATCCGCCAGGACATCTATCCCCTCACCGAGCGCCTTGTGGCGGAGGGGAACAACCTTTTCGGGGCGGCAGTGCTGGCGGGGCCCGGGCTGGACGTGGTGGCGACGGGCAGTAACCGCCGGGAGGAGGATCCGACCCTTCACGGGGAGATCGACTCGATCAAGGCCCTGTACAAGGGGCTGAAGGTGAAGGGCGTGAACCGAAGGGAGGGATGAACCGTGGTCGAGAAGATCGTGAAGTTCGAGGACGACTGGGCGAAAGAGTTGACGCCGGAGCAGTTCCGGATCACGCGGAAGAAGGGGACGGAGCCGCCCTTCTCCGGCAGGTACTGGGATCACCACGAGGACGGGACGTACGTTTGCGTCTGTTGCGGAAACGAGCTTTTCGACTCGAGGGACAAGTTCGATTCCGGCACGGGCTGGCCCAGCTTCAAGAAGCCCCTTGGCGCCGACCGCGTCGAAACCCGGGAAGACCTCAGCCATTTCATGCGGAGGGTCGAAGTGCTCTGCGCCCGGTGCGACGCGCACCTGGGGCACGTCTTCGACGACGGGCCCCCGCCGACGGGGAAGCGCTACTGCATCAACTCCGCGTCCTTGGACTTCAGGCCCCGCTGAGGGAGGCCCGGTCCGTTCGGCGGGCCCCCCTCAGGGCGTCCGGATGAAGAAGTCAGCGTCCTTTTGCCGGGTGGGAGCGTTCCCAGTCGGTAATGAATCCTGTAGCCGCCCGTGCCTCCTGGTAAGCCAGGGCCAGGCCGGTCTGCTCGTCGAGCAGCGCTTCCGCGTCGATGCTCCTGGTGATCCCCGTTTGCGTATGAAGCCGCACGTTTTTGTTTTCCATCATCTTGACCCCCTCCTTATGGTTTATAGGATTCAAGCCGCTTTCCGGATGCGGACGGCCTTGCCGGTGGAGCGTTCCAGGGTCCCGGGGGCCAGCAGGTTGAAGCCGACCCGGATGCCGAGTCCCTCGTTGAGCTTTTTCGAGGCGAAGCGGGCCAGGTTCCGGGAAGCTTCCTCGTCCAGTGCCGCCTCGGATTCGCAGTGGACGGTCAGTTCCTTCAGGTAATCTTTCTCGGTGACCTCCAGCTGGTAGTTCAGGGAAAGCCCGGCGATCCGGGCCAACAGCGCTTCCACCTGCGACGGGTAGACGTTCACGCCGCGGATGATGAGCATGTCGTCGCTGCGCCCCTTGACGCGTGCCAGGCGGATGCCGGTTCTGCCGCACGGGCAGGGTTCCGGGATGATGCGGGTGAGGTCCCGGGTCCGGTAGCGGACCAGCGGCATGGCTTCCTTGGTGAGGGTGGTGATCACCAGTTCGCCTTCCTCTCCCTCCGGCAGCACTTCGCCGGTAGCCGGGTCGATGATCTCGGCGAGAAAATGCCTGCTGTTCAGGTGGAGGCCGCTGCGGCAGCCGCATTCCATGGCCACGCCGGGGCCGATGATCTCCGAAAGCCCGTAGGAGTCGATGGCCACGACGTCCAGTTCCTTCTCGATGCGCTCGCGCATGGCCTCGGACCAGGCTTCCCCGCCCAGGATCACCATGCGCAGGGGGATCCGTTCCCGGATGTTCCTTTCCCGGATCAGTTCCGCCAGGTGCAGGGCGTAGGACGGGGTGCTGGTCAGGACGGTGGTGCCGAGGTCCTCCATCAGGAGGATCTGCCGCTCCGTAAAGCCGCCTCCCGTCGGGACCACGGCGGCCCCGATGGCCTCGGCGCCGTAGTGGAACCCAAGGGCGCCGGTGAAAAGGCCGTAGCCGAGAATGACCTGGAAGGTGTCGTCGGCGGTGACCCCGGCGGTTTCCAGGCAGTTTGCCATGCACTCGGTCCAGGAAGCGATGTCGTTTCTCGTGTAGGCGACGACGGTGGGTTTCCCCGTCGTCCCGGAGGAAGCGTGGTAGCGCACGAGCTCCCGCTTGTCGCAGGCCAGCAGGCCGGTGGGGTAGGCGTCCCGCATGTCCTGCTTGGTGGTGAAGGGCAGGCGTCGGAGATCTTCCGGCTTCCTGATGTCCTCGGGGGTGACGCCGGCTTGCTCCATCCTGCACCGGGTCAGGGGAACCCGGTCCCAAACCCGCCTGACGGTTCTCTGCAGCGCTTCCATGCTTCCCTGTTCCCATTCCATCGCGATCACGTCTCCTTTCGGGAAATAAAAAAAGGCCGGGATCCCTTTCGGGGACCCCGGCCTCGAATCGGCACGGACGCCTAGGCGTCGGCCCTCCGAGGGGGTCCCACGCCGGTAAAATAATAGCGGATGGCGAAGAAGCGGTTCGTCTTAGGGGTTACGGAATGAAGCCTCATTTTCTTCCTCCGCGAATTGCAGATATTGTGGTGCTTTATAGCACCGATTAAATACGATGTCAAGCCCTGCGAGGCGCCGATTTTTTTGGCACCTCGGTCTACCCTTTCACCCAGATAGTAGGGTATAATGCTTTCAAAGCGGAAGGAGGCTGCATGCCGTGAAGAAGAGCGAGTTCGAAACCTACGTTGATTTGCGCCGGAAGCTGGAGCAAAGGGGGGTGGAGCTCTGCCGCCTGTATGCGAAGGCGTACTACGGGGTGGAAGAAGACGACCGTGACATCGTGATCACCGATATCGAGGTGGGCCCCAGCGGACGGGTCATGTTCACCTACTCCGTCGGGGACCTGGATGAAACCCTTTACCTTCCCCCTGAGTACATCTGGCGGACCGACGAAGAGGTTCTCGTCCTCATGCAGCTGGACCGCCAGGTGAAGGACGAGGCGATGAAAAGGCAGCGGGCCAGGGCTGCCGAAAAGCCGGCTGCCGAGCGCAAAACGGAGCAAAAGGAGGGAATGGAGATGGAAAAGGCACCCGAAGTCTTGCTGAACTTGAACTGCACGTCGGACCTGACCTGCTTTATCGAGTACATCGACTACGATCTCCAGGAACTTCGGGACATGATCTCCGACCTGGACCGGGGATGGGTGGAGCACGCCGAGCAAGGGCACGCGTAGCCGCTAGGGTCATTTTCGTGATAAAGGTCCAGTCCGGCGGGGAGCGACCCGCCGGACTTTTTTGGCGTCTACAGGTTCGAAACCCGCGATCGGATCTCAGCCTCGGCGGTTTCCGGGTCCTGGCAAAGGACGACCCGGATGCCGAATTGCGCAGCCCGGGTGAGGTTCGAGGCGCGGTCGTCCACGAGCAGGACTTCGGGGCCCTGGAGGTCGAGGTCTTGCAGGAGGCCGAGGTAAGCAGCAGCTTCGGCCTTGGTCCTGCCGGTCCTGAAGCTGTTGTGCACGAGGTCGAACCTCCACAGGAACGGCGTCTTCCGGTCCAGGGCCTCCAGCCAGTCAGTCTGGTCGCTCAGGATCGCGACCTTCAGTCCCCGCTTGCGGAGCCATTCAGCGAGATCGAGCATACGGGGGCGCAGGGTGAAACCGTCCAGGATGGCCTTGCGGAGGGCACGGTCCTGCGCCTGGATGCCGGTTTCCGCCCGGAAGGCGTCCCAGAAATCCGCCTCGCAAGCCTGCCCCCGTACATACCCCGAAGACTTGACCAGGCGCTCGCCGGCCTCGAGGGCCTTCTGCTCCCCGATCCCGAAATCCCGCCCGATCCGTTTCAGCCCGCTGACGAAGCCCTCTTCCGCCAGGACCCCGCCGAAGTCGAACACGACCGCCCGCAGGGCGGCCGTCCCGGTCCTTTCGTTCATCCTTGTGATCCCTCCTTTGGAGAGACTGCCGTCGATAGTATTGTACCCGTTCCCCGTTTGGGGAGATTGGACGGGGGTATGCCTTTACTGGAGCGCCGGGAAAGGCTATAAAGGCATCAGTGCCATCGACGGGAGGAGTTGTCGAGGATGGAAAGATTCCAGCGGCTCGAGTCGGAGATCGGGAGACGAAACGCCTCTTTCCCCGATGAAAGGTGCCTCTGGTGGAACGGCTCCTGGTGGAGCCGGAAAACCTTTGCGGAAAAGGCGGAGGCCGCCGCAAGGACCCTGGAGGCCGGGGGCTTCCGGGCAGGCGAGCGGCTGGCCTGCTTCCTGCCGAACTGTCCCACGGTCGCGGTGCTTTCGGTCGCCGCGTGGAAACTGGGGGGAGCCTTCGTCCCCCTGAACATGAAGGCGGGGACTCCCTCGATCCTGAAGATCCTCCGTCACGTGGAGCCTGCCGGTGTTTTCCTGCACGAGAGCATGGAACCCCTGGTGGAGGCCCTCGAAAAGGAGGGGATTCCTTCGGCGGCGGTCGGCATGGAAGGGGACCTTCCCCCGCTCTCCCTGCGTCCCGTTACGCGCGAATCCGGGGACATGGCGGTCATCTTCGCCACATCGGGCACCACGGGCGACCCGAAGGCGGTCCCGCTGACCCATGCAAACCTCTTCGACAACGCGAAGGGCGTCCACGAGTGCATCGAGGGATTTGAAACGGGCCGGGTGCTCATGAACGTCCTGCCCAATTTCCATGCCCTGGGGTATACCGTCTGCGGGCTTCTGCCGCTGCTGTTCGGGCTCCCGCAGGTCATCCTGCCTTCCTTCATCCCGATCCGGAACGTGTTCGAGGCGCTGAGGGCAACGGAAACGGAGATCCTGATCGCGGTGCCCACGATGCTGCCCTTCATTCTCGGAGCCGTGGGAAAGGGCGAAAGGTGCCCGGATTCGCTGAAGTACATCCTCACGGGCGGGGGCCGGCTTGACCCGACCCTGGACGCCAGGGTCCGGGAAGCGCTCGGCGTGGTCATTTTCGAGGGGTACGGGCTCACCGAGACCTCTCCGGTCATCTCCGCGAACCGTTCCTTCGCCTCGAAAAAAATCGGCACGGTCGGGCCGGTTCTCCCCGGATACGAGGTCCAGGTCAGAAGCCCCGAGGGCCGGTTGATGGGGCCCGGCGAGGACGGGCTGCTGTGGGTCCGCGGCCCCTCGGTCTTCTCGGGGTACTTCCGGTCCCCGGAGATGACGGCCGAGAGGATCGCGGACGGGTGGTTCAACACCGGCGACATCGTCCGGGTCGACGAAGACGGCTACATCGAGATCCTGGACCGGGCAAGCGACCTCATCATCGTCGGGGGGTTCAACGTTTACCCGCAGGAGATCGAGACGGTGCTCAACGAGGTCCCCGGTGTGGCCATGTCGGCGGTCATCGGCATCCCCAACGCGGTTTCGGGCGAGGTGCCGAAGGCGTTCGTGGTCCCCAGGGAAGGGGCCGAGCTCTCCGTTCAGTCTTTGATCGCCCACTGCAAGGAGCACCTGGCCCACTACAAGGTGCCGCGCAAGGTGGAGTTCGTTTCCGAGCTCCCCCTTTCGAGCGTGGGGAAGGTCCTCCGGCGCGAACTCAGGCGTCGCGAGAAGGAACCGGCCAAGCCCGTCCAGGAGGCCTAGCCTTGGAAGAAATGAAGACGCCGCCGGCGGGCGAACCCGCGGGCACGGAACCCGTTGGGACGGACCTTCCCGACATCCCGGAGGAGGAGCTGCACGAGGGGCCGAGGAAGTGGTGGACTCGCCAGAACGTGCTCTTCGTCCTGTTTTTCGCCCTGGTCCTGCTTTCCGTTGCGGGATTCTACATCCAGAGGGGGATCGTCCAGGGCTACGAGCACCGGGGTGACCGCTACCTCGACCAGAAGGACTACGACAAGGCCCTGAGGTACTTCCTCAAGGCCGCCGATCACGATCCGAAGAACCCGAGGGTCATTTTCTCCGTCGGCAAGGCGATGCTGGCCCTCGGCCGGGACCACGAGGCCCTCCAGGCCTTCCGGTCCAGTTTCCGGCTCGGCGGGGCCAGCGCGGAGCTGTACCTCTACATGGGATTCGCGGAAAACAGCATCGGCAGGCCCGACCAGGCGGAACGGTTTTTCGAAAACGCCCTGAAAATCGACAGGAAACTCTTCGCGGCCCACAGGGAGCTGGGGATGCTCCGGCTGCGGGCCGATGACCCGGCGGCCGCGGAGAGCCACCTCTTCCAGGCCCTGAAGGGGTATTCGGCGGAGAAGGATCCCGAGCTTTACCGCACCCTGTCCCAAGTCCAGGTCCGGCTCCAGCTCTACGAAAAAGCCTCCGGAACGCTGGCGGACGTCCTCGAGGCGGATCCGGGCGATGCCGAGGCGAAGGCCTTGCTGGAGAAGGTCAAGCGGGCCCTCGAGATGGAGCGCCTCTACCGGAGGATCCGATGACCCGAGGCCGCGGGAGGCGTAGCCTTGCCGCGGCTTTTGTCCTGGCCCTCCTGGCGTCCTGCCTGGGAGGGCTTTCCGCCTTCGCGGGGGAAGGGCCTGTCCCCCGCTTCGAGCCCGCCGACTGTCCCTTCAGTGTCCCGATGGACGGTTCCGTTCGATACGGCAGGCTGATCGTCCCGGAAAACCGGTCCCGAACGGACAGCGGCAGGACCATCTCCATCGCCGTCCTCATCCTGAAGAGCCGGTCGGAAAACCCTGCCCCCGACCCGGTCCTCTACCTGGAAGGGGGACCAGGGGGGCCGTCCATCGGCTATTACGAAGATTGGCTTTCTTCCCCCATCCTGGACCACCGGGACCTCATCCTGTTCGACCAGCGCGGGGTGGGACATTCCTCCCCGGCCCTGGACTGCCCGGAGGTCCGTTCCGCCCGGCTTGAAGCCCTGTCGCCGAAAACGGATCCCGAATCGGCAAGGCGGACGATGCTGGAATCCGCCCGGGCCTGCGCGGATCGCCTCCGGGAAGCGGGCGTGGACCTGGAGGCCTACAACACCCGGGAGAGCGCCATGGACCTGGCCGACCTCAGGCGGGTCCTGGGCATCCGGCAGTGGAACCTTTACGGGATCTCCTACGGGACCCGCCTGGCCCTCCGGCTGATGCGCGAAGATCCCCAGGGGGTCCGTTGCGTGGTGCTGGATTCCGTGGTGGACCCGGCGGCCGACGAGTACGCCGCGGCACCCGCCAATGCCCGGGCCGCCTTCGACCGGTTCTTCGAGGCGGTGGAGGCCGATCCTGCCGCAAGGCGCGCCTTCCCGGGCCTACGGTCCGTGCTGGAAGAAACGGCGGAATCGCTTGACCGGAAGCCGCGCCTGTCCCGGATCCGGCTTCCGGGGGGAAAGGCGGCGACGGTCCGCATCAACGGGGACACGCTGCGCGACGCCCTTTACAGCTTCCTTTACGACCCGGACAGCATTCCCTACCTCCCGTTTTTGATCCGGGCAGCGGCTTCCGGGGACGTTTCCCACCTGGCGATGTTCACGGAGGACCTCCTCTACGACGACTTGTCGGACGGCCTCTACTACGCCCTCCAGGGACACGACGAGGCCCCGTTTTCCCGGGTGACTGAAGCGGAACCCGAAGGCTACGACCCCCTCCGGCTGGAGAGGGAGATGGCCCTCGCCTTCGGTTCGGGCCGGGCGGACACGGAGGCCAACGCCCCGGTGAGCTCGGACATCCCGGCGCTGGTGCTGGCGGGGGCGTTCGACCCCGTCACCCCCGCCGAGGGAACCCGCCGGGTGGCGAAGCGCCTGTCCAGGGGGACGTTCCTGCTATGCCCGGGATCGGGACACGCGGTGTCCACTTCCCGGGAGCTCGAGCGCATCGTGGCGGCTTTCCTGGACAACCCGTCGAAAAGCCCGGAGGGTCTGGAACCTAAAGCCTGCCGCGTGCGTCCCTTCGCGGTGAAGCTTTTCGCGACGGCCGCCCCCTACCGGATCACGACCCGCCTCTTTTCCGACCGGGACCTCGACACGGCGGCGGCGACCGCGGCGTTCGCGGGGATGTTCCTCGCGGGAAGCCTTTCCCTGTTTTTCACGTGGAAGGACCGCCGGCGGGAGGGAGCCTCCCGCCTGGGGATCGCCGGGCGCCTGGCGGGGGGAGTCGGGGCGGGCCTCGACGGGCTCTTCATGGTTTCCCTGGCTTTGTCCGTCGCCTGGGTCAATCGGGCCGAACCGTCGATGCTCTTTTTCGGCCTGCCGCCGAGCATGGCTTTCCTGCCGTGGCTGGGCCGCCTGGGTGCCCTGGCCTGCGTTTTCCTGTTCCTGGGGCTCGTTTTCCTGTTGAAAGACCGGGGCATTTCCAGGCCGGCCAAGGGGTTCTTCCTGGCGCTGGCTGCGGCGGAGGGTCTTTTCGCCCTGTCCCTGGCCCAGCTGGGCCTGATCTAGAAAACCCTCCCGCTTTGGGAGAGAGGAGGCAAGACCATGAAGGTGTACGAACTCGATACGGTCGAGGAAAGGGAATTGGCGCCCGGGTTCTTCGCCAGGCTGGTCCATTCGGAGAAGATGACGCTCGCCTACTGGCGCATCGTGGAGGGAGCCGGGCTGCCCGCCCACAGCCATCCCCACGAGCAGGTGGTGAACCTGCTGGAAGGGACGTTCGAGCTGACGGTGGACGGCAAGAGCCGGGTCCTGGCCCCGGGCAACGACGTGGTGGTGATCCCGCCGAACGCGCTGCATTCCGGGAGGGCCCTGACGCCCTGCCGGATCCTGGACGTGTTCTGCCCTGTCCGGGAAGATTACCGCTGAGGCGTTTCGGCTGAAACGGCCCGGATCCTCAGCGAGTTCAGGATCACGGAGATCGAGCTGAAGGCCATGGCGGCCTCGGCGATGACCGGGTGCAGGAGGGCGGCCATGGCGAGCGGGATGGCCACGAAGTTGTAGGCGAAGGCCCAGAACAGGTTCTGGCGGATCACCGACAGCGTTTGCCTGGAAATGGAAACGGCGTCGGCGATCCGCGAAACGCCGCCGGAGACGATGACGATGTCGGCGCTGTCGATCGCCAGGTCCATGCCGGATCCCACCGCCACGCCGACATCGGCCCCTTTCAGGGCCGCGGCGTCGTTCATGCCGTCTCCCACCATGAGGACCTTTCCGCCCTTGGCCTGCAGTTCGCGGACGAGGGAGAGCTTCTCCTCCGGCCGGACACCCGCGTGGACTTCCTCGATCCCGACGGCCCCGGCCACGGCGCGGGCCGTCCTTTCGTCGTCTCCCGTGGCCATGACGGGCCGGATCCCCATGGCCTTGAGTCGCGACACCGCATCGACGGCATCGTCCCTCAGGGGGTCGGCGATGGAGAAAAATCCCGCGGGTGCCCCGTCCTTCCTGACTTCCACCACGGTCCGCCCCAGGGCGAGCTGGTTTCCGTAAAGGGCCGGATCCAGCGGGCGTCCGACGAACAGTTCGGCCGTGCCGAAAACGCCCCGGATTCCCTCTCCGGCGATTTCCTCCACCGCGCCGGGTTCCGGGCCGCCGGGGGCGGCCAGCGCGGCGACGGCTTTTGCCAGGGGATGGTTGGATCGACGTTCCAGGGCGGCCGCCCAGGCGAGGGTTTCGCCGTCCAGGGAGTGCTCGGCCACCGTGGGGTGTCCCTCCGTGAGGGTTCCCGTCTTGTCCATCACCACGACGGAGATGCCGGAGGAGGTCTGGATGGCCTCGGCGTTTCGGATCACGAGCCCCTTTCGGGAGGCCTGTCCCGTTCCGGCCACCAGGGCCATCGGTGTGGCCAGCCCGAGGGCGCAGGGACAGGCGATGACGAGTACCGTGATGAAGGCGAAGATCCCCAGGGAGAGGGGGTCCCGGACGGGGGTGACCCAGGGAAGGATTTGCGCCGCCCTGTCCAGGAAACCGCCGAAGCGGCCCGCGCCGAGAGCCCAGAAGAGGCCGCTGATGACGGCCAGGAACGCCACCGCGGGGACGAAGGCGTTCGTGAGACGGTCGGCGAAGGCCTGGATGGGGATTTTCGAACCCTGGGCCTCCTGGATGAGCCCGATCATCTTCGCCAAAAAGGTGTCCGGTCCCACCCGGGTGACCCGGATCCGCAGGGGGCTTGTCAGGTTGAGGGAGCCTCCGGTCACGGTTTCTCCGGCTTCCTTCAGGACGGGGATCGATTCCCCGGTGATCATCGATTCATCCACCGCGGACCGCCCTTCTTCGATCGTCCCGTCCACGGGGATCCGGTCGCCTGGAAGGCACAAAACGAGAGAACCGGCCTTCACGGCCTCGATCGGGACGGGAATTTCCCCCTTTTCCTCGTCCAGGACGACGGCTTCCCGCGCCTGCAGCTTCAGCAGGCCCTTGATCTCCTTGGCGGCCCTGTCCCTCAGGGAGGACTCGATGGCCCGCCCGGTGACGTGGAGCGCCATGATCATGGAGCCGAGGGCGCCGAAGGAGACGATGGGAAGCCCCGCCGCCGACAGCAGGGCGGTTCCCCAGGCGGCGGCCGATCCCAGGACGACCAGGACGTCCATGTTGGCGTGGGCGTGGGAGAGGGCGATCCAGGCCCCCTTCAGCGAGGCGCGTCCCGCCCCGAAAAGGACGACCGCGCCTCCCGCGATCTCCATCCACAAAAAGCCCGCGACGTGGGCCCCGGCCATGTGGAAGAGCATGAGGACCATGAGGGGAGCGGTGACGGCCCAGCTGACGAAGAGGTTCCGCCGGGACTGTTCGTAGCGTTTCCGGTCGAGGTCTTCGGAAGAACCGTAGGCCACGTCGTACCCGACGGCCCGGACCGCGGCCTCGATCGTTTCCTGGGGGACGTCCCGTTCGAGGACGATGAAGGCCGTTTCCGTGGCAAGGTTCACCGCGGCGAAGGAAACGCCTTCCGTCTTGCGCAGGGCTTTTTCGACGGTCCGGGAGCAGGTGGCGCAGGTCATCCCGGTCACCCGGAAGCTTCGCTTCAATCCGTCCGGCTTGCCTTCGCTCAAGGGAATCCCCTGCCTTTCCAGGTCATGACACGACGTCGACCCATGTCTCGTTGATGCAGGAATGGCCTCTCGGGGTGGTTTCCGGGCTGACGAGGACGTTCAGCCCTTCCGCCGCCTGCTCGACGACGACGGTTCCAGGCGCCATTCCAGAATCCAGGCGGACCCTGGCGGCGAACGTTCCACGGGTGTTGACCAGCGTCACCGCCTGTCCCTCCCGAAGGTCGAGCCGTTTTGCGTCGTCCGGGCTGAAGGCCGCATCGGGAAGAACCTCGGGCGGACCGGCCTGGCGCAGGTCCTGCCCGTTGGTGTAGCCCCTGGCGTGAACGGTGACAAGACGCAGGGATGCGTCCGGCCTGGCGGGCTCGTCGAGGCAATGGGGAAAACGGAAGGGCCCCCCTTGGGCCGGTTTCGGGCGCGCCCTCCACATCCCGGGCGCCAGCGGTTCCAGCCACTCCAGCGACCGGATGTGCCTGCCGATGGCCTCGAAGGCCGGGTGAAAGCGATCGGGCAGGCCGAGCCCTGCGGCCACTTCAGTCAGGACGTCCAGCTCGTGCCGGACTCCCGCGGGGGGCTCCGTGACGGGGGACGTTTCCTGCACGATGTCGTGCCAGTAGCTGGAGACGAAGTCCCCTCCGCGCTCCAGCGGGAGGCTGACTGGAAGGACGAGGGAGCAGCATCGGGCGGTGAGGCTCATGCGGTAGTCGAGGCAAACGGAAAAGGGGCAGTTTTCGAGAAAGCGCCGGATCGACCCGGCATCCCCGCACTGGGACACGGGGTTGCCCCGGACGATGAAGGCGGCCTCCACGGGAGGGTCCGCTTCCAGCAGGGCTTTGCCCATGCCGTTGCGGGAGACGGTGCGCGGGTTGGCACCCGGCACGTCGAACACCCCCTCGGGAAGGAGTCCTTCCACCTCGGCGTTGAAAACGACTCCGCCGCCGGGGATCCCGCGGTTTCCGGTCAGAATCCCGAGCGAGTCCAGCACGGAGGCCAGGCTGGCCCCGGTCCTGGCGCGCTGCGGTCCCCATCCCATCCAGATGGAGAGGGGACGGGTTTCCAGCACGAAGGTCTCGAGCTCGTCGAGGCCCTTTCCGTCCAGTCCGGTTTCCTCGAGGACTCGCTTTCGATCGACGGCGAAAGCCAGCACAGAGAAGGCCTCGCCGCTGCAGGTCCCCTCCGGGAGCCCGTTTCGCCGGATCGCCCGGCCGCAAAGGTACAGGGCCAGGGCCAGGTCGCTGCCCGGCCGGATGATCCAGGCCCGGTCCGAGAAGACCGTGGTCGGGGTGGTCCTCACCTCCACGGTTCCGATGAAGGCCCCCCGCTTTCGGGCCCGGTCGAGAAGGGGCATGAAGTGGACGTTCGTCACGGCGGGATTTCGCCCCCAGAGCAGGATCCCGCGGCTTTCGAGGACGGATTCGGGCCGGGGGCGAGGACCGGACGGATCCGTCGCCGCAAGGCCCGAAAGCCCTTCAGAGCCGCAGAGGGAGCCCTTCGCGATCGTCCCCCCGCCGAGAAGGGCGGGGAAGAGCTCCTGGGCTTCGTTGCCCTTGAGGATGTTCCCGGCATAGCTGTAGTAGAGAACGGAACGGTGGCCGTGACGGAAAACGGCCCGGTCCAGCCCTTCCACGGTCCGTTCGATGGCCTCTCCCCAGCCGATGCTTTTCCACCCGCTACCGTCCTTCAGCAGGGGGGACCTCAGGCGCAGCGGCCCTTGCATGCGGTTCGGCCAATCCTGCCCGCGCGGGCAGAGGAACCCCCGCGTGTAGGGGTGGTCGGCCCTGGGGCCGAAGGAAAGGATCCGGTCCCCGTCGACCTCGGCCGTGATGCCGCAGGAATCGGGGCAGTCGTAGGGGCAGACGGTGTGGCGGGTTTCTCGGGCCATCCGGTTGGAGGTCCCTTACTTTCCGGCCTTTTTCTTCAGCTCGTTCAGCGCGGCCAGCAAAGGCTGAACGCTGTCGGACTCCGCGGGTTTGTCCAGGATCATCCTGGGGTTGTACTTGGCGCCCCAGAAGGACGTGTTGGCCTTTTCATCCGTGCTCATGACCGCTCCGCCCAGCGAAAGGCCGGCGAAGAGCCCCTTGCTCATGGAATAGCTGTAGATGGAAGCCTTCAGGTTGACGTCCGTTGCGGCTCCCGCGCTTCGTCCGACCGGCCCGGCGGCGATGTCGATGTCGGCTCCCAGCTTGACCTTGTCCCCGTAGAAGCGCTCCATTCCCCGCTGGTTGGTGATCACCAGGAGGAGGGCGGTGGACTGGACCCCGATCTGCAGGCCGTAGGAAGCCCCGGCGATGTTCATGAAGCTCGGTCCGTACCAGCGCCCCGTGGCCGGGTCATGGCGCAGCACCACGCCTTCCCCGTAGGCCCCTCCCAGGCCGATGGCCGCCTTGACGTAACTCGGGATGATGACGACACCCCTGGCTTTCCTGACCAGGTCGGCCATGGTTTCCGCGTCGTTCTGCCCGGCCATTTCCCGGACGACCTTCGTCGCGGAGACCAGGCGGTCGTTCACCGTCTTGGCCAGGGCGACGGAAGAGACCGCAAGAGAAACGGCCAGGGCAAGGAAAAGCACAGGCAGGATCCTGAACGGTTTTTTCTTCAAGTTGATCGCTCCCTTCCTTCGGCGGGCTTGCAGCCCGCTCAGGAAAATTCTACCACGGCGGGCAAATCGGGCTTGCAGGGAACCGGATATTAGTTGTATTATACAACAGTTGTAGAAGACGACAGGGGGGGATTCGATGGCGTTTGAGCCAGCCGACCTTCGGGAGGCCCTTCGCAGGCTCTTCCGGAAAATGGGGTTCCTTGAAAGGGACGAGGCCCGTTGCTGCTCCATGAGCCTGAGCCGCTGCCAGGTCCTGGTGGAGATCGGGCGGAGCGGGGGGCTTTCGCTGGTGGACCTGGCCGCCCGGATGGGCCTGGAAAAAAGCAGCGTCAGCCGCCTGGTGGACGGCCTGGTCGAAGAGGGCCTTGCCGAAAGGGCGGAATCGCCCCAGGACCGGAGGTACCTGGTGATTCGCCTGACGGCGGAGGGGAAGGCCCGCTTCCTGGAGATCGAAGAGAGGATGGATGTGTTGATCGGGCAAGTGTGGGAGCGTTTGCCGAGGGAGCGGAGGGAGCTCGTGCTGGAATCCCTTCTCGTCCTGGAGGAAGCGCTTGGCTGCTGCAGGAACGGTTGCGGACGGGAGGAAAAATAGGGATGGAAGAGATCCGAAAGATCGTCGAAAAGAAATACGCGGAAGCCATCCGGAAGGGGTCGTGCTGCTGCGGGAGTTCGGCCGGAAGCTGCTGCTCGGCCCCTGGGGGGAAGGATGCCATCACGTCGGGCATCTACGGGGAAGAGGTCCTGGAGAAGCTGCCGGAGTCGGTGAAAAACCAGTCCTTCGGCTGCGGGTCGCCGACCCTGAAGGCGGGGATCCATCCCGGGGAGGTCGTCCTGGACCTCGGGAGCGGTGCCGGGATCGACACCTTCCTGGCGGCGGAACGGGTTGGCCCGGCGGGCCGCGTGTTCGGGCTGGACATGACCGAGGAGATGCTGGAAACCGCCCGCAAGAACGCGGCGGAGATCGGGGCCGGGAACATCACCTACATTAAGGGGACGATCGAGTCGATCCCCCTGCCGGACGAAAGCGTCGACGTGATTCTCTCCAACTGCGTGATCAACCTTTCTCCCGACAAGCCGGCCGTTTTCCGGGAAGCGTTCCGGGTGCTGCGCCCCGGAGGCAGGCTCTCCGTTTCCGACATGGTCTTCCTCTGCCGCGTGGATCCTGCGGTCCAGAAAAGCCTGGATGCCTGGGCGGGGTGTGTCGCTGGCGCGGCTTTCGTCGGGGACCTTGCCGGATTCCTCTCGGAAGCGGGGTTCGAGGAAGTGCGAATCGTCCCGGAAAGGATTTTCCGTTTCACCCGGGAAGAACTCGCGGGGATGTTTCCCGACCTGCCGCCTGAAGCCGCCGAGGAGGTGAGCGGAGCGCTGGCTTCCGCTTCGGTCACCGCCAGGCGGCCGGTGCAGCCTTGGATGGAGGGTGCCGACTACCGGATCCGGCCCGCCGAACCAGGAGACCTCGGCCGGGTGGAGGAGCTGCTGCGGGAATGCGGGTTGCCGGTCGAAGGCGTCGGGGAAAACCTGGAATCCTTCCTGGTGGCGGAGAAGGAAGGAAAAATCATCGGTTCGGCAGGACTCGAGATCGCGGGGGAATCCGCCCTCCTGAGGTCGGTCGCTTCCGCTGCCTGCGCCCGAAAGCGTCGCGTGGCGGAAACCCTGGTGAGGCGGGCAGTCGACCGGGCCGCCGAGTCCGGGGCCCGATCGGTTTTCCTGCTGACGGAAACCGCCGAGGGCTGGTTCGCCCGGATGGGGTTTACCGCCGTTTCCAGGGATGCCCTTCCGGCAGAGATCCGTTCCAGGTCCGCCCTCGAGGGCGTATGCCCTGCCTCCAGCACCTGCATGAAGCTTTCAACGGCCGTCTCCCCCGGAGGGGTTCCCCTGGTCGACAGGGAAAGGATCGCGCGGATCCTGGATTTCCTGGTCGAGATCGACGGGCTGAAGCGCGTGTACCGGGCCGGGTACCTGGCGGACGGGAGTCGTCACGAGAGCGACGCCGAGCACATGTGGCACCTGGGAATGTACGCGCTGGCCCTATCCGGGGAAACTGGCTTTTCCGGCGACGTCGGGCGCGTCTTGAGGCTCGTGCTGTGTCACGACCTGGTGGAGCTCTACGCGGGGGACACCTATGCCTACGACGAGGCCGGGGTGGAAAACCAGGCGGAACGGGAGGAGAAGGCAGCCCGGGCTCTTTTCGGGAAACTGCCTCCCGACCTCGGAGCGTTCTTTTACGGGGCCTGGCGGGAGTTCGAGGAGCAGGTCACGCCGGAAGCCCGTTTCGCGAGGGCGCTGGACCACTTGCAGGGCTTTGCCCAGAACGTGATCTCCAGCGGGAAATCCTGGACGGAAAACGGGATCACCCGCAAGAGGACCTCCCTGCGGACGAGCTTCCCGAGGCAGTATTCCCAGGCGCTCGCGGAGATCGTCGAAACCCTCTACTCCCTCGCCGACGAAAAGGGGCTGTTCGCGCCCGAGGAGGGTTCCTGAAAACCGGTTGCTTTCCGAATCCGTTCTTGACCCGAGGGTCCAGGACAGCCTAAACTGCTGGGGGAATACCAACCTGCAGGGAGGGCTCGCCGATGATCGAGAAGTTCGAAAATGTCACGGTCCTGGCAAAAGGGAACATCTATTTCGACGGAAAGGTGCAGAGCCGGACGGTTCTCTTCCCGGACGGTTCGAGAAAGACCCTCGGAGTCATCCTTCCCGGGGAATACGAGTTCGGAACGGCCGACCGGGAGCTGATGGAGATGACCTCCGGGGTGGCTGAAGTCCTTCTGCCGAACGAAACGGGGTGGAAGGCGTTCGGGCCGGGAACCAGCTTCGGGATCCCCGCCAACAGCAGGTTCAAGTACCGTTGCACGGAAATCACCGAGTACGTCTGTTCCTATTTCAAGGATTAGGCGAAGCAGCCAGGAAAACGAAGGGGAGGCCCCTGCCGGATGGACCCGGCGGGGGCCTCCCCTTTGGTGTTCTTGCCTAGGCTTCGGCGGGTTGGGTTTCGACTTTCAGGACGATCGATCGCCCTTCCGTGTCGACGCTGACTTTTGAACCTTCGGGGACCGTTCCTGCGACCAGTTCCCGGGCCAGCCGGGTCTCCACTTCCCGCTGCAGGAACCGTTTCAGGGGCCGGGCCCCGTAGACGGGGTCGTACCCCGAGCGGGCGATGAGGTCCAGGGCGGCCGGCGTGATTTCCAGGCCGATCCTCCGTTCCGCCAGGCGGGCCTTGAGCCGCTCCAGCAGGAGTTTGACGATGCTCTTGATCTCGTCGAGCCTCAGGGGCTTGAAAAGGACGATATCGTCCACCCGGTTCAGGAACTCCGGCCTGAAATGGGTCCTCAGCTCCGCCATGACGGCCTCCCTGGCGCTTTCCCGGATCGTTCCCTCGGCCGTGATGCCTTCCATCAGGTACGGGGCGCCGATGTTGCTCGTCATGATGATGACGGTGTTCTTGAAGCTGACCGTCCTGCCGTGGCTGTCTGTGACCCGCCCGTCGTCCAGGATCTGGAGGAGGATGTTGAAGACGTCGTGGTGGGCCTTTTCGATCTCGTCGAAGAGGATGACGCTGTAGGGCTTTCTCCGGACAGCCTCGGTGAGCTGCCCCCCTTCCTCGTAGCCGACGTACCCCGGGGGAGCTCCGATGAGGCGGCTCACCGTGTGCTTTTCCATGTACTCGGACATGTCGATGCGGATCATGGCGTCCTCGGAGTCGAAGAGGGCTTCCGCCAGGGCTCTCGCCAGTTCCGTTTTCCCGACCCCCGTGGGGCCGAGGAAGATGAAGGAGCCGGTGGGGCGGTTGGGGTCCTTGATCCCGGACCGCGCTCGGAGGACGGCATTCGCCACGAGGGTGACCGCTTCGTCCTGGCCGACAACGCGACGGTGGAGCACTTCGTCCAGGTGGAGCAGTTTCTGGCGCTCGCCCTCCACGAGCCGCGTGACGGGGATTCCCGTCCACCGGCTCACGATGGAGGCGATCTCCTCCTCGGTCACTTCTTCCCGCAGGAGTTTCTGGCCCCCCTGTTTACGGGCCAGGATCTCCTCCTCGGCCTGGAGCCGCCGGAGCAGCTCGGGAAGGGTCCCGTGCCGCAGCTCGGCGGCGCGGTTCAGGTCGTACTGCTGTTCGGCCTTTTCCGCTTCCTGCCGGGTTTTCTCGATCTGTTCCCTCAGCGCCTGGACCTTCTGGATCGCCACCTTCTCGGCCTCGTAGCGGGCTTTCAGGGTGTCCGTCTCGGTCCTCAGCTCCTGGATCTCCTTCTGGAGCTCGGCGAGCCGGTCCAGGCTGGCCCGGTCGGTTTCCTTTTTCAGAGCCGCCTCCTCGATTTCCAGCTGGCGCAGGCGCCTGAGGGCCGCGTCCAGTTCGGCGGGCATGGAGTCGATCTCGGTCCGGATCATCGCGCAGGCCTCGTCCACGAGGTCGATGGCCTTGTCGGGCAAAAACCGGTCATTGATGTACCGGTTGGAGAGCACGGCCGCAGCCACGAGGGCGTTGTCCTGGATCCGGACCCCGTGATGGACCTCGAACCGCTCCTTGAGACCCCTCAGGATCGAGATCGTGTCCTCCACGGAAGGAGGCTCCACCAGGACTGGCTGGAACCTCCGCTCCAGCGCGGCGTCCTTTTCCAGGTGCTTTCGGTATTCCTCCAGGGTGGTGGCGCCGATACAGTGCAGTTCCCCCCGGGCAAGCATGGGCTTCAGCATGTTGCCCGCGTCGATGGCCCCCTCGGCCTTCCCCGCCCCGACGATGGTGTGCAGCTCGTCGATGAACAGGATCACCTGGCCCTGGCTTTCCTTGACTTCGTTCAGGACTGCCTTGAGCCGTTCCTCGAACTCTCCCCTGAATTTCGCCCCCGCCAGGAGAGCTCCCATGTCGAGTGCGTAGATCGACCGGTTCTTCAGGTTTTCAGGGACGTCCTGGCGCACGATGCGGGCGGCCAGGCCTTCGACGATGGCGGTCTTTCCGACACCCGGCTCGCCGATGAGGACCGGGTTGTTTTTGGTTTTGCGGCAGAGGATCCGGATGACCCGGCGGATCTCCTCGTCTCGTCCGATGACCGGGTCAAGCTTGTTTTCCCGGGCCATGGCGACCAGGTCCCGGCCGTACTTGGAAAGGGCCTCGTAGGTGCCCTCCGGGGTCGCGCTGGTTACCCGCGTGTGTCCCCGAACGGCCGTGAGGGCCTCCAGGAACCGGTCCGTCGTGATATTGGCCTGCCGGAGGATCCTTCCAGCAGGGGTCTGGGCGCCTTCTTCCAGGATGGCGAGGAACAGGTGCTCCACCGACACGTATTCGTCTTTCAGGCGCCGGGCCCGCTCTTCCGCGGCGGCCAAGATCTGCCCGAGGCGAACGGAGATGGCGATTCGGCCCGGTTCCAGTCCAGGTCCCGAAACCCGCGGGCGCCGGGCGATTTCGCGTTCGACGGCAGCCGTCAAGCTGTCCACGGGCGTTTCCATCCGATCGAGCAGCCGCGGGATGAGCCCCTCCGGCTGTCGAAGGAGAGCCAGCAGCAGGTGTTCGCCGTCCACCTCGGTCTGCCCGTAGCCGATGGCGATCGATTGGGCCTGGGTTAGCGCTTCCTGCGATTTTTGCGTCAATCGGTTCATGTCCATGAGAAATCACCTACCTTGGTGAATGAAGGTCAACCTTTTCGCGGGTTGAAACCCGATGCGGCCGCCAGGGCCTTCCAAAGCTCCCGTTCCTTCTCCGTCAGGTTTTTCGGGGTGACGATCCGGACCGTCACCAGGAGGTCTCCGACGGAGCCGCCCCGGGTCGGCAGCCCCTTGTCTTTCAGCCGGAGCACCTGCCCGGAGGAAATCCCCGGGGGTACCCTCAGGGTCACGGTCCCGTCCAGCGTCTGCACCGGGACTTCGCATCCCAGGGCCGCTTCCCAGGGAGCCAGGTCCAGGGTCGTTTTCAGGTTGTGGCAGTCCACGGTGAAACGGGGATCGTTCTTCAGCCGGACTTTCAGGTACAGGTCCCCTGCGGGGCCTCCGCCCCTGCCCGGCGCCCCCTGGCCCGCCAGCCGGATTTTCGTCCCCTCGGAAACCCCCTTGGGGATCGTGACGTCGTATTCCCGGCGGCCGGAGGGGGTTTCAAGGGCGATATGCCGGGTCGTGCCGCGGGCCGCTTCCTCCAGGGAGACCTCGATCTCGGCCTCGGTGTCCTGTCCCTTCTGGGGGCGCCGGACGGTCCTTCGGAAGGGCTCTTCCCCCGGAAAACCGCCCATCCCCCCGAAAATCGTCCGGAAAAAATCGCTGAAATCGAACCCGCCGGCGCCTTCGCCGAAGGGCACGCCGGACACGTCCCAGCCCGGAGGCGGGGTAAAGGGTTCACCCTGTTTCCAGTTGGCCCCCAGGGTGTCGTATTTTCTCCGTTTTTCGGGATCCTTCAGGACCTCGTAGGCCTCGTTCAGTTCCTTGTACCGCTCTTCCGCTCCCGGGGACTTGTTGACGTCCGGGTGGAGTTCTCGGGCCTTCTTTCGGAAGGCTTTGCGGATTTCCTCTTCGGTTGCGGTCCTCGGAACGCCGAGAACCGCGTAATAGTCCTTGTAGGTAACGGCCATGGGATTTCCCCCCTTCCGGCTCGGGACCCCCTGGAACCGACGTGCCCCCGCCGCAGGGGAGGGGGCACGTCGAAAGGGGCTTACCGAACCCGCACTTTTCCCGGCGGGCCTAGCTCTGCTTGAAGTCGGCGTCGATCACGTCGTCGCCCGCCGCCTGCGAGGAACCGCCCTGGGCGGCTCCTTCAGGGGCCTGCTGGTGGGCGCTGGCGGCCTGTGCCAGCCCCTGGGCCACCTGCTGGAGGTCGCTCGTGAGGGACTTGATCCGGTCGAGCGCGGCTGTCTCGTCTTTCAGGAGCGATTTCGCGTCCGAAACGGCCTGGTCGGCCCGGGCCTTTTCGTGCACGGGAACCTTGTCGCCCAGTTCCGAGAGAAGCTTCTCGACCTGGTACGCCGCCGACTCGAGCTGGTTTTTGGCGTCGGCCTCCTCGCGGCGCCTCTTGTCTTCCGCCGCGTGCTCCTTCGCTTCCTGGACCATCCGTTCCACCTCGCTCTTGTCGAGGTTGGTGGACCCGGAGATCGTGATCTTCTGTTCCTTGCCGGTGTCCTTGTCCTTGGCGGACACGTTCAGGATCCCGTTTGCGTCGATGTCGAAAGTCACCTCGATCTGCGGGATCCCCCGGGGAGCCGGGCGGATGCCGTCCAGCTTGAAGGTCCCGAGCTTCCGGTTGTCCCGCGCCATCTCGCGCTCGCCCTGCAGGACGACGATATCCACGGCCGGCTGGTTGTCCGCCGCGGTGGAGAAGATCTCGCTCCGCCGGCAGGGGATCGTGGTGTTCCGTTCGATGATTTTCGTCATGACGCCGCCCAGGGTCTCGACGCCAAGGGAAAGCGGCGTCACGTCGAGAAGCAGGATGTCCTTGACCTCGCCCTTGATGATGGCGGCCTGGACGGCAGCTCCGACGGCCACGACCTCGTCCGGGTTCACCGACATGTTGGGGTTCTTCCCGCCGGTCATCCGCCGGACCAGTTCCTGTACCGCCGGGATGCGGGTCGATCCGCCCACGAGGATGACCTCGTCGATGTCGTTCTCGGTCAGCTTTGCGTCCGCCAGGGCCTGCCGAACGGGGTTCATGCACCGCTCCACGAGGTGCGCGGTCAGTTGGTCGAACTTCGCCCGGGTCAGGGTCATGGTCAGGTGCTTGGGCCCGCTGGCGTCCGCCGTGATGAAGGGCAGGTTGATCTCCGTCTGGGTCATGGACGAAAGCTCGCACTTGGCCTTCTCCGCGGCCTCGTAGAGGCGCTGGAGGGCCTGGCGGTCGTTGCGCAGGTCGATCCCGTGGCTCTTCTTGAACTCCTCGGCGATGTAATCGACGACGCACTTGTCGAAGTCGTCGCCGCCCAGGTGGGTGTCCCCCGAGGTCGAGCGGACTTCGCAGATGCCCTCTCCGACGTCCAGGATGGAAACGTCGAAGGTCCCGCCCCCGAGGTCGAACACCATGACGGTCTCGTTCTTCTTCTTGTCGGCCCCGTAGGCCAGTGCCGCCGCCGTCGGCTCGTTGATCACGCGAAGGACGTTCAGGCCGGCGATGCGCCCGGCGTCCTTGGTGGCCTGGCGCTGGGCGTCGTTGAAATAGGCCGGCACGGTGATGACGGCGTCGGTGACCTTTTCCCCGAGGTAGGCGCTGGCGTCGTCCACCAGCTTTCGCAGGACCTGGGCGCTGATCTCCTCGGGCGCGTAGGTCTTGTTGTTCACCTCGAAGCGGACGGAGTTGTTCGGCCCCGGGACGACCTTGTAGGGGACGATCTTGATCTCCGAGTCCACCTCGTTGTAGTTCCGGCCGATGAAGCGTTTCGCGGAAAAGATGGTTCCCTCGGGGTTGATGACCGCCTGCCGCTTGGCGATGGCCCCCACGAGCCGGGTGCCGTCCTTCGTGAAGGCCACGACGGACGGGGTGGTGCGGCTCCCCTCAGCGTTGGCGATGACGACGGGGGTTCCGCCTTCCATGACCGCCACGACGGAGTTGGTGGTGCCCAAGTCGATGCCTACCGTTTTTGCCATCTGGAAATCCTCCTTGAGTTGGCGAAAACCGCGGGGCCGGCAAGCGTCCGGCGTCCCGCGGAGTTCGATGAAATCGCTATGGAACGGGTTCATTATATTGGTCAGGATTCATCAGGACAAATCATCGAGGGTAGTCTGGAGGACTATCAGGCCCATTCAATGCCAAATAACCCTATGAAAATGGTCATTTGAATCATAAATCTCTTTCTTGCTTCTTTTTTCGCCTTTCCGCTTCTGACCAGACCGAGAGGAGGACGCCGGCCAGGATGACGCTCCCGCCCAGCAGGACCTGCCCGTTCAGCGTTTCCCTTCCCCAGGCGACGGAAAGGAAATAGCCGAAGGGGCCTTCGAGGGAAAGAAGGATTCCCGCGTGGGTGTCGTCGCAGAATTTCTGGGCCGAGTTCTGGGCCCAGAAGGCAAACAGCGTGAGGCCGAAGACGAGGTAGGCCAGGGCCCCCCATCCCGGCAGGGATAAGGCCGTTTCGGGGAAGGGCTCGAAGAGAAGCGCCGCGGCGACGAGGACCAGGGCCGCCGTGTCCACCTGGAAGACCGCCAGGGCCATGGGATCCATGACGCGACAGAGGTGGCCGATGACGATCACGTCCAGCGCGATGAAGAGCGCCAGGAGGCAGGACAGGACGTCGCCCCTGCCGAAGGCCATCCCCGGGGTGAAGGCCATCACCATCAGGCCTGCGGTGCAGAGCAGGGCCGCGGCAAGGCCCTCCGGGGCGGGGCGCCTCCGGTAGAGGAGGCTGTAGAGAAGGGGCACCAGGACGACGTTGGTCCCCGCGATGAAGGCCTGTCTCCCCGGCGTGGTGAAAAGGAGGCCGAAAATCTGGAGGAGGAAGAGGACGGCGATGACGAACCCCGCCCCGGCTGCCGGCAGGAGGAGGCGCCGCTCGACGGCGGCGATGCGCTGCCGGAAGAAAAACGACATGAGCAGGGCGGCGATTCCGAGACGGATCGCCGATAGCCACAGGGGGCCCATTTCCTGGAGGAGGAAATCGCTCACAGGGTATCCGGCTCCCCAGAGGAAGGCGACCAGGAGCATCGTTGCGTCCGCTAGAATGGTCTTGCGCATGGTGGCTATTCTACACTCAGTTTCGGAAAGGAAGGGCGGGGTCAGGATGATCACGGGCAGGATCGAAGAATTCCGGCATTACCGCGTTCCCGCGGAGGGGGTCGAAGAAGCCCTGGCCTGGTTGGAGAAAGGCGGAGCGGATACCCTTGAACCCGGGCGGTATCCGCTGGAAGGAACCGGGGCGGTGGCGATCGTGGCGGAAGGGACGACGGTCCCGGAAGGATGCGAGGAGTGGGAGGCCCACCGGCGTTTCGCCGATCTCCAGGTCGTCCTCTCGGGAGAGGAGGTCATGGGGTTCGCCCCGCTTTCGGCGATGGCTCCCAAGGGGGAGTACGACGAAGAAAACGATTGCCAGGTCCTTTCCGGGACCGGGAATTTCATGAAGGTCCAGCCCGGCGGGTTCGCTTTCTTCGCCCCGAACGATGCCCACAAGGCCATGCTTTCGCCGGAGGAAGGCGAGGCCCGCCGGGTCCGGAAGGTGATCTTCAAGCTTCCCTGGAAGGGTTGAAGAGTTTTCTTCAAAAGCTGTACCGCTGAAGGCGAAAGCGTGCTAAGGTCGACCTGATGGCCGGGGTGGCCATGGTCCGGGGGGATACCTATGCCCGGTCGTTCAGGGACCTCGCCGGTCGATTTGGAATCGGATTCGAAGCCCTGGAAGTGGACGACTACCCGGACGTATTCCGGGCACTGGAGTCCGGGAAAGCCCCAGTGGGCCTGGTCAGCCGTTCCTACGGACAGGCCAACCAGGGCCGTTTCCACGTGACGCGCACCCCTATCGTGATTTCCCCCGTCGAGCTCAGGTTCGCCGCTCCGCTGGGACGGAGCGCCGTCCTCCTGCAGGTCCTGGATTTCCACCTGGGGCAGATGAAAACCCTCGAGGATTCCGAGTGGCTTCGGTCCATGTCGAAGTGGATCGAGGGGGGAGCCGCCGACCGCCTGCCGGGCTGGGTCGTTCCCGCGGCCTGGGGAGCCGGTTTGCTGCTTTTGGTTTTCCTTTTCGCGGCCTTCCTTTTCCGGAAAAAGGCGGTGCGGCTTGCCCGCCAGCTCCTGAAGAGCCGGGAAGCGCTCCGGGTCCAGAAGGACACCCTCGAGAACCTCTTTCAAAATTCACCGGAAGCCATCGCCTTCCTGGATGCAGAAGGGATGGTGGTGAGGGTCAATCGACCCTTTTTCGAGTTGTTCGGCTTTACCGGCGAAGAGTGCAGGGGAAGGCACCTGGACGATCTCCTCGTTCCTGCCGACCGGAAGGAGGAGGCCTCCCGCATTACCGACCGTGCAAGAAGGGGGTTGCCCACTTCGTTCGAGACAGTGCGGACGGCGAAGGACGGAAAGCGAATCGACGTTCAGGCCCAGGGCGTCCCGGTCTTCAGCGAGGGAGGCAAGATCGGGGAATATTTCCTCTACCGGGACATCCGGGACCGCAAGGCCGCCGAAAGGGCCCTCCTGGCGAACCGGGAAGACCTGAAGCGAAGCCTCCAGAGGATGGACCGTGCCTGGAAGCAAACGGTGGAGGTCCTCTCTTCCACGGCGGAGGCCAGGGATCCCTACACGGCGGGGCACCAGCGAAAAGTCGCCCAGCTTGCAGGGGCACCCTCTTCGACGAGAACGTTGTGGACGCCTGCCTTTTCCTGTTCCGGGAAAAGCGGTTCGCCTTCCGGGAGCTCGAGGAGATCCGAAGTCCCTGGGCTTTGCCCCTGTAGTCCGGTTCACCGACTTTGCGAAAAATGGAATTTGTTTGACAGCCCGGGTTTTTCATACGAAACTGGAAGGGCTTAATTTGGCATCCAATTCAGACCTTTGGGAGGACGGCAAGATGGACATAGAGCGGTTTGCAGCGGTGGTCGATACCCATACGGGTGGTGAACCGACGCGCCTGGTCGTGGGCGGTGGGCCCCTCCTCAAGGGAGCTACGATCACCGAGAAGTGGCTGGATTTCATGGAGAATCACGACGATTTCAGGGCCTTTGTCATGAACGAGCCCCACGGGCATTCGGACATGTTTGGCGCCCTGCTGGTTCCGGCCTGTCATCCGGAGGCCCATTACGGGATCATCTTCATGGACGCGGCAACAAGCCTTTCCATGTGCGGACACGGTTCCATCGGGCTGGGCCGCACCCTGGTCGACCTGGGAATGATCCCGAAAACCGAGCCGTTCACGGAGGTCGTGCTGGACACCCCGGCGGGCCTCGTCCGCCTCAAGGTCGAAGTGAAGGACAACATCGTGGGGGACGTCATCCTGAGCAACGTCCCGGCTTTCGTCTACGCCCGGGACATCGAGCTGATGGTCCCCTCGCTGGGCAGGAAGATTCACCTGGACATCTCCTACGGGGGCAATTTCTTCGCCATCGTCCCGGCCGGGCAGCTGGACCTCGAAATTTCACCCGCCGAGTGCGGGCGGATCGTGCCGCTGGGACTGGAGATCCTGAGAGAGGTCAACCGGACGGTGAAGGTGCAGCACCCCGAGGAGAAGGCCATCGACCACGTGGCCCTGGTGGAGTTCAGCCTGGAGAGGCCCGGCCAGGTCACACGGAACACGGTGGTCTGGGGAGAGGGAAACCAGGACCGTTCCCCCTGCGGCACCGGCACCTGCGCGAAGATGGCGCTCCTGGCCGCCAAGGGGAAGCTTGCCCCGGGCGAGAAGTTCCTGCACCAGAGCATCACGGACAGCCTGTTCGAAGGCTGGTATGAACCAGGTCCGAAAGTAGGCGGCTTTGACACGGTCCTCCCGTTCCTCAAAAGCCGGTCCTACGTCACCGGTTTCAACTTTCTCCTGAAACAGCCCGGCGACAAGGTGGGAGAAGGGTTCCAGCTGAAACGCTGAACGACGGGACGGGGGAGCGAAAAGGGATGAATTGCCAGGACGACTGGCACCTGCCCCTGCCAAGGGGATGCCGAAAAAGACCTCCGTGTGAAAGGTCGGACTGAACCCGAGCGGCTTGTCCAGTGTTCGGGAGAGCGAGGCAGCTCTCCCCTGACGATGCCAAGGGAGGTCTTTTCGCATGCCTATGAACAAGGTTGACGTCGCCATCATCGGCGGCGGTGTCCATGGATGTTCCACCGCCTACCATCTCGCCCGGAAGGGGTTCAAGGTCGCCCTTTTCGAACGCGATTTCATCTCCTCGGGGGCCAGCGGCCGCAGCGCAGCGGGGATCCGGTTGCAGTTCGGCACGGAAGTGAACTGCCGGTTGGCCCAGTACAACATCCAGGTCTTCAAGACCCTCGAGCAGGACCTCAACTACCCGCTTTCCCTCGAGTACGATCCGGCAGGCTACCTCTGGGTCGCCTACACGGAAGGGCAGATGGCCCAAATGGAGAAAAACGTGGCCCTGCAGAACAGCCTGGGAAGTCCCAGCCGGATGCTGACGGTGGAGGGCATCAAGGAAGTGGCCCCGTACCTGAACACCGAAGGCATGCTGGGCGGCAGTTTCTGCCAGGAAGACGGGCACATCAACCCGCATACCCTCTGTTTCGCTTATGCCGACTCGGCGGCAAAGCTCGGGGCTGAAATCTACAAGAAAACCCCCGTCACGGGGCTGATCGTCAAGAACGGCCGTGCGGCCGGGGTCCACACCACCCGGGGCGACTGGGAGGCCGATGCCGTGGTCTGCTGCGCCGGGCCCTGGAGCGTGGAAGTCGGCAAGTGGGCCGGTTTCGACATCCCCATCACTCCCGAGCGGCACCAGGTGCTCATCACCGAGCCCGTGGAGCGGATCAAGCACCCCATGACCCTCTGCCAGGACGACGGGGCCTACGTGAAGCAGTGCCCGAACGGCACCTTCTACATGGGGTGGGACAACCCGAAGGACGAGCACGACGCCGAGTACATCGTCAACTGGCATTTCCTCCACGAGGTGACGAAACGCATCGTCCCCAGGCTGCCGATCCTGAAGGAGATCCGTGTGGTCCGCCAGTGGTCGGGCCCCTACGACATCACGCCGGATCACCAGGCGATCGTGGGGAAAACGCCCATGGAAGGGCTTTTCATCGACTGCGGGTGGAGCGGCCACGGCCTCCAGTTCGGGCCCTCCATCGGGCGCATCATGGCGGAACTGGTGAACAACGAAACGCCCTTCATCGACGTATCGGTGTTCCGCTACAGCCGGTTCGAGGAGAACGAGCTCTTCTTCGAACCCTGCTGCATCTAGCGGAACCCCCGGGGAAATCCCATGAAGCGGGGGGGACCCGAAGCCCTGGGTCCCCCCGCTGTTTCATCCGCTGGAAGCTCCGTTTTCCTCCTCTTCGGCCGCCAGTTCCTTTTCCTCCTCGACCGAAAGGTCGTCGACCCCCGCAAGGGATTCCACGTGGTGCCGAAGCTCGTGGACGATGGTTTCCCGAAGCTCCTCCTCCCATTCCTCCACGGGGGCGTTCCCGAGGATCTCCCGGAACGAACCGTAATGGATGAAGATGACCTTTCCCAGAACGGGGTCCTCGATGTACTCCCCCATCAGGTAGTACTTCCCGTCCCGCTTCTTGCCGGGCAGGACCGAGATGCCGCCGTTCAAGTCCCGGAGCAGCCGCTGAGGGATCTCGTCGGCGATGGCGCCTGCGAGCCGCGTGAACGTTTCGAGATCCAGGGTCGCCACGATCCTTTCCCCCCTTCCTTCGGCCATTATAGTAGGGAAAGGTCGCGGCGATGAGGTAAAATAAAATACACGGAAAGGGGGAGTGAGGATGGGTACAAGGGGACGTTCGATCGTCGGCATGGATGTGGACGAGGTGCTGAAGCTCCTCAACCGGGCATTTGCGGACGAATGGCTGGCCTATTACCAGTACTGGCTCGGGGCGAAGCTCGTCAAGGGGCCGACGAAGGAAGCGGTCATCGCGGAGCTGGTCCAGCATTCGGCCGACGAGCTGAGGCACGCGGACATGGTGGCGATGCGGATCATCCAGCTCGGGGGCACCCCGGTGACGACCCCCGAGGGATGGTACAAGTGGACGAACTGCGGCTACGATGCCCCGGAGGATCCGTTCGTCGCGAAGATCCTCGAACAGAACATCAAGGGGGAGCAGTGCGCCATCTCGGTTTACTCGGCCCTGGCCGAGATGACGAAGGACAAGGATCTCCTGACCTACAACATGGTCCTGTCCATCCTCCAGGACGAGGTGAACCACGAGGAGGAACTCCAGGCCCTCCTGGAAGACCTTGCCGTCGTCCTGGGAGAGAAGAAATAAGGATTCCGGCCGATTTGCAGTCAAGGCGGGCGCCTCTCGGGAGGCGGCCCGCCTTTTTTGCTTTCCCGGTTGACAAGGACGGCGCGGAGGGATACGATCATGGTACTCACCAATGATGAGCGAAAATTCCGGTCCCCGGACAAGGAGGAAGAAGGAATGGACAAGATCCGCGTTGCCGTCGTCGGCTTTGGCCACGTCAGCCAGGAGGCTGTGCAGGCCGTCCAGGCCAGCCCGGACATGGAATTGGCCGGAGTGGTGCTGAGAAACCCGGAAAAGGCCCGCGTTCTGAAGGGCGAGCGCCCGGAGCTTGAAGTCGTCACGGACGTCGAACGGCTCGGGCCGGTGCAGGTCGCGATCCTTGGAATCGCCAGCCGTGCCGTTCCCGAGGTGGCTCCCGGCTACCTCGAAAAGGGAATCAACACCGTGGACAGCTTCGACATCCACGGAAAACCGGTCATGGAACTGCGGGCTTCCCTGGGAGCGGCGGCAAAAGCCGGAAACTCCGTGGCGGTCATTTCGGCAGGATGGGACCCGGGAACGGATTCGGTCGTCCGGGCCGTCATGGAGACGATCGCCCCGCGGGGGATCACCTACACGAACTTCGGGCCGGGCATGAGCATGGGGCACACCGTCGCCATCAAGGCCCTGGAGGGGGTCGAAGACGCCCTTTCCGTGACGATCCCGATCGGGACGGGGCTTCACCGGCGCCTGATCTACGTGAAGACCCGGCCCGGCTACGACTTCGATTCGGTCACGGCCAGGATCAAGGCCGACCCCTACTTCTCGCACGACGAATGCGTGTTCTACCCCGCGGAAGACATCCCGGCCCTCCAGGACATGGGACACGGGGTCCACATGGAGCGGAAAGGGGTTTCCGGGGCCTCGCACAACCAGCGGATGGAGTTCATCATGTCGGTCATGAATCCGGCGGCGACGGCCCAGGTCATGGTTTCGGCCGCGCGGGCCTCGACTCGCCAGAAACCCGGGTGCTACACTTTGCTGGAAATCCCCCCCATCGACTGCCTTTGCGGAGAGCGGGACGCCTTGCTCGCACGCCTGGTCTAGGCCGTTGGGGACGTCGGTATCCATAGGGAGGGTTGGCGTTGAAAGTCGCCCAGGTTCTTCTTGAAATGCTGAAAGGATACGAGGTGCGCCACGTGTTCGGGTTGCCGGGCGAGACCACTCTCCCCTGGTACGAGACGTGGCGCGGGTTCGGGGAGATCGAGCACGTCCTGACGAGGGACGAGCGAAGCAGTTCTTTCATGGCGGACGGGTACGCCAAGGCGTCGGGACGCCCTGGAATCTGCGAAAGCCCCAGCGTGGGGAGCACCCACATCCTTCCGGGGATCGCCGAATCCTTCAAGGGGGCGAACCCGGTCATCGCCTTCACCTCCGACATCCCGCTCCACATGGAAAGCCGGAACATGCTCACGGGCCTGAACCAGTCGGCCCTGTTCTCGGGGATCACGAAGGCCACGTTCACCCTGACCCATCCCGACGAGGTGCCCCATGTGGTGCGGAGGACCTTCCGGATCGCCACCACCGGAAAGCCCGGGCCGGTCCACGTGAGGGTTCCGATGGACCTGCTGGCCCAGGAGGCCGAATCGCCCAACCTGGCGGTTCAGCCCGATTTTGCCCGCTTCCCGGGACATCGCCCCGTCGCGGCCCTTGCGTCGGTCGACCTGGCCCTGGCGGCACTCGAGAAGGCCCGTAAGCCCGTCATCGTCTGCGGTCAGGGAGTTCTCGCCTCCCAGGCCTGGGAACCCCTGCAGGCCCTGGCGGAGCGCTACGGGGCCGCGGTGGGCACGACGATCAACGGGAAGGGGGCCTTCGATGAGACCCATCCCCTTTCCCTCGGGGTGATCGGGGCCCGGGGAGGAACCCGCTATTCGAACGGCCGCATCCTGGATGCCGACTGCATTTTCTTCGTCGGTTGCAGCACGGACTCGGCGGGGACGGACGGTTGGAAAATCCCCGTTCCCGGTTCGGGCCAGACCCTGATTCACCTGGACGTGAGCGGCGAAGAGCTGGGGAACAATTACCCGGAGGCCTTGCCCCTGCTCGGCGACGCGAAGGCCACCCTCGAAGTGATGCTCGACCGCGGGCGGCCGATCGACCGTGAAACGGCGGCCGCGAGGGCGGAGGAAAACCGCCGCGCCCGCGAGGCGTTCATGGTTTCCCTGGCTGCCTGCTTCGGCCGTGAAGGAGCACCGGTCCACCCGATGCGGTTTGTCCGGGAACTGGAAAGAGCTCTCCCGGAAAACGCCCTGGTCGTGGCGGATCCCGGCATCAGCGCAGTGTACGCATCGGCGTTCCTGAAGCTGAAGGGCCCAGGCCGGAAATGGATCGTCAATTTCTCTGTGGGGGCATTGGGTTACGGCCTTCCGGCGGGACTCGGGGCCTCCTATGCCCATGACGGTCCCGTCGTTGTCCTGACCGGCGACGGCAGTTTCGGGTTCACCGCAGGAGAGCTGGAGACCCTCAAGCGATCGGGGCGCGACGTCAAGGTCGTGCTTTTCAACAACGAGTGTTTCGGCTGGATCCGTGCCACCTCCCGCTTCTCCGGGGGGGTCGGGCGGTTTGCCACCGACTTTTCCGAGACGGACTACCCTGCGGTGGCAAGGGGGTTCGGCCTCGAGGCCGGACGCGCGGCCGGTTCCGGGGAACTCGGCCCGGCACTGGAAGCGATGTTTTCCAGGAAAGGTCCCTTCTTCCTGGAATTGCCCGTCCTGCCGGAGGACGAGCAGGTTCCCCCGGTCCCCGAGTGGGCCGAGGAAGCGGCCAGGCTCGGCATGGATTGCCCTTACTGAGCCTCTGACCCCGGTGATGCCTGATCGGACGAAAGCTGGCCCGGCTTGAGCGGGCCGGCTTTTTTTTCACCCTTGACGCGAATGGAAAGAGGAGTAGGATTGTGAACAAGCGTTTTAAACAACTGTTTTAGGCTTTTGAGCCTGAAGGGGGCGCAAGACTTGGATGACACGGTGAAGGAACGGTTGCTTTCGGCGGCCAGGGCGCTTTTCTCCCAAAAAGGGTTCGACGGGACGTCCGTGAGAGAAATCGCCAGGGCCGCGGGGGCCAACGCGGCAGCCGTATCGTACTACTTTGGCGGCAAGGAGGACCTCTACCGGGCCGTCCTGGAGGGAATCTGGGCGGAGCTGGAGCGGCACTTCGGGACGGTCATGTCCCGGGACCGGTCACCGATGGAGCGGATCGAGGGATTCGTGCGGGGACTGTTTGCCTTTCACGCGGCCAATCCTTCCCTGATCCGTTTCATCAACCGTGAAATGGCTGACCCGACCCCCTGCTTCGAGACCGTGATCGTCCCTCACGTGGAGAGGGTGGCGGGGATGCTGAGGGCCTCGATCTCCGAGGCCGTCACGGAAGGGGACCTGAAGAAGGGCACGGACCCGGCCGTCGCGGCCCTGCTGCTCGCGTCCATGTCGAACTACCTGTTCCTCGTGGGACCGGTGGCCCGGAAGGTGATCCTCGAGCCGGAACAGAACCTTGAAGGCCTGCCGGAGGCGATCCTCTCGCTGTTCCGGGAAGGGGTGGCCTGCCGTGAAGCATAGGATCCTGGCAGTCCTTTCGTTGGTGGTCCTGGCGATTGCAGCCGGCGTGGCGCTGTGCCGCTTTCTCGGGAACGGGAGAAACGGCGCCATCGTCGCGGCGGGGACGATCGAGGTCAGGGAGGTCGTCGTGACGGCCAAGGAATACGGGACCCTGGCCGAGCTCGCGGCCCGGGAAGGGGACGCCGTCAGGAAGGGGCAAGTGCTGGGCCGCCTCTATCGACCCGACCTTGAGGCATTGGTTCGGCAGGACAGGGAAGGCCTGGCGCGGGCGAAGTCGGTCCTGGAGGACCTGAGAAGCGGCCCCCGGCCCCAGGAGATCCGCGAGGCGGAAGCCTTCGTCAAAGCGGCCGAAACCCGTTTCGGCCTGGCCCAGGCCGACTTCGTGCGTTTTTCGGCCCTATACGCGGAAAGGGTCATCGCAAGAAAGGAAATGGACGACGTCACCGCACGCCGCGACCTCGCATCCAGCGACCTCTCTGCGGCCCGGCAGAGGCTTTCCCTTGTCAGGTCGGGTACGCGATCCGACGTGGTCAGGGCCCAGGAGGCCGAGGTCCGCAGGCTGGAGGCCTTGCACCGGGTGACACTCTCCCGGGTTGCGGATACGGTCCTGGTTTCCCCGAAAGACGGCGTGGTCCTTTCGAAAAACTTCGAGGAAGGGGAATTCCTCCCCGCAGGAGCTGCCCTGGCGACCGTGGCGGACATGTCCGATTGCTGGGTGAAGATCTACCTTCCCAGCACCGTTCTCGGCAGGCTGAAGATTGGGCAGGAGGCGGACGTCCGGGTCGATTCCTTTCCGGGGAAGGTTTTTCGGGGAAGGGTCCGGACCATCTCGGACCGGGCCGAGTTCACCCCGAGGCAAAGCCTGACGACCGAAGAACGGGCCAACCTCGTTTTTGCGGTGGAGATCGCCGTCGAGAACGCGGACGGGGCGCTCAAGCCCGGCATGCCGGCGGACGTGACGCTTCATGTTGATTGAGGCCGAATCCCTTTCTTTCTCCTTCGGGAATCGAAGGGTCCTGCGCGAGGTTTCCCTTGGAGTCCGCGAGGGGGAGATCTTCGGTCTCGTGGGGCCGGACGGCGCTGGAAAAACGACCCTGGTCCGCATCCTGGCGGGTGTCCTTCGCCCGGAGCAGGGACGCCTGTCCGTCCTGGGCTCAGGTGCCCCGGAAAAGGTGAGGGGCAGGCTGGGCACGGTCCCCCAGGCTTTCACCCTTTACGGGGACCTCACGGTCTGGGAGAACATCCGGCTTTTCGGTGCCCTTTACGGGGCGGCCCCGGGGGAAGTCGAAGAAAGGGGGAGGGAGATTTTGACCTTCACGAACCTTCTTGCCTTCTCCGACCGCCTGGCAGATGCCCTTTCCGGGGGAATGAAGCGGAAGCTGGCCCTGGCTGCCGGCCTGATGCACAGCCCCAGCCTCCTTATCCTGGACGAACCGACGACCGGGGTCGATCCCGTTTCCAGGCGGGAGATCTGGAGGCTCCTCTATGACCTGAACCGCCGGGGCATCACGATCTTCGTCACGACTCCCTACATGGACGAGGCGGAACTTTGCACGCGAACCGGTTTCCTGCACGAGGGAAGGCTTTTGGCCTGTGATTCTCCGAAGGCGATCTGCCGGGCTTTCCCTCGGCATGTCCTGGAGGTCCGGGCGCAGGCCAGGAACTTGAGGCCCCTGCTCGCGGGAGTCCCGGTGCGGGAGGTCAACGCCTTCGGCAGCGCGTTCCACCTCGTGGTCGACGATCCCGTCGAGGCCCGCAGGCAGGTGGAGCAAGCCCTGGATCGAGCGGGAGTGAGTGTCCTGTCCCTCAGGGAGATTCCCCCCAGCCTCGAGGACGCCTTTGTCGAGATGGCCAGGGAGGTCCCCTGAAATGAACGCGGTGGTGGCGCGGGACCTGACCCGCAGGTTCGGTTCCTTTACGGCGGTCGACCACGTCTGTTTCTCGATCCCCCAGGGATCGGTCTACGGTTTCCTGGGGCCGAACGGTTCCGGGAAGACCACCACGATCCGGATGCTGACGGGAATCCTGGAGCCGACCGAGGGAAGCGCCGTCATTCTCGGGCTGGACATCGCCGGGGACCGGGATGCGGTCAAGTCGAGGCTGGGGTACATGTCGCAGCGGTTCAGCCTTTACGATGACCTGACGGTTTCCGAGAACCTTGAGTTTTACGCCGGGATGTTCAGCCTCCCCAGGTCGGTCGCCCGTGGACGGATCGAGGAAGTGGTCGGGATGGCCGGCCTCTCCGGGAGGACCCGGGACCTTGCGGGATCCCTTTCAGGGGGCATCCGCCAGAGGCTGGCCCTGGGTTGCGCGATCCTGCACAGGCCCGAGCTCCTTTTCCTGGACGAGCCCACCAGCGGTGTCGACCCGGTTTCGAGAAGGAGGTTCTGGGACATCATCTACGAGCTGGCGGCGGGGGGGACGACGATCATGGTGACAACCCATTTCATGGACGAGGCGGAGCATTGCGATGCCATCGGGTTCATGTTCGACGGCCGTCTCATCGCCTCCGGGACTCCCCGCGAACTGAAGGAATTGCTCCCGGGCTCCTCCTGGGAACTTCTATCGGACCACCCCATGGATCTCCTGGAGAAGTTGGAGAGGCGCCCGGGGATCGTCGACGCGTCCGTCCACGGAAGGGCCCTCCACCTGCAGGTCGAAAGCGGGTGGGAGGACGAGGTGGCCTCCATGGGAGCGAACCGGATCGTCCCCTCGCTGGAGGACGTCTTCGTTCACCTGGTCAGGAAACACAGGAAGGAGAGGAATTCATGAGGAGGCTCAAGGCGCTCCTGGTCAAAGAATTCATCCAGATGGGCAGGGATCGCCTGACGCTGGCGATCATGGGCCTTTTGCCGGTCATCCAGCTTCTGATCTTCGGCTTTGCCATCAACACCGAGGTGAAGCACCTGTCGACCGCGGTCTTCGACCAGTCCCTGTCTGCGGAGAGCCGGGAACTGGTCCGTTCGTTCCGCGCGACGGGCTATTTCGATATCGTCCGCGGGGCAGGCAGCCTGGAGGAGATGAACGCGCTGGTCCAGGGAGGGCAGGTCAAGGTGGGGATCGCCATCCCCCCGGACTACCAGGAGCGCCTGCGGTCCGGCAGGCAGGCTACCGTGCAGGTCATCGTCGACGCATCGGATTCCATGTCCGCAGGCTCGGCGCTGAGCACCGCCCAGATGGTCGGCCTCATCAAGTCCCAGGAAATCCTGCTTCGGAGGCTTTCCCCCGGTCGTCCCGGACCCGTGGAGCTGCCGGTGGACATCCGGATACGGCCCTGGTACAACCCGGACATGGTTTCTTCCCATTACATGGTGCCCGGGATCCTCGGGGTTGTCCTGACCATGACGATGATGATGATCACTTCGATGGCCATCGTGCGGGAGCGGGAGCGGGGAACCCTGGAACAGCTGATCGTAACGCCGATGAAGACCTGGGAGCTCATGGTGGGGAAGATCCTCCCTTACGTCGTCGTGGGGTACGTGCAGCTTACCCTTGGAATCCTGATCGGGGTGGCGGTGTTCCGGGTCCCCGTCAAGGGAAGCCTCCTCCTCCTTTACCTGTTGGCCTCCCTCCACATTTTGGCCAGCCTGGCCTGGGGGCTCTTGATCTCGAGCATCGCCAGGACCCAGATGCAGGCCATGCAGATGTCGTTTTTCGGCCTCCTGCCGAGCATCCTCCTGTCCGGCTTCATGTTCCCAAGGGAAGCGATGCCGCTTTTCTTCAGGGTCATCAGCAACATCCTGCCGGTGACGTTCTTCCTGCAGATCAGCCGCGGGATCCTGCTAAAGGGGGTCGGCCTCGCCATCCTGTGGTACCAGGTCGTGGCTCTCAGCGGCCTTTTGGTGCTCTTCCTCGGGGTCAGCCTGTTGAAGTTCCGGAAGACCCTTGCCTGAAATATCGGATACAATAGGATGGCTCCAAGAAACGGACCGAAAGGAGAGAAACCATGAGAACGCTCAGCCTCGTCGACCCGGAAATCGCGGCGCTCCTCGACAAGGAAGCCGCAAGGCAGAACAGCACCCTGGAAATGATCGCCTCGGAGAACTTCGTCCCGCCCGCCATCCTGGAAGCGCAGGGCTCCATCCTGACGAACAAGTACGCGGAAGGCTACCCCGGCAACCGCTATCACGGCGGCTGCGAGTTCATCGACGGCATCGAGGCCCTGGCCATCGAGCGGGCGAAGAGCCTGTTCGGGGCGGACCACGCCAACGTTCAGCCCCACTCGGGCGTCAACGCGAACCTCGCCGTCTACCAGGCTGTCCTGCAGCCCCACGACACGATCCTCTCCATGGACCTGCGCCACGGCGGACATCTTTCCCACGGTGCCAAGGCCTCCATTACCGGCCGGTTCTTCAACATCGTCCACTACGGGGTCCACCCCGAGACAGAGCGCATCGACTACGACCAGGTGGAGTCCCTGGCCCTGGAGCACCGCCCGAAGCTGATCGTTGCGGGCGGGAGCGCCTATCCCAGGGTCATCGACTTCGCGCGCTTCAGGGAGATCGCGGACAAGGTCGGGGCTCTCTTCATGGTGGACATGGCCCACATCGCCGGGCTCGTGGCGGCGAAGGTCCACCCTAGCCCCGTTCCGTACGCGGATTTCGTCACTTCCACGACGACCAAGACGCTGCGCGGCGCACGGGGAGGATTCATCCTCTGCCGGAAGGAGTACGCCCAGAAGATCGACAAGGCCATCTTCCCTGGGACCCAGGGCGGGCCCATCCTGCAGAACGTGATGGCCAAGGCGGTGACGTTCCGGATCGCAGGGACGGAGGAGTTCGCCCGGATGCAGGCGCAGGTGGTGAAAAACGCGTCCACGCTGGCCGAAACCCTTGGGGCGGCGGGCTACCGGATCGTTTCCGGAGGCACCGACAACCACCTCATGCTCGTGGACATGCGTCCCCGCGGCATGACGGGCGTGTTTGCCGAGGAAACCCTGGCGAAGATCGGCATCATGGTCAACAAGAACCTGATTCCCTTCGACACCGCTCCTGCCACCGTGACCTCCGGAATCCGCATCGGGGCGGCGGCCGTCACCACCCGCGGCCTGGGAGCCGAAGACATGAAGCATGTCGGATCGCTGATGGACAAGGCCCTCTCGAACGCCTCCGACGACCGGCTCCTGGAGACCCTTCGGAAAGAGGTCCGGCAGATCTGCCTGAGGCACCCGCTGTACCTCCACTTCGGTGAGGGGGCCCTGCTCTAGGGAAAGCGCTCGACGCGGGGGGGCGCCAGAGGGCCCTCCCCGTTTTTTGTGTTAAAATAACTTTACCGAAGTGACGTATCTTTTAGAAAGAGTGATGCCGAGTGTCGAAGATGAAGAAAATCACGATCGCCCTTCTCGCCGGTGTCGCCCTCCTCGCCGGTTCAGCCTTCTGGATCCTGGGAAAGAGCGACCTCGCCGCCGACCTGGTCGCGCAGAAAGCCGTGGAAATCGCCCGGGAGAGGTTGGGAGCCGAGCTTTCGCTGGAGGGCGTGTCGGGAAATCCCCTCGCCGGGTTCCATTTCGGGCGGATCTCCCTGGCATACAAGGAAAAGCCGGTCCTCTCGGCGAGCGATCTTTCGATCTCCTTCCGACTCCTTTCACTCTTCGGTTCGAACCCGGAGGTCCGGAGCCTCTCGCTGTCAGGGCTCGAAATGGACCTGGCCCGGGCGGCGGATTTCATGAAGCAGTTCGAGGGCCCCGGCGCCTCGAAACTCGAAGTCAGCCGCCTGGTGGTCAACGGGGGGCTTATCAGGACCGGGTTCGGGGGGGTCAAGGTGCTTGGGCTGGAAGCGTCCGTTTCGGGTTCACGCTACGAGGCCGATTTCAAGGCAGAAACCCGCGGCGTGCCCTTTTCGGGAAAGGTCCGCCTGGAGCACGCTGGAACGCGGACCGTGCTGGAAAGCCTGGAGTTGGCGATCCGCAAGGGGAAAGGGGCATTCGCCGGGGCGGTCCGTCCCGGCTTGGACGTGGAGGGCTCCGTGGAGGGCCTGGACATTTCCGACGTCCCGGTTTTCTGGCCGGGTGCCGGGAAGGCCGGGGACCTGAAGGGGACGGTCTCCGGCCCGATCTCTCTTTCCGGTACCTGGGAAGCCCCGCGGATCCAGGGAAAGCTGAAGCTGTCGGCAGGGCAGATCTACGGCTTCTCCGTGGATGCCGCCGAAGCTTCGGTGGCCTTTTCCTCTGGAACGCTGAGGCTGGATGGACTTTCGGGGAAAGCCGGGGAGGGGAGCTTCTCCGGAGCCCTCGAGGTGGCTCTTTCAAAAGGTCCCGCGGCGATCAAGGGAAACCTGGCAGCGGGGAACATGCCCGTCGAAACCCTCCGGGCCCGGTTTCCCGAGCTGGAAGGTATCAAGGGAAAGATCAACGTTCCCCGAATGTCCTTCTCGGGGACCGTCCCGTCAATCCGGCTCCAGGGAAGGGTGGAGTCGCCGGCGCTCGAGTTCCGGGGGGACGTCCTGGAGAAGGCTGCTGCGGAGGTGACCCTGGCGGAGAACCGGATCCTGTCGCTCAAGGGGTCCGGGGCCTGGATGGGGGGACCGGTCAGTTTTGAGGGCACGCTGGACCTGAAGAAGGCCCCGGTCCTGGCCCTGTCCGTCAAGGCGGCGTCGGTTTCGCTGGAAAGGATGTCGTCCCGCTTTTCCGGCCTGAAGGATCTCGCCGGGAAGGGAACCCTGCAGGCGGATTTGAACCTTTCCGGTCCGCTAAAGGCCCCTTCGGTCCGAGGGCAGTTGTCCTCGGACCGGCTCGTGGCGAAAGGGGAGACCTTTGAGGCGCTTCGGGCGGCATTCGCCCTTGCCGGGGAAAGAGTGACGGTGTCCTCCCTGTCCGCCCGCTGGAACCAGGCGTTGCTTTCCGGATCCGGGACGATCGGCAAAGTCCGGTCCGAGAGCCCGGTTTTCGAATTCTCGGGAACGGCCAGGGGGTTGGAGGCGGGTGAGTTCGCCTCCCGGGTAAAGGACCTGGAGACGATGCAGCTTTCGGGAACGGGGTCGGCCGACTGGAAGGTTTCGGGGACGGCGAAGGACCTCTCCTTCGCCGTGGCTTTCAGCTCGAACCGGTTGGAAACGCCCGATTTCCGGCTCGCTGGAATCAAGGCCGACGTGAAGGGGCGAATCCAGGAAAAGGTCGATTCGCTGCCGCTTGAAATCCGCTTTTCCTCCGAGGCGGTGGCCCTCGGGAAGGCCAGGGCCGAAGCGGTTTCCGGGACCCTCACCCGGACGAAGGAGGCTTTCGAAGTCCCGGCTTTTTCCGCCCGTCTTGCGGGGGGGGCCGTCAAGGGATCGGGAAGGCTGGTCCCCGGGAAGGAAAAAGAGCCCGCACGCCTCGATTTCAAGGCTTCGGCCGCGGGGGTCGGGCTTCAGACCGTCTCGGCATGGGCGGGCCTGAAAGACCCGTTTCAGGGGAAGGCGGAGGTCTCCCTCACCCTGGGTGGGACCACAAGTGATCCCCTCTTGGGGGTCGAAGCCTCGATCCCCGTCCTGCAGGCTTCTGGACTGAGATTGACCGAGGTGCGGCTGAAGGGGTCCGGCAAGCCGTCAGACATGGTTTTCGACCCCGTGAGCGCTTCGGCCGGAGAAGGGCGCATCGCGGCGACGGGGCGCCTCCTCTCGAAGGAGGGGGGGCCGCTCACCGTGGAGTTCATCCTGAAAGGAACGGACCTCGACCTGAAAACGCTGGCCTCGGGGATTCAGGGAGCCGGCGAATCGGTTCCTTCCGGAAAGATCGACCTTTCCCTCAAGGGACGCTTTTCGGGGGGCCAGGTCGAGGGGAGCGGAGAAATGGCTTCGAAGGGAACCATCCGGTTCATGGGGACCAGACTGGCTGACCTGAAGACCCCCCTGGTCCTGGAGAAGGGCCGCCTGGAGGCTCCGACCGTGACCGGTTCGGCCTACGGGGGAAAGATCCAGGGCAACCTGAGCCTGGGGGACGGCAGGAAGTGGACGGCTCGGTTCCGGCTTTCCGGTGCGGACCTGGACGCCGCCCTGAAGGAACAGGCGAAGCTCGAGGGAAGGGTAACCGGTCGATTCGACCTGGATTTCCAGGGCGGTGGAACGCTAGGGGCCGAAAATTCGACCGAGGGTTCAGGGGTGTTCAGCGCGAGCAACGGGGAAGTCTCGGGATTCAAGTACGTGAAGGCCATCTCGGCCCTGTACGGCCGTTCGTCCATCCGTTACCGGCTCCTGGACGCCCCCTACCGGCTCCAGGGAGACCGCCTGCTCCTCTCGGACGGGAAGGCGGAGGCCTTCGAAGGCGATCCGCTCTACGAGTACGTCGATTTCGACGGGACGGTCGGGCCGAAGAAGGCCCTCGCCCTGAACGTGCGGGGGAGGGTGAACGTCCAGGCCGTGAACGCCCTCGTCGGCGGGGTCCGGGGAGGAGTGCTCCAGGCGGGGAAATCCGTGCAGGAAATCCTCCAGGGAGTCCTCCAGGGGGTGACCGGGGCCATGTCCACCCGGGACATCCGAATGGTGCGGGGACGAGTGGTCGGAACGACCGAAAAGCCCAGCCTGACGGACCTCCGGATCGAAGGGCCGACTTTGCAGCAGCCGGCTCCTGCGCCTCCGGGAGGGGAGAGTGCTCCGTCGGAACCGGGCACGAAACCGGACCTGCAGGATGCGATCCAGCAGGAGATTCTCAAGCGAATTTTCAATCCTTCACCATAAATCACAAAGGGTCGCGGGAGGGATGAACGATGATCATTCGTTCGGATCAGATGGAAAACGTCACGTGCACGATCAATCCCAACTTTACGGAGGGGGTCTGCGCCAAGGTCCTGTTCCCCGCCGACATCCTGGAGGGGAGTCCCTTCCGGGAGGTTTCGTGGATCGAACTGGAGCCCGGCAGCGCCGTAAACGAGCATGCTCACGAAGAGCATTCCGAAATGAAGGTGATCGTGGGCGGTTTCGGGGTCTGCGTGGAGGGCGGCGTGAGCACCGAGGTGGGGGCGGGGGACGTCATCCTG
This sequence comes from Synergistota bacterium, assembly GCA_022839995.1. Classification (GTDB taxonomy): domain Bacteria; phylum Synergistota; class Synergistia; order Synergistales; family 79-D21; genus 79-D21. The sequence goes on from JALHIN010000015.1 coordinate 49,168, forward strand.
ACAGAGAAGGGGGTTCGCCATTCCATCCTGAACAACGGGAAGCACCCCCTCGTCTACGTGGCGATCCGGTCCTAGAAGCGGCGGAACAGGATGGGGAGAGAAGCCAGGGGCAGCAGGGCGAAAACCCGCAGGGTTGCGGTAAGGCCGAGCGCGTCCGCGATCATGCCCGCGGGATAGGTGGCCATTCCCGCCAGGCCCCAGGAAAAGCCCATCAGGATCGAACTGGCGACCCCCCTGGCGTGGGGGGTCAGTTTTTGACCCATGGCCAGGGTCATGGGGGAACTGGCGTCCAGCAGGGCCGTGCCGGCGATGAAAAGAGCCAGGGAAAGACGGCCTTCCGCGAAGGTCGCGGCGAGGATTGCCAGCGGGGAAACGGACAGGGTGACGGCGATGACGTTTCTCGTCCCCCAGCGGTCGGCGCTCCAGCCGCCAACAAGGGAGGCAGCAACCGCCAAAATCGTGATGGCGAAGATCGAAAAACCACCCTGTGCCAGGGTCCCGCCCCGGAGGGTCAAAAAAAGGGGAAGGAAGAACCGCACTCCCTGGAAGGTGGCGTCCCGGGCCAGGGAGATCGCCCAGACGGGCCAGATGACCTTCCCGACTTGCCAGATGCTGGAAAGGAAACCGGCTTTGGCCTGCCTCGAGGGCGTGAAATCGATCCTGGGCATGATCCGGTAGACAACGAATGCAAGTGCCAGGGTAGGCACGAGCACAACCGGCAGCCCCCGGTATCCGAGGGTTTTCACCAAGAAGACGGCGTAAAGGGGGCTGAAGGCTGCCCCTAGCATACCCGCCCCGCTGAAGAGGGAAACAAAAAGTGAATGCCGGGTCTCCCCCGCTACAGCCCCGGAGGAAGCCTGCCCCTGGGGGTGGAAGGTTGAACTGCCGAAGGAGAAGATGCCGAGGCACAGGAGAAGTGAGGCGTATCCAGGGGCGAAGGGCATCAGCGCGATTCCGAGGGAGGAAAGGATCGGCCCGGCGATGACGAAGACGGGCCGGTTCGTCCGATCCGCGAGGACCCCCATGAAGGGGATGGTCAGCATCTGGACCAGACCGGTGGCGGAGTTCAGGAAGCCCGCCTGGGCCATTGAAAGGGATAGCTTTCGGATGATTTCCGGCAGGAGGGTCGGCAGGAAGGCTGAATGGACGTCGTTGAAAAAATGGCCTGCAGAAAGCAGAGCAAGCTGAAGAAACGGTCTGGTTTCCCTGGTTTCCTGGCGGATGTTCGATCCCTCCCTTGCGTTTGCAACTGATTCTAACAGATTTTTTCTCCCATGGGGGGCGTGGGTAGCATACAATGAACCGGGAAGGAGGACTCCCTGTGGGATGCATGTGGGAACGTCTCTCGATCGAAAGAAAGGAAGCGTACCGCGAGGTCTTTTCGAGAACCCCTCAGCGGTCCGCTCACTACACCTTTGCCAGCCTCTGGGGCTGGGATGCCGTCTGTGCCTACGAATTGGCCTGGGACGGACCCCTGGTTTGGATCCGGGCAAACCTTCCCGAGCGGCTCGTCATGGCTCCAGTCGGGGATTGGGATGCCGTAGATTGGACGGAGAAGTTGCCTGGGACCTGGCCCGGCGGAACGGTTTTCCATGATGTGCCGATGGAACTGGCCCGCCGGTGGAAAGAGACCCTTCCCGGGAGGATTCGGTTGGAACCCTCCAGGAACGAATGGGAATACGTCCACCGCGTGGAGGATCTCGTCGCCCTGAAGGGGAACCGTTTTCGCAGCAAGGCCCAAAAAGTGCGCCGGTTCCTGGAAACGTACCGTCCCGGTTTCGAACCGCTTGGACGGTGCAACATCGGGGAAGTCGTAGCTTTCCAGGAAGACTGGTGCCGCGTTCATGGCTGCTGGAGCGAAAAGGCGTTGGAGCAGGAGCACCGGGCCATCGAAGCCACCCTTCGGGATTGGGAAAGCCTCGGGGAGCTGTTCGGAGGGGTCCTGCGGGTCGAAGGGCGCGTAGTGAGCTACACGGTGGCGGAACCGCTGGACGATGAAACCGTCGTGATCCGTTTCGAAAAAGCCTCGCCTGAATTCAGGGACGCTTACCAGGCCATGAACCGGATTTTTCTCGAACGGTCCTGCAGAGGTTTCACCTGGGTCAACCGCGAGGAAGACATGGGCGATCCGGGGATGCGGGAGGCAAAGATGTCCTATCGGCCCGTCCGGTTCGTGGAAAAGGCGACGGTGACGCTTCTCTAGCTTTTAACCCATTTCTTCGGCGATTTCTTCCCTGACGGGCAGGCTCAGGAGCGGGAGGACACGTTCCAGGAGAAGGCCCTCCCTCGGGGGGTAGTCGTGGGCGCAGCTGGCGCGGATGGCGGCGGAGATGAACCGGACAGCCCTCCCGAGAGCGATGGGAAGGCTGTCTTTCTTCAGGAGGCTTGCCGTGATGATGCTGGTGAAGGCGTCTCCCGTACCGGGGTAGTAAACCGGGATGTTTGCGAACACCGCCTTCCAGAAACGGCCGTCCTTGCGGTTGTAGGCCATGACGCTTTTCCTGGATTCTGTTTTTTCTTCCGGTACGCTGGTGACGATCACGGTTTCGGGGCCCATTCCGGAAAGCTCTTCCATCCAGGCCTTCATATCGGTTTCAGGGATGGGAATTCCGCGGGTTTCCCCGAGCAGGAATCCGGCTTCCGTGAAGTTGGGGGTGATGACGTCGGCTTTCCTTGTGAATTCACGCATCTTCCCCACGATTTCGGGGGTCATGGTGGAATAGAGTTTTCCGTCGTCTCCCATTACGGGGTCGATGACCACCAGGGGTTTCCTTTCTTGGAAGGAGTCGATCCAGGTCGAGAGGATTTCCATTTGGCGGCTGGATCCAAGGAAGCCGCTGTAAATGCAGTCGAACGCGATTCCAAGTTCCGTCCAGTGATCGATCATCCCCTGCATGGAACCCGTGAGGTCGAGAAAACGATATCCCTCGAATCCACCGGTGTGTGTCGAGAGAACCGCCGTAGGCAGCGGACACGCCTGTACTCCCATCGTGGCCAGGATGGGAATCACGACAGCCAGGGAAGACCGGCCGAAACCGGATAAATCGTGGACAGCGGCAACGCGCTTGACGATCCTTTCCATGACGGACGATTTCCTTTCTACCGCAAACGGTAGGTTTTGGGGCCGCCTCGGCTCACGGTTTCCACTTCCGGGTTCCCTTCCAGTTCTTCAAGGACCGACTTCGGATCGGTACAGCCGCGCGATTCCAGGAAACTCTCGATTTCGAACGCGTTCATGGGGTGCCGGCGGATGATGCTGAGCACGGCTTGCCGGTCGTCATCCTCCTTGCTGGAAAACCCGCCGGACACGAGCAACTCCATCGAAATTCCTCCGAGGATCTCTATGGCCTGCCGTAGCCTTTCCTCGTCGGGGGATTCCACCCACTTTTCCGCGGGCGGACGGGCCGGGACGTTCACGAATAGCCTATCGTAACGGATCCCCTCCAGAAGGCTTTTCAGCTTTCGCAGGGAGGCTTCGTCGTCGTTGATCCCTTTCACGATCATGGTTTCGACCCAGATCTCTCCGAGGAATTCAAGGGAGAAAACCTGCAGTCCCCGGTAAACGCTCTCGAAGTCCAGCTCCCGGCTGGGTCGGTTGATCTGCCTGAAGCTTTTCTCGTCGAAAGCGTCGAGGGAGGGGAGCACCAGGTCCGCGGGCATCAGCGCCGCCCGGACTTCCGGTTCAAACAGCAGCGCCCCGTTGGTGATGACGGCCACGGGCTTGTCTGTCAGGGCCTTGATCCCGGTGATCAGTTCCCCCAGTTTCAAGTAGAGGGTCGGTTCCCCTTCCCCGACCAGGGTGACCACGTCGAAACCGTCGCCCCGGGACAGGTAATCCCGGACCTCGACCAGGATCTCTTCAAGCGGGAAGAATTCCTGCCGCACATTCGACAGATGGTCGGTCCTGCCGAGCTGGCAATAGATGCAGGAGTAGTTGCAGAACTTTTTCGGGATCGGGCTGACCCCGAGAGAAAGCCCCATCCTTCGCGACGGGACCGGGCCATAAACATAGCGGTATTTCCCCAAAACGGAACACCTCCCCCAGCAATATGCCTAGGTTAGCACGGGCAAGAGAGTACCGGACGGACCAGAATGGGTCGAAAAGGCGGGAATGTGGTAGGGGGTGCAAAAAAAGCGCTGCCCGTGGGGTGGGCCCGTTTCAGCAGATTTTGTCCCAGTCCTTACCGTCGTAGCGGGCCAGGCCCAGGGTGGCCAGGTCAAAAAAGAGGAGTTCGACTTCAAGACGGCCTTCCTTCATTGCGGCCTCGACCGCCGGGTGTGCGGTGACGCGCTTGAACTGCCGGATTCCCGATGCCTTGATGGCACAGTCCAGATCGCAGCCTTCGAAGCACTCTTCGCAGAGCCAGTCGACGAGTCCGGGGGAATCGAGGTGTTCCTTGTGTTCGACCGCCTTCACGGCCCCGCAGTCGGAATGGGCCAGGACGACGATCCGGCGGACTTTCAGGTGGTTCACCGCGTACTCCACAGCACAGGCCACGGAAGGGTCGTCGAGGCGGCAGACGTTGCCAACGTTCCGTAGGACGAACAATTCTCCCGGTTTTGCCGAGAAGATTTCCTCGGGGACGATGCGGCTGTCGGAGCAGGAGACGACCAGGGTATGGGGGGCCTGTCCCTTCGCCAGCCGCCCGTAAAGTTCGCGGTCTGCGTTTTCCAGGAATTCACGGTATCCGTTCACGAGCTGTTCCAAAGAAAAAACCTCCTCGGGAATGTGTTGCCCGGGTCGAGCCCGGGGGTATTTTACAGGAATTGGACCTCCCGGTGCCGGAAGCATCCCACCAGGTGATCGTTCACGAGCCCCGCGGACTGCAGGTAGGCGTAACAGGCCACGGGGCCGAAGAAGGAAAACCCCTTCGATTTCAGGTCGCGGCTGATGGTTTCTGAAAGAGCCGTCCTGGCCGGCACCTGTGCCATTTCCTCCCACCGGTTCTGCAGCGGGCTTCCGTCAACGAAAGCCCAGAGGTAGGCCGCAAAACTGCCGTATGCTTCCTGGATCTTCAGGAAGGCCTTGGCGTTGGAGACGGCAGCCTCGACCTTCTTCCGGTTTCGGATGATGCCGGGATTTTCGAGGAGTTCACGGATTTTTCCCTCGCCGTACCGGGCCACCTTCTGCGGGTCGAATCCCTCGAAAGCCTTCCTGTACCCTTCCCTGCGCCGGAGGATCGTGATCCAGCTCAGGCCGGCCTGGGCCGACTCGAGCACAAGCAGTTCGAAAAGTTTTCGGTCGTCCCGCAGGGGCACCCCCCACTCTCGGTCATGGTAATCCGTGTAAAGCAGGTCTTTCCCGGGCCAGGGGCATCGCGTTTTCTCAGGCATCTCCTTCCGTCCCCTCTTCGAACTCCGGCGCGTTCATGACGTTTAGCCTTTCGAGCTTTTCCTCGAAACCATAGACCGTGGCGTCGATCCTCTTCACGGTCTCGTCCAGCGTGTCCATCGCGGAGAACCCGTAGCCCTCCGGCAGGCGGTTTGCATAGCGCTTCACCTTCAACAATGCCTGGAGGTAGTTCCGCTCCTCCTGTTTCAGGATTTCCGCCACGGCGAGGGCATTTGGGAAGTTCTCCTCCAGGAAGAGCCGGGCCACGGCTATGTTGGAGCTCACGGACATTTCGTCGAACCAGACGTCCGCCAGGATGCGCTTCAGCCGGCTCCGCTGGTGGGGGTCGCGAAGCCGCCGGACGTGTCGGCTGATGGCCCGGAGAAGGTCTTCGATCTGCCCCAGGACGAAACCGAAGTCCTGGTGGGGGAGTGAACAGTACGCCACGAGGCGGGCCTCTTCCTCGGGAGTGGCTTCCTTCCTGAGAAGGCGGGCGACCGCCGGCTGGACGGTCACGCGCGCCGGTTCGCAGGGAGCGTGCAGGACCTCCCGGTACAGGGTTTCCGTGTCGTAGTCGAAGTGCTCCGCCTTGCTTCTGGGGAGGAAGGTGACGTAGCCCGTGTCGAAGAATCCTTTTCGACCGGCACGGCCGGCCATCTGCAGGAATTCGTTCTTCCTCAGAGGACCGTCGATGTATTTTGCCATCTGGCCGAACACCACCGTTTCCGCGGGCAGGTTCACCCCCAGGGAAAGGGCGTCGGTTCCGACGACCACGTCGATGATCCGCTCCCGGAACGCCATCTCCACCAGGAGTTTCTCCTTGGGCAGGAGGCTCCCATGATATACTCCCACTCCCCGGAGCATGACGCCGGGAACCCATTTGACTTCAAGGATCTGGGCCATCTGCTTCAGCCTTCCACGGGCTTCCGCGGGGATCTTTTTCCGGGTCGCGGCGATCTGGTCCGCCAGGTATTCCGCCCCCTTCCTGGAGAAGACGAAAACCAGCGCGTCATGGATCTGGGAAAAGCGGGTCCCTTTCTTCAGGAACACCAGGTCGGTCGCCCTTTCCCGGGTCTCGTACAGGATGAAGTCCCTCCGGGCCATTTCCTGGAGGTACTCTTTCAGGACTTCGGGTTCGCCGAAGGTGGCCGACATGACCAGGATCTCGGTGGACGGATGGGTTGCCCGGATCCCGTCGATGTAGGCCCTCGTCCGGTCCAGGTCGTTGAAGATGTAATGGAACTCATCGACAATGACACGTCCCACGGGCCTCCGCGCGTATTTCAGGGTGTAGATCTCCATCGTGCAGCACAAGACGGGGGCATCCGCGTTCTTCTTGAAATCCCCGGTTTCGAGCCCCACGTCGAAGCCCATCCGCTTGAGGTCCAGGTAGCGTTCGTTGGAGAGGGCCTTGATGGGGGCCGTGAAGATGACCCTTCCCTTGGGCGGGTGCGTTTTGCCTTGCAGGTCCAGGAGACCGGCCCAGAGGTAGGCCACCCAGGTTTTCCCGCTGCCGGTGGGGGCGGAAAGGATGGCGCTTTGGCTGTCGATGGCGGCGTAGGCTTTCAACTGCCAGTCGTAGAACATGGAGTTCCCTTCCTGATCGAAACCAGGGCGATGGAGAAGATGATCAACGTTGCGGCCGCCAGTTCGTTCAGCGTCACAGACTGTCCCATGATGAAAAAGGAAAGGGCGAAGGCGGTCACGAGCTCGACGGTGCCGATCACGCCCGCTGTCGCGGCGGTCACGTGGCGAAGGCCGATGTAGAAGGATGCATATCCCACGAGGGTGGCGACCAGGCTAAGGTAAAGAATCCAGCCGACCTGCCCCCGGCTCAGGGATGCAAGGTCTCCCCATCCGGTCGAGAAGGTCTTTCCCAGTCCCATGATCACGGCACCGAAAATCATGCCGTAGACGAAGAGGGTGCCCTGGGAAACTCGTCCCCCCCTTGCGGCCATGCGGGCGAAAAGGGAGTAGAAGGTCATGCCGAAAGCCGAAAGGGCGGCCCATCCCAGTCCTTTTAGGGAGAGGGAAAGACCGCCGGAAAGGAGCGAAGGCAGGACGGCCAGGATCACCGCCAGGAAGATGAGAGCGGCTCCGAGGGCTTCTACGCGTTCCGGCCTTTCCCCGGTGATGAACGGGGAAAGGAGGACGATCAGGAGGGGATAGGAGAAAAAGATCACCTCGGTCAGGGCGACGGAAAGGAAATTGAGAGACATGAAAAACCCGCAGTACATGGCCGAAACGCCGAACAGCGAGTAGAAGGAAAGCAGCGGGAGCTGGGAAGCCTTCAGGCGAAGGTTGTGCGGAGCCCGCCAGGCCATGAAAAGGAAGGCGGCAATCCCGGCGAGGAAAGCCCGGCTGAACACAACGGTCATCGTGTCCGTCCTTTCGAGGGAGAGGAACTTGCCCACCGGGGCCATGGTGCCCCACAGGAAACCTGCCAGCAGGACGAGAGAGATCCCTTGTATTTTCGATCCGGACACGACGTTCCCCCCAGGCGGAAACCGCTCGTTTTCTTCCTGTATTCTCCCACAGGTTCGTGATTGTTCCCAGCTTGGCCTGAAGAAAAGAACCGGCGGAAGACTATAATCAAAAAACAAGGTCGGCATGGTGAAGGCCGGCGAAGACCTGGAAGGGGGATCGTCATGGGGAAGAAGAAGGGTCGCCTGGAACTGGTGCAGATGAAGCAGTCGGGGGAGAAGGCAGCGTGGATCACGGCGTACGACTACCCGACGGCCACGTTCGCGGAAGCGGCGGGGATGGACATGATCCTGGTGGGGGACTCCCTGGGGATGGTGGTGCTGGGATACCCCGGGACGGTGCCGGTGACGATGGAGGACTGCATCCGTCACTCGCAGGCGGTGAGGCGGGGAGCGCCGAACACGTTCTGCATCGGGGACCTGCCGTTTCTGAGCTACCAGGTATCGGACGAGGAA
>JALHIN010000042.1:0-11163 GCA_022839995.1 Synergistota bacterium
ACTACACTGTAACCGAAGTCCCGGTGGCTTTTTTGTCTTCCCACCGATTGCCGCCTTTTTCAGACGACCTTTTTACAGCACTTTAGGGGCTTGATCAACGGTATTAACCGAAACGCAAAGTCTTTCAGCTACTTCCTTTAGCTTTAGCCCCTTTTGTTTACGTATTTCCCGCAAGCTACCCAAACGTTGCACCCCCTTTCAGCACAAAGTGTATATACGCAAAGTGTAGAAGTAAATAGGCCCACGGAACTATTTTCTACGTTATACGTAGGCTAGGCTTCACCGCTAGCCGTCAATTGAATTTTTCTACGAGTAGCGTAGCATTAGGTTTTGAAAGGTTAGGTGTTGCCCATGCTAGGGAGTAGATTGAAAGAGAAGAGAAAACAGGCGGGGTACACGCTTGAGGATTTTTCAAAACAGATAGGAGTTTCATTAAACACGGTGTATCGCTGGGAGTCCGGTAAACACGAGCCCGACGATGACACTAAACGTCGAATTTGCGCTCTCTTAGGTATTTCCCTCGGTTACCTTATGGGAGATACGCAAGAAACCGGTATGGAAATTTCGCCTAGGGTAACCCCTATTGCGAATCAAAAACTCATCCCCATCCTCCACCCCTCTTTCCTCGCCTGCGCGGGGGACGGGCACAATCTGCACGGGGTCACGATGGAAGCTTCTGAACACATCCCGCTTCCCGAAAAAGACCTGGGCACAATTGGCGAGGCTCCCATTTTCGGAGTCCGCGTGGAGGGCACTTCAATGGAAGCCGCTGACATAAAGGACGGCTCGGTGGCGATCATCAACCCCAACCAGGAAATCAGGTATGGGGATCCCTGCCTGGTTTGCTTTGGCATCGACGAGGCAGCGATCAAATTCGTTTACCCACAGCCGGGAGGCGGACTAAGGATCGAGTCTGCGGATCCCTCCTACAAAAAACACCAGTTCACGAAGGAAGAAGTCGAAGGCGGACTAGTAAGGGTTGTCGGCCCTGTAGTGGCAACGGTTTGGGTTGGGAAGCCGAAGAGGGGGATTTAAGGCTGCCTTGGAATTCTATTTGCCTTTCACGTTCTCTCATTCGAGCCACCCTTACAAGGCTTTGAGCGGAGTTAACGAGTAACTGCGCGGAAACAATCAGGCGAATTTCGGGGGAGGGGAAGTATCCTGTCGTACATCTTTTCCGACAACCAAATCAGGGCGCTGATTGAAGAGGGGAAACCCTTTCCCCGCCGTGGAATCCGGCTCACAGAAAAATATGGACACCTTGAGTACAACTGCGAGTTCCAGGCTGAAACCGGAACCGTTTTTCGTCTGGTCATCCGGCAAAACTCAAAGAACAGAGAAGATTTCTCCGTGATTTTGGCGTGCCTGCCCCCTAACTCCAGTACCTTTTTCCGGCTAAGGCGTTACAATGGGAGAAGCCATGAACATACCAACAAGCTTGAACATGAAAGGTTTTATGACTTTCACATCCATACGGCGACTGAGCGTTATCAGGAAGAAGGGCAAAGGGAAGACGGGTACGCGGAACCGACAGATCGCTACTACGACCTGTATGGAGCAATTAATTGCATGATCGCTGATTGCGGGTTCCAAAAGGAAGATCCCGAAACAGGTCAGACGTATTTGTTCCCAGGAGGGGAAGCATGAGCACCAATGAAGTTATCGAGAGAGAATTCAGAGAGAAGGTTTGCTCCGAAATCCGCCTCCATCCGGAGGGGATCGGTCGTTTTCGTGTTTTCACCCCTTTCCTCTATGACGACGGGGATAACCTTTCTATCGTTCTGAAGCGTAGCCCCAGCGGTACATGGCTTCTTTCCGACGAGGGGCATACTTTCATGCGCCTTACCTATGATCTTGATGAGAAGGACCTGCAGAGAGGCACTCGCCAGAAGATCATTGCCAATTCTTTGGCATACTTCAATGTGCAGGACCGTGACGGGGAGTTTCTGGTCGAAGTCCCGGACCAACAGTTTGGGGATGCTCTCTACTCATTCGTCCAAGCCCTGATTCACATCTCGGACGTGTCTTACCTCTCAAGGGAAAGGGTAAGAAGCACTTTTCTCGAGGACTTCAGAGCTTTCCTTACGAGGGTCATCCCCCGGGAACGCCTGGCTTTCAACTGGCATGACCCGAAGCTTGACTCTCAGGGGAAATATCAGGTGGATTGTAGAATCGAGGCATCCCCGACCCCGCTTTTCACGTACGCGCTGGCAAGCGATGATCAAGTGCGGGATGCGACGATTGCACTGCTCCAGTTCGAAAAATGGGGTCTTGAATTCCGGTGCCTGGGGATTTTCGAAGACCAGGAACAAATCGGCCGGAAGGTCCTTTCGCGATTCACCGATGTCTGCGAAAGGCAATTCTCAAACCTGAGCAGCAACACCGACCGCATCGAAGGTTACCTGAGGAAGGCAGTAAATGCCTGATATGGGCAGGAGCTGTATCTGTTCAACTTGAACGAAAGAGAGGCCCGTGCGGGGAAAAACAATCTCCGCACAGGCTTTTTCTTGTAAACGAGTCCATCTCCCCCGATTAATGGCAGAAATTATGCGCCAGACTTTTCACGAGCTTCTATTCGGGCGTTTTTCTAATTTTTTACTCTTGAAGGAGCTAGAGAACAGGAACAGCTATGAGGATTACAGCTTTACTCGAAAAGAACTGACGACTTCTTTCTAGTTCTGTAACAGTTTTCGAGTAGGCCCCTTACTCTTCAATAACGGAGGCGATCTCATGAAGCGGCTCCATCTTTTTTGCCTTCTGCTCTCATTCACTTTCACCTGCTTCTTTAGTTCCCCTGCCGGCGCAGAAATCCTCAAACCATTTGGCCCGGTTACAAAAGAGAGCATCATCCGCCAATACCTGCTTGGCAAAGAAAACCCGCCAGTCGTTGGCCTCTATGAAGTTCTTCAGATTGTTGTTCAGACTGAAAACATGAGTCCTTACGGGATCGTCGCTATTCTCAAGAACACCACGAAAGAAAAAACGGATTACGAATACCTGGGTATCTGGGTTGAGCAGAACGGAAAAACCGATTTCGAGATGAATGGCGCACTTTGTTGCCTGTTTAACCAACTGGCCCCCACCGTCTTCCGCGGCAAGACATTCCCGGACCTTCTGGGACCAGCGCTTCAGATTGCGACGGTTCCGACCACCGCGATTTTCGAGCTCTCCGGGCCACTCCTCAAGACAACCTGGGGGAAAATGCCGACAACGCAGCCGATCAACCTTTTGCGCATCGATCTGGAAAAGGAACTCAAAGGGATAACTCACAAGCTCTTCGGAGCAAAACTCCAGAAGACTGCCGACGGGAACTTCCTGATTCTGGAGATTACTCCTGACTCGAAGAGCGCAAGGGCAAACCTAAGAAAAGGTGACATCATTTCCGCCATTGACAGCAAGCCGGCTAAGGGGATCCAGCTGGAGGAAGCCATGCGAGTTCTGGAAAGCGACATGTCAGTTATCCTGGACGTAATAAGGAGTAGTGCAAGATTTTCATGAAATTGATCCTGCTTCAGATTTATTTAGATACCCATTAGGGAAAGATGGAAACCCAATGGAGAGAACCGTGTTACGGTTAGGAGATATCAGGGATACATTTGAAGAGCTTGAAGAAGGGCTAGAGGCTTTAGTTTTTTATGCCGATGATGTTGAAGAAAAAATTCGAGATGAAATCCTGAAAGAATATTTTCAGACTCTGCAAGAAGAAAATGAACAGTAAAAATAAATCCTACTAGACTTACAAGAACTACAATGGTGATAAAACAGATTGCCACTTCTTAGCCTTTCTCTTCTCCCCGAACGATACTTTAGGAATCCATTGCTTCCCAATATTTACTGTCCGTCGATCAGGAATTATCCGATGGACATTTTCTGGCATTGGAGCGATCATGAAAAGTTAGAATAAAGTGTATGCGAAGGAGGCCTCTATATGCCAAGCATCGCAGAACTTCATGCCGCATGCTCAGCCTACGCCTCTTCCGGGAATTTCGATCGATCCTATGCTGCTTTTGTGAAAGCGACAGGAGGTGCCCCCAACCTTGCCAGGGAAGATCACCGAATGGCCCTTCTAAAGTGGCTCAATGCCTGGGGCTGCAGACAGTTTTCCCTGGAATGCCATGCACTCGCCTCCGAGGAACTCCTTTGCTGGAACGTCGAATTCATCGATAAGATCCCCGCTCCTTCCATGACACTCATCGATCTCCCCGAAAGCAGCCTGCCTGACATTCATGATGCCTACAATTCCCTTTGCCTTAAAACCGCTTCCCTAAGGGCTTCCCGAAGGGGCACCTTCCCTTCCAGCATTAAGTTCTCCGAGACTGGAGCCTCAAAGATCCTATTCGCCCTCCGCCCCGACATCTTTCTACCGTGGGACCGAGCGATCAGGGAAAACTTTATCAAGGCCAGGCCCTGTTCTTCCTATGTGAATTTCCTCTGGGAAGCAAAGACACTAGCACTTGAAGTAAAGAGTGAATGCGAGAGAAAAGGAATTCCCCTGGCTGCCCTGCCCGCTATTTTGGGAAGGCCACGCTCTTCCATCCCAAAGCTTCTCGACGAATACAACTGGGGCGTCTGCTCAGCGGCTAACAGAAATCTACGGAAGCAACCAAGGAGTTCGGAGAGATGAAATTTACCGACTACAGCCACAGGCACGGGAGGGAGCTTCTCCAGTTGATGCAGCCGGATCTCTACCAGGAGATCCAGGACATCCTTTCCTTCCTACCCCCGTTCCCGCATGGGTCAAAAAAAGGAGATACGGTCAAGAAAGTCCTTGAGAATGCCTTTCGTGAAAAAGGCTGGTCAGCAGAGAAACCCGTCTCCCTTAGCAGGGGGAAAGGGGACTTCGTGGGCCTTTATAAGGCACCTGTAGCAATCGAGATGGAATGGTCTAGGTTCGAGATGTTCTTCAGAGACTTCTTCAGGTTCATGCTGCTCTATGAGCGGAAGGAAATAGATGTAGGAGTGGTTCTTACGTTTGATGAGATGGCCTACAAACGATGGGGGAACGTTGCACCACCCTGCAAATCAGCCCGAGCGAGCCTGGGAAGGCTGGTGGATTTCCTACAGGGGGATTATCTGACTGTGGTTAGGGTCCCGATCTGGTGCATTGGGATTGAGTAGCATTTCGAAGAATAGATACCATAGGTTCATCTATTATGTTTTACCTATTAGGTAAAACGTTTCGTTGACAGGTGATGACCTTGGACATATACTTTAAAACAAAGAACCTACGAGATTCATGCCTTTTAAAAAAGGATGCCATTAGACGGTGGGGGCACCCCCTAGCCTTAAGAATAATGCAGCGTATCAAAGAACTAGAGGCCGCTTCATCACTAGCTCAGATCAGTCACTTACCTCCACTCAGACTTCATGGGCTTGTCAACAATAGAGATGGTCAATTTGCAATCAGTGTCAATGATCGAATTCGCATGATCTTTATTCCATTTAATGATCCTGTACCTAGGCTACCTGACGGCAATGTAGACAAAACACAAGTTAGTAAAATTTTAATTCTGGAGGTGACAGATTATCATGATGACTAAGTTTTATGTTGGGCAATCTGATTACGCTGTCCCTCCTGGCTTCACGCTCGCAGAAACTCTTGAAGCTTTAGGGATGAGCCAGAAAGAGCTATCTATTCGAATGGGCATGTCTCAAAAAACCATTAACGAGATCATACAAGGGAAAGCATCAATCACACCAGAAACTGCTGTCGCACTCGAAACAGTCCTGGGGGTCGAAGCTGTTTTTTGGCTAAATCTGGAATCCAACTTCAGAGCAGATTTAGCTCGTATAAATGGGAAAAAACAGATTATGAAAGAAATAAAAGTTTCTTCTCAATACCCTTATTCAGAGATGGCAAAACATAACTGGGTACCATTCACAAGAAATCGTGAGGAAAAAGTTATCAATCTTAGAAAATATTTTGGAGTGGCCTCCCTCAATAATGTTGAAAACCTCCCAATGGTTTCTAACTTTAGGAGAAAAGAGATTAAACAAACATCCGCATACGCTTTGATGGCATGGTTAAGACAGGGAGAAATTCAAGCCCAAGATCTTAAAATCGAACCATTTTCTTTAACCAAACTTAAAGAAAGCATTCCTTTTTTTAGGACTCTAACTGCTTGCCCTGTTGGTTTTGCCTCTGAACTTAAAGTTGAATGCGCTAAATGCGGCGTTGCTGTGAGTTTCGTCCCTAGCATTAGGGGGACAGCAGTCCATGGCGCCACCCGTTGGCTAAAACCAGATAGAGCCCTTATATGCTTAAGCTTAAGATACTCGTGGTCTGATATATTTTGGTTTTCCTTTTTTCACGAAATCGGCCATATTATAAAAGGGCACAGTAAAAAAGCCACATTCATTAATGCCCCAGAGTTGCCTCTTGACTATATTAACATAACCATTGAGAACGAAGCTGATGAATACGCTAGGGAAACCCTTATTCCTGCGAAGCAATTTTCAGATTTCGCAGCTAAAAAAAATTTTTCAAAACGTGAAGTTGAACTTTTCGCCGGTTCTATGGGTGTTGCACCAGAGATAGTTTGGGGAAGGTTAGCAAAGGATGGTTTAGTAACTTGGAAACAGATTTCGGCGTATCGCAAGCGGTTGACTTTTTGCCATAGTTAAACAAACCACCAAAGAGTTTCTATGTTTTCATTACTTGGTAGCTTAAACCCAAAAGGGGCAAGTTAATGGTTTAGTCTTTTTGTAAAAGCAGTTTGTTCGGAACCGACTGGTAGTGTCCAGTGTCTTTCTCACTTTCGTTCAGGGCAGGCAGTCAACCCCTCAAGAAAGGTAGTCCAATCTGCCTGAGCTAGAAGCTTACCGACAATTCGAGAGCCTTCTCCTTCTGATCCCGCTCCAGAGCGAAGAGGTATCTCATGCCCATGTAGGCACGGCTCCCCCACTTCGAGGAAGCGATGTGCCGCAACTCTGCCTTGTCTTGACCCCCTCCAGACCAGCACATGGTATTGTGCAGAAGAAGGGAGAGGGTAAAGATGACGGAGCAGGAACAAAAAGGTGCCAACCAGGACGTGAAACGCTGGACGGCCAAGAGAAAAGCGGCCCTTGTCCTGGACCTGATCAAGGGGGGCACCACCGTCGTCCAGACGGCCCGGACTTACGACCTCACACCCGCAGAGATTGAGGAATAGCTCGAGGAAGGTAGCCCCATCTTGGCAACCTTTCCCCTAAGCGGTATCGACAAAAACAAGCAGCATTAATGGCTTGGTTTAAAGGGAGCACTACATTCGTCCTGTCTTGTTTATTAACCTTTTAAAAACAGAAATATGATATAAATAAGAGTTGTATTTGCATTCACCATGCCTCATTTTTCGACTTGCTTTAAATATGCATTGGCAAGAAGGTGAAAGCGTGCTTGACCTCACTTCGAAAAATCAGGCCTTTAAGGTCTATGAAACGCTTTTCTTAGACTCTCCAGACGCTATCGCCCTTTGTGATATGCATCAGATCGTGGTGAAGGTTAATCCTGGCTTCACACAAATGTTCGGCTTTACCGAATCCGAGGCCATTGGTCGCCCTCTTGATACCCTGATTACCCCGACCCCGGAGATGAAGGCTGAGTCAGACCGATTAACCTCTCGCATCATGATCAAGGAGAAGGTCTTCACACAGACCACCCGTGCCAGAAAGGACGGCACCCTGGTCCATGTTTCAATTCTGGGGCTAACCTATCGGATTTCCGAGAATGAATCGCTGATGTTCTGGAATTATCGGGATCTTTCAGCTCTTGTCTCAGCGCGGAAACGTGCCGATGAAATCGAACGGCGCTTCAAGGCGATCTTCCAGAACTCTCCCTATCCGATTTTTGTCCTGGACAAGCACGCTCGACTATCTTACATGAACTCTGCAATGGACGACCTCTTTGACCTGCCTGGATATAAGCTGATCGGCCTCCCTCTGAGCGAGATTGCTGGGCCTGAGGAACGAGAAGAAGCTGTCCTAAAATTCAGGGAATGCGCGAAAGGAAAAATTGTTTCCATTGAATGCAATTACGTTGATGCGAAGGGGGCCAAAAGAAACGGTGTCGTTCGTGGTTTCCCTATCCAGGACAAGGAAGGGCAATTCGACGGGGTCATCTGCTTCCTTGAGGACGTCACAGAGAGGAAACTGGCCGAAAAACAGCTCCTGCTAGAGCGGAACAAATATAAGGCCCTCTTTGAGTTCGATCCCATTCCGCGGTTCCTGATAGATTCTTCCAGGCTGAAGAACCGGATTGACGACTTAATAGAACGGGGAATAAACGACCTTAAGGCATACGCAGAATCGCATCCCGGCTTTTTGGAGGAATGCTATAACCTGCTGGAAATCGTCGATGTTAACCTGTCTGCCCTAAAACAGTTCGCAGCCCCTGAAAAGAATGCCCTTCTGGGCACTATGGCTTCCGTTCTTTCTCAGAAGAACCGCAACCCGGAAAAGATGCTGCATGTCATCACGACCATCTCCAGCGAACTGGGACAATTTTCCTATGAAGACCAAAAATACCCAAAGTTCCCTGAGAACGCCCGCCCCTTCCATCTGCTGCATACCTGGACGAGAACGCAGTGGGACGATAGCCGCTCGGCCTTCTACTACCTGTCTACGCTCGACATAACCGCGGTCAAGGAGGCACAGCTACAGGCTGAGGAAAATGAAGGCCGGTACAGAAGGCTCTTCGAAAATGCCCAGGAAGGGATCCTTGCCGTCGACGAACAGGCAACAATAACGATTGCGAATCCTGCGATGGAAAAAATGCTCGGGGCAAAACCGCATGGCCTGGAAGGGAAATCTCTCTTCGACCTGATCGAACCAGGGATGGTCTCTTTGGCAAAAAACAGCTTTGAACAGGGCAAGCAGGGAAACTCCGACACGCTCGAGCTAACCCTCTTGCGGGAAGATGGCTCCTCCATTCCCACATACGTTAAGGCGACGCCTGTCCTTGATTCAAAAGGGAACCTCATAGCCGGCGTCGGAATGTTTGAAGATTTGAGGCCAATTAAGCAGGCAGAACGGTCTTTGCGAAACCAGTCCGCCACCCTTCGACGAATCCTGCATCAGACGATTCGTGCTCTCTCTGCTACCATAGAGAACCGTGATCCGTATACAGCTGGACACCAAAGACGGGTACAAACTCTGGCGCTTGCCATTTCTCGAAAGATGCGGCTAGCCCCGGAAAAAAGGGCTGGACTAAGCATCGCAGCCCTTGTCCATGACATTGGGAAAATTTCAATCCCCGCGGAAATCCTTGCCAAGCCCAACCTGCTATCCCCTTCAGAGATGCTCCTGATCCAGACCCATCCGAAAGTGGGATTCGAGATTCTGGGAAAAATCGATTTTCCCTGGCCGGTTGCAGAAATCGTCTATCAGCATCATGAGGCTTATGACGGATCCGGGTACCCTCGAGGACTTTCCGGGGATCAAATCCTTCTTGAGGCGAAAATTCTCAGTGTAGCGGACATGATTGAAGCGACCTCCTCTGACCGTCCCTACAGGCCAGCAATGGGAATCGACCACGCTCTGGAACAATTGCTTAAGCTGAGAGGCGCCAAATATGACCCCGCCATAGTTGACGCCTGTGTTGAAGCCTTCGAAAAGGGCTTTAGCTGGGGATAGGAGGAGGCCGTGGCCGCTGCTTTCTGTCAATTCTTCTTACAAGGGGTCTTTCAGCTTTGGGAAAGGGGCTGGAGTAACAGCGGTTTTACTGCTCCAGTCCCTTTTCTTAGGCTCGTTGGTCCAGCATTGAGACTGCCCTTCTCTTGACTGCCGGCGCCAGATGAGCGTACCTCAGTGTCATCTTCAGATCGGCGTGTCCCATCAGTTCCCGCACGGTATTGAGGTCCACGCCGGCCATTACCAGGTTGCTGGCGAACGTGTGCCGCATATCGTGCCAGCGGAAATTCTCGATCCCGGCCATCCTCAGGACTTCCTCCCAGGACGTGTTGCAATTGTCGAATCGCCCCCTGTTCTTGGGAGAAACGAACACGAGCCGGTCCCCCTTTGACTGGCTCCTCCATTTCCTCAGCGCTTCCAAGGCGGTCCTGTTCAGCGGCACATGGTAGGTTCTGCCCGATTTGTTCGCACTCGCCCTCAAGGTCAGAACCTCGTTCTTGAAATCCACGTCGGACCACTCCAGGGAGAACAGGGAGCCGCGCCGAATCCCCGTGTTCAGGGAAAGGATCACCATCGGCTTCAGATAGTCGGCAAAGGGGAGTTCCCTCAGGTCGGGCAGCGGGGCTCTTCCCCTTTCCTTGCGCCAGAGGTTGTAGCGGACCCTTTCCTGCCGTATTCTTTCCTCTCGCGCGTCCAGAGCCGCGTAGAGACGTTCGGTTTCTTCGGGGGTAAGGAATCTTACCTTTGGAGAAGAGTCGCGCTCCTGTAGGGCCTCTACGCGGCCAATCGGGTTTTCCTGGATCAGGCCGTGCTTCACTCCCCAGTTGAGGGCTGCCTTGAGCGCCGTGACGTTCCTGTTGACCGTCGAGGCCTTCAGTTTCCTCTCCCTCCGCACACGGGTCTTCCACTGCTCGATCATGAAGGGGGTCAGGTCGGAAATGCGGCAGTCCAGGAAGGGTGCAAAAGTGGCGAGAATCATGTTCACGGTGGCCTGTCCGCTCTTGCGGTTCTCCGTAACCCAGGGGGCATAGCAGTCGGTGATGAAGGCCCCCAGGGTATCCCTGCCCTCCAGACGGCGGTTTTCCCCGGGATCCGTTCCCAAGGTCACATTGGCAAGGAATTCCTTTGCGGCTTCACGTGCCTGGGCCACCGTGAGGATTCTCGCACTCCCCAGCTTCAGGGTCGTCCTCTTCTTCGTCCCCGGGCGATAGTAGTCCACCAAGTAAGTCTTCTGCCCCGAGGCTTCCACCCTTAAAACTAACCCACGGATTACATTATCTCTGATATGATATCTGCGTCCGGTGGCTTCCAACTCGGTCACAAAACTTTGCGTCAGTCTGTCACTCATTTTGCCCCCCGTTTTTGTACTCCATATGTACTCCAAGAGCATTATAAAACGGGTTATTTATTAAAAAAAGAGGGCAAAACAAATACGGCCTTATATGTTGCAATTACTGCTTTCTTTTTGCTTTGTCGTTTCTGGCGTTTAATCGTTTTTGGGGGTAAATCCCATTCACACGGAAGAAGTCACAGGTTCGATCCCTGTGTCGCCCACCA
>JALHIN010000068.1:0-1722 GCA_022839995.1 Synergistota bacterium
GGTCCACCACGAAACACGCCAGCCCCGGGCACTTCGCCACGCACATCGTGCAGCCCGTGCATTTCGTGTAGTCGATCCTCGGCGTGTCGTTGATGTCCGTAAACGGCAGCACCGCACCCGTCGGGCAGCTCGTGTGGCACGGGTTGCACGGGATCCGCTGCGGGCACTCGATGATCACCAGCCCGTTCTGCTTCGTCTCCCACAGCTCCTGCGGCGGCTTCTCCGCTCCGGGACGCTCTCCCGTCAGGATCCCGCTGTTGAACAGCATGTCCATTTCCATCGAAACTACACCTCCCAGCTGCCGCAGCAGGCCTGGCTGATCCCGTAGCGGATCTTCTCTCCCACCGGCCCTGCCCTCAGGTCGCTCAGACGCTTCCAGTACAGCGAAGTCCTCGCGTCGTACTCCGTGTCCGTCACGTGACCCGTCGAACGTGCCGCGTTCAGGCCCGCCACACGCCCTTCCACCATCGCCGAGCTCGCTTCCTCGATCCCCGCCGCGTCACCGGCAACCCAGATCGTCGGCACGCTCGTGCGCATCTGGTTGTCGCGCTTCGCCACGTACCCGCATAGCTCCGGCACGAACACCATCTCGCATCCCGCCTGCCACAGCAGCTCGCACGTCGGCGTCAGACCCACCGCCATGCAGATCACGTCGCAGTCCACCTTCTTCGGCTCTCCGGCCAGGCCGCCCTTCTCGCCCACCGCCTGGATCACCGCCCCCGTCACGTAACGGTCTCCCAGCGCCTCCACGATGGTGTGCCTCAGGTAGATCGGGATCCCCAGGCGCCTCACCTTCGCCGCGTGCACCCAGTACCCACCGACGTGCGGCATGAACTCCACGATCCCCGCGATGTCCACCCCAGCCTGCTTCAGCTGGTAGCTCACGATCAGCCCGATGTTCCCGGCCCCCACCATCAGGACCCTCTTCCCCGGCATGACCCCGTACACGTTCATCAGCGTCTGCACCGCTCCCGCTCCGTACACCCCGGGCAGGTCGTTGTTCGGGAACGGGATCATCTTCTCCTGCGCACCCGTCGCCATGATCACTCGCTGCGGCTTCACCCGGAAGTACTCGTCCTCTCCCGTCACGCAGGAGACGACTCCGTCTTCCTTGTAGTACCCCACCGCCGTCGTGTTCGACAGCACCTGGATCCGTTCCTTGTTCGCCTCCAGCTCGCCGAACAGGATGTTCGCGATCTCGAATCCCCGCGTCCCCGCGTGCTCTTCCTTCGAACCGAAAAACTTGTGCGTCTGCTTGATCAGCTGGCCCCCTAGCTTCAGGTCGCTGTCCACCACCATCACCTGGCAGCCCAGGCTCGCCGCCTCCACCGCCGCCGACAGCCCCGCCGGACCCCCGCCGATGACCATCACTTCCGTCTGCCGCAATCCGCTCACCTTCCTCCACTAAGACAGGGACGGAACCAGGCCCTTGCCTCGCTGCGTCTCCACGCGCATCCCCTCCGACAGCGCGGTGACGCACGTCCGGACGTTCGGTACACCGTCCACGACCATGAAGCAAGAACTGCATTTCCCGATGGCGCAGAAGAATCCCCGCGGTCGCTTCATCTCCGGCGTCTCCCGGTAGATCTTCACCCCGTTCGCGTGCAGCGCCGCCGCGATCGGCTCGCCCTCGTACCCCTCCATCGCCTTCCCGTCGAAGAAAAACTTCACCTTCTTCCCATGCTGGAATTCCAGGATGGGATGTTCCTTGATCAGGTCCAT
>JALHIN010000043.1:0-10441 GCA_022839995.1 Synergistota bacterium
GATGGTACTGCGGTCCTAACCGTGGGAGAGTAGATCGCCGCCGGAAACCTTCTTCAATTACGAAGGGGAGTCTCCTACGAGACTCCCCTTCCTTCGTTTCCAAGACCCCGCCGTGCGGGTCATTTCCCAAGACAGAACTGGCTGAAAATCAAGTCGAGCAGGTCAGCGTCTGCCGATATTCCCAAAAACCGTTCAAGGGCAAGGCGGCAGTCCCTGAGGCAATTCGCCGCCAGGTCAAGGGAGCCCGCCTGGAGAGCTTCTGCAAGAAGCGCGGAAGCGGTCCGCAATTCTTCAACCTGGCGGGCGGAAGCGTTGCAGGCTTCTTCCAGGATGCCGCCGGAGGAAACGGATCGAACGATTTCTTCTTTCAGTTGATCGATCCCTTTCCCGGTTTTTGCGGAAACAAGGAGGCAGCGGATCCCCGGGTGAAGGGACTCGAACCGATCCAGGTCCAGGGCCTGGGACAGGTCGGTCTTATTGACCAGCACCAAGAAGCGCTCTCCCTGCAGCTGTTCTTCGACGAGCCGGTCCTCCGGCCCGAAGGGGCGGCTTCCGTCGAGGACCCATAACTTGATGTCGGATTCCTTTACGGCTGCCAAAGTCTGGGCGATGCCGGCCTCCTCGATCAGGTCCGCGGGCGTTCTGATGCCTGCAGTGTCCGCGAGGCGGATGGGGACGCCCCGGTGGGTCAGGACCGCCTCGATGACGTCTCGGGTCGTTCCCGGTATGGCGGTCACGATGGCGCGCGATTCCTGGAGCAGGGCGTTCAGGAGGGAAGATTTTCCCACGTTGGGACAGCCGACAATCGCGACCCGGATCCCTTCCCTCAGGATCTGTCCATCCCTGCAACGCTGGAATAGGCTTTCGGCTTCCGTTCGAAGCCGCTCCAGGTCCGGGACGATTTCAGGCATCTGAGGGAGGGGGACGTCTTCCTCGGGAAAATCGAAAGAAGCCTCGAGGATCGCCGACAGGTGAAGCAGGCGTTCCCGAAGGTTCCTGACCGAGGTCGAGAGCTCTCCCCGAAGGGATCGGGCGGCGGAGGAGAGGGCCTTGTCGCTCCGGGCCCGGATGATGCCGAGAACGGATTCCGCCTGAGCGAGGTCGATGCGGCCGTTCAGGAAGGCTCGGCGGGTGAACTCGCCCGGTTCGGCGTGGCGCGCGCCGAGCTCGACGAGCTTTTCCAACGTTTTCCGGGCGGCCATGGTCCCACCGTGACAGTGGATTTCCGCCATGTCCTCTCCGGTATAGCTGTGAGGGGCTTTAAAGCGGACAGCAAGGACCTCGTCGATAAATTCCCCCGTCGGGTCGAGGATGTGCCCGTAGCGCATGCTACGAGCAGGAGATTCAGCCAGGGTCGACCTAGATTTGAAAAGGCCGTCCGCCAGGAGAACCGAATCGGGACCCGAAAGGCGGATGATTGCAATCCCCGATTCTCCCCACGCGGTTGATACGGCAGCGATCGTGTCCTCGTTCATGCAATGCACCCCCTCCTGCCTGAAACGAGAAGGGGGCGGAAACCGTTTCTCCACCCCCTTCAACAAGTCCTCCCACTTTTGCCTAGCGAGCCAGGATTTCCCTCATCGCTTCGCCGAGCCTCCGAACCCCCTCGTCGATGATCTCGGGGCTCGAATAGGTGTAGTTCAGCCGGGCGTTATGCTCTCCGCCTCCGTTCGGGAAGAATGGCATGCCCATGACGAAAGCCACCTTTTTCTCGATGGCCTTCTCGAAAAGGGGCTTGACATCGATACGGGGCATCTCGATCCAGTAGAAAAAGCCTCCTTCCGGCTTGACCCAGCGGACCTCTTCGAGAGGAAGGTGGCGCTTGAAGCTGTTTTCCATGGCATCCCGTTTCTGGCGGTAATTGTCGATGATCTTGGGGAGGTGCGTGTCCAGGTACCCGCGGCTGCAGTATTCGTAAGCGAGTGCCTGGGTGATCGGGCTCGAGCAGAGGTCGATGGCCTGCTTGAAGACGGTCATCTTCCGGATGATTTCCTTCGGGCCGGTGCACCACCCGACACGCGTCCCGGGGGCCAGGATCTTCGAGAAGGACCCTGCGTATAGCACGCCGCCATCCGGATCCAGGGAAAAGATGGAGGGGAGATGATCTCCGTCGAACCGGACATACCCGTAAGGGTCGTCCTCGAAAATCGGGATCTCAAGCCGGTGGGCGATTTCGACCAGCTTCTCGCGCCTCTTTAGGCTCATCGTGCAGCCACAAGGATTGTGGAAGTTCACGATGGTGTAGATGAACTTGACCCTTTTTCCCTCCGCTCGGGCTTTTTCTACGGCTTCCGGGATCAGGTCCACGATCATCCCTTCCGCGTCGGTCGGGATGCCGATGAAATTCGCACCGTGATTGTGGAAGGCCGTCAAGGCTGCGAGGTAGGAAGGGTCTTCGGTCACGACGGTGTCCCCTGGATCGATCAGGGCCCATCCAAGGAGATCGAGGACCTGCTGGGAACCGGTGGTCAAAAGCATTTCCTCCTGGGAAACGCGCCTGCCCATCCGAGGGGCGGTCCATTCGGAAAGGAATCCCTTAAGGGGGGGGTACCCCTCTGTCGTGCCGTACTGGAGAAGGTTCCTCCCGTCGTTCTTGAGAATCGAGACTCCCTCGAAGAACTCATCGACCGGGAAAACCTCCGGGGCGGGCATTCCGCCGGCGAAGGAGATCATCCCCGGCTGCTTGATCACGCTCAGGATTTCACGAACCGGTGAAGGACGCACGTTCGCGGATTTCCTGCTGAAGTTGACTTCCCAGAGACTGTTCAATCGAGACCCCTCCTTTTTTGTCGACAACTGCGGCTAACGGTCCAGCGATTCCCGCATCGCTTCCCCAAGCCGCCTCATTCCTTCCTCGGTCTGCTCGGGTGAGGCGAAGGTGAAGCACATCCTGAAGGCATTTTCTCCTCCCCCGTTCGGGAAGAAGGGCTCTCCCAGGACGAACGCCACTTTCTTTTCGATCGCCCGGTCGAAAAGTTCCCGGGCCGAAATCCGGGGAGTTTCGAGCCAGTAGAAATAGCCGCCCTGCGGTTTGACCCAGGAGACTTCCTCCCGCGGCAGAAAACGGTGCATCGCGGCCTCGAAATCGTCCCTCTTTTTCCGGTAATGGTCGACGATTTTCGGGAGGAACGCGTCCAGGAACCCCATCTCGCAGTACTTGTAGACCTCGGCCTGGGCAACGACCGAGGTGCACACGTCCACCGCCTGCTTGAAGACAGCCATCTTGCGGATGATTTCGCGATCTCCTCCGGCCCACCCGACCCTCGTCCCGGGAGCCAGGATTTTCGAGAAGGAACCGGCATAAATCACGATTCCCCTGTCGTCCAGGGAGAAGAGAGAGGGAAGGTGCTCGCCGTCATACCGGATGTATCCGTAAGGGTCATCCTCGAGGATCGGAATCCCCCATTCCTGCGCGACCTGGACGAGCAGCCGACGCCTTTGCAGGCTCATCGTGCAGCCCAGGGGGTTGTGGAAGTTCGGGATCGTGTAGATGTACTTGACCTTCCGCCCTCTTGCTTTCGCTTCTTCGAGAAGGGGTGGGAGGAGTTCCACCTTCATCCCTTCCCCGTCGCAAGGGACGGTGATGAAGGATGCCCCATGGTTCCGCATGGTGCCTGTCGAACCGAGGAAGGTCGCTTCTTCGCAGACGACGAAATCGCCGGGGTCGACTGTCGCCCAGCTCAGGAGGTCGACGACCTGGGTGGACCCGGCGGTGACCAGGAGTTCGTCCTCTGCCAGCTTCCTTCCCATTCGAGGCGCGGTCCAGTCCGAGAGGAACGCCTTCAGGGGCGGGTATCCTTCGGTCGTCCCGTATTGCAGGATGTCCCGTCCCTGTTCTTCCAGGATGCGGTTCGCCGCCTCGCGGAACGCTTCCACCGGAAAGGCGGCGGGGTCAGGCATGCCTCCCGCAAAGGAGATGACTCCCGGGCGGCGGGTGAGATGCAGCATTTCGCGGATCGGCGAGGGTTTGAGCGAACGTGAGGCTCTACCGTATAGAGGTTCCCAAAACGATGTCATGATCCACCTCCGTCATCATGGTGCATACAAGAATGGCGGGACCGTCCGGCCCCGCCAGAATCCCTAGAGAGTTCCCTGCATTTCCCCGATCGCGAGGCCGAGCCTCCGGGCCCCTTCGGCAATTTCGTCGGGCTGGGCGAAGGTGAAGCATGCCCGAAGGTAGTCCCTTCCTCCGCCGGTAGGGAAGAAGGACTCCCCGATCACGAAGGCAACCCCTTTTTCGACCGCCTTGTAGAAAAGTTCCTTCGTGTCGATCCCGGGAAGGCGGATCCAGAAGAAGAAGCCCCCCTCGGGGATCGAATAGTCGGCATTTTCCGGAAGCGTCTGGCGGAAGGCTTCTGCCATGGCGTCACGCTTCCTCCGGTAATGGTCCAGGATCTTCGGCAGGTGCCCGTCGAGGTGTCCCAGGCGGCAATATTCATACACGGCGGCCTGTGCGACCACCGAGGTGCACATGTCGACCCCCTGCTTGACCATCACCATTTTTCGCGTCACGTCTTTCGGCGCCACCACCCAGCCGACCCGCGAACCGGGAGCCAGGATCTTGGAGAAAGAACCGGCATAGAGGACCATCCCCTCGGTATCCATCGAGAAAATGGTCGGCTGGTCGGTTCCGTTGTAGCGAAGGAGGCC
Organism: Synergistota bacterium; assembly: GCA_022839995.1. GTDB lineage: Bacteria > Synergistota > Synergistia > Synergistales > 79-D21 > 79-D21. The sequence goes on from JALHIN010000043.1 coordinate 4,651, forward strand.
GTAAGGGTCGTCCTCGTAGATCGGGATCCCCGTTTCGACCGCGATTTCCAGCAGGCGGCGCCGCCTTGCCTCGGACAGGGTGTAGCCCGAGGGATTCTGGAAATTGACGATGGTGTAGATGAACTTGATTCGGTGCCCCTCGGCCCGGGCTTTCCGGATCAGGTCGGGCAGGAGTTCCACCTGCATTCCGTCCTGGTCGCAGGGGATCCCGAGGAAGCGCACCCGGTGGTTCTTCATGGTGTGAAGCGCTCCGGGATAGGTCGGTTCTTCCACGATCACCGTATCCCCAGGGTCGACCATGACTGAACAGAAGAGGTCGGTGACCTGCTGGGAACCGGTGGTGATCAGCATTTCTTCCGGTTGGGTCACGCGGCCCATTTTGGGAGCCATCCAGTTGGCCAGGAATTCCTTGAGGGGCTCAAACCCCTCGGTCATGCCGTACTGGAGCACTTCTTGCCCCCTCTCGCCGAAAATGCGGGCCGCTTCGGCGAATTCCTTCACGGGGAAGATGGCGGGATCCGGATTGCCACCCGCGAAGGAGATCATCCCGGGCCGCTTCGTCAGCTTGAGCAGTTCCCGGATCGGCGACGGTTTCAGAGCCGCCCCGACGGTGGAGTACAATTCCTGCCATGCCTTTTCGCTCATTCGAAACCCCTCCTGAAATCGCAATGAAGACGGCCGAATTATAGCATGAAGGGAAAAGTCCCAAACCGGCCGAGGAAGGGGCCGTCCATGGTTCGAACCATCTCCGGGAGGGGGAGTTTCCGGAAAGGGGAGTTTTCGTTAAACTAAAGAAACGATGAATCCACGGGAATGGGCCTCGCGATGGAGAAAGGGCCCCCTAACCCGGGAAGGAGCGGCACCATGGAAGAGAGCCAGGATCAGCTTCTCGAGGCCCTACCCCAGGCGGTTTTCTTTCTGGACGCCCATCTCGCCGTTTCGTACGCCAACCCTGCTTTCCAGAAACTGCTGGGCCGAAACCGGGACGCCTGTTTCGGACTTTTCCTGGGGGACCTTTTCGCTTCGGGCACGACAGATTCTGTCGGGGAACGCCTGAAGGAACTCGCCGACGGAACTGTCTTCGATGCGGTTTTCGAGGCATCCCCGAAGGACGCTGGGGAAAGACGCATCCGGGTGACGGTGCGGCGGGTGCCGTCCGCGGCGGAATGTCCGGCAAGGACGTTCGTGGGGGGAGTTGAAGATGTCACGCTGTTGAGGAAAATGGAAGAAAAGCAGGCATCGCTGCTAAAGGCAGCCGAGACGGCCAGTTCGGAACTGAAGGAGTTCGTATCGATCGTTTCTCACGACCTCAAGGCGCCCCTTCGGGGGATTTCTTCCCTGGCAGGGTGGATACGGGACGACTTCGCAGAGCGAATCGGAGAGGACGGGCGGGAAAACCTCGATCTTCTCATCAGCCGCGTTCACCGGATGTACGCGATGATCGAAGGCCTTCTCCGGTTTTCCCGAATCGCGAATTCAAGCGAAGCGGCGGGGCCTGTCGACCTCGAAGCGGTCCTGGAGGATACGATCCGCGCCCTTTCCCCGAAGGAAGGAGTTCGCGTCCTTCGAGAAACGCCCCTCCCCGTGGTCGGCGGAACGCGAGGACGCCTCCGGGAGCTTTTTCAGAGTCTCCTCGACAACGCGCTGAAATCCATGGATAAGGAAGGGGGAGAAATCCGGATCGGAGCCTGCCAGGAACAGGGGAAGTGGAAAATCTGGATCCAGGATGACGGGAAGGGGATTCCCCTCGAGCACCAGGAGCGGATTTTCAAGCTTTTCCAGAAAGTATCGCCAGACGAGGAGGGGATCGGGATCGGGCTGACCCTGGCCAAAAAGATCGTCCAGTTGGAAGGGGGCGAGTTGAGCCTCCAGTCGAAACCCGGGGAGGGGGCGCTCCTTTCCTTCACCCTCCCGACGCCGGAAGCACTGCCTGACTATCTCCATTCGAGGAGGTCCTCCGAGTGACGCTCAGGAAGAAAACCGTCCTTATTCTCTGCATTTCTGCCGTGCTCATGGTTGCCCTGATCATTGCCGCGTCAAGGGGAATCCTGTTCCAGCGGTACGTCGAACTCGAGAAGGAAAACCTGTCCCTGAACACCCGCCGGCTTGAATCGGTTTTCATGGCCCAGATGGACCGGTTCTCCTCCTATGCGAGGGATTGGGCGGTCTGGGACAGCGCCTACGACTACGTTCGAAATCCGGGTCCCGGGTTCGAAAAGGAAAACCTGGTCCCGGACACCTTCAAAAGCCTCGGCATTCATTTCATCGTTTTCGTGAACTCGAAGGGAGAACTCGTGAAGGGGGCCGGGTACGACTTCGCCAAGAATCTGCCCCTTCGCCTTCCCGAGTCGATTCGGAAAAGACTCCAGGCCATCGGGGCGACAGGCGGGACCCGGGGAGGGGAGTCAGGCGGGAAAGGACTTCTTTCCGCCCCGGAAGGACTTTTCCTCGTTGCCGGGCACCCGGTCCTTCGAAGCGACGAAAGTGGCCCTCCTGCCGGCAGCCTCTTCATGGTCAGGAAAGTCGACGAAGACTTCCTGGGTGTGATCGCGAAACAGGCAGGCATGCCGGTTTCGCTGCTGCCCCTGAGTTCGACTGAAGTCCCCGTGCGCTTGCTCCTGGAAGCAGACGAAACGGGCGGGCATGCGAATTACCGGGTGGAAGGGGACCAGGTTGCCGGATTCGTCCTCCTCAAGGAAATGGACGCGATTCCCATCGCCGCAATGAAGTTCCTCCTGCCCCGGCAGATCTACGAGCAGGGGACAAGGACCCTCACCCTTTTTGTCGCCCTCTTTGCCTTCTTCAGCGTTTGCGTAATCGGGATCGTCCTGCTGCTGCTGGACAAGATGGTCCTTTCGCGCCTCTATCGCCTGAGTGCCGAGGTGCAGGCGATCTCCGCCAGCGAAGACCTTTCCCGCAGGGTCACCGTAGACGGGCGGGACGAGTTGGCGGTCTTGAAGGAAAAAATCAACCAGTTCCTCTCGGCCCTGGAAAAGTCGACGGCCAGGCTGAAAGCCGCGAACCAGGAACTGCAGGACTTTGCCTACGTTGTTTCCCACGACCTCAAGGCTCCCTTGAGGGGAATTTCCACGCTGGCCGGTTGGATCTCGACCGACCATCGAGACAACCTGGACGAAGAAGCGCAGGAAAAGCTGGACCTGCTTCTTGTCCGTGTCCGGAGGATGAATGACCTGATCGACGGAATCCTGAAATATTCAAGGGTCGGGCGAAGCCGGGAAGAAATGGCCCCGGTGGATTGCAACGCCCTGGTCGCCGAAACGGTTGACTTGCTGGCCCCAGGGGAGAACTTCACCGTCATGGTCCAGGAAAATCTCCCGACACTGGTGGTGGATCGGACGAAACTCGGGGAAGTCTTCCAGAACCTCATCAGCAACGCGATCAAGTATATCGACAAACCGCATGGCGAGATCCGGATCGGTTGCGAGCCCGACGGGAAGGGCTGGAAGTTCCACGTCTCCGACAACGGTCCGGGAATCCAGGAGAAATACCACGAAAAAGTTTTCCAGATCTTCCAAACGCTGGGTCCCAAGGATACGCCCGGCAGCACTGGGGTGGGATTGGCCGTCGTCAAGAAGATCATCGAACAGATGGGCGGGGAAATCTGGATCGAATCCACCGAAGGAGCCGGAACCACGTTTTTCTTCACGATCCCCTTCCGATTCCCGGAAGCCCAACTCCAATGAGGGAGGTCTACCCATGCACGAGCAGAAAACCATCCTGATCGTTGAAGACGACGAAGTGGACGTCATGACCATCAAGAGGGCGATGAAAGAAATCCATGTCACGAACCCGGTGAAGGTGACGTGGAACGGGGAGGAGGCCCTGGAGTACCTTCAGGGGGTCAAGGACCTCCCCGGGATCATCCTCCTGGACCTCAACATGCCGCGCATGAACGGCGTGGAATTATTGAGGCACATTCGCGCGGACGAAAGGCTGAAGCCGATTCCCGTCGTCGTCCTGACCACCTCTCGGGAGGAACAGGACCGTGTTTCCAGCTTCAACCTGGGGGTCGCCGGCTACATGATCAAACCCGTGGACTACCTCCAGTTTGTGGAGGTCATCCGGGCCATCAACCTCTACTGGACCCTGAGCGAACTCCCCTGAGAATTTTCCGGGCGGTTCGAGAGGAGAAGACGAACATGGGAGAAGAACGGTTGAGCATTTTGGTGGTCGAGGATGACGAGGTGGACCAGAAAGCATTTATCCGCCACGTAAAGAGCGAGAACCTGCCTTACGATTACGATATCGCCGGTTCTGTGGCAGAAGGGCGTACCCTTCTTAAGAAGAAGCGTTACGACATTGTGATTTCTGATTATTTTCTTGGAGACGGGACCGGATTCGACTTGATCGCCGAACTGGACGACATCCCCCTCATTTTCGCCACCGGGACCGGAGACGAAGAGATCGCGGTAAAGGCCATGAAATCGGGTGCCTACGATTACCTCATCAAGGACCCGGAGAGCTGCTATCTCAAGGTCCTTCCCATCACCGTAGAAATGGCCCTCCAGAACAAGAAGAGGGAGCGCCAAATCCTGATGCTGTCCCAGGCCATGCAAAGCGTCAAGGAAAGCGTCTGCGTCACCGACACGGAGGGACATATCACCTTCGTCAACGAGGCCTTCACCGGTACATTCGGCTATCTCAGGGGAGAAGTCCTTGGCAAGGAACTCCACGCCCTTTTCAAGGGGAGGGCACACCGGGCCTTCATGGAGGTCCTTTCGGGTTCCTCGGGGACGGAAAGCTGGCAGGGGGAGCTGGAAAGCCGCAGAAAGAACGGCGAGACCTTCCCGATTTCCCTTTCCATCTCCAGGGTGAAGGACGAAGCGGGCAGAACCGTGGGATACGCGGTGATCATCCGGGATATCACCGAACTCAAGCGGTATGAAGAGCAAATCCAGTACATGGCGTACCATGACCAGTTGACGGATCTGCCGAACCGCCGCTTTTTCTTCGCCCGCCTGGGAGAGATTCTCGGAAGCCGGCGCCAGGACCCCGAACCGGCGGCCCTGCTGTTCCTGGACCTTGACCAGTTCAAGGAGATCAACGACACCATGGGGCACGATATCGGGGATTACCTTTTGAGAGCCGTAGCCCGGCGGCTGGCCCAAAGCGTCCGTGGGGACGACTTCGTCAGCCGGATGGGCGGAGACGAATTCACCTTTATTCTCCGCGGGATTCGGTCGAAAGAGGAAGCGGGACTTGTGGCGAAAAGAATCCTGGCGTGCTTTGACGATCCGTTCACGGTGGAAGGGGGGACGTTCCGAGTCAGCGGAAGCCTCGGAGTCAGTTTCTATCCGCTGGATGGACGTGATGCGATCACATTGGTCAAGAAGGCGGATGCCGCGATGTATCAGGCGAAGGCTGCGGGAGGAAACGCGGTGTTCTTTTGCGAGGACCTTTAGGCACGATCAGCAAGCGGCTTCCCCTTCTTGACTCGGCTTTGAACCGATGGTATAAAAAAACATCTTTTTATCGCTTCAGGAGAGAGAAAATGAGGTCCATCCCGACGCCTTTTGCAAAGGTTTCCCAGGGTTCTTCCAGCGCCTCCCGCTGCTGCGGGTGGTGCATCGGGTGCTTGGATCCCGGCCGGGAGGACCTTTCCTAGTACAGGCGCATTTTCTGGAAAGAGTTGGACGGAGCCGGGGGAAAAAATCCCCGGCTCCTTTTTTTTGGTTCTTCGCTATTTTGTGTGGGTTGTTAGCCCCTGTTCTTGTTGCTGAAAGCTGGTAATCTGGGCTTGGAGTTCACTTTCCCGAGAGAGGAGATCATC
>JALHIN010000016.1:0-53370 GCA_022839995.1 Synergistota bacterium
GGTCGTCCAGCGGGAGGTGCAGAAGGAGTACCCGGGGACCTACCTCCTGATGCACGCCATGGGGCCGAACGTGGCGGGGGTCATCGGCACCGCAGTGGCAGCCGGTGCCATGCTCACCCTGCTGACCGCCTAGGAGCGGGTTTTCCGAGACAGATCGCTTACAATGGAAGCGGAACCTCCACGAGGGGGTTCCGCTTTTTCGATGCCTTGAGCGGACGGGGGAGGGCCAGGATGCGCACGATCCACACGGACAGGGTCAGGGACTTGGTAAAGCTTCTTCTTTTGAGAGCCGTGACGGAACTGCCTTCCGATGTGAGGTCGGCTCTGCAAAACGCCTTGGTGATCGAAAAGAGCGCCGCGGGCCGGAAGGTGCTCGAGGAAATTCTCGAAAACGAACGGGCCGCCCGGGCTGAAAGGATCCCCTTATGCCAGGACTGCGGACTGGCGGTCCTGTTCCTGGAGGTGGGCGAAGCGATCCGGTTCGAGGGGCCCGATTTGACCGAGTCCTTGAACGAAGGCGTGCGTCAGGCTTCAGCGGAAGGTTTCCTGCGGACGATGGTCGTTTTTGATCCTCTCTACCGAAGGGAAAACACGGGGGACAACACGCCTGTGATCGTTCACCTCGAGCGGGTTCCCGGAGAAACTTTCCGGCTCTGCGTGTTTCCGAAAGGCATGGGAGGAGAGGCAGCAAGCACCTTCACGGCGCTTCCTCCCCTGGGTGGCGAAGAGGCGGTGGTGGCTGCCGTCCGGCAGGCCGTCGATCTTTACGGGGCAAACGCATGTCCGCCTCTGATCGTCGGAGTGGGAATCGGGGGGAATTTCGAAACCGCCCCGCTGTTGGCCAAGAAATCTCTCTTGCGCCCTGTCGGTACGAGGAATGCGGATCCGCGCTACGCTCGTCTCGAAAGGCGCCTTCTTGAAGAAGTCAACGGCCTTGGGATCGGCCCGGCCGGCTACGGGGGCACGGTGACGGCCTTGGATGTCCACGTCGAAGTCGGCCCAACCCACGCCGCGGGGCTGCCTGTCGCGGTGAACCTGTGCTGCCACGCCTGCCGGCGCGCGGAAGGAACCCTGTAGCGATGAGCCCCTGCCTAGATTCTCCCTTGAGGATCTCTTCGCCCCTGACTGCCTCTGCCCTGCGGGATTTGACCTGCGGCAAGCGGGTCCTTCTCTCGGGACCGGTTCTGCTCGCTCGCGAAGCCGCTCTCCGCAGGATGGCGCAGGAAATCGAAAGAGGCAAGGCGCTTCCGTTCACCCCTGAAGGAGCCGTCCTGTTCCACGGCGGGTTCACTCCGCCGCCCCCGGGGAGGAAAATCGGTTCTATCGGTCCCACAACGAGCCTGCGGATGGACCCGTGGACGTGCCCTCTCCTGCGGGCAGGGGTCAAGGGGATGATCGGAAAGGGGAAACGTTCGCCAAAGATCGTTGTTGCCATACGGGAGTGCGGTGCGGTCTATTTCGGTGCCACAGGCGGGGCTGCTGCGTTTCTTTCCCGATCGGTCCGATCGGTATATCCGTTGCTGTTCGGGGATCTCGGCAGCGAGGAACCGTACCTGCTGGAGGTCTTTGAGTTGCCCTTGGTCGTCGCGATCGACGCGGAGGGGAACGATCTGTTCGAACAGGGGCAAAAAAAGTTTATTAAAGGTACGAACCAGAAACAAAACAATGGTTGGTAAAAAAGCACATCTCTCTTCGGACAATTTGCTGCTGTGCGCAAAGCCTTGCGCCTGTCAGGGTTGTATGCTTCAATATCGAGGGCAAATTTACCATTATGCAGGGGGTGGAGTGAAAGTGAAGAGAGTTTTTCGGCTTCTGGCGGTTTCCTGTGTCATCCTCGGTCTTCTGGGCGGTACGGCACTGGCAGCGACCACGTTCCTCAACATCGGAACGGGAAGCACCGGCGGTACCTATTACCCCGTCGGGGCGGCCATGTGCAAGATTTGGAACGACAAGATCCCCGGCCTGAAAGCCAGTGCCCAGTCCACGGGCGGAACGGTGCACAACCTGCAGCTGCTGGCCAATAAGGAAGCCGAAGCGGGTTTCATGGATGGCCTCTACTACTTCGCCTACCAGGGGAAGGGCAAGTACGAAGGCAATCCCCAGAGCTACCTGCGGGCTTTGGTCCCCCTCTATGCAGAACCGGTCCATATCCTGGTCGCAAAGGGAAGCGGCATCAAATCCCTGAAAGACTTCAAGGGCAAGAGGGTTTCAGTCGGTGCGGTAGCCAGCGGGACCGAGGTCACCGCCCGGGAGCTTCTTAAGATCGCAGGGCTCAACCCCGACAAGGACATCAAGCCTGAAAATCTGGGCCTCACCGATACCGCCCAGGCCTTCTCCAACAAGCAGATCGACGCGGCCATCACGGTCGGCGCAGTTGGCATCGCCGGTGTTGTGGAAGCCTCGACCATGGGTGTCGTCGAGTTCATCGGTCTCCCGGAATGGCAGGTCAAGCAGGCGAACGGAAAGATGCCCTACTACGTGCCGTTCACGATCCCGGCGAACACCTACAAGGGGCAGCCCGAGCCCATAAAGACCATCGCGAGCTGGAACATCATCGGCGTCAGGGCGGAGCTGGACCCGGACCTCGCCTACAAGATGACGAAGGCTCTCTTCGAGAACAAGAAGAACCTCGTGAACGTTTCCGCCCGCATGGAAGGGATGAGCCCCGAGAACGTGAAGGAAATCCTCATCCCGCTTCACATCGGGGCCAAGAAGTACTACAAGGAGATCGGCGCGGTTACGATGTAACGAGAGGAAATACAGGGTAAGATCTCAAGGGGGCGGGCGGTTAGCCGCACCGCCCCCTCAAGATTTCGAGAGGAGTGGAAATGCATTGGCGTCGAAGGAATTGAACACCCCTGGCCCGGTTCATGAAGCAGGGCCCATGGACGAGGAGGAGATCCAGAAGCTGGTCGAGAAATACGACGTCGAAAGCCGCTACCGCCGTTTGTCCGGGATGTCCGCGAAACTCCTCAAGGTCTGGCTGGTGGCCATGGCGGCCTTCCACCTGTACACGGCCTCGATCGGGGTTCTCCCGATCGCCATCATCCGGGCCGTCCACTTGATGTTTGCCATCGTAGCGGTCTTCATCCTCTATCCTGCGACCCGGAAGGGTTCCAAGACGTCGGTTCCCTGGTACGATTGGATCCTCGCCGGGCTTTCCTGCGGAGTCATCGGCTATATCGTGATCATGTTCAACGACATCAGCCGGCGGGGGGCCCTGCCGCTGCCCCACGAAATCGTCCTGGGAGCCGCAGCGATCGTCCTGATCCTGGAAGGCGGAAGGCGGATCGTCGGGAACGTGCTGCCGGTCCTGAGCAGCCTTTTCCTCTTCTACTGCTACTTCGGCCGGGTCATGCCCGGCATGTTCATGCACCGGGGGTACAGCCTGAGCCGGATCATCCAGCACATGTACCTCACGCCGGAAGGAATCTTCGGGGTGGCCCTGGGAGTCTCCGCGACGTTCGTCGTGATGTTCATCATCTTCGGCGCGTTTCTGGGAAAGAGCGGCGGAGCCCGCTTTTTCAACGAGCTTGCCCTTGCCCTTGCAGGCGGTTCCCCTGGCGGACCCGCGAAGGTCGCCGTCGTCGCCTCGGGCCTTCTTGGGACGATCAACGGTTCTTCCGTGGCGAACGTGGCCACGACTGGAACCTTTACGATCCCGCTGATGAAGCGGGTCGGGTATAACCCGGAATATGCCGGGGCGGTCGAGGCCTGCGCTTCCACGGGAGGGCAGCTCATGCCCCCCATCATGGGGGCCGGCGCCTTCATCATGAGCGAGTTTTTGGGGATTTCCTACCTCAAGATCGCCGCGGCCGCGATCATTCCCGCCCTCCTGTATTACTCGGCCATTTTCGTCAACGTCCACATACGGGCAAGGAAGAAGAACCTGAAGGGCCTTTCCCGGGAAGAGCTGCCGGTCATCGGGGAGGTCCTGAAGAAGGACGGGCATCTCCTGATCCCCATCGGCGTCGTCATCGCCACCTTGCTCATGAAATACACCCCCGTGGCCGCTGCCTTTTTCGGGGTTGTCACGGTCGTGGTCGTGAGCCAGTTCCGCAGTCACACCCGGATGGGGCTGAACAGCATCCTGGAAGCGATGGAAGAGGGCGCCCGCGGAGCCCTGGGAGTGGCCATGGCCTGCGCGCTGGTCGGGTTCGTCGTGGGAACCTCGTCTTTGACCTCCCTGGGATTGACGATCTCCAACAACATCATCGAACTTTCCGGCGGGAAGCTCTTCCCGACGTTGGTGATGGCGATGGTCGCATCCCTGGTTCTGGGGATGGGCCTGCCGACGACCGCCAACTACATCGTTTGCAGCACCATCGTGGCGCCGGCTCTCATCGGCATGAACGTCCTGCCCCTGGCCGCACACATGTTCGTCTTCTACTTCGGGATCATGGCTGACCTGACCCCCCCTGTTTGCCTGGCTGCCTTCACCGGGGCCGGAATTGCGGGGGCGCAGCCCGGAAAGACAGGACTTACCGCCACGAAGATTGCCCTGGTGGCGTATTTCATCCCCTATTCCTTCGTCTACACCCCCATGATCCTCTTGCAGAACCCCAATTTCCTGCACCTGGCGATCCTGGCGGGGTCTTCGCTTATCGGCATCCTGGCTTTGGCAGGCGCCCTGGAGGGGTGGATGTTCCGAAGCCTGCAAACATGGGAAAGGGCGATCCTTGTGCCCCTTGCCGTCGCAACGTTCATGCCCCAGGTAAGCGTCAACCTCGTGTCGGGAGCGTTGCTGGCCGTGATGTTCTTCATCCTGAAGAAAACGGCTCGGCCTGAGGCGGCCCTGGCTGAAGGCTGATCCCGCGCGAAGAATGCCGAAGTGGCGGGTGGCCCGTGAAAAGGGCCACCCGCTTGTCATCTTCTGAGCAGGTTGCCCACGGGGCAGACGGCACACCAGCTCCGGTGGTTCTTCCAGAGCGCCAGCGGAATGGCGATCGCGGAAGAAACGAGGCACATCCGGTAAAAAACCAGGCCCAGGCGGGAAAGGCTGCCGCCGTCCCAAGGGCCGAAGAGGCCCGCGTTCCGGAGCTGCATGGCGAAAACGATGGAAAAGACGGCCAGCCCCGCTGCCCAGGTCCTTTTCGACAGGAGGAACCTGGGAATCGGTTTTCTGGGAGAAAGCTTCGACATGACGAGATCGAGAAAACTACCGCGAGGGCAGTAGGAGCTGCACCATTTTTTTCTTCTCCCCGCTATCACCGCGATTCCCATGGCCGCGAGAAGGAAGATCCCCAGGATAGGGAAGGCCCAACCGGCAAGGATCATCGCGAGGTAAAGGACCAGGCTTGCAATTCGGATCATGCTTCAACACCCCCCGGAATATATACTATACGGGGGTATTTAAACCACTTCTCAAGCCGTTTGTCAAGAGATCTTGAGGCATAATAGGAAAAAAGGATTCAAACGTGGAAAGGGGATACGGGAATGGAACTTCGCTCCTTTTTCGAGCAGGAAGTCAAACCGGCGCTCGGCTGCACGGAACCGGGAGCCGTCGCGCTTGCCGCAGCGAATGCTGCCAGAGCGCTGCTCTGTCCGGTGCAATCGATCCGCCTGAGGCTTTCGGCCAACATCTTCAAGAACGGTATTGCCGTGGGCATCCCGGGAACGCGGGGCCTGCGGGGGAACCTGCTGGCCGCGGCCTTGGGAGCTCTTTGTGGGAATCCGGCTCGTGGACTGCTGGTCCTGGAGCACGTTCCGGAAGAAGCGGTGAAAATGGCCCGGACAATGGTGGAAGGGGGGCTCGTGACCCAGGAAGTGGTTCCCGATGTCCCGAGCGTGTTCGTCGAAGCCTTCCTGTCGGGAGGAGGGCATACCTCCTCGGCTGTGATTTCGGGTCGTCACGACCGCGTCGTCGAGGTCCGCTCCGACGGTGAAGTGATCCGTCGCCTCCTAGAGGCGGACACGAACCTTCAGGGGAGGCCAGCATATATCGAAGAGCTTGCAAACCAGGACATGGAAGGCCTTTGGGCTCTTGCCGGGTCGATCGACGCCGATGTCGAACGTTTCCTGCTGGAAGGGGTCCGGATGAACCGGGACGTGGCGGACCAAGGCCTCGAATCTCCCTGGGGGCTGGGAGTGGGCTTCTCCCTGGCGAAAGCCGGAGGAGACATCCTGTACAGGATCAAGGCGATCGCAGGTGCGGCAGCGGATGTCCGGATGGATGGAGGCCCCTGGCCTGTCATGAGCAGCGCCGGGAGCGGGAACCACGGGATCACGGCGATCCTGCCGGTGGCCGTGGCGGCCGAGGAATGGTGCAAAACTCCCCGGGAACTGGCCGAGGCTTTGGCTCTAAGCCACCTGGTTACGGGTCTGATCAAGGCCCACACGGGAAGGCTCACGCCGACCTGTGGCTGCGTGATTGCTGCCGGTGCGGGGGCCGCGGCAGGGATCGTCCGGCTGGGCGGAGGAACACCTCCACAGGCGGAAAGAGCTGTCGCTTCGCTCGTCTCTTCGCTTTTGGGCGTGTTGTGCGACGGTGCGAAGGGATCCTGCGCCCTAAAGGTCTCAGCGGGGGCTGGGGAAGCGTACCTGGCCGCCCGGATGGCCCTCGAGGGAAGGGGAGTTTCGGATCGGCAAGGGGTCATCCTTCCCGGGCTGGGGGAAACGGCCCGCGCCGTTGCCGAAATTAGCCGCCACGGGATGGCAGCCGTGGACGCCACGGTGCTGAGGCTGCTGGAGGAGACGGAAGGAGCTTCACGTCCTTGAAAGGGCAGGAGGCCGCCTGGCTGGCGATACGGGCGTTCCGGGCGCTTGCGACGCGTTTGCCCCACACGGCCGCCGTACGGCTTGGAGCGGTGTTCGGACTCTTGGCCTGGTTTTTCAGCTGGAAGCGCGTGGATGCGGCCGAAAGGCGGTGTGTCCGGGTCCTGGGGGTGGGGATCACGGATGCCCGAAGGATTGTCCGGGAATCCTACAGGAATCACGGCCGCTGCATCGCGGAGATCCTTCGCCTGGGAGTCCTGAAAGACTGCATCAACGACCTGTTCACGATCCACGGGGAGGAAAACCTCAGAAAAGCCTATAGCCTGGGACGTGGGGTCATCCTCCTTAGCGCTCACCTCGGAAACTGGGAACTGGCGGCTTCGCGGATCACCCGCATGGGAATTCCGGTAGAAGCGATCGGGGCCGAGCAGAGGGATCCCCGAATTACGGACCTGCTCTTCTCGCTCCGGGCCTTGGGCGGTGTCGAAACGATCGGCAAGGGAATGGATTTGAAGGGTGCCCTGAGATGCCTCCAGTCGGGAAAAGCGCTCGCGGTCCTTCTTGACCAGGACGCAAAGCACAAGGGGGTAGTCGTGCCGTTTCTGGGGCGGCCCGCCAGTACCCCATACGGTCCCGTCAAGATGAGCTGGAAGCTCGGGACTCCCATCGTTCCTGTATTCGGCATCCGAAGGGAAGGCGGGGTCCGCTTCGACCTGACTTTCCTGCCTGCTCTCGACCTGCCTGCGGGGGACGGCGGAGAGGAAGCTCTCAAGCGCGCGGCGGCCCTTTGCAACGAGGTGCTGGGAGACTGGATCTCCCGGTACCCGGAGCAATGGATGTGGCTGTACCCTCGCTGGGCCAGCACCGTGGGGGATTGAACAGATGGAGAACCTGCTTGCGCTCGATCCGGGAAAAAACAAGTTCGGCTGGGCTTTCGTTGCGCTACGGGGAGACCTGCTGGCCAGCGGGATCATCCCCTGCCTGCGGTTGGAAGAATTGCTCGACGGACTTCTCAATGGAGACCTGCGGCAACTGGCACCGGCGATACGTGAACGGCGCGGAAACGCGGAAAGGCTGGATCCGCCGGGGACGATCCTTCTCGGGAGCGGAACGGCACGGAAAATCCTGGAAATTGCCCTTGTCTCCCGTGGCCGCGTGTTCACGATCGTGGAAGAGGCCTACACGACCCTGGAGGCGAGGCGGCTGTTCTGGAAACTGCACCCGCCGGGCTTTTTCGCGCGCTGGATCCCCGAAAGCCTGCGGGTGCCCCCGAGGCCCATCGACGACCTTGCAGCATGGGCCCTGGCCCTCCGGTTCCTTGATGTTGCCCCGGGAAAAGCTTCAGGGGAACGGTCCCGGGCGCCTACCCCTCCGAGAACTTCCTGAGGGTTCCCCTCGCGAGGGCTTCGAGGCTGGAGACCGTCATCGATTCCGGAAGGCCTGCAGTCCGGTAGGCAAGGGGGGTTTCCGTGCAGGCTGTGATGATTGGAAGCGCGGCCCGGCCCCACAGGCCTTCCGCGAGAAGTTTGAAGCGCTTTGCCGCCTGGTCGGTTCGATTGGCCTTGACCAGCCGGATGATTTCGGTCACCTCCGCCTGCTCCAAGTCCGTCGGGAGGTGGAGGGGGTATCCTTCCCGCGTCGCCCTTGACTGGTAAATCCCGCTGGCAAGCGTTCCCTCGGTTGCGATGAGCCATCCTCCGCCTGGACTTTTTTCGATCGCTTCACGGAGCGTTTCCTCGACGATGTGCACGAGAGGAACGGGAAGCTGATCGGCGAAGCGATCAATGAAAGCATGGGCGGTATTGCATGGGACGGCCAGGAGGTCAGCTCCCCAGGAAATCAGCCGGAATAGGTCATCTCGGATCCTTTCGGTTGGATCCTCTCCTAGGCCCAGGAGCGCAGCGGTCCGGTCCGGGATCTGCGGGTCGGACAGCAGGATCACGGGGGGGTGCCCCTGGTCCGAGACCGCGGGGCACAGGGCCGTAAGCAGGCGCAGGAACTCTGCCCCCGCCGCCGGCCCCATTCCTCCCAGGACGCCGATCAACTTATAGGGTGCGTTCAACTTCGCGCAGTTCCCCTTCCGTTTTCGCGACCACCGCGGCAACGCAGCTGTCGCCGGTTACGTTGATCGCAGTTCTCGCCATGTCCAGGACGGCATCGATTCCTGCCACGAGGGCGACTCCTTCAACCGGCAGGCCCACGGCCGTCAGGACAAGAGTCAGCATGATCAGCCCCGCCCCGGGAACCCCGGCCGTCCCGATGGAGGCGAGCGTGGCTGTCAGGATGATGCTGAGCTGTGCCCCGATCCCCAGCGGAAGGCCATAGGCCTGGGCTATGAAGAGCGCGCAGACTCCCTGGTATAGGGCCGTTCCATCCATGTTGATGGTGGCTCCCAGGGGAAGAACGAAGGAAGAGATCCCTTCGGAAACCCCGAGGTTTTCCTGGGCCACTCTCATGGTCACTGGCAGCGTCGCCGAGCTGGAGCGGGTGACGAAGGCTGTCAGCGTGGATTCCCTTACTCCCTTGAAGTACCAGAAGGGGGATTTCCTGACCACGATCATGATGAGCCCCGAGTAGACAAGAGCCGCGTGTAGGAAGCAGCCGAGGTAGACCGCCAGGATCACTTTCCCGAAGGGAGCCAGGACGGATAGTCCATATTTCGCCACCGTGGTCGCGATCAGGGCGAACACGCCGTAAGGGGCGAAGGCCATGACGATTCCGGTCAGCTTGTACATCGTTTCCGCAACGGAATCCATGAAGGCGATGACGGGCTTGCCCTTTTCACCCGCCAGAACCGCCGATACCCCGAAGAACAGGGCGAAGACGATGATCTGCAGCATGTTGGACTCGACCAGGGACTTGGCAATGTTGTCGGGGAAGATCCCCAGGAGGACGTCGAGGATTGAGGGCGGAACCGGCGCCTTGAATCCCGAGGTGTCGACCGATAGGGCCATGCCGCTGCCCGGCTGGATGATATTTCCCAGGAAGAGGCCGATGACGATCGCTACGGCCGTGGTGACGAGGTAGAGGCCGATGGTCTTTGCGCCGATGCGGCCGAGCTTACGGGGATCGCCCAGGGAGGCCGTTCCGACGACGAGGCTGGAGAACACCAGTGGAACGATGAGCATCTTGAGGAGTATGATGAAAATCTTTCCGATGGGAGCCAGCAACTGGGACTGCTCCTTGAAGACCGCACCGGCGGCGATGCCGAGGACGAAGCCGAGGGCGATCTTCCAGATCAGCGGGAATTTCTTCCTTTCTTCGCTCATCCTTATTCCCTCCTTCGCAGAATGTAGAAATCAGCAATTAACGAACCTGTTGCTATTATACCCTATACCCCGACTAAAAGACTTTTTTGAGATAAGAGTGCACCCGTGTTTTCCAGCGTATCCAGGCGCACGCCAGGAGGGATCCCCGTGAAGCGAACGTTCGTGCTGAGCCTATGCGTATTTCTCCTTGCCGCTTTTCCATTCCTTGCCCATCCTGTTTCTCTTGCCTTTGCGGATTCCGGCGGGAAGGGAGCGATCGTCCTCGCCCTTTCCGGAGGAGGCATGAAAGGTCTTGCTCATATCGGGGTCCTGGATGTCATCCGCAAGTCGGACATCCCCGTGGCGGGGATCGTGGGAACAAGCATGGGGTCGATCATCGGGGGGCTTTCGGCCTGCGGCTACGCCCCGGAGGAGATCGAAGAGATCGTGCGGGGGCTGGACCTCGCGGCGCTGTTCGGAGACAATGCCCAGCCTTCCCTCCTGCCGCGGGGGGAAGAGGGGACCTCTGGGGGACAGCCCCTGATCCGGCTCGAGTTCGGAAACGACCGGCGGTTGGCGGGCCCCCTCGGCGGTTTGCCAGGGATCCGCGTTTTCAATACGCTCTCGAGCCTCACTTCCCGGGTTCGAAACAGCAATTTCCTGGAGCTGCCTGTTCCTTTCGCGGCAGTTGCAACCGACCTCGAAACGGGAGCGATGGTCGTCCTGAAACAGGGAAGCCTGGCCGGTGCCATGCGGGCCTCGATGGCTATACCGGGGGTTTTCGACCCGTGGACCTACGAGGGGCGCCTGCTGGTGGACGGAGGCCTGGTCGCCAATGTCCCGGTTTCCGCGGCCCGAGCGCTCTTTCCCGGCTATCCCGTGGTGGCGGTTGACGTTTCGAGCGGTCTGAAAAGCCGGGAAGAAATCCGGTCGGTCGTTGACGTGATCGACCAGATGACGACGTTCATGACCGGGCAGAACGTGGCGAAGGAACTGGCTGGGGCCGATCTTGTCATTCGGCCCGATACCAGGGGGATCCCGCTTCTTTCCGTGGCTTCGGTTCCCGACGTGGTCAACCGAGGGAGGCTCGAAGCGGAAAAGGTCTTACCGGAGCTTGCTGCTTTGGCGGCGAAAGCCCCTCCGGCAGGAAAAGTTCCGCCGGCTGTTTCGACCGTGACTTCCGTCGAGGCGAACGGGATCTCGGACCTACGCAAGCGGGAGCTGCTGGAGGGGACGGAAAAGTGGCAGGGAGCTCCGGCTGATCCGGCCGCCATCCAGGAGGTCGTGGAGCGCCTCCGGAGGGAGGGGGATTTTTCCACTGTGGATGTTTCCCTCGAGGAAAGGGAGTCCGGGACAGCGGTCGTGTTCAACATCCAGAAGAAGGCCCCCTACGAGGTGGAGGTTGGAGGATACACCACGAACATTTCCCCGGCAGAAAGGGCAGTGACTCTTCAGGCGGTCCGAAGGGACCTTTCCGCGGACGGAGACCTTCTATGGGTGGGATTGACTCTGGCGGAGGACTGGGGAGTTTCGGCGCGGTACCTGACACCCTCCAGGCGGGACGCTCGGTGGGAAGCGGTCCTTTCCGCCAGGCACAGGCAAGTTTCCCCCGCCAACGTTCCGGACGCGAAGTGGGAACGGTACGCGCTGACACTTTACCGCACCAGTGTTTCCGGCAACTGGCAGTTCGGCTGGGGAGGCACCCTCGAGTACCTGGAATGCCCGGAAGGGCTCAAGGACGGCTTTGCATCGGGCCCGGCCTTCTTTGCAGCTTACGAGGGACTGGACGATCCGCTGGATCCGACGGAAGGGATCCGGTGGAGGGTTCGCGGGTGGTGGAGGGACGGGAAAACCCTGCTCTTGAGGACGGAAGGCCTCGCGGTCCACTCGTTTTCACCCCGCTGGCGCCTCCTTCTTTCGGGGGGGCTGGAGGCCGGGGACGCGTCGAACCCGGCTACGGCCGCGTGGCTGGGAGGAAGCGACGACCTGCTGGGGTACGGGGACAGGCCCGTCCTGGCCGAAAGGGTGGCCTGGGCCCGACTGGTGTTTCGGCGCGTCCTCGAGCGGAGCTGGTGGGGTTCGATGAACGTCGATCTTTTCGCAGCGGCCGGAAACACGTTCGACTCTGGGTGGTCCAGCGGGGACAGCCTATGGGAAGCCGGTGTTTCTCTCTCTTTCCCGAACAATTTCCTCGGGGGGAGCCTGTTTTTGCTCTACAACGACGAAAGCGAGCTGAGGTGGGGATTGTCCCTGGGGCGTCCGATGCCCGTAAGGGATCCGCTTCCGTGACGGATCGAGGCGCCCTTGCCCACATCACCCTGAAAAGGCTAAAATGACACTCGTTCGACCGGAAGGAGAACGAGGATTGGAGGGGGTTTCATGGCACGGAACATCACGCCGAAAGAGAAGGACTATTCGCAGTGGTACCTGGATGTGATCAAGGCGGCTGAACTGGCCGACTATGCGCCCGTTCGGGGATGCATGGTGATCCGGCCGGACGGTTATGCCGTCTGGGAATCGATCATGTCGGAGATGGATCGGCGATTCAAGGAAACGGGCCACGTGAACGCCTACTTTCCCCTTTTGATCCCGAACTCTTTCCTGGAAAAGGAAAAGGAGCACGTGGAAGGGTTTGCTCCCGAGTGCGCGGTCGTCACCCATGCCGGGGGAGAACAGCTCGAGGAACCCCTGGTGGTTCGCCCGACCTCCGAAACGGTCATTGGCTACATGTACAGCAAGTGGGTTCAATCGTGGCGCGACCTGCCGCTTTTGATCAACCAGTGGTGCAACGTCATGCGCTGGGAAATGCGGCCTCGCCTTTTCCTGAGGACCTCGGAGTTCCTCTGGCAGGAGGGGCATACCGCTCATGCCACGAGAGCAGAAGCCATGGAAGAGACGCTGAGGATGCTCGAGGTCTACCGAGGCTTCATGGAGGAAATCCTGGCCCTGCCGGTGATCGCCGGGGAGAAATCGGAAGGGGAGAGATTCCCAGGGGCGGACAACACCTACACCTGCGAGGCCATGATGAGCGACCGGAAGGCACTGCAGGCTGGAACCAGCCATTTCCTGGGACAGAATTTCGCAAGGGCCTTTGAGATCCGCTTCCAGAACCAGGCGGGGGAACTCGATTATGCATGGACGACCAGCTGGGGAACCTCGACCCGCATGATCGGCGCGGTGATCATGGCCCATTCCGACGATGACGGGCTGATCCTCCCTCCCCGCCTGGCTCCCGTCAAGGCGGTCATCCTGCCGATTTCAACCGACGCGCAAAAGCTCCAGGAGAAAATCCTGCCGAAGGCCAGGGAAATCGCGGCCGAACTCAACCGCGTTCTGGGCCCCATGGCGGTCCGCGTCGACACCGACTTCCACCTCAGGCCCGGGGACCGTTTCTTCCGGCATCTCCAGAAGGGAGTCCCCCTACGGCTCGAACTGGGCGAACGCGAAATGGACGAGGGGAAGGTCCGGGCAGTACGGCGCGATACGGCCGAGCGGTCCGATATCGCCTGGGAAGCGGTTTCGGCGGAAGTCCCACGTCTCCTCGAAACGATCCAGCAAGCTCTTTTCGACCGGGCGCTGGCATTCCGCGAAGCCAACACGCACCACGCCGGTTCCTTCGAAGAGATGAAAACGCTGCTGGAGAACGAGGGAGGGTTCGTGACGGCCTATTTTGCCGGCGACCGTTCCGACGAGAAGGCGATCAAGGAAGCGACCGGTGCGACCGTCCGCTGCTTCCCCCTTTCCGACGAGCGGACGGGAACCTGCTTCTTCACCGGGAAAGAGAACGCAAGGCTCGCCATTTTTGCCAGGGCCTACTAGAAGGCCTCGGGGACGAATCCACACCGGGGGGCGAGGGGAGTTTCGACTCCCCTCGCCCCCCCCTTTTTGCCGGATCCTCCAGGTTGGTTGAAAAGGCCGGGTCCCCGAATCGATGGAATGTCGTATCATAGAAAAGAGCCGAACCGCGAGCGGCGGGAGGAGGGGACGAAATGGCGCAGGAAAGGCTCTGGGGGCGAACGACGATTCGAATCGTGGAGGGAGACATTACCCTTTACGACGGGGATGCAGTAGTCAACGCGGCGAACAACGCCTTCTGGATGGGATCCGGGGTGGCGGGCGCGATCAAGAGAAAAGGCGGGCAGTCCATCGAGGCGGAAGCCATGGCCGGTGGGCCGGCCCTTCCCGGGGAAGTGCGGGTGACTGGGGCCGGGAACCTGGGGGTTCGATTCGTCCTGCATGCGGCCGTGATGGCGCAGGATCTCGTGACCAGCGAGGCCTTTATCCGCCTGGCGACGAGAAACGCACTGGCCCGCGCGGAAGAGATCGGCGCCTGCCGTATTGCCTTCCCGGCTCTCGGGACAGGGGTGGGAGGGTTTCCGTTCACCGAATGTGCCCGCGCCATGCTGAAGGAGATTCATGATTACCTTTCCGAAAACCCGTCGACCTCGCTGAAGGAGATTGCCTTCTTCCTTTTCGGGACGGAAGCCGCCGGGGCATTCGAACGAACCCTGGCCAGCTTCCCGGGGATCGGTTCCGGGAGCGGGTAGAACCCATGGGAAATCCCAGTGGATCGAAGGACAGGGGCAAGGGCAAGAAGCGGCACGCGCCGGCTTACGAGTTGCAGCCGGTTGCGGACAAGCCGTACCCCGTGCCGCCGACCCTGGACGAACGCCTCGAGGACCCGAGCCTCTTCTTCAACCGTGAGCTGAACTGGATCGAATTCAACAGGAGAGTTCTCGAGGAAGCACTGGATCCTTCGCTGCCCCTGCTCGAACGAGTCAAGTTCCTGTCGATTTTTTCCACGAACCTCGACGAATTCTTCATGATCCGGGTGTCCGGGCTGTTGCGGCAGTTGAGCCTCGGGGCGCTGGAGCCGCCTCCTGACAGGATGACTCCGACCGAGCAGCTGGTCCGGATCCGGAAGATCCTGAAGCCGCTCCTGGCTCTCCAGGTCGAAGCCTGGAAGAAGGACATCCTCCCCCGCCTTTTTGCCGAGGGAATCCGGATCTTCCACTACGGACAACTGGAGCCGGAGGCCCAGAAACTGCTCCGGTCCTATTTTCGGGAAGAAATTTTTTCCACCTTGACCCCGCTTGCCATCGATGCCGGGCACCCCTTTCCCCATATCTCGAACCTCAGCCTCAACCTGGCCGTGATGCTGAAAGGGCCGAAGGGATCGGAGAGGTTTGCCCGGGTGAAGATCCCGGCCCTATACCCGCGGCTTTTGAGGGTACCTGGGGAAGGCCGGGGGAATCCCTATAACCGCATGGGGATGACCGATCCCCGAAACAACGACTTCGTCTGGATCGAAGAGGTCATCGCAGCGAACCTGGACCTGCTTTTCCCGGGGTTTCCCGTCCTTTCGGCTCGCCCCTTCCGGGTGATCCGGGACGCGGACCTGGAGATCGAAGAGGATGAAGCCGCCGACCTCCTGACGGTCATGGAGGAAAGCGTCGAGCAAAGGCAGTTCGGCACGCCCGTCTGCCTAGCCTTCGATAAAGCCATGCCCCCCAAGATGAAGCGGGTCCTCATCGAGAACCTGCGGGTGGGGCCCTGCCAGATCTACTCGCTGGAAGGACCCCTTGGGATGGGCGACTTGATGGAGCTCTATTCCCTAGACCGGCCGCGTCTGAAAGAGGCCCCGTTCGCCCCGGCCGTGCCCGAACCGATTCAGAAGGCCTCGGATATCTTTTCCGCGATCCGGAAGAAGGACATCCTGCTCTTTCACCCCTACGACAGCTTCAAGCCCGTCCTCGATTTGCTGAACGCTGCGGCAAAGGACCCGGACGTCCTCGCCATCAAGCAGACCCTTTACAGGGTGGGGAAAAACGCCCCGGTCGTGGAGGCGCTCCTGGAAGCCCGGGAATCCGGGAAGCAGGTGATGGCCATGGTGGAATTGAAGGCGCGCTTCGACGAGGAAAACAACATCCAGTGGGCGAGAGAGCTAGAGCGAGCCGGGGTTCACGTCGTCTACGGGGTGCTGGGCCTCAAGTGCCATGCCAAGGCCCTCCTGGTCGTTCGGCGGGAGCCCGACGGAATCCGGAGGTACGTGCACCTGGGGACCGGCAACTACAATGTTGTCACGGCTCGGCAATACACCGACCTGGGGCTGCTCACCTGCGATCCGGATATCGGCGAGGATGTTGTGGACCTGTTCAACGCGATTTCCGGGTACTCGATGAAAAAGGACTACCGGAAGCTATTGGTGGCTCCGGCCAACATGAGGGAGGGCATCTTATCCAGGATCGACCGGGAGATCGAGCTGCACGAAAAACAGGGGAACGGGGCCATTGCCTTCAAGATGAATGCCTTGGTCGACAAGGAGTGCATCCAGGCTCTTTACCGGGCTTCCCAGAAAGGGGTGCGGATCGACCTGCAGGTTCGGGGGATCTGCTGCCTGAGGCCCCAGGTCAAGGGCCTCAGCGAAACCATCCGGGTGACCTCCATCGTCGGCCGTTTTCTAGAGCACCCGAGGATTTTCTGGTTCAACAACGGGGGAAACGAAGAAATCCTCCTGGGGAGCGCCGACCTGATGCCCCGCAACCTAGACCGGAGGGTCGAAATCCTGTTCCCGGTCGAGCACCCGGCTCTGGCGAAGGCGTTGCGGGAATCGATCCTCGACGTGCACCTGCAGGATTGTACGAAAGCCCGAATGCTCCTGCCCGACGGGACCTACGTGCGCCTGGGTCCCGCCCCGGGGGAGTCCGCCGTCGACGCACAGCGGGAGATGATCCGGAAAAGAGGGAGCTGGAACGATGATGGTTGAGGAAGCAAGTCCCCTTTTCGGACCCGAGGTTTGCCTCTTTGCCTCGGAGGTGCTGACGAAACGAATTTGGGCCCTGCTGGACGAAATAGAGGGGGTCCGGGAGAACCGGGACCCGGAATGCCTCCACCGAATGCGGGTGGCCTCCAGGAGGCTCAGGAACGCACTTTCCCTTTTCGGCGGCTGTTTCTCGGAGGTGGAATGGAAGCGGTGGGAAAAGGAAGCCCGGAAGGTGGGCCGCGCCCTGGGAGAAGCCAGGGACGCAGACGTCCAGGCGGCTTCGGTTGCGGCCCTCCTCGAAACGGTGGATGATCGGAAGCCGAGGCCGGGCGTGGAGCGGCTCCTTCTTCGCCTGAGACAACGCCGCGAGCGCCTGCAGCTGAAGGTGATCCGGGCGCTCGACCGCCTCGAAGAAAGCGAACTGAAAAAAAGTTTCCCCGAAGCGCTTCGGGGGCTGTCTGCGAGGATGCGCATGGCCTTGCCGGGCCAGGCTGAAGGCCTCGAAACCGTCCGGGGTGCAGCGGCGGAGCTCCTGGCCCGTAGGGCCGCCGAGCTGGAGGCCTTTCAGCCGGTTGCGGACCATCCCGAAAGGGTGGAAGAACTTCATGCCATGAGAATTGCGGTGAAGCGGCTTCGATACACCCTCGAGATTTTCCGCTCCCTTTTCCAAGGAGAGGCAGACCCTGTCCTCGAGACGCTCAAGAAACTCCAGGACCTCCTGGGGGACGTGCACGACTGCGATGTCTGGTGCACTTTCCTGCCGCAGTTCCTGGAGAAAGAAGAGCGGCGGACGATCCGGTATTTCGGGCACGGGCGCCCGATGGGGAGGCTGCGCCCGGGTATCGAGTTCCTGCAGGCGGAATTCCGGAAGCGCAGGGTCGAGCGTTTCGAAGAGTTCCGGGAGTTCTGGAAACGGAACCTTGACGAGGTCGGCTGGAAGGCCTTTGCCAGGAGACTGGGGAGGAATGTCTCTTGAAGGTCGCACTGATCGCAGACGTTCACGCCAACCTGCCGGCCCTGGAGGCGGTCATGAAACACGCCTGGGGGAAGGGGTGCGAGGCCTTCTGGAACGCGGGTGACAGCGTGGGCTACGGCGCTTTCCCGGAAGAGGTCGTGACCCTCCTGAGGCGTCATGCCGTGAACGTGGTCGGAAACTATGACCGGAAAGTCCTCGACGTGAAGAAGAAAGGCGGGTTTCGAAAGCAAGCGGGGATGCCGGAAAAGCAGATGGCTTTCAACTGGGCCTACGAGAACCTCTCCGAGGAGAGCCGGAGGTGGCTTCGCAGCCTTCCGGAGCAGCTCAGGATGGAGGTGGAGGGAAAAAAGGTCCTTCTCCTCCACGCTTCTCCCCTTTCGCCGAAGGAACACCTGTCCAAAGAAACCCCGTTGTCCCGGTTCGAGGCTCTCGCCGAGGCAGCCGATGCAGACCTCGTGGTCTGCGGTCACTCGCACCGCCCCTTTACGCTTCGTGCGAAGGGGACGGTGTTCGTGAACCCGGGGTCGGTGGGACGCCCCGATGACGAGGATGCAAGGGCATCTTACGCAACGGTCTTTCTCCGGAAGGGGGTCTTTCGCCTTTGCCATTACCGAGTCGAGTACGATGTGGAACGGGCCGCGGATGAAGCGAGGCGGCGAGGCCTTCCCGAGCCGTTTGCCCAGATGCTGCTCCGTGGAACGGACCTCGGAAGTGTCCTCGCGGAGGACGAGCCGCCATGCGGCTCTGAAAGAACGACGCGAGCCAGTGCCGGCGAACTCCTCGACTCCGCCAGGAAACTTGCGGAAGTCTGCGGGGCAGAGGAAGGGCACGCCCGGCAGGTCGAACGGCTGGCCCTGGAACTGTTCGACCTGCTACGGCCCGTGCACGGTTTGGGCGAACCCGAACGCTTGTGGCTGCAATGCGCATCGATCCTGCACGACATCGGGTGGATCGAGGGGGGCTCGGGGCACCACAAGACCTCCCAGCGACTAATCCAGGATTCCCCTCTCCTGGAAGGCTTTTCTTCCCGGGAAAGAAGGATCATCGGTGCGATCGCGCGATATCACCGGGGAAGCCTGCCCCGGGAAAGCCATTTCCACTACCAGGCCATTTGCGAGAAAGACCGGTTCACGATCCGCGAGCTGGCCTCGCTCCTTCGGTTGGCCGACGGGATGGACTCGAGCCACGGGGCGATCGTCAGGGAGATCGGGCTCAGGCTGGAGGGAAGCCGCCTCCTCCTGGAGTGCAGGGTTTCTTCCCCAGCCTTCTGTGAGCGGGAGTCGGCCGAAAAAAAGAAGGACCTGTTTGAATTGACCTTCGGAAGAGAGTTGAAGATCGAATGGATTCAAGCGTGAAGACCGCGAAAGGGAAAGTGGCCGCTTTCCTCGATTTGGGGACGAACTCTGTCCGGCTCTTGGTGGTAAGGGTGGATCCAGGAGGCGTCTACACGGTCCTCAACCAGCAGCGGGAGGTCGTCCGGCTGGGGGAAGGGGAGTTCCAGGAACAGATGCTTCAGCCCCGGGCCATGGAACGGGCCATTCTCGTCTGCCGCAAGTTCAGGGACCTGGCCCTGGCCTACGGTGCCGAAGAGATCGTCGCCGTGGCCACTTCCGCGACGAGGGACGCGGAGAATCAAGGCAAGTTCCTGGCGCGCCTGGAGAAGGAGGCCGGTCTAGACGTCCGCGTCATCTCCGGAAGAGAGGAGGCCCGGCTGATTTATCTCGGCGTTTCGAGCGGAGTCCATATGGGGGCGAGAAATGCCGTCTTCATCGATATCGGGGGAGGCAGCACCGAGGTCGTCGTCGGGAACCAGTCCGATTATGCCTACCTCGATACGTTGAAACTTGGGGCGATCCGCCTGACGCAGATGTTTTTCCTGCCGGACGAAAAGGGACCCGTTTCTCCGGCGCGCTATGCCCTGATCTGCCAGTACGTCAGGAACGCAGCGATCCGGACGGCCCAGAGGGTCAAGGAGCATCGGATCGACATGGCCCTAGGGAGTTCCGGGACGATCCTCAACTTGTCCCAAATCGCCCGGGAGATGAAGCTGAAGGGAGTCTCGGGAGATTCCATCCTCGGGAGGGAACAGCTCGGGAAGGTGGTCCAGGTCCTGTGTTCCCTTCCGCTTGAAGAAAGGCGAAAGATCCCGGGCATCAACCCCGAAAGGGCGGATATCCTGGTGGCGGGAGCGGCGATACTCGAGACGTTGATGGACCTGGTCGGCCTCAAGGAAATCCTGGCCAGCGAAAGGAGCCTCAGGGACGGTCTCCTGGTGGACTACCTCGCACGCCAGGGGAACTTCCCGCAGATGGAAGAACTGACCGTTAGGCAAAAAAGCGTCCTTCGGCTCGCCCGGAACTTCAACCTGGACGAGGAACATGCCCTCGTGACCAGCCGCCTCACGCTAGAGCTTTTCGATTCGGCCCGCCAAGCCGGCCTTCACGCCTACGGGGCTTCGGAACGGGAACTGCTGGAGCACGCGGTCTTCCTCCACGATATCGGCATGTTCATTTCCTTCTCCAACCATCACGCCCATAGCCATTACATCATCCGAAACGCGGAACTGCTTGGCTTCAACCAGACCGAGATCTCGATCATCGCCTGCATCGCGCTGTTTCACAGGAAACGCCTCCCGGACAAGAAACATCCCGACTTCGCATCCCTGGACAAGGTTTCCCGGCAGGTCGTGCGGGTCCTCTCGATGTTCGTCCGCCTGGCGGAAAGCCTCGACCGTACCCATACGGGCCTTGTGAGCGGGGCACGCTTCATACGGGGGCAAGGGAAAAAGGTCGTCTTGGAAATCCGGGCCGAAGGAGACATCCAGATGGAGCTGTGGGGCGTTCAATCCCAGGCGGAGGGATTCGAGAAAACCTTTGGGAAGGAACTCGAGGTTCGGGTCCTGAACCCCGGGGCATCTAGCGGGGCTCCGGAACGTCGATTCCCGCCAGCTGCGCGACGGCCCTGAAAAAGGTGTCGATGTCCTCTTCCGCGTGCAGGGAGATCCGGGAGGGAGGAAGCCAGGCCCTTGAGATCTCCCCCTTGTTGACGACCACGATCCGGCCGGGACAGAGGCCGGGCAGCCAAGCGGCAGGGGTTACGACAAGGGAAGATCCGACCACGAAGAGAAGATCGGCGTTTGACACGAGGTCCTGGCAGTTCTCGAACTGGCGGACATTTTCCCCGAAGAAAACGATGTCTGGCTTGATCACCGAACCGCAAGCATCACAAAGCGGGACGCGTTCTTTCGCGACTTTCGCGGCGCTCGCGGCATACCCGTACTCCTTCCCGCATTTCGTGCAATGGCTTAGCCAGACGCTGCCGTGGATTTCCAGGACGTTCCGAGACCCCGCCCGTTGATGAAGGGCATCGACATTCTGCGTGACGATCCCGCTCAGCCGCCCCTGGTTTTCCAAGGCTGCAAAAAAGCGGTGGGTCCACGTGGGGTTGACGGTTTCGAGCAGTTTCAGGAAGTCACGGTAGAAATCGTAGAAAGTGGCCGGGTTGGAGAAGAAGGCGCCGATTTCGAAGATCCGCTCGGGGTTTTCGATCCCGAGCCTGGAATACAGCCCCCCTGGTCCCCGGAAGTCCGGGATTCCTGAGCTCGTCGACATTCCCGCCCCGCTCAGGAGCGCGATGCGTCCGGAAGAAAGGATCATTTCGACACATTGTTGCGCGTCGGAAAAAGGGGGTACGTTCATTCGGCTCGCCTCCTCTTCCAGTCTACATCAATCCGGCATTCGGGCAAATCATGAAACCAGGCCCCCTTTTCCTCTTGAACGAGGTCTTCCCGCCATGCTATATTTCATGCAAACGGGTGCAAAAAAATTGGAGGTGTCGCTGTCATGGCTTTGCGGAAAATCGTCTACGGTGTCGAGGATCGTCCTCCCTTCCCCATCATGGTCCTGGCCGGGCTGCAGCACGTGCTGACCCTGTTTGGGGCCACCACCCTGGTCCCGCTCATTTTCGGCCCCGCAATGGGGATGGATACCCTCCAAATAGGCTTTTTCATCTCCTGCGTCTATTTTGCGATGGGGGTCGCCACATTGATCCAGACCCACCCGAAACTGGGATCGGGCCTTCCGATCGTCCAGGGATCCAGCTTCAGCTTCATCCCTCCCATCATGACGATCATCGGGACATTCAAGGAGGCAGGGCCTGCCGTCATCATGCAGAACGTTGGAGGCGCCCTCATTTCCGGGGGCCTTGTTCTTGCGCTCCTCGGCTACACGCGGCTCGTTGGAATGATCCGAAAGGTCATCACGCCTGTCGTCATCGGCCCGACGATCATGGCGATCGGGTTCTCCCTCGCCCCGGTTGCGGTCCAGTTCAACGCCGCCAACTACTGGCCGGTATCCCTCCTGGTCGTGGCGGGAGTCTTCCTTTTCAGCCTCGTCCTGAAAAACAAGTACATCAACATTTTTGCCATCCTTTCGTCCATTGTGCTAGCCTACCTGGTTTGCCTGGTAGCGTCCCTTGCCGGTGTTTTTGCCCCCGGCCACCCGGCCTACATCAACCTGGCCAGCATCCAGGCAGCTCCATGGTTCCGTGATTTCAGGACCCTCGTCATGCCCTGGGGGGCACCGAAATTCAGCCTCCTCACCTTCGGGGCGATCCTGGCGGGTTTCTTTGCCGTGATGATCGAATCCATCGGAGACTACCATTCCTGTTCCTACGCCTCCGGCCTGGAGGACCCGAGCCCCGAGACGATCAGCCGCGGGATCGGGGCCGAAGGCTTGAACTGCATGCTGGCGGGCCTATTCGGTGCCGTGGGGACCACTTCCTACACCGAAAACATCGGCCTGATCGGACTGACGGGCGTGGCTTCCCGCTGGGTTGTCCGGACGGGAGCGATCATCCTGATCATCATGAGCATGATCGGGAAGCTCGGGGCCCTCGTTGCCACCATTCCCAGCCCGATCATCGGCGGCGCCTACATCGCGCTGTTCGGGATCATTGGGGCGCTCGGCATCCAGGTACTCATGAGGGCCGACATGGGGAGCCAGAGAAACGTCCTGATCGTTGGCTTCGCTTTCCTGATGGCCCTCGGGCTTCCCGGCTGGGTGGACGGGCAGAAGGCCGCTTTCTTTGCACACGGCATCCCGGGGCAGGTCCTGTGGGCCGTTCTGAAGACTCCCATGGCCGTTGCGGGTGTCTGTGCGGCCTTCTGGGATACCCTGATCCCGGGAACCCCGGAAGAACGGGGAATCAACGTTAAGCCCCGCTAGGCAGCGGAACCTCCCACTAGGGAGGGCGGCGGATTTATCCGCCGCCCTCCTTTTTTGCGCTATCATTTACGCATCGAACGAAAGGAGAAGGGTGAGAATGGAGCATTACGATTTCATCATCGTGGGGGCTGGCCCTGCAGGACTTTTCGCAGCGCTGGAGCTCACGAAGGCCGGGAAAAAGGTCGCCGTGTTCGACAAGGGGGCCCCGATCGAGCAACGGAAATGCCCGATCAAAACGGGGGCGGTGAAAAACTGCGTCCACTGCCGTCCTTGTGCGATCGTCTGCGGGTGGGGCGGTGCGGGGGCTTACAGCGACGGGAAGCTCACGCTGACGCCTGAGTTCGGAGGCAACCTGGAACGAAGCGTGGGGAGGCAGCGGCTGCTGGACCTGATCGCCGAAGTCGACCGGACCTTCGTCCATTTCGGAGCGGATTCCCCGGTTTTTGAGCCCGACCCGGCCTACGCGGCGGATGTGATCAAGAGAGGGCGCTCTGCGGGGCTCCAGGTTATCCCGGCGCGGATCCGGCACATGGGGACGGACCGGGCAAAGAGTGTCCTTGCCTCCTTTTACAACCACCTGAAAGGGGCCTGCTCGGTTTTCACGGGCGTGGAGGTGAAATCCGTCCTGGTAGAGAATGGAGAAGTCCGGGGAATCCTCCTGGAGGACGGAACCCGGGTTTTCGCGCCGGCGGTCCTGCTTGCCCCGGGCAGGGAAGGAGCCACCTGGATGGAGCGAGTGGCCGTCGACCTCGGGCTGGCCGTGGATTCCCTGCCGGTGGATATCGGGGTTCGCGTGGAAGTACCGGACGAGATCGCCGATGACCTCACGGAGCAGTTTTACGAGGTCAAGGCGGTGTTCGATGCCCCGACCTTTGACGACCGGGTCCGGACGTTCTGCATGTGCCCTCACGGAGAAGTCGTCACGGAGTACCAGAGCGATTCCGGGCTGGTGATCGTGAACGGCCACAGCAACCGGGACCGAAGGACCCAGAATACGAATTTTGCGATCCTGGTGAGCACGGAGTTCACCCAGCCTTTCCGAGATCCGAACGGGTACGGTGGAGCCATCGCCAAGCTTGCCAACATGCTGGGAGGAAGCGTTCTCGTGCAGCGCCTGGGGGATTTGAAGGCGGGAAGGCGCTCTACGGCGGCCAGGATCGAGCGCGGGCTGGTCCGGCCCACCCTCCTGCAGGCCGAACCCGGGGACCTTGCCTTTGCACTGCCTTACCGGCACATGACCGACATCCTGGAAATGATCAAGGCCCTGAACGCCATCATGCCAGGGATTGACGGCCCCCATACTCTGCTGTACGGGGTGGAGGTCAAGTTCTACAGCCTGCGCCTCGCCCTGGACAAGGGACTGCGGACCTCGATCAGGGGACTGTACGCTGCAGGTGATGGGGCCGGGGTGACTCGCGGCCTGGTCCAGGCTTCTGCCAGCGGACTCGTGGCGGCCCGTGACTTTCTTGACAGGGCGGGAAACGGGAGCTAGTATATTGATATCTAAAAACATTACAAACACGGGTAACGACAGCCCGAGAAGGAGGAGATGAAGGATGATGAAAGCCCGGATGAATGAGGCGCTGAACAAGCAGATAAACGAGGAGGCGTTTTCCTCCTACCTGTACCTTTCCATGTCCGCATGGTTCGAGAGCCAGAACCTGAAAGGGTTCGCCAATTGGATGAAGGTGCAGGCCCAGGAAGAAGCGGTCCACGCAAAGATCTTTTTCAACCACATCGTCGAAAGGGGAGGCAAGGTGAAGCTGGATGCCATCGCGGCTCCCAAAACGGAATGGGCCTCTCCGCTGGAAGCGTTCAAGGATACGCTGAACCACGAGAAGCACATCACTGCCTGCATCCACGCCCTGATGGACCTGGCGATCGAGGAGAAAGACCACGCGGCGGCCATTGCCCTCCAGTGGTTCGTTTCGGAGCAGGTGGAGGAAGAGGCGAACGCCGAGGAGCTGTTGGCCAAGCTTGAAATGATCGGGGATTCGAAAAACGGGCTTTACATGATGGACAAGGAACTGGCAGCCAGGGTGTTCAAGCTGCCTGCCAGTGTTACCATATAGCCGTTCCCCTGGTTTTGGCAGGGTAGTGCGGGGTCGGGCCGGGGCCTGTCCCCGCTTTTTCATCGAACACCAGGGTAAAACCGAATCCCGAGGGAGGGGAATCAATGGAAACGCCTAGCCAGATCGATGTCAGGGCCCTGTTCAACCTGACCTACGGCATGTACCTCGTCTGCACGGAATGGGAAGAGAAAAAGAACGGTCAAATCGCCAATTCCGTCATGCAGGTGACGGCGACACCCAGCACCGTTGCCGTATGCCTGAACAAGAATAACCTGACCTGGGAACTCCTCGTGAAAAGCGGGAAATTCTCGGTGTCCGTCCTGGATGAAGAGGTTCCAATGACGTTCATCGGAACCTTCGGGTTCAAGACCGGCAGGGAGATCGACAAATTCGCGGCCTGCAACTGGAAGGTCGGGCCTGCGGGAACTCCCATCGTTCTCGATTACGCGCTTTCCTGGATCGAGGCCAAAGTCTTCGACCGAGTCGACGTCTACACCCACAGCGTCTTTTTCGGTGAAGTGCTTTCGTCTTCCTGCATCAAGGAGGGATGTCCCTTGACCTATGCCAATTACCACCTCGTCAAGAAGGGCAAGTCTCCCAAGTCGGCCCCGACCTATAACCTGAACGCCGTCAAGTGAGGAGGGAAAACGATGAGCGGAAGCGCGATCGAAGTCAAGCCTGGAATCTACTGGGTCGGTGCGATCGACTGGGGGCTCCGTGATTTTCATGGGTATTCGACCGAGCTCGGGTCGACCTACAATGCCTTTCTCGTCGTCGACGACCACGTCACCCTATTCGACACCGTGAAGGCGACTCACACGGATGAGATGCTCTGGAGAATCTCCCAGGTGATCGATCCTCAACGGATCGACACCATCGTGGTGAATCATGCAGAAATGGATCACAGCGGGAGCCTGGGCCGGATGGTCGAGGCGGTTCGCCCGGAGAGGATCTTCGCCTCGCCGGCCTGCGAGAAGGCCCTCAAGGCTCATTTCCACTACCGGGATTGGCCCGTTCACGTGGTTAAAACCGGAGACCGGCTGAACCTGGGGAAACGGAACGTGACGTTCCTTGAAACCAAGATGCTGCATTGGCCGGACAGCATGTTCTCGTTCCTGGAAGAGGACGGGCTGTTGATCTCGAGCGATGCCTTCGGGGCCCATTACGCCTCCAGCGAACGTTTCGACGACGAGGTGGAAACGGGAGAATTGATGCACCAGGCGGCAAAATACTATGCGAACATCCTGAACCCCTATTCCGCCCTGGTTCTCGCCCTGCTGGAGCAGGTCCGGAAACTGGGACTGAAAATCGACATGATCGCCCCGGACCACGGTGTCATCTGGAGGAAGGAACCGGGAAGAATCCTCTCGGCCTATGCGGATTGGGCTGCCCAGAAGACAAGGGAGAAGGTCCTCGTGGTCTTCGATTCCATGTGGCACAGCACGGAAAAAATGGCGGAATCCGTCGGCCAGGGAGTGCTTGAAAAGAAAGTGTCCGTCCAGGTTATGGACCTGCATGGCTGGCATCGCAGCGATGTCGTGACGGAATTGCTGGATGCCCGCGGCCTCGTGCTGGGTTCTCCGACCCTGAACAACGGGATGCTCCCCAGGATGGCGGATATGATCTGCTACGCGAAGGGGCTGAGGTTCGCCAACCGGGTCGGGGCCGCGTTCGGTTCCTACGGGTGGGGAGGAGAAGCGGTTCGACTTTTGAACGAGGCCCTTGACGAGATGAAGATCCGGAAAGTCCACGAGGGGCTGAGGATTCAGTATGTCCCGACCCCGGAGGACCTCGACCGCTGCCGACAGCTTGGCCATGCCGTGGCGGCGGCCGTTCTCGCCGAATCCCGTTGATGTCCCGGGAAGGATCCGGGTTTTCCCCGGCTGAGGCGGCCTGCCTTCGGGAAGAGCTGGAAAGGCTATACCGGGAATACAACCGCCCGGAGTGGATCTCGCCGGATCCCCTGGAATGCGTGCTTCCTTTCAAAAATCCACTGGATCGGGAGATTGCCGCGCTCGTGGCCTCCAGCCTTGCATACGGTCGCGTGCGGCAGATCCTGAAAAGCGTTGGTCTGGTCCTGGAGCAGCTTGGGGAAAGCCCCAGGACGTTTTTGGAACACTCGTCCCGCCCGCAGCTGGAGCGGGACTTTTCTTCATTCCGGCACCGGTTCACGACGGGCGAAGATTTGGTCGGCCTCCTCTGGGGGGTTCGCCGCCTCTGTCTCTTCCATGGGAGCCTCGAATCCGCTTTCCTGTCGGGCGGGCGAACCGGGGAAACCTACATCGGCGAGATGGAGTCCTTTATCGGGAAAATTGCGGAAGCTTCGGGGAGCAGGGGAAAGAGCAGCCTTCTTTGCCGGCCCTCCCAGGGGAGTGCCTGCAAGCGGCACTGGCTTTTTCTGAAATGGATGGTCCGTTCCGACGCGGTGGATCCCGGGGGATGGAGCCGATGCGACCCGGCCAGGCTGCTCATTCCCCTTGACACCCACATGCATCGCATCGGGAAGGCCCTCGGGTTCACGCGGCGGAATTCCGCCGACCTGAAAGCCGCCCTGGAAATCACGGGAAACTTCCGAAGAATGTCTCCGGGTGACCCGGCTCGCTACGATTTTGTCCTGACCCGGTTCGGCATTCGGGAAGATTTGTCCTTGGACGAGCTGTTACGTGGATGCAAAGCGGCCGCGGCTGATGTCGACCTGCCTGAGAACCGCCATCCCGGCAAGGAAAAAGACGGAGAGGGCCAGGGCCCCGTAGCGGGGAGCTCCCGTCAGCTGAAGAATTGCGGCGAAAAGGGCAGGACCGGCGATTCCCGAGAACTTGCTGGATAGATCGTAGAACGCGTAGAATTCGGCACTTCGCTCGGGAGGGATCATGGAACCGAAAAGGCTTCGGCTCAGTGCCTGCGTCCCTCCCTGGACCGTTCCGATCCCGATGGCGAGTACCCAGAACTGCCAGGGCTTCGAAAGAAAGAACGCCCAGACCGAAAGGCAGAGGTAGCCCGAGAGGCCGATAAAGATCGAGGCCTTGGAACCGATTTTTCCCGCCAGGCGGCCGAATCCCAGGGCAAAAGGGATCGCGACGAACTGGGTCGCCAGAAGGGCTCCCAGGAGGTGTTCTCTGGCGATTCCGAGAGCCGAGGCATACAGTGCCCCAAGCTTGATGACCGTTCCGATCCCGTCGTTGTATAGCCAGAACGCGACCAGGAACAGAAAGGCATCGGGATAGCGCCGGATGGAGCGCAGGGTCTCGAAGGGACGGGCCAGGATGTTGCTTCCCTGTGAAGGTGCGCTGGGATCCGGCGGAGGTTCCGGAACGATGACAAGGATCGGCAGGGAAAAGAGAGCCCACCAGCCGGCAACGGTCAGAAAGCTGAGCCGCATCCCCGTTTCTGCCGGCAGCCATACGATCATCGCCACGTTGATGGCCAGGAGGATCCCTCCCCCCAGGTACCCCACCGCGTAACCGCGGCTCGAAGCCGCGTCCAGCTCGGAAGGCCCCGCGAGGTGGGGCAAAAGCGAATCGTAGAAAACGGAAGAGAGCGAAAACCCCAAGGTCCCCAAAACCAGCAAAAAAAGTGCGGCTTCCCATTGTCCCCTGTCCACCCAGGCCAGCCCGGCTGACGCCGCGACGCCGAGGAGGGTGGCCAGCCCTAGCCCCCCTTTCTTCCAGCCTCGTGCGTCCGCGATGGCCCCCGAAAAAGGCGCCGTGAGCACGGACAGCAGGAGGGCGGCAGCCGAGGCGCTACTCCAGTAGGCCAATGCCGAAGAAACGGAAAGATCCGCGGCGGCCACTTCCCGGTAATAGACCGGGAGAACGGCGGCCATCACGGTCGTCGCAAAGGCTGAATTTCCGGCATCGTAGAGAGCCCAGCACCAGAGTCGCCGTTCCTTGATCCCGAGATTCAAGGAAAACCCTTCCTTCTGTTGGAATTGCCCGAACCTGCAGGCTTCCATTATGGAGGAAAGCCGGTTCAATGACAAAACGGGAGCCCTTGACAAAAAAGAGGAATAAAGGTATATCTATACCGAAATATTCGGGTTTGGAGGAGTTAGGCTGTGCGAAACAGCGTTCGGCCCATCATTCGGATCGACGAAAACAAGTGCGACGGTTGCGGTCTTTGCGCCAGGGCTTGTCACGAGGGGGCAATAGTCATCGTTGACGGAAAGGCCCGCCTGGTGAGCGAAAGTTTCTGCGACGGGCTGGGAGCTTGCCTGGGAGAATGTCCCAGGGGGGCCATTACCATTGAAATCCGGGAAGCCGCGGATTTTGACGAAGAAGCCGTGGTTCAGGCCCGCCAGGCCGAGGTGCCCCCCGGTGCAACGGCTTGCGGGTGCCCGGGCACGATGGCGAGGAGTTTGAAAGAAATGATGAATCCTGATCTTTCCAAGCAAGTCCCCCCGCCTGGTCAAGAAGGAAAAGAGAATATCCCTGCATCCCGGCTCGCGAATTGGCCGGTACAGCTCTCCCTAGTTCCGGTCAACGCGCCTTACCTGAAAAAGGCCCAGCTCCTCCTGGCGGCCGACTGCACGGCCGCAGCCTGCCCGGACTTCCACGGGCGGTTCCTCGAGGGGCGGGTCCTCCTGATGGGATGTCCTAAGCTGGACGATGCGAAATTCTACGAGGAAAAGATCCGTTCCATCATCATCGAAAACGGGATCGAAACGATCGAGGTCCTCGCGATGGAAGTCCCCTGCTGCGGCGGACTAGTCAGGCTGGTGCAGTCTGCGGTCGAGGAAGCGAAAAGGCCGATCGCCCTGACCCTTACCACGATCGGGATCCAGGGGGAGAGGAAGGGAACGGAAACCGTTCGGTACCGGTTTGTCGAAAGTGGGACGAAAGAAGGAAACGAGATAAAATAACAAATAAGCTTCCAGAAAACACAGTAAAGGGGAGATGTGGAATGTTCTGTTACCAGTGCGAACAGACGGCGAAGGGGAGTGGCTGTACGACTTTCGGGGTCTGCGGGAAGGATCCGGAAACAGCCGCGTTGCAGGATCTCCTCATCTGGGCTGCGAAAGGGATCGCCCAATACGGGGACAGGGCGCGGGAACTCGGGGCAAGGGACCCGGACGTTGATCTTTTCCTTCTCGAGGCCCTGTTCACGACCGTCACAAACGTCAATTTCGATCCCCTGAGGCTTGAGACCCTCCTCCGGAAGGCCGGAGAGATGAAGGAGCGCGCCCGGAAACTCTACGAGGAAGCCTGCGAGGCACGGGGGAAGGCTCCTGAAAGGCCGGACGGACCTGCCGCATGGTCTCCGGCTTCAGGGACCAGCGCCCTCCTGAACCAGGGAGAAGCGGTATCACCCGAACTCCAGATCGAAAAATGGGGACCGGATGTCGGTGGCCTGCATTGGCTGGTCATCTACGGCCTGAAAGGGATGGCGGCCTACGCGGACCACGCCAAGATCCTCGGTCAAGAGGACGAAGGGGTCTATGCGTTTTTCCACAAGGCATTGAGGCGTCTGGCCGAAGAAGCCATGGGTGCGGAAGACCTGCTGGAGCTGGCCCTGCAGTGCGGAGAGGTCAACCTCAAGATTATGGGGCTGCTGGACGCCGCGAACACCGGGGCCTACGGCCACCCGGTACCGACAAAGGTCCGCGTGACGCCGGTGAAGGGGCATGCGATCCTGGTTTCGGGACATGACCTCCTGGACCTTGAGGAGCTTCTCAAGCAGACGGAAGGCAAAGGGATCAACGTGTACACCCATGGAGAAATGCTCCCTGGCCACGGGTATCCGGGGCTCAAAAAATACCCGCATTTCGTCGGGAATTACGGCGGTGCCTGGCAGGACCAGAGGGAAGAGTTCGAGAGGTTCCCGGGCGCTATCCTGATGACGACGAACTGCATCCAGAAACCGAAGGAGAGTTACATGGGAAGGATCTTCACTTCCGGCTTGGTCGCCTGGCCGGGCGTGACCCACATTCCCGACAGAAACTTCACGCCGGTGATCGAGGCTGCGCTGGCAGCTCCCGGGTTTACCGAAGACGCCCCGGCAAAGGAAATCCTGGTTGGTTTCGGCCACCAGGCGATCCTGGGCGCATCCGAGAAGGTCATCGATCTCGTCAAGCGGGGGAAAATCCGGCATTTCTTCCTGATCGGAGGCTGTGACGGGGCCAAATCGGGACGGAACTACTACACGGATTTTGCCAGGCAAGCGCCATCGGATACGGTGATCCTGACTCTGGCTTGCGGGAAGTACCGGTTCAACAAGCTGGAATTCGGGGAGATCGAAGGTCTTCCGCGCCTGCTGGACTGCGGGCAATGCAACGATGCTTATACTGCCATCCAGGTGGCGGTCGCCTTGGCCAACGCCTTCGAAACGGACGTGAACAGCCTGCCGCTTTCGCTGATTCTCTCTTGGTACGAGCAGAAAGCGGTCTGCATCCTGCTGACGCTGCTTCACCTCGGGATCCGGAACATCCGCCTTGGCCCCAGTCTCCCGGCCTTCGTCACACCGACCGTGTTCGAGATCCTGCGCGAAAAATTTAATCTTATGCCGATTACGACAGTCGAGGAAGACCTGAAGGCGATCCTTGGATAGGAGGAAGGAAGATGGGGTGCGGAGGCGAATGCGGCAGCTGCGGCGGACAGGCACCAAAGGAGGCCGGGGTGGCGGGGAAGGTGTTTTCTCCGGTAGAGCTGCTCGATTTCCAGGAAGGAGGGATCGTGAGCCGATCGATCCTGGATGGAAACGGGGGAAGCGTGACCCTTTTCACTTTCGATGCAGGGCAATCCCTGAGCGAGCACAAGGCTCCCTATGATGCGCTCGTTGTGGCTCTGGAAGGCGAAGCGGATTTCACCCTTCAAGGGGTGCTGCACAGGGTTTCGCCCGGCCAGATGCTGGTCATGCCGGCGAATGTCCCCCATTCGATGAAAACGGAAAAGCGGTTCAGGATGATGCTGGTCATGATCCGGGAATAGAGAAGAAAAACAGTCAAGGTCCACGGAATGGGGGGGCGGTTGCCCCCCCATTCTCATTCTTTCCCTCGTGTGTTGGTGAGAAGGACCCCCCCGAGAGTTACGGCTCCCCCCACCAGGGACAAAAGCGTCGGGATTTCCCCGATCCAGGCCCATGCGATGGCGATGGCAAGAACGGGGGAAACGTAGAGGGATGTTGCGAGGCGGGAAGCCGGCATCCTCGAAAGGGCATAGGTCCAGGTGCTGTACGCGACCGCTCCAGGAAACACGCCAAGATAGACGACCGAGAGGGTTGCCTCCAAGGGAGCCCGAAGAAAGGCAGAGGGGAGCCCCCGCGCGAAGACCAGCATGAACAGGGTCCCGGCAGTCATTGCATACGCGGTGAAGGCGATAGGGTGATACCGTTTGAGGAGAGGTTTCTGGAAAACGTTGTACAGGCTGCTGCCCAGCGAAGAGATCAAAATGAGCGCGCAGCCCGGGTTCAAAGCGATTCCCTTCCCTTCTCCGATCGAAATCAGGGCGACCCCGGCAACGCTGAGCGCAATTCCCGCCCACCCCGCGGGTCGAAGCCGTTCTCCAAGGAGGGCTACCGCCAGGATCGCGGTCATGACCGGCGTGAATGAAACGATCAGGCTGGCTGCTCCCGCAGAAACGGTCTGTTCCCCGAAGTTCAGGAAGACGTGATAGACGGTGAACCCGAGAAACCCCACGAGAAGGATGCGCGGGATGTCCTGTCGCTCGGGAAGCCCAAAACCCCGGCTTCTGGCAAAGAAGGCCATGGCGGCCGAACCGAAGAGGAAGCGGAGAAGGGCCAGCTCCCCGGGCGAATAGGCCGTCAGACCCGCCTTGATACCGGCGAACGCGGAGGCCCACAAAAGGAGGGTTACCGCAACTGCGGCGAGCGTTTTCCAATCTTTCTGGAAATGCATTCGAAGGACCTCCTGGCAGGGGATGGGTCCTATTCTAGCGCATCGCTGCGTTCGTTTCGGAGGACGGAATTCTCTTTTTTTGCCCTGCTTGCCATGGATGGCATTCAATCTTAAACTAACCGGTAGAAAGGTATCAGAATGTCCCTTCACCCTGGTAGCGGAAGGAGCGTGAGACATGGGGAAAAGCCTATCATGCAAGGAGCCGCAGTTAAAGCTGTTTGCGCTTGTGATGAGCGGCGGCATCGAACGCGATCAGCCGGGCTGATTCGCACTCGGTTAAGTTCCGTGCTTCGCATGAGCGGGTGCGAGTCGCAGGCGAGTCCGTACCGCTCGGCGATCCGGAACGGACTTGAGCGAAGTAGGAGAGGGAAAGGAGGATTCCTATGGCACAACAAAGGTTGAGCAAGGTTCCGCACACGTTTGTCCTGCTGTTCTCCCTGATTGTCCTGGCGGTCATCGGGACACACCTGCTCCCGGCCGGGGAGTTTGAACGAGTCAAGGACGCCAAGACGAACAAGACCATCGTTGTGGCGGGCACCTACCATCATGTTGACCCGAACCCCCTGGGTTTTTTTGATACTTTCATCGCCGTCCAGAAAGGCAGCATTGATGCGGCGGAAGTGGTCTTCTTCGTGTTTTTCGTCTACGCCTCCTTCTACATCGTGCTCCAGACCGGTGCGCTCCACTCCTTCATCGGCTGGCTCCTAAGAGTTCTGAAGGGGAAGGAAGTGATCCTGATTCCGACCTTCATGTACCTTTTCGCCCTTGGCGGGTCGGTGTTCGGGATGTATGAAGAAACCTTCGGTTTTATCCCGCTCTTCGTGGGGTTGGCCATTGCCATGGGATATGACGCCATCGTCGGGCTCAGCATGGTGGCCCTCGGCGTCGCAATGGGCTTCGCCGCGGCTTTCATGAACCCCTTCACGGTCGGACTGGCCCAGAAGTTCGCAGAGCTTCCCCTGTTCTCCGGCATGGCTTTCCGCATGGTCAGCTGGTTCGTCTTCGTATCGATGGCCGTCTGGTGGACGCTTCGCTACGCGGCGAAAATCAAGGCCGACCCGACGAAGAGCGTCATGTGGGGCCTGGACATGGGAAACCTGGCCCTGGACCACAACGAACTGATCACGAAACATTTCCATGCGCGGGACAAGCTGATCCTGGGATGGGTCGTCGGTACGGTCGCCCTCCTGATCTGGGGTGTCATCGAGAAAGGCTGGTATTTTGACGAACTGGCCGGTCTTTTCCTGATCATGGGAGTGGTCTCCGGGTTCCTCGCCGGGTGGACTCCCAGCAAGATTGCCATGACGTTCGTCGAAGGCTGCAAGGACATCGTTTTCGGAGCCCTGGTCATCGGCCTGGGGCGAGCCATCCTGGTGGTCATGCGGGAGGGGAAGATCATCGATACCGTGGTTTACGGCATGTCCCTCCCCCTGTCGGCGTTCCCGCGCTGGGTGGCCGCTGAAGGGATGCTGTTCGTCCAGACGCTGATCAACTTCTTCATCCCCTCTGGTTCCGGGCAGGCTTCAACGACGATGCCGATCATGGCCCCGCTTTCGGACCTCCTGGGAATCTCCCGCCAGACGGCAGTCCTAGCCTTCCAGTATGGCGACGGTTTTTCCAATATCTTGTGGCCGACCACGCTGCTGCCGGTGATCTGCGGGATTGCAAAGGTCCCGATCGAGCGCTGGTGGCGCTACTTTGTCCCCTTCTTCGGAATTCTCTTCGTCGTCCAGATGATCTTTATTTTCGTGGCGGTCCTGATCGGTTGGCAATAGGGAGATTGCCCCCGGTCTTACAGGAATACCACTGCGGCCAGGGGGAGCGATTCCCCCTGCCGCCTTTTTCGGGGAGGAATGGATCGTGGAACTCGACCTGGTTATCTTGAACGGAATCCTGTTGGATCCTCTGACGGGAAGCGAGAGGAAGCTGAACCTTGGAGTGGCGGGAGACCGGATCGCCTACATCGGCGAAGATGCCCCCGCAGCGAAACGAAGGATGGATGCAGGGGGTCTGATGGTCTCCCCCGGCTTCGTGGATACCCACATGCACGACGAAGAGCTCGAAGATCCGGGAACGATCCAGAAAGCACTCCTGCGGCAAGGTGTGACGACCGCCCTGGCAGGAAACTGCGGATCAGGGCCGAGCCTTGACCGGGTCAAGGAGGCACGGAAGTCGCCCTGGCTCAACCTCGGTTACCTCACTGGGCACCGTGCCCTTCGGGAGGAGGTCGGCATTTCGGACGTGTACCGGGCGGCCACGGATGAGGAGATCGCAAGGATGGAGGAGCGGCTTGGACGGGAACTGTCGCTGGGGTCCTTCGGGCTTTCGTTTGGCCTGGAGTATGCACCCAACACCAGCCCCCGGGAGATCGAAGCCCTATGCGGGATTTTGGGAAAAACCCCGAAGCGCTTCGTTTCCGTCCACATTCGGCACGATGGCCCGGAATGCATCAAGGCAGTCGAAGAGGCCATCGGTTTTGCAGAGCGGTTCAAAATCCGGGTGCAGATTTCGCACCTTGGCAGCATGACGGCATTCGGATTCACAGACCGGTCGATCCGGTTGATCGAGCAGGCCAGGGCGAGGGGGGCAGACGTGACCTTCGACTGCTACCCGTATTCGGCCTTCTGTACGTTTATCGGATCGACGGTGTTCGATCCCGGTTTTGAGGAAAGGTGGGGGAAAGGGCTGGAAAGCCTGGAGGCAGCAAGCGGAAGGTTCCGAGGGATGCGGCTGACTCCGGAAATCTATGCCGACCTGCGGGAGAACGATCCCAAGGCCCTGATCATTGCCCACGTCATGAACGAGAGCGAGATCCGTCTCTGCCTGAGGCACCCCCTCTGCGCCGTCGCCTCGGACGGAGTCCTTCACGGGGGGGAAGGGCATCCGCGGGCGGCAGGGGCGTTCCCCAGGGCCTTGCGCTGGCTCCGGGAAGAAGGCCTTTCCTGGCCGGAAGCAGTTCGCCATGCGACGGCCCTCCCCGCCGAGATGGCCTGGCTGCCGGTCGGCAGGATGGAGGTCGGGGCACCGGCGGACCTGGTGCTGTTTTCCCCGGAGGAACTGCGTGACCGGGCTACATTCGAAGACCAGTTGGCTCCCCCGGAAGGGATTTACGCGGTCCTGGTCAACGGCCGGATTGCGGTCGAAAGGGGCGTCCTTTCGCCGGAACCCTGTGGACGCCTACTCTTGAGGGAACCTGAAAATTCAGCAGGGAGGCTGCCGTCGTGAAGGATTACGAGCGTTTCTTGGAAAGGGTGAACGAAGCGATCGACCGGTTTGCGCCGGAGGCGATCTCGTTGAGCGATGATCTTGCCGCAAATCCCGAAGTGTCGGAACAGGAATTCGAGGCCAGCCGCAAGCACGCCGCATTCCTTGAAAAAGCCGGCTTTGACGTGGAGATCCCCTTTTTCGGGATCCCTACGGCCTACCGGGGGCGTATCGACAGGGGATCGAACGGAAGGGTTGCCTTGCTTGCCGAGTACGATGCCTTGCCTGGGATCGGACACGCCTGCGGCCACAATGTCCACGGGGCGATGAGCCTGCTTGCGGGTGCGGCCCTTCGTACAGTGATGGACGATTTGGGGGGCGACCTCTGGGTGACGGGAACGCCTGCCGAAGAGACGAACGGGGCCAAGATCCGCATGGCCGCGGAGGGGCTTTTCGACGAGGTGGACCTGGCCCTGATGATCCATTGCGGAGGGAAGGACAGCTACGTGCGGTACAGGGCCCTCGCCATGGATGCCCTGGAGTTCCGGTTCAAGGGGCGTGCCGCGCACGCGGCGGGAGCTCCCTGGGAGGGAAGGAATGCCCTGAATGGCGCATCCCTCTTCTTCCACGCCGTCGATATGCTGAGACAGCACGTCCGTCCCGAGATCCGGATGCACGGGATCATCTCCCAGGGAGGGGCAGCACCGAACATCGTGCCCGAGACGGCAGTCGCGCGTTTTTATTTCCGCTCCCCCTACAGGTCGCAGTTGGACCGCCTGCTCGAACGGGTGTACAAGGTGGTCCAGGGTGCGGCACTGGCAACGGAGACCGAGGTAGAATGGGAAAAGTTCGAGCTTTCCTTCGACGAAGTCCAACCGAACGAAGCGGCTGAAACCATGATGGAAGAAATTTTCACCGAGCTCGGGGTTCCCTTCGTTCCCTGTCCCGGAGCCCAGGGGTCCTCGGACGTGGGCAACGTGAGCAAGCGATGCCCGGCGCTTCAGCCGACCCTGTCCATCACGAGTCAACCAACTGCCTGGCACACCAGGGAATTTGCTGCGGCAACCGTCCAGCCCGAGGCTCACGAAGCCCTGGTCAAGGGAGCCCGCCTGCTCGCCGCGGCATCCCTGCGGACGTTCCTCGACCCTGAACTCCGCAAGCGGATGCGGGAGGACTTTCAAAGGGAAAAGGGGAAGGTCGTCCTCTGAGGGGACACCCGAAAGGAGGGGGAAGCGATGGATCCGCTGGAAAGATTGAAGGCAGCCTTTGCTCCCGAAGAAGTCCTTTCCCTCGCCGGGGACCTGGTTCGCATCCCAAGTCATTCCCAGGTCCCGGGAAGGGAGACCGAGGTGGCGCAATGGCTTGCCGGCTGGCTGGGAAGGAACGGGATCGACGTCACGCTTCGGCCGGTGGTCGACGAGCGGCCGAATGTGATCGCCAGGCTGAAGGGCGAAGGGGGCGGGCCGGCGCTGATGCTGAACGGGCACCTGGACACCGTTCCGCCGTAC
Source organism: Synergistota bacterium (assembly GCA_022839995.1). Classification (GTDB taxonomy): domain Bacteria; phylum Synergistota; class Synergistia; order Synergistales; family 79-D21; genus 79-D21. The sequence continues at coordinate 37,560 of JALHIN010000016.1, forward strand.
ACGATGTCGATCGATCCTTTTTCAGGTGAGCTGAAGGACGGCCGGATCTGGGGAAGGGGAAGCGCGGACATGAAGGGAGCCTGCGCCGCCATGGCCATGACCCTCGTGGCTTTGAAGAGGAGCGGTCTCCGCCTGGCCGGGGATCTTTTTTTCACGGGCGTCATCAACGAGGAACTCAAAAGCGAAGGTAGCGAAGACATCGTCCTGAACGGTCCGAAGGCGGATGCGGTGATCGTCGGGGAACCGTCGGAATTGAACCTCAGCGTCGGGCACAGGGGGCTTGAGTGGATCGAGGTCGAAGTGATCGGCCGGGCTGCCCACGGAGGGCGCCCGCACCTTGGCGTCAACGCGATCTCGAAGATGGCGGCGTTCATCCGGAAAATGGAAGCGGAACTGCCTCCCCGCCTGAATGCCAGGGTTCATCCGCTGATGGGGCCACCGATTTTCAACCTCGGGGTCATTCACGGTGGCACGCAGCCCAGCAGCGTGGCGGACCGGTGCGTCCTGCAGCTGGATCGGCGACTCGTCCCAGGTGAAACCTGGCAGTCCGTCATGGCCGAACTGGAAGAAATCATCGAGATTTGCAGGAAGGACGACCCGGAATTCAACGCTACCCTGAGGCGGATCCCGGACAACATGGCGACGATGGATCATCTCCCGATGGAATTCCCGTTGGAGCATCCCCTTCTGGGGATCCTCGAGAAAGCCGTGGAAAGGGTGACGGGAAGAAAGCCCCAAAGGACCTGCTGCACCGGTTGGACGGATGCCGCCCTGTTCGCCAACCAGGGAAAGACCCCTGCGCTAGTGCTGGGACCCGGGACCATCGCAGTGGCACACGGGGCGGAAGAGCACTGCCCGGCCGACCAGATCGTTCAGGCCGTCCTGGTCTATGGTTTGGCCGCCCTGGAGTTCTGCGGGTACTCCGGCTGAAGCGGAAGCGGATCATACGGGGGATCTCCGCTGGAGATTCCCCTTGCTTTTTCCGCCTCTTTCCTTCAGGATGAAGCAGAAACAGACACCACGAAAGGGGTCCGCGAATACCGAATGAGCCTGCTTCCCTACTGGGACCAGAACGTCGACCTGGACGTCGTCAACTGGCTTCCCTACTGTCTTGACTACAACCCCGTTTCCGTGAACGGCATGCACAGCGAGACGCTTCGATCCATCGCGGCGCTGTCGCTGGAGATGGACAGCGAATTCCTTTACCTGCGCAGCATTCGGAGCGGATGCGTGGGAACGCTTTTCAGGGAAAACTTGATTGACCCGGGCCGCGACCACCGCCTGAACCTGGGGTTCTCCATGGTGTTCGGGTATTCCCGCATCATGGAAGCGTTGCTGCACCTCGTTTCCAAGGCAAGCCTCGAAGTGAAGGCGGGAGTGACGCTCTGCGGGGTCTGGGACAGGGACATCCTTCTCGACGAAAGCAAGGTCATCGCCCTGGTGAGCGAAAACCCCCTTTTCGACGAGGAGAAGTTCCTCGAGGCCCTGGCGGAGGTCATGGCGAAAGCTGGAGGCCAGAAGCGGCAGGCTTCGTTTTACGCCGAGCGGTTCGGATACCGCCGCTTTTCAATCCCCTACGAAACCGACGACGTGCAGCAGCTTGCCATCTCGCAGCTGCTGCACGATTTCGAATTCGAGGAAACACGAACGATCGTAGGTCCGAGACCGGAGATCCCCCTTTCCGTGCCCGGCTTTCCCGCGGGGTTCTAGGATGGACGGCGAAATTCGCCCGGATTGGGACAGCTACTTCATGGCGATCGCCTCGGTGGTGGCCACGCGGAGCACCTGCCTGAGGCGAAAGGTCGGTGCAGTGATTGTCCGCGATCGCCAGATCATCAGCACCGGGTACAACGGCGCGCCGAAAGGGGTGCCGCACTGCGCGGAAGTGGGATGCCTAAGGGAAAAACTGGGCATCCCCTCTGGAGAACGCCACGAGATCTGCCGGGGGGCTCACGCGGAAATCAACGCGATCGTCCAGGCCGCCGCGACGGGGTCCGCAACCGCCGGTGCAGATCTTTACTGCACTCACGAACCCTGTTCCTTTTGCACGAAGGCGATGATCAACGCAGGGATCCGGCGTGTCCTCTTCGTTTTTCCCTACCCGGATGCGCTAGCCCGGCAACTGCGGGAAGAGGCCGGGCTGGAGGCCGTCAACCTTCCGGAATCGACCCTGCTGGTGAAAGTCTAGACATCCAGGCTGGAGGGATGACCGATGGAAGCAGACAGGAACAAGGCATGGGAACTCTTGCTGGAGCACAACAGGGAAGACATGCACATCAAGCATGCCCTGGCGGTCGAAGCCGCCATGAGGCACTTCGCGATCCTGGCGGGCGAGGACCCGGATCGGTGGGGTCTCGTCGGCCTCCTTCACGACCTCGATTGGGAGGAGGCTCCCGAGGAGCACGCGAAAAAAAGCCTGGACTGGCTCAAGGACGCCGGGTACGATGAGGCTTTTTGCCGAGCCGTCTCTTCCCATGCGTGGGAATACACGGGAACCCGGCCGGAATCCCCCATGGAAAAAACGCTCTATGCGGTCGATGAACTGACCGGGCTTTTGACGGCGGCGGCCTTGGTCCGTCCGAGCCGGTCCCTGGCGGACCTGGAGGTCCGGTCGGTCATGAAGAAATGGAAAGACAAGGCCTTCGCCCGGGGCGTGAACCGGGAAATCATCCAGCGCGGGGCCGAACTGCTCGAGAAGCCTTTGGAATGGCTGATCCAGGAAACGCTCGAAGCCCTTCGGCCGATCGAGAGGGAGCTCGGGCTCGGCGCCTGATTCGAATGAAACCGGAAGGAGGAGGGGGGCGGCCCCCTCCTCCTTCCTGCCTAGAGGGCTTCCTTGTCGACCAGGGTCCAGGTGACCCTGTCCCCGCGGATTTGGAAACGAAAGAGCAGGTACCCCGCGATGTGCCCGTCTTCCACGTAGACCAGGGCCCAGGCCGGAGCGAGAAACCAGATGGACTCGGGGCCCGGTATGGCCATCGTACCCCCCAGGACCCCTTCCCAGGGAATCAGGTCCTGACGGGAGAGAAGGCTCGAACGCAAAAAGGCTTCGGGCCTATCGGTTTTCAGGGCTTTTCCGATCCGGTTCCAATCCGGTTCCGGGATTCTCAGGGAATCGAGCTGGCGCTTCAGGTCCTCCACCTGGCGTACCGATTCTGCCGCCCGATCCGACGAGATCTTGGCCTGTCGCTGGAAATACAGGGCGGTTCCTGCCGAAACAGCCAGCAGGCACAGCAGGAGAAGAAACCAGGTCCGTTTCATGATACCCCCCCCTTTTTCCCCGATTTTCCCGATTCGATCGTTTCGTTGCTTCTTCTCACGAAAAGTTTATCATGGAACGGTAGCGGTCTCGGGAAATACGTCCCGGGGCCCAGCGTTTTTCGAAAAAGGGAGGGGATGGGGTTGTTTCTGGTGGGGCATGCTTCCGACCGAACGGGTGGCACGGGAGTGACGGTCGTCCTTTTCCCGGAGGGAGCGGTTGTGGGCTGTGATGTCCGGGGAGGGGCACCGGGAACGCGGGAAACGGATCTCCTCGACCCGGCCTGTTTCATGGAGGAAGTCCATGCGATCGTCCTGACCGGCGGAAGCGCCTTCGGGCTGGCCGCAGCGGACGGCGTCATGCAGTACTGCGAAAAACGCGGCTGGGGGTTCGACTCCGGCTGGGGGAGGATCCCGATCATCCCGGCGGCTTGCCTCTTCGACCTGTCTGTGGGGGACTCCCGTGCCAGGCCCGATCCAGGGATGGGGCTCGAAGCCTGCGAAAAGGCAGGTTTGCTGGAAAGATCCCCCATGGGAAACGTGGGAGCCGGGACCGGGGCCAGTGTCGGAAAGTACAGCGCCCCTTCGCGGGCGATGAAGTCGGGGATCGGCTGGTCGACTCTCGAACGGTCGGGCCTCCAGGTCTCCGCACTGGTGGCCGTGAATGCCTTCGGCGCAGCCAGGGACGAGCAGGGGGGCCTGATCGCGGGTGCAAGGAACCAGGACGGCGGCATCCTGGATCCTGCCGAGTCGCTGGCGGAGGGAGAAAGTCCCGCCTGCTGGGGAAGGAACACCACGATCGGTGTGGTCGTGACGAATGCGGCCCTCACGAAAGCCCAATGCCGGAGGGTGGCGATCGAGGGCCAGGACGGCTACGCAGATGCGCTTTTCCCGGTTCACACAAGGTTCGATGGGGACACCCTTTTCTGCGCGGCGACCCGCCGGGTGGAAGCGGATCCCCTCCTGGTGGGGGTCATGGCGAGGACGGCGGTCGCCGAGGCGATCCGGTCCGCGGTTCGGTCCGCGTCCTCTGCCTACGGCCTTGCCGGCCTCGCGGGGCCCCCGCTTCCGTAAAGGTGCGGATGCAATCCCTGCCCTGCCGGGTAAACTGGGAAGGAAAAAGCGGAACTCGACCGGGGAAAGGAAATGCAGGCCGATGGCAATCCGGGTTTTTATCGCGGATGACCACCCGATGACAAGAGCCGGGCTGGTTGCCGCCCTTAAGAGGGAACCCGATTTCGAAATCGTGGGGGAGGCTTCCGATGGGATCGAAGCGTGGCGGATCATCGGAACGACGGTCCCGGACGTTGCCCTCATCGATATCCGGATGCCGGGTGAAGACGGTGTCGGGCTCGCGAGGAGGGTCAAGGAATCCGGGCTTCCCGTGAGCACGCTGATGCTGACGTCTTACGATGCCCAGCAGTACGTCATGGCTTCCCTACGCGCGGGAGCGAAGGGATACCTTCTGAAGACCGCCTCCCCGGAAGAGTTGGCAAAGGCCATTCGCACGGTCGCAAAAGGCGGGATCTACCTGGATTCGGAGGTCAGCCGGGTCTTCGAGGGACAGGAGATCGTTCCCGAAACCCTCTCGAACAGGGAGAGGGAAGTCCTGATCCTGACATCGAAAGGCCTTTCCAGCAAAGAAACGGCTGCAAGGCTGTTCATCAGCGAGCGGACCGTTCAAACCCACCTGGCATCCGTGTATGACAAGCTCGGGGCCCGAAACAAGACGGAAGCGATGCTCCTGGCGCTCAAGTACGGTGTCATGACCCTGGAGGAGCTTCTCGAATGAAGCGGCGTCTCCTGACCGTCTTGGCCCTTGCCATCCTTCTCCCTTCCGTGTCGGTCCTGCTCGCCGCGGGAGTGGGGATCTACCAGCACAGGCAGGCAATCAGGGCGGTGGCCCGGACCTACGTCCAAGACCTTGCCGAGAGCACCGCCTCGCGGATCGAGATGGGCTGGGGATTGACCGAAAGCCTCTTCACGGCAAAGCCTCCTTCCCGTTTCTGGGGCAACCGCTTCTTTTCCCAGGAAGTGGGGATCCCCGGCTGGATCGCGGTGCTGGACGCGCAGGGGCGGGTTGTGATGTCCACTCCCGGAGCGCAGATCCTCTCGGAGCTCTGGCGTCCGCAGATGCCCATCGGGCAGGCGGTGGAAGCAAGGAACAGGGCAGGCGAAGCCTTCACGGTGGCAGCGTACCCGGCGGGGGACACGGGACTCTTCGTCATGGCTGCGGTTTCCTGGAAAGAACTTCTCGGCCCCATGCTCCGATTCGGGCTGCTGTTGCTCTTGCTGGTCGGGCTCGTCGGAATGGCGGGGCTCGTGGGGGTCTACCTCCTCTGGAAGACGGTGATTTCGCCGCTCAAGTCCCTGGAGGCGGAGATCTCTTCCCTGGAATGGGGAAAGGACCTGCCCCGTCCCCGGGACGAGGCTGCCGTAACGGAGATCGGCAGGTTGAGGGAAGAATTCTTCCACCTGGCCCAGACGGCGATCGACCGATCGATTCTCTGGAAACGGTATGCCCTTGACCTCGTTCGTGTCCAGGAAGAGGAACGTGCCCGCCTGGCCCGGGAACTTCATGACGGTCCTCTACAGGATGTCACGGCCATGATCCAGAGGGCTCGCCTCTTTGCGGCTTCCGGAGTGGCCGAACCTGGCAGGTCGGTCCACCTCGGCCTGCTCGAAGAAGCCGCCCAGGCAGCGGTCAGGGAAATTCGGGCCCTTTGCGACGAGCTATCCCCACCGTGGCTGGAGCTGGGTCTGTCCGGGGCCTTGACGGAACTCGCGGAAAGGCTCTCCAGGCATCTCGGCCTCCGGATTCTCGTAGAAGCAGATTCCGGAATCGGGGAGGGGCTATCCCGGGAGAAAGTCCTTGCCCTGTTTCGGGTCGCACAGGAAGCGATCCACAACTCATGGCGCCATGGGGGCGCGCGGGAAGTGTTTATCCGGCTTTTCATGGAGGAGGGAAGCCTGGTCCTGGAGCTGGAGGACAGGGGGAACGGGTTCGATCTGCCCGCGGACCTGGCCCGTCTCAGGCTTCAAGGCCATCGTGGGCTGGCGAACATGGAGGAACGGATGGCATTGGTCGGCGGGGAGCTTGTGATCCAATCGCGGCCGGGGCAGGGGACCAGGGTTACAGCCAGGGTTCCCGTGCCTTGAGCCGGGAAAAGAGGAACCAGGAAAGGAGTGACCCTTCGGGGGCCGATGAGACTGAGAATACTGGGAGCAGCTGAGGAAGTTACGGGTTCGAACTACCTGCTAGAGGCCGACGGGAGGAGAATCCTGGTGGACTGCGGGATGTTCCAGGGGCGGGATGAGGAAAAGAGGAACCGGGCCCCCTTCCCCTTCGTCCCGTCGGGGATCGATGCGGTTCTTCTGACTCATGCCCACATGGACCACTCGGGACGGATTCCGCTACTGGTCAAGCAGGGATTCAAGGGAAAGATCCTCGCGACCCTTCCCACGACGGAGCTTTGCGAGGTCCTCTGGCAGGACTCGGCCAAGCTGATGAAGGAAGAATCCGAATGGAAGACCAAAAAGAACCTGCGAAAAGGCCTCGAGAAGGTCGAACCGCTGTATTCCCAGAAAGACGCAGATGAGGCCCTGGGGCAGCTGACTGCGGTCAGCTACGACGACATCTTCGAACCCGCCCCGGGTTTCAGGGTCCGCTTCCGTGACGCGGGACACATCTTGGGAAGCGCGATCCTGGAGGTCTGGATCAAGGAGGACGGCCGCGAGGCAAAAGTGGTCTTTTCCGGGGACCTGGGGCCGCAACAGACCGTGATGGAAAGGAATCCCGCCTTTATCGAGGATGCCGACGTCGTGGTCATCGAGTCGACCTACGGCAACCGGCTTCACAAGTCCAACCTTGAAACCCGCGCGGAGTTCAGGGGGGTCATGGCCGAGGCACTGAAAGAGCACTCGAAGGTCCTGATCCCGACCTTTGCCGTCGACCGGGCGCAGCGGATCCTGTACGAACTGGCCCTGATGCAGCAGGAAGGGCTTTTCCGCGACGGCCTCCCGATTTTTTTCGATTCCCCGATGGGCGTGAAGGCGACGGAGATTTACAAGGACCACATGTCCCTGATGTCGGCAGAGCTTCAGGAACAGCTCCGGCAGGACCAGGATCCCTATTCGCCTGCCGGCCTGCGGTACGTGGAGAGCGTGGAGGACAGCCAGGCCATCAATTCCGTCGAAAGCGCCATCGTCCTGGCCGGCAGCGGAATGTGCAACGGCGGCAGGATTGTCCACCACCTGAAGCACAACCTCTGGAAAAGCCACACCCACGTCGTTTTCGTGGGGTACCAGGCCCAGGGGACACTCGGGAGGCGCCTTGTCGAGGGAGAAAAGACGGTACGGGTCGCCGGCGAAGAAGTCGAGGTGAAGGCCTCGATTCACACGATCAACGGGTTTTCCGCCCACGCGGACCGAGACGACCTGTTGGCTTGGGCTGCAAACTTCCGCAACGGCCCGCTGTTTGTGGTCACGCATGGAGAACCCACCTCGGCAGAATCGTTTGCAGAGGCGCTTCGGGCCCAGGGACTTCAGGCAACGGTTCCCTCGAACGGACAGGAGATCGAAATCCGTCCGGCCGTTCCGGGAATCCGCGCCGAAACGCTTGCGATCCCCTGCAAGGCACCAGAAGCTCCCTGCCTGGAGGCCGTGAAAGTTCTAGCCGAGATTTCGTCCATCCTTTCGGCCTTGAAGGAGAAAGCGCCGGAAATCGAAGACCCGGCCGAGGTCCTGCCCCTGCTCGTTTCGACGAAGACCTTGCTCGAAACCGCCAGGGACCGGGTGCGCAAGTCCGGATGAGGCAGGGCCTTTGCAAGGAGTGACTTCCCGCCTGGAGGTGTGGCGAAAATGAGGAAAAAGACCTTTATCTACTGGGGGGCAATCTTTCTGACGATCGTGCTCGTGGGAGCCGGGGCCGCCGTCCTGGGAAGAGGTCGCGGTCCCCGGATGGCCTCCTGCCTGCCCAAGCCTCCAGGAGGTGTTCCCTACGTTCTCGTGGAAAAAACCCTGGATCCAGTCGGCCCGGGAAAATCGGAAGGTCCCTTTGGCCTTGTACGCTCGATTCCCGATGAAGCCGCATGGAAAGACCTCATGCAAATGGGGGCGAACGTTCCCTCCAGTTTTCTCCTGACGTTCGGGGAAAGCCGGCAGCGGCATTGGGGGGTGTTCGCGCCGGGGCGTGAAACCGTTCAATCTTTCCTGACCGGGCGGCTACCGGCGGATTGGGCGGAGTTTTTCGTTGGGAGCCCGAGTGAAGAAGGACGGAAGCCGGGAAACGGAACCTGGAGGCTGATGCATACTCAAGGGGCGGAGCTTTTTCTACGGGTGGACGGAAACCTTCTTCTCGTGGCGGACCGCCCGGAAGAACTGGACCGGATGCAATCCTCCAGGAACAGGCGCCTGGAATCCGTGGCTTCGGCCTGGCGCGTACAGCCCGGTTGGGCGGGACATCTGCGGATGTCGGATGCGGGGCGTCCTGAACTGCTGCCTTTCGATTTTCCCGAAAGGCAGGGGGAGGCAAGTTCCGGCGGCAGGCCGTTCACCGTCGAGGCAGCCTGGCGGGGCGTTCCGCCCTTTGGCGGTGAAGGAGCCTGGGTCTGGGAGGGAGCCGAAGGACGGTGGCCTTGGGGAAACGGCGTTCTGCCGGTCCCCATCCGCTGGGACATGAAGCTCACCTTCCCGGAGCCGCTGGCTCTTGCCTTCGGGTGTGCGGGGTTCGATCCTTCCCGGCAGAAAGAGGTTCTTTCCGAGGATATCGGCGATTCCAGGGAGAAGGGAAGGTTCTGGAGAGCCTGGATGGGATTGCCTGAGGATAAGGTGCGGCGTTTCCTCAAGGGGCCCGTCGTGGTTTCGGTGGGAGGCACGGGGCGGGCGATGGGATTTTCCACACCAGGCTTCCTCATCGAGTTCCCGGGGAGAAAGGAAGAAGGTCTTGACTTCGTTCGTTCCCTCCTTGGAGAGAGGTGGGGCCTTTCGGGGCTGTTGGGGCGGGATGTCGGGGGATTCGAGGTGGGTGGAGCGGTTCCGCTGCCGTTCACCGTCATGGCTGCGGCCAACAGGGAAACCGCGGTGATCGGGTACCTCGAACCCCCTTCGCTCGGAACCGCCCGTGCGCTACAGGACCTGTCACCGGACTTTCAAACCCCCGCGGTTTTCTGGGCCTGGCTGGATGGAGAGGCCCTTTCCAGGGCCCTGGAAAGTTTCACACCGGGAAGTCCCGGCTCCCTGCTGATGGGTATGGCGGGAAATGGAGAAAAGCTTGAGCGCCTGCAAGAGCTGGCGAAACAGATCGGGAGGCTTTCGGCCGTGATGCCCGCCGCGGATTCGGGGCAACTCCGTTGGAGCGGGGTTGAACCGCATGAAAGGCGGCCGTAGAATGGGGATCAACACAAATGCCGGGAGGATTGCCGATCGATGAGAAAGAACGCATTTTCCGTCCTCATGGAAAGGGGTATCGTTGAATATTGCTCGTCGCCGGAAGGGTTGAAAGCCCTCTTCGATGAAGGTATGGTCACTGCCTACGTCGGTTTTGACCCAACGGCTTCCAGTCTTCATGTCGGACACCTGATCCCGATCATGGGATTGGCTTGGCTGCAGAGGCTCGGGCACCGCCCCATCGCCATCCTGGGGGTCGGCACCGGCCTGATCGGCGACCCTTCGGGAAAGAGCAAGGAACGGAATCTCCTGACCCTGGAACAGGTCGAGAAGAACAAGCTTTCGATCAAGGACCAGTTGGCTCATTTCCTGGACTTCCACGCCGGAGAGAACTCCGCCCTGATGATCAGCAACTACGATTGGCTGGGGGAACTCAAGCTCCTGGATTTCCTCCGGGACACGGGAAAGCATTTTTCGGTCAACACCATGATCGCCCGGGAATACGTGAAGTCGCGCCTGGAAGACCCAGACAAATCCATTTCCTTTACCGAGTTCACCTACATGCTCCTGCAGGCCTATGATTTCTACCACCTTTGCGAGCACCACGACTGTCTCCTGCAGATGGGAGGAAACGACCAGCAGGGCAACATCCTGGCCGGGGTGGAGCTGATCCGCAAAAAAACGGGGAAACAGGCGTTCTGCCTGACATACCCGCTGCTGTTGACTTCCTCCGGGTCCAAGTTCGGCAAAACCGAGGAAGGAGCGGTCTGGCTTTCGCCGGAACTCACCTCCCCCTACCGTTTCTACCAGTTCTGGATCAACGCCGAGGATGCGATGGTGGGACGGCTTTTGAGGCTTTTCACCTTTCTCCCGACCGAGGAAATCGACGCCCTGGTGCGATCCCACATGGAACATCCCGAGCGAAGGGAAGCCCAGAAAATCTTGGCCTACGAAGTGACCCGGAACGTTCACGGGGAACACGCAGCTCTTGGCGCCAGAAGGGCAAGCGAGATCCTCTTCGGAGAAAACTTCTCCCCCGCAGACCTGGACGAGGAGATGATCGGCATCCTTTCAAAGGAGGTCCCTTCCGGGAAAACGGAACGGCCCCTGCCTCTCCCGCTGGCGGACCTTTTGGTCGAGAGCGGTGCCTGCGCAAGCAAGGGGGAGGCCCGGCGCCTTGTGCAGGGTGGGGGGGTTCTTCTCAACGGGACGAAGGTCCTCGACCCTTCGGCGCTGGTTTCGGAAGAGGACTGCTGTGCTGGGGGCGCACTCTTCATCCGGCTCGGGAAAAAACGGTTCCACCTGGCCTGGACAGGCCGATAGAGGCAAAAGAAGGCGGAGGGGACTCGTCCCCTCCGCCTTCTCGATCGTTGGCCCATCAGGATTGTTTCTGGTGGGCGGCCCGGTTCCAGGCCGAAAGGATCCGTTCTCCCTCGACCGCATCGAGAAATCCCCAGCAGGAAAGGCCGATTTCCCTCAGGGAAAGGTTTCGCCGACTCCTCAAATCCTCCCAGGTGGCCGTGGGGATGGCGATCCAGCTTCGAATGGAAAGCTCGGAAAGCCCGGACCTTGGGTCGGAGGACTCGAGCCAGACTTGGAGAAGAACTCCCTCGGGGCCGCGCACGACTGCCGGGTTGGCTTCCTCCAGGTCAAGGCGGCGAAGGGATTGGCCGGTGAACCCAAGGCTTTCCAGTTCCTCCAGTACCTCGATTTCGAAGTTGCCCCCCAGGGAGAACCATTGTTTCGGGGGATTGGCCCGGTCTTCGAACGCGGAGGGGCAGAGACGGAGCCAGGTCCGGATTCGCTGGAGCATCTCTCTCCCCCCCCATAGAAGGGCGAAGCGGATCCCCCAGAAGGCGGTCCTTAATGCGGAGGAAACGGAGAGGGCCTCTGAAAGCTGCCTCCCGCGCACGCCAAATTCCTCCCGCCACGAGGGAAGGGCCTTTAATGCATCTTCCAGGACGACGATGGAAGAAACCGGATCGCCGGGTGGTTTCATTTGCCTGGCTAGAACCGATCTCAAAAACGTGACGGATTCGCCGGAAAGACGGATTTCCTCTGAACCGGGAAGGGGGATCGAAATGGGTTTTCCATCGTAGAGACTGATCTCCTCCCACGAGGCCTGTCCAATCTTTCCCCATTGCCATTTCTCGAAAGACCCGAAAAGGCAGGTCCCAACGAGCGCCCGCTTGAAGGGCAGGAGAACGGCGACGTCTTCCGGGTTCATGGAGGGGAGCCCGGGCGGCAGCTGGTTTCCGGGAAGAGAGACGATTTCTCCGCTGGAAAGGTATTCAAATAGCATGGCTCTCACCTCCGGACTACCAATTTACCTTGTTATTGTTATAGCATCAACAGGGCCAAAAGAACAGGGGTTCCGAAACTAAAGCTGCGAAGGGAGGCGAGAAGAGATGCCGATCATCGAAGTTCACCTGCTGGAGGGAAGAACGGTCGAACAAAAACGGGAACTGGCCGGGCAACTGACGGATGCGGTCTGCCGCACCCTGGGCACCCGTCCGGAACAGGTCCGGATCATTTTGTCCGAAATGCGCAAGGAAGATTACGCGATTGCCGGACGGCTGGTCTGCGACGGAAATTAGGCAGGATGGAGATGGCGTCCCCAGCGCCGGTGGAGCCAGAGCCACTGGCCAGGGCAAGTTCGGATGGCGTCCTCAATGGCCTGGTTGCAGAGGCGGGTCAGTTCCAGGATTTTCTCCCTTCGATCGCCGCTGTCAGGCAACGGAAGAGGGGGATGGATTTCCACCCGGTGCCGAAAAGGGGCTTCACGGAAGGAGAAAACGGGCACAACGGGGCACCCGGTCAGGATTGCGAGAGAAGCTGCACCGGCAAAGGTGTAGGCCGGGTGTCCCATGAAGGGGACCGGCAATCCCTCGGTGCGCCCGGCAGACTGGTCGGATAGAATTCCCAGGAAGCCCCCGTTTCGGAGGAGCGTTACCGCCGCTTTCATGTTTGCGGTTTTTGGGAGGGTTTTCAGACCGACCCGGTGGCGGAAAGCCGAGATGGTTTCGCAATAATCCCTGTCGTCAGGGTCCCTGACAATCGCGGTGAGAGGGTATCCCCGCTGGCAGAGCCAGGCGGCCAGGAATTCCCAGTTTCCCAGGTGTGCAGTCAGGACGATGATCCCCTGGCCCGACTCGAGTGGCCGGCGAAGGAAACCTTCCCCTTCGGTACGAACGATCCAGGAAAGGCTTTGCGCGGGATCCCTCTGGAGCGCCAGGGTCTCGGCCGTCATCCAGGCCAGGTGAGAGTAAACTTCACGAAGAGTCCGTTCCCTGAACGAGGGTTCCGAATCGGGGTAGGCCAGGGAAAGGTTTGCCAGTGCGACTTGCTTCCTTGGGCGAACACACGAAAGACCTGCCTGGAGAAACCCGGAAAGGATTCCAGCCTTCCAGCCTGGGGCTGAGAAACGGGAAGCCGATATCAGGATGGTTTTCTTCCAACCCATGGACCTGCCCCTCCCTGGAGTGAAGGCGGCCCGGTTTCCCCGGGCCGCCTTCACTTTAAACGATCAGGCCTCCAGTTGGAAGGGCCATCCCGCAACCCCGGTTTCCAGGAGGGCGACTTTTTCGATTCCGTGGGATCGAAGGATGCTCAGGGCATCCCAGCCGCGAATCGAGATTTTGCAGAATGCCACGATCTCCCTGTCCCTGGGAAGCGTCCCTCCCTTTTCCCAGAGGGCCCCAAGCGGGATATAGGTGATATTGCCGAACGGCAGCCTGCCGTCCTTTTGTGTTTCTTCGGGCGAACGAACGTCGAGGAGGATGAAATCTTCTCCGTTTCGGACCTTTTCCTGGATTTCCAGGGGAGTATATGTTTTCAGCAAGCCTTCCGATTTGTTCCGGAGGGTGTTTGCTGCGTGCGTCAAAGGGTCGAGGGCGGTCGAATAGGGCGGGGCATAGGCCAGGTCGGCGTCAGCGAGATCCTCGACAGTCAGGCCGCCCGTGATCGCGGCCACAAGAGTGTCAAGCCGCTTGGAAACTTCACCCGCTCCAAAAGCCTGCCCTCCCAGAAGCCTTCCGGTCTCACGATCGGCCACGAGCTGAAGGATCACGGGGGCGGAATTGGGCATGAAGTGGGGTTTATCGGAATTCATGATAGAAACCGAGATGGGATCGAATCCGGCTTCCTTCGCGGCATCCACGCTGAGTCCCGTCCTCCCGGCGGTGTACTCGAACAGCCGGAGGATCGCTGTTCCAAGCACCCCTTTGAACTCTGCCCGTTTCCCCGCGATCGCGTCTGCGATCACCCGGCCATGCCGGTTTGCCGTGGATCCCATCGGTTGTCGCACCGATTTCCCCGTCAGCAAGTGAAAGGTCTCCACGCAGTCCCCTCCTGCGAAGATGTGGGGGTCGCTGGTTCGCATTTGGCGGTTGACCGCAATCCCGCCGAGGGGTCCGATCTCGAGTCCTGCCTCCTGGGCCAGGGCGATGTTCGGCTTGACGCCGATTGCCAAGAGAACCATGTCGCAGGGCAGTTCCCGTGAATCCGTCCGGACCGCGGTAACCTCACAGTCTTCTCCCAGGATCTCGAGAACCCGTTCCCCGCCGAAGAAGCGGATTCCCTTTCGCTCCAGCACCTTTCGAATTCGCCCGGAAAACTCCTGGTCGAAAAGGGCCGGCAAAGGGCGATCCAGCGCCTCGACGACGGAAACTTCCACGTTCCTGGAATGGAGGGCCTCGACGACTTCCAGTCCGACGAGCCCTCCTCCGACGATCACGGCTTTTCTGATTTTCCCGGAGTCAAGGGCAGACCGCATGGCAAGGGCATCGTCCATTGTCCAGAGCGTGTAGACCCGGTTCAGGTCGATTCCCGGCAGTTTTGGCCGGATCGGGCTGCCTCCGGTGGCGAGGACGAGGTCGTCGTAGGGGAAAATCTTCTCCTGGCCCGTGGAAAGGTCAAGGGCGGTCACCGAGCGGTTTGCCCGATCGATCCGCATCGCCATGTGGCGCGTGAGGACCTCGACGTTCTTCACTTTTCGGAAAAAGGGAGCATCCCGAACAACGCCGATCGGGGTGCTCATGAGGTCGCGGTATTCCTTCACGATGCCCTGAACGTAGAAAGGAAGGCCGCACCCCGCATAGCTCAGGAAATCACCCTTCTCGAGAACGGTGATTTCCGCTGTCGGGTCGAGCCTTCTCAACCGTGCCGCAACCTTTCCCCCGCATGCTACGCCTCCGATAATCAGGACTTTCTTTGCCATCAGCAAGGTTCCTCCTCGATTCGATTTTCCTCCAATTATATATACCTATACCCCGTAGTCGCAAGTTGGAAAAATCCATCAAGGCACGAGGCAGGCAAGGACCTTCTCCAAATCGCTCGGCCCCCGGACAGGAATGCCTTTCCCCACCTGGGAGAACATGAACCGGTCTGAAACGCCGTCCCCGACGGCGAAGGTCCTTTCCAGGGGGATCCCCGAGAAGTGGACCAGCCGTTTTGCCCAGGCACCCTTTCCGCGGCGAGTGTTTCCTTCGTGGACACGCAGGACTGGCTCCAGGCGCCCTTCGTTCAGCCGGATACCGTTGATGACGGTTCGAATTCCCGCGGGAGAATTCATTCCGGTTCTTTCCTCCAGGTTGTCGGCCACGCGCTGGAATCCCGTGGAGAGCAAGGTCACGTGAAACCCCCTTTCCCGGACTGCTTCCAGGAAATTGAGGGATTCCTGGGGTAGGGGAATTTCGTCGAGAATTTGCTCAAGCGTTTCAAGGTCTGCTCCCGCTTCTTCCCAAGCCTGCACGTCGAGCCGGCAAAAAGCGGCATAGTCGATTTCGCCCCTGTGATACCGGTCGAGGATCGGTTTGCCGATCGATTCCCAGATCCCCAGTCGCTCGTAGATGTATTGCCAGGGGCTTCGAACCGGGGTCAGGGTTCCGTCCAGGTCCAGGAGCAGCAGGGAAGGGGATCTTGTCTCGGTCATCCTCATCGGGCCTCCTTTGCTTTTGCCCATTGTATCTCCGGTGGGAATTTTTTTCGAAACAAGGGCTTGACTTCGTAAGAGAACTTGGCTATGATACCCGTCGCGTCGCCTGACGGGCGGCGCGAAAAAGGGTTCCATCAGCACCTTGACAAGCGTAAGGAAAGAGAGAGGGAAGAGGGCGTTTCGGCAGGAAAGCCATGGAGAGTTTGATCCTGGCTCAGGACGAACGCTGGC
>JALHIN010000069.1:0-1469 GCA_022839995.1 Synergistota bacterium
GAAGGTCGACATGGAGAAGGCCAGCAAGCAGGACCTGGAGATGCTGAAGAAGCTCGTCGTGGAGTTCAAGAGCGAGCTCGACGCGCTCGGCGTGAAGGTGGATAAGCTGGATGCCCGCGTGGCGGTACTCGAGGAGAGGATCGGCGGCTGGAAGTTCAGCGGGAACTTCCGCTTCACCGCGAAGTGGGCCGACGAGGACAACTTCTGGGGCGTCGACCAGGATTCCAACTGGAGCGTTGACCGCTTCCGCTGGAACATCGTGAAGTACGTCGACGACAAGGTCACGCTGAACGTCCGCCTGCAGGGGGCAGGCGGCGACGCGCTTCAGGTCGCCCGCGCCTATGCGACCATTCAGTTCCCCTGGGACGTCACCGCCCAGGTGGGGCGCTTCCCGCTTGACTGGGAAGGCGACTTCTACGCCGCGGACTTCGCCGGCTACAACATGAACGACGCCTACGTCACGGACTTCGACCCGCTCGAGACGGCGGTCTGGTTCAGCAAGCCCTTCTCCATGGGCAGCTTCGAAATGTTCGTCGCCCACAACGAAGAGGGCACCAATCTCGATGATTACTACCGCTACGGCGCGCGCCTGGCCTTCAACATGAACGAGAACCTGAGCCTGGCTGCCAACTACGTGAAGTATGCCTACCAGGACCTCGGTGATTTCCACACCCTGTGGGGCGACATCATCGTGAACTTCAACGAGAACATCGCCTTCAAGGGCCAGTACTTCATGCAGGACCTGGATCCGTACTGGAGGTGGGGCCTAGAAGATTCGCCGAACGCATGGAAGGCGATCCTCACCTTCAGCCAGGACATGCTGAAGTTCACCGACCTGTGGGTTGAGTACGCCCAGCTTGACGAAGGTTTCTTCTTCGCCTACACCGATCCGTACGCCTGGGCCACGAGCGGCAGCCCCTTCCTCGTGAGCGGTATTTCCGGCGCCTATGTCCCCGATGATACGAACGTCCTGAACATCGTCGCGAAGCAGAAGTGGAATGACCAGTGGTGGACCTATGTCCGCTACATCAATGTCGATGTTGACGACGACGACTACAGTTATGCTGGATACACCGCAAGCGTCCGCTACAACTACACCCCGAACCTCTGGTTCGAGGTCGGCTACGACAAGATCGATCCCGAAGAGGATTGGGACGTCGAAGGCGACGACATGGTGTGGTTCCGTACCACGGTCAATTTCTAATCAAAGCAGGACAGGTGCAGCGACTGGGGCCGGTGAGAGCCGGCCCCTTTTTTGTCGTTGAAAAAAATTGAAAAAAAGAAGATCTGCGGGTGGGGGCAATGAGACTGAAGCCCTATTGTATTTTAAGCTACTGGGACTATAATAATTTTAAGTTGTCTTGCGAACTTTGACAGTTTAACCTTGGATTCAAGATGCTTCAATGACCGCGACGACCCCGGAAGGCAGGAGAGGAGGTGGACCAACCCCCGCCAACAAGGGAGAGCGG
>JALHIN010000070.1:0-1457 GCA_022839995.1 Synergistota bacterium
CCTATGTAAGTGAGACGGATCTGCCTGAGAACGATTGAAAAAAGAGAACGGGCCCTCGAAAGGCTTGGCTCCAAGACTCGGACTGTCACTGCCGGATTCTTGACCGGCCTGTTCTCCCGGCTGAGCAGGACCTGAATGTTCTGTACGGCACAGGTCAGGTACTCCTGGATCCGCATCTTCCATAATCCTCTCCAGCGGGCACGGTCAAATCCGTAACGCTTGCCCCTGGCAAAGGAACGTTCCATGAGGCTCTGTCTTTTCTTTATGTCACTTTTTGAGATCCTTCTTCTGCTCTGTTCTATCATCACATCCAGATCATCCTGGCGGAGGTGCCGGTTTACGGTTCTGCCCATTTTGTTGCTGGTGCATCGGGAGCGCAGTTCACAGTTTTCGCAGTCCTTTTTCCTTGCCCCATAGTCCTTGCTCTGGCGTTCCTGGTGAATGCTTTTGAACCTTAGCTCTTTCCCGGCGGGGCAGATGTAGATGTCCCTTTCCCTGTCGTAGTGAAAGAGCGTCTCGGGATATATGCCCCGCTTTGCTCCACGATCTGCTGCACACTTGCGAAGATCTCGCATATGCGCCCTTATTCCCATGTCGAAACAGGCCAAAAAGTTGTCGCTCGTACCGTATTTGCTGTCCGCCACTACCGTTACCGCATCCTGACGTGTTGTCGTACTGTGTCTTAGCAGAAGCTCTCCCATCAGATTAGCCTCGCTGACATCCCCCGGTGTGGTCTCGGTGGCAGTGATGACTTCGTGAGCTTCATCGACAGCCCGATGAACCTGGTAGCAAAGATCCGGTTTGCCCCTGTTTACGATGGTCGCATCCGGGTCGGTGCCGGAGATGTAGCGGTTGTTGATGCTGCGATAGGAACCGCTCCATTCTGAGTTTTCATTTCGCTCTTCAAGGCGGATCTTCAGTTCCTTGTAGTTTTTTCGTAGCTGGTGTTTCAGTGACTGGGTGTCGATGACCGAGTTGTTCGAGGCATCGGCTTCAACCAGGCTGGAGTCTACAAAGATCTTGCTTCCGTCCACCAGTCCCGCCTCAACGCACTGGATCACGATGCGCTCAAAGAAGCTTTTGAATATTTCCTCTCCCCAGCGCCTCCGTGCCTTGGAGAGGATGCTGTGATCCGGAATCTTCGTGTCCAGGTCGTAACCCAGGAACCAGAGCCAGTCCAGTCTCTCAGGCAGGGTGGCCATGAGCTCCCGTTCCGATCTGACGTTGTAAAATATCAAAAGAAGCATGAGCTTCAATACTATAGGAGGAGGTACCGAGACGTTGCCGTTGCTCCCATACCTGTCCGCCACTTCCTGGTAGGTGAAGTCAAAGTCCACCTTGGCTGCGATCCTCCGGAGAGGGTGATCCCGGCGGATCCTTTCGGCAATTTTTATGTTGGTGTAAAAAAGTTTTTCCTGTTCCGGTTCCTGAACTCCCATCATGGCGAACACCCCCTG
>JALHIN010000071.1:0-1407 GCA_022839995.1 Synergistota bacterium
TGCCCCAGGTCTGACCTGACCTCTCCGTCCCCTTGAACCCGGGAGGTGACCCGGGTTCATTTATTTGGACATCTCTACTATAGATGAGGTCTGACCCCTTATTTTTCCCAGACCCCTTATTTTTCCCTTATCTTTTCTAATTCGACGCAAGAAGCGCTCTCCAATGATAAAATGAAAACAAAATCAAGATCTCCATTCCGCCGTTGACAGGAGGTTCCTCGATGGAGTCGTTGTCCCCCATGCGCGCGTTGCTCCTTGGACTTGACCCCTCCGGCCGTTTCCCCGAGCTCCCCGACTGGGAACTCGTCCAGGCGGAATCCATCGAGAAAGCCGAAGAACTGCTGGGCAAGGAAGCTTTCCAGGTCGCGATCCTCGAAGCCAACCTTCCTCCCGCGGGAGAAAGGTCCTGCCTTGCCTCTCTCAGGACAGCCCATCCCGGCCTTCCCCTCCTGGTCCTGGCAAACGAACCGGCCGCGCACTGCCTGGCGCTTTTCCGCCGTGAGGGAGCCGAAGCCGTGCTCGGCCCCCAGGACCTGGCAGATCCGAAATCGCTTGCCGTAACGCTGTCCTGGGCCGTGAACCAGGCCCGAGAGCGGGAAAGGCTGCTCATCGAGCTGGACGACGCCCGGGCAGACCTGGTCCTCCAGAGGACCGCCTACCTCAAGCTGAAGGACAGCCGGAAGCAGGCGGCCATGGCCATGCAGGCGATGAGCGAATGCAACCGGCTCCTTTTCGTGCTGAAGGACGAAAAGGTCTACGTCCGGGATTTCTGCAGGATCCTGGTGAAGCGGATGGGCTTGAAAATGGCCTGGGCGGGGTTCGTCCAGAAAGACGAAAACGGGGTCGAACACCTCGTCCCGGCGGGTCATGCAGGCTACGAGCGAAACTACCTGACCCGCTTCCGGCTCAAATCCTGGGAGCGAAGGTACCCGAAAAGCCTGGCGAAGAAGGTCCTTTCAACCGGGGAACCCGTCGCCGTCCCCGACCTGGAAGCCCCGTCGGTCGACTTTTTCAAGGTGGAAGAAGCCCTTCGCCGAGGCTACCGTTCCGTGGTTTTGCTCCCCCTCTTCATGAAAGCCGGCAGCGGGGCCAGGGGGCTTCTATGCCTGTATTCGGGAGAACCCGGCGCCTTCGGCCCCTCGGAGATCTCCTACTTCACGCAAGTGGCCGGAGAACTGGCCCACGGAGTCGATCTCCTGCGCCGTGAAGCCCTGCACCAGCAGGAGACAGCCGGGCTCCAGGCATGAAGTCACCGAACTGACCGACCAAACCTGCCTGTAAATTCCGCGTTGTACACAAACAGCAACAAACAAGATACCGTGTCCCGTCAAGATCCGACCTCTAAAACTTTCAGGTGATTCCGGTTTAGTTTCGTTCCAGGGCGTAATTCGGGTCGAAGGGCCGGCG
>JALHIN010000044.1:0-8912 GCA_022839995.1 Synergistota bacterium
TGACTACACTGTAACCGAAGTCCCGGTGGCTTTTTTGTCTTCCCACCGATTGCCGCCTTTTTCAGACGACCTTTTTACAGCACTTTAGGGGCTTGATCCGAAAAAAGCGAAGGCTTGGGTTGCACAAGATAGTGAACTAGAAGTCTAACTATCACCAAAAACCCCCATGTTTAGGCTGAATCCCCCATGCAATAAATTATTCCTTTCACTAGTCAAATAGCTATTGACAGGAGCGCTCCGCAACTTGTATCTTTTGCAAGAAAAGAATCAGAAAATGATTTAATGTAAGAAAAAAATCATTTCCAAGAGGGGGAGCCATGAAAGAAGAACTTCTCTCTAAGATTCCGGCAATGTCTCCAAGCCAACTCAAGGTTGCCCGGTTCATTCTTGATTTTCCGCAGGAAGCCGCTTTTCTAACTGCTTCTCGGCTAGCCGAGCGGATTGGAGTTAGTGAAGCCACCGTTGTCCGCTTCGCATCCTTTCTAGGGTTCGAAGGTTACGGAAAGATGCGCGCTTCAATCAGCCAAAGACTCTTGGATGAACTTTCTACTGTCGAAAGGATACGTGATTACCGGAAGGAGGCTGGGGGTAGTTTTCTTGAAACAATCCTAGCAAAGGATATCCAGGCTCTCTCGAAGGTTCAGGGGCACATTCCGGAAGACCAGGTCGAGGAAATGGCAAAGGCTATCACAAAGGCGGCTGCCGTTTTCGTGGCTGGAGCAAGGAGTTCTTATGCCCTGGCGTATTACCTCCACTATTACCTTTCGTGGATTCGCCCTTCTGTAACGTTGCTTTCCGAAAACACCGCTTTCGAAACGCTCGAAAATGCGAAGAGCGATTCTCTTGTGGTTGGCATCAGCTTCCCGCGGTACACGCGGTGGACTGTGGAGATCCTGAAGTATGCGGGAGAGAAAGGCCTTGAAAGGGCTTCGATTACAGATAGCCTGGTCAGTCCTCTTGCGATGGAGGCTTCCTTTGTCGTAACCGTTCCGTACACTCCTGTTTCCTTCATCGATTCTTTCACTGCACCGATCTCCTTCCTGAATTGCCTTATCCTTTCAGTCTCGCGCAAGCTGGAAGATTCCCTCCCAGAAAGGTTTGCGGCGCTTGAAAGTCTGTGGGCCAGGAACCGGACCTACCTTTCTTCTGGAAAGCTGTCGACGAGCCTTGCGGGTCCAGGCTTCTCCGGCTGACCTGGCCGGAACAAAACAGAAGGGGGGTTGCCATGAACCGCAGAGAAAGGATCCTGGCGCAAGGGAGCAGCGATTCGACAAGGGAGTGATTAAATTGCAGGATTTCAAGCACTTGATTCCCCGTAGCTACACAACTGATTTCAAGATCGCCACCCGCGGGGAAGGCATTTATATTTTCGATGAAAAGGGAACCCCCTATATCGACGGATGCTCGGGAGCCCTGCTTTCAAGCATAGGGCACGGCAACCACGCAATAATCGACGCGATGACCCGCCAACTTATGCAGATTGAATTCGCCCACCCCTCCAGGTGGATGTGTTCCGTAGTCCTGGAAGCAGCCGAAGAGATCGCCGCGATAACTCCAGGTGACATCAAGAACGTCTGGTTCGTGAGCGGGGGGAGCGAAGCGGTTGAATCGGCAATTAAGTTTTCCCGACAGTATTTCGTAGAACGGGACGGCGTTAATTCCTCGAAATCCATCGTGATCGGCCGCTGGAATTCTTATCACGGCAGTACCCTTGGAACGATGGCTGTTGGAGGGTCCATCCCCCGTCGCCGCATTTTTTCCCCGCTTTTCATGGAATTTCCCAAGATCCAGCCCCATTACTGCTACCGGTGCCCTTACGGGCAAACCTATCCCTCCTGCGGCGTGAGGTGCGCTAAGGAACTTGAGGCCGTGATCAAGCGGGTCGGTCCGCAATACGTGGCGGCTTTCATAGCCGAACCGGTCGTTGGTTCGACGGTGGGTGCGCTTCACCCGCCGAAGGAATACTGGCCGATCGTTAGGGAAATTTGCAACCGTTACGACATCCTTCTGATCGCAGACGAGATCATGACCGGCATTGGCCGAACGGGGAAAGCCTTCGGCGTAGATAACTGGGGAGTGATCCCGGACATAATTTGCGCGGCAAAAGCCATGTCTGGAGGGTATTCCCCTGTCGGCGGAATGTTCGTACGGACGCCCCTCGTCGAAGTCTTGAAAAACGGCTCGGGCGCCTTTATGCATGGTCACACGTACAACGGGAACCCTGTCACGGCAGCGGCTGTGGTGGCCACGATGCGGTTCATAAGGGAAAACAACCTTTTCGAGAATGCCGCGGCGATGGGCGAATACCTGGGGAAGGCAATGGAGCGGCTGCAGGATAACCCGATCGTGGGCGAAGTCCGCGGCCTTGGGTTGATGCGGGGCATCGAGCTTGTCCGCGACAGGAAGACCCGCGAACCTTTCGAACCTTTCGTGAAGGCTGCCCAGAAATTGACGCAGGAGTGCCTGACCCGTGGGCTTGTCGTTTACCCGGGAAGCGGCCAGGCTGACGGGATTGCTGGGGACCAGTTCATGGTGGCTCCTCCTCTCATCATCCAGAAGGAGGAAATCGAGGAAATCGTAAGCAGACTCGAAGAAGCTTTGAAAGCAACGGCCAAGGCCCTGTTGCCTTAACAAAAAATCCGCATTTGCGGAAATAGAAGGGAGTGTAAATGCAAATGAAAAAACGAATCATCTTGGCGCTTATCCTGTCATCCCTTGTCTTTGCAGGAGCGGCACTGGCGGCAACCACTTTCATCACAATCGGTTCGGGCGGCGTTGGGGGCACCTATTACCCCTTGGGCGGAGCGATGGCTGAAGTCTGGAGCAAGGCAAACATCGACGTCAAAGCCACTTCCCGCTCTACCGCAGCCTCAAAGGAAAACTGCCGGCTTGTGGCAACCGATAAGGTCCAGGTTGGTATGTCCATGGGCTCGACGCTCTACCAGGCAGTCACGGGAACTGAAGCTTTCTCGCAGGACGGGAAACTCCCCCTCGAGATTCTAATGAATATGTACCCGGCACCTCAGCACCTGGTCACCACGACACGAACAGGAATTAAGACGCTTTACGATCTAAAAGGGAAAAAGGTTTCCGTCGGTGCTGCTGGTGGTGGAGACCAGCTATTGACCCTCATAATCCTGAAGGAAGCTGGGATCGATCCGGACAAGGATTTCAGCAAACAGCAGTTGACGCAATCGGAAGGTGTCATGGCGCTGAAAGACGGGAACGTTGATGCCGTGTTCTGGAACTTCGCTGCCCCGGGTTCGTCGGTTCTTGAACTTGCTGCCCAGCGTGACGTCGTCCTTGTGCCGCTTCCTGAAGAAGTAGTTAAGAAGGTTGTTGCGAAATACCCTTACCTTCTTCCCTACACAATCAAGGCGGGAACTTATCCGAAGGTTGACAGGGATGTCCTGACGATTGCCGATGCCAACTACCTGATCGTCAAGAAAGGAATGGACGAGAAGCTTTCCTACAATCTAGTTAAGACGATTATCGAGAACCAGAAAAAATTCATGGACGTCACCCCCCAGGCGGTTCACTTCAATCCTCAGGAAGCGAGCCTTGGTAAGGTCGCTCCTTTTACACCGGGAGCCGTGAAGTATTTCAAGGAAAAAGGTGTCCGGATGTAGATTCCCCTCTCCAACCGGGGCAGCGTGCCTTTTGGGGCCGCTGCCCTGGTTGGACATAATCTTATCCTGAAAGGGCCTGAAAACCGATGAACGAAAACGACAAGATTGAAGAACTGATCGAGGAAGTCGAGGGGAAAAAGAGGAAACCGGAAGGTTTTGCTGGCCTCCTCATCGCGGGCATTGCAATTGCTGCTTCTTGCTTCCACCTCTACACGGCCGCATTCGGCCTTCTTCCTGCGATGACTCAGAGGGCGATCCACTGGATGTTCATGGGTTCTTTGATTTTTCTCCTTTATCCGATTTCGAGAAAAAGATCGCTTAGGAAGATAGACTTCTGGGATTGGGCTTTTGCGGGGCTGATTGTTGCGTCCTGCCTTTATATCCTAATCAACTGGAACGCCATCTGCGACCGTGAAGGAATGCCCATTCCTTCTGACATCGTTATGGGAATGATCATGACGCTACTGGTCATCGAGGCGACAAGGCGTTCCATGGGATGGCCGCTGCCATTGGTGGCATTTATCGCGATTCTCTATGCCCTCTTCGGACGCTATATGCCAGGGATGCTTGCCCATGGAGGTTTCCCTCTAACGGAGCTGGCTCCATTCTTCTACCTCAGGACCGACGGGATATTCGGTATTCCGTTAGGTGTTTCCTCCACGTTCATTTTCCTTTTTGTGCTATTCGGTGCCGTCCTCAATATTTCAGGAGCGGGGCAATTCTTCATAGATGTTGCCCTTGCCCTGACGGGAAGAAGCACCGGAGGACCGGCCAAGGCGGGTGTTGTTGCCTGCGGCCTGATGGGAACCGTATCAGGCAGCTCTGTAGCGAACGCTGTCACGACCGGTTCTTTCACGATTCCATTGATGCGCCGAGCGGGATATACGGACACTACCGCGGCTGGAATTGTCGCGGCATCCTCGACCGGAGGCCAGATCATGCCGCCGGTCATGGGGGCGGCAGCTTTCATCATGGCGCAGTTCCTGGGAGTTTCCTACTGGGAAATCGTTGTTGCCGCGGCTCTTCCCGCAACCTTATATTTTACCTCGATTTTTGCGATGGTTCATTTCACGGCCAGAAAAATGGGCATTAAGGGAATGTCCAAGGAGGATCTTCCCGATCTGGGACAGGTGTTCAGGAAAGGCTGGCATCTTCTGGTTCCAATCGTCACCCTCGTCGTCTTCCTTGCACTAGGCTATTCCCCGTCAAAGGCCGTCTTCTGGTCTCTTGTGGTCCTGGTTGCCGTAACCTGGATTGGGGCCAAAGAGTACCGAATCACACCTGAGAAGCTGCTTAAGGCTCTGATTGTCGGCGGCACCTCGGCGATTGAGGTGGCAGCCGCCTGCGCCTGCGCGGGTATCATTATCGGTGTCGTGGGTATCACGGGTCTTGGTTTAACCTTCTCGTCCTTCCTGCTCGACCTTTCCCACGGGATCCTTCCGCTTACGCTAGCTTTGACGATGGTGGCCTCCCTCATCCTAGGGATGGGGCTCCCGACGACGGCAAACTATGTCGTCTGCAGTACGATCATCGCCCCAGCACTCATGGGGATGAACGTCACGGCTATGGCAGCCCACCTGTTTATTTTCTACTTCGGAATCCTAGCCGATGTTACTCCTCCGGTCGCGCTAGCTGCGTATGCTGCATCGGGTGTCGCGGGTTCAAACCCTATGAAGACGGGATTTATGGCTTGCGTAATGGCCCTTGGGGGTTTTCTCATACCCTACATGTTTGTCTATAACAACGCGTTGCTGTGCAGCGGGTCGCTTCTTAACGTCTTCCTGGGACTCATCCCAGCCCTCATTGGGATTATCGGCCTAGCAGCAGCCGTGCAAGGCTATTTCCTCCAACCGATGAACCTTCCAGTGCGCTTGCTTTTCGGGGCGATTCCCTTTCTGCTGATTTACCCGAGCCGGTTAGCGGACCTGCTTGCGGCAGGAGTTGTCGCCGCCTATTTCCTCTACCAGAAGCACCAGTCGAAAGTTGAAATTGCCAGGGAGGAGGCGTAGCCGTGAAGAAAACAATACCGAGGCCTGTCGTCAGTGCGGAAGAAGCCGTGAGTTTCATTCGTGACGGGATGTCCGTCATGGTCGGTGGGTTTAATTATGGAGGAATTCCTTACACGTTAGTTGACGCCCTAGCGGCGAGTGGGGTCAAGGATCTCTATCTAATCGCAAATGACACAGCTTACGCGAATGAGGAGCATCCCGAAGGAATCGGACATGGAAAATTGATCGTTAACGGACAGGTTCGAAAGGTAACGGCATCACACGTTGGGCTGAACAAGGAAACGGGCAGGCTTTTCAACGAGGGCAAATTGGATTTGGAATTGGTTCCCCAAGGAACCTTCGTGGAAAGGATTCGCTGCGCCGGGTTTGGCCTAGGAGGGTTTCTCTCTCCGACCGGCGTCGGGACGGTTTACGAGGAAGGAAAGCAGACACTGGAAATATCGGGGCAAAAATATATCCTCGAATTGCCCCTAAGGGCAAATGTAGCGCTGATTCGTGCCTATAAAGCCGATACCTGGGGAAACCTTGTCTACATCGGGACCAACAGGAATTTCAATCCCTTGATGGCAACGGCAGCTGACCTAGTCATTGCCGAGGTGGATGAAATTGTCGAGCCGGGGGAGCTGAGCCCCGACTGCATCGTGACGCCGGGGATCCTTGTTGATGCTCTCGTGCTGAAAGGAGATGGCTATTATGCTTCCCTCACTTGATGACGAACTTGTCCGTCACCGCATCGCAAAGAGGATCGCCCTGGACCTTGAAGATCAGGCGGTGGTCAACCTTGGCATTGGGATTCCTACTCTTGTGTCCGATTACCTACCCTCGGATCGCCATATAATCCTTCAAACGGAAAACGGTGTCATCGGGGCGGGACCCATTCCTGAAACCCCTGACTTGCGCTATATCGGCGCGGGGGGAAGGGCGCTATCGTTAATCCCAGGTTCCTCCATAGTCGCTAGTGATTTCAGCTTCGGCCTCATCAGGGGAGGGCACCTCGACGCCACGGTTCTCGGAACCCTGGAAGTGGATGAAGAAGGCAGTCTTGCCAACTGGTGGATCCCGGGGAAAATCATTCCGGGCATGGGCGGCGCAATGGACCTGGTGACCGGGGCGAAGAAGGTTTACGTTGCCACGACGCATTTGGATAAGAAGGGCAGGCCTAAACTGGTGAAGAAATGCTCCCTACCGCTGACGGGGGTCGGAGTTGTCACCACGATCGTGACAGAGTTTTGTGTGGTTCGCAGGCAAGAAGGGAAGATGGTTCTCTGTGAGATCGCGCCGGAAGTTACACTAGAAGAAGTGGTTGCGAACACCGAGATGACTCTCGTTATCCCCTCGGAACCCAGAAAGATGCTCGGGATCTGAAAGGATCGGGCAACTGCGTTAGTGAAAGGTGGAATCCTTGAAATGGGAAAACCAGTAATCCTAAGCGCCTGTCGGACAGCCGGCGGGAAATTTGGGGGAACACTGAAAAACGTGGAGGCTACAGAGTTGGGCGGGATCGTCATCAAAGAGGCGATTTCGAGGAGCGGAGTGCCGACTGAAGCAATTGAGGAAGTCATCATGGGGAATGGCTGGCAGGCTGGTGTCGGGGCGAACCCGGCTCGTATTGCCCTCTTCAAGGCCGGGCTTCCCCAGTCGATTCCAGCTTTTACAGTAAACAAGCGTTGCGGTTCGGGATTGAAAGCAGTAATGCTGGTCAGTGACCGCATCAGAGTTGGAGACATCTGCGCAGGGGTTGCAGGTGGGATGGAAAGCGCCTCGAATGCTCCTTACCTTTCTCAAGATACTCGATGGGGAGCTCGTATGGGGGAAAAACATCTTCTGGACGTCCTCCATAAAGATGGTTTTCTTTGTCCGCTTGCAGGAATGCTGATGGGAGCCACCGCCGAGGTCCTAGTGCAGGAATTCTCGATATCAAGGGAAGAGCAGGATCAGTTTTCACTTGAAAGTCACAAGAAAGCCCTGCGGGCACTCGACAATGGATGGTTTAAAGAGGAAATTGTTCCCGTCGCGGTGAAGGACAAGAAAAAGGGTACGATCCAATTTGACAAGGACGAGATTCCCCTGCGGGATACATCCATGGAGGCCCTCGCCAAACTTCCCACAATTTTCCGGGAAGACGGAACCATCACTGCGGGCTCAAGTTCAGCCCTTTGCGATGCGGGATCGGCGGTTGTCGTAGCTGATGGCGATTGGGCGAGGGCAAACGGGTACAAGCCGATAGCAGAAATTCTGGGATACGCTTCGGGAGCCCTTGACGCGCTCCACATGGGTCTGGGGCCAACCGTGGCGATCCCAAAGGCACTTGAAAAGGCCGGGATGGCCCTGGAAGACATGGAAATCATCGAACTTAACGAAGCTTTTGCGGCCCAGGTTATCGCTTGCCAACGAGTGTTGCAGTTTGACATGAACAAGGTAAATCTTCACGGAGGAGCTATAGCGCTGGGCCATCCCATCGGCGCAACCGGAACGAAAATATTGGCGACCCTCCTCAATGCTCTGAAAACACACGATAGGGAGATCGGAATCGTAAGTGCCTGTATCGGTGGGGGGCAAGGCGTGGCGATGGTTGTAAGGAGACTCGCCTGAAGGATCGGAATTTCCCTGTTTCACCCGGACGGAATACCTAACGACGGCGCGTTAATCTCGTTTAACCAAAGGGAAGGTGCAAATAAAGGGGGAAGCTCTCGAGACGATGGGGAGGTTCCCCTTTTTCTTTGGTGATTGCCTAGTGCTCCCCTGAAATCAAGCCACTCATGCCGCTTGTTTTCGCCGAACCTGCTTCGGGGAAAGATATCCCCGAGATTGATGCGGCCTTCCCCCCTTGTACCAGTGAATCCAGCCAGCGATTTACCGCCTGGCTTCCTCGAAGAACCGAAAATTCCTCAACCAGACGCTTTCTTCCTTCTTTCTCTTCTTCCCGGGCTGGCAGGTGCTCCTGGAAACGTCCAGCACCTCGCAAATCCTGCGTTCCGATGCTTCCGGAATCGCATCTCTCACTCGCTGGACGTCTTCCCGTCGAAAGGGCTAATTTAGCTTCATCGCCTCCTGCATGATGTCGATCTCCAGGGCCATGCGCCCTACCTTCCGCTCCAGACGCCTGATCCGTTCGTCCTTCTGCTCCTCTTCGTCCCTAGGACGGCTCCTCAGGGCGTTCTCCGCCCCGGACAGGAACCTTTCCTTCCACCGTTCCACTTCGGCTACCGTGAGCCCATGGGTCCGGGCTGCTTCCGCTATCGTTGTCTTTCCTTTCAGGATCTCAAGGACCAGG
>JALHIN010000045.1:0-8836 GCA_022839995.1 Synergistota bacterium
CAGATCTCCTTTCCAAACGGGAGGCTCCCCCGTTTCCAGGGAAACCCATTGGCCTGCCGCCATGGGATCAAACCGTTAGGATCGGCAGGCTCGGAGAGAGTGTTCAATTGGACACCCGCTTTTTACCAGAAAAGCAGGGAAAAGTCAAGATAACATGGCTTGACGTATACCCATCAAGGGTATAATATGTGACCAATTTCCCAATGAAGGAGGATGCCCTCAAGTGGTTGAAAAGATCAAGACGGATGTCCTGGTGGTCGGGGGCGGTCCCGGCGGCCGGGTTGCCTACATGGCTTTGAAACAGTTTGGCGTGGGGGACGTCAAAATGGTCGCCAACGAGGAACCTACGGTGATCTGCAGCCTGCCCTACGGGGTGGGGAGGAAGTTGGTCCCTGGCGGCCCCGAGGCGGTGGTGGTGGACCTCTCGAAGTCCCACAGGCTTCCGCCCACCATCCTGCAGGACGTGCTGCAGGGTAACGTCACGGCTCTCGACCTGGCCGCCCGCGAAGCGGTCGTGGAAGGCCCCGGCGGGCAAACGGCCGTAGTGTTCGAACGGCTGGTGCTCGCCCCCGGGGCAGTGCCCTGGATCCCGGCGGTCGAAGGTGTACTGGCGGAATCCGGAACGGTTCAGGGTACCGGTGTCTTCTACGGAGACGAATGGGTCGACAAGGGGCGGCTGGCCGATCACGTGTACGTCCTGCGGGGGGCATGGGATGCCCGGAGGCTCGATCGCCTGGCTTCGGAGAAGAAAACGGCCCTGGTGGTCGGTACCGGGGCGATCGGGCTGGAAACAGCGGAAGCCCTCCTGGACCGGGGGATGGCTGTTACGCTGCTGGAGGCCCTTCCTCACGTCCTGGCCGCCCTGGACGGGGACATGGCTGCCAAGTTGGAACAGCGGCTTGCCGAGCGGAACGTGCCGCTCAGGAAGGACGCCCGACTTGCCCGGGTTCTCCCGGGTGGGGTCGAGCTGTCGGACGGGACGGTCCTCGAAGCGGACGCGGTCGTTTTTGCCACCGGTGTCAGGCCGGACCTCCGCCTTGCGAAGGCCGCAGGCCTTGAAACGGGTCGCGGCATCGTGACCGATCGCCAAATGAGGACCTCCGCCCCGGGAGTGTATGCGGTGGGCGATGCTGTCCAGGTCGTCGACGGGGCCACGGGCGAGGCGATCCTGCCCCTGATTGGGACCCTGGCGATGCGTCAGGCCATGGTGGCGGCGTCCAACATCGCGGGAAGGCCGATGGAATTGCCGCCCCTCACGGCCTGGGGGGTCAGCGAAATCCTGGGCCTGCACTGGGGAAGCGTCGGCTGGACGGAAGAGGCGGCAAGCCGGGCCGGTTACAGCGTCACGGGGTTGATCCAGCCGGTTCGTACCCGGGACCCGTTCATGCCGGAGGGGAAAGACGGAGCTTGGAAACTCGTGGTGGCCACGGCCCCGAAAAACAGGGTCAAACCCGGGCAAATCCTCGGATTCCAGGTGGTCCAGGACGGAGATTCCCCGCTTTTCCTGGCGGAACGTTTCATTGACATCGTCTCCAGGGGCGAAACCGTCATGGATCTTTTCGGCCACTACTTTATCCACTCCCCGGCCCACAACGCCGTGGACGACCCCTACCTGGGACTGTTGAACCAGGCCAGGCAGGCGTTCGGGCAATAGGCACGCCTTCGAGATGAGATAGCATCATGATAAAATAAAAGCAATATATCGCACCAATAGGGGGGGGTGCCCATGCACGCGGAGAGGAAGAAACCGATGAACCCTTACCTGGGGGGTGCCCTGGCGGGAGTTTTGTCGATCGCTTCCGTCGGGCTTGCAGGCAAGTATTTCGGTGCCTCCACGACCTTTGTCCGGGCGACGGCTTTCCTGGAACGGGTTTTCAGTCCGGAAAGGGTCGCCCGGATGCCGTATTTCCTCAAGGACGGCCCGAAGCTGGACTGGCAGGGCATGTTTCTCATAGGGATCTTCCTGGGTGCCCTGGTCAGCTCTTTGGCGACCGGGACGTTCCAGCTCCAGCTTGTTCCCCGGACATGGAACGTACGGTTTGGCCCGTCCTGGGGGAAAAGGGCGATCGTTGCTTTCGTCGGCGGAGCGATCGCCATGTTCGGCGCCCGGCTAGCCGACGGGTGACCCAGCGGGCACGGGCTGAGCGGTTCGCTACAGCTTGCTGTCAGCGGGTTTGTTGCTCTTTTCCTTTTCTTCGCGGTGGGAATCGCAGTCGCTCGGCTGCTTTACGGGGGTGATGACCGATGAAACCGGATCTTCTTTACGGCCTAGCCACCGGCATTCTTTTCGGGATTCTCCTCCAGCGAACCGAG
The DNA here is from genome assembly GCA_022839995.1 of Synergistota bacterium. GTDB lineage: Bacteria > Synergistota > Synergistia > Synergistales > 79-D21 > 79-D21. Next base: position 2,314 of record JALHIN010000045.1, read on the forward strand.
GTCATTCGCTACGACCGGCAGCTTGGTGCCCTGCGCCTGAAAGACCTCACGATCGTCAAGTTCATGCTTTCCACGGTGGTCGTGGCGATGGTGGGGACCTACGTCCTCAGGGACATGGGGCTGGTGAAGCTGTCGATCAAGCCGATGATCCTCGGCGCGGTTATCCCGGGCGGAATCCTGTTCGGCCTGGGCTGGGCCCTGCTGGGGTATTGTCCCGGGACCTCGGCGGGGGCCGTCGGGGAAGGGCGCCTCGACGCGCTGTGGGGGATCCTGGGAATGCTCTTCGGCGCGGGAATCTATGCGGAGGCGTATCCGAAGCTCCAGGAAACCCTCCTGAAATGGGGCGACTACGGGAAGATCACCCTGCCCGAGGTGCTGGGGGTCAACCACTGGATCGTCATTGTCGCTTTCGTGATTGCAACCCTGGCGTTTTTCGGGTGGATGGAGAAGGAATCCCTGTAAACGGGGAATTGTGCCCGTCAAGGAAGTTTGTTTGGGGATCCCGGAGGGGTCCCCTTTTGTTTTTTCGAAAGCAGTCTTGACGGCTGGCAAAAACTCTCATAAAATGAGCCCTTGAATGCATCCGATATGAATACATCTAAAAGGGGAAATCCAGGTGGAAAAATTGAGTGCGGAGGATCGGGCCTACCGGGACATCATCCAGCTGATCCTTTCCGGCCAGTTCAGGCCCGGTGACTTCCTGCTGGAAGTGGACCTGGCTCCGAGGCTCGAAATGAGCCGGACACCCGTGAGCCGGGCCCTGGGGCGCCTGGTGGCCGAGGGCTTCCTGAACAAGATGCCGAAAAAGGGGTGCTACATCCCGTTTCCAAGCCCGGAGGACGCCGAGCAGGTTTTCTATGCCCGGATGGCGGTCGAAAGCGAGGCGGCCGCCTCGGCTGCAAGGAAGGCCACCGACCAGGAGATCCGGAAGCTGAAGAAGCTTCTCCGAATGGACGAGGAAGCCGTTACGAAGGGATCCAAGGATATCTTCGCCCAGATCAACGAGCAGCTTCACCTCGGGATCGCGAAAGCCTCTCGGAACGCCTACCTCGAAAAGTGGGTGGTCAACAGCTTCTGGCGCTCGAACATCTACGTTTTCTATTTCGACAGTTTCTACAAGACGCCCGACCGGGACAATATCCCGCCCCAGAGGACGCCCGAGCAGCACGCCGCGATCGTGAAGGCGATCGAGGAAAGGAACCCGGAGGAAGCTGCCGCCCGAATGAGGGAACACGTCCGGAACACCTACGAACTCCTTCTGCTCGGAAGATAGAAACCCCGAGGACAACCGAAAACGAACCCTGTAGCGTTTTTAAAAGGGGAAAGCCCGAAAACGGCTTTCCCCTTTCTGATTGTTATGAAAAGCACTTTTGGCCTGGCATTGACAGGACAGGGAACAGGTGGTATGCATTTATCAAGTATTCAAGATATATCCATAGATGAATACATAACGATTCGGGAGGGGACCTTCATATGCCTGGGAAACGGGTTGTACAGCTGGGGTACGGAATGCAGGGAAAGGCAAGCCTGGTGGATTTGCTGGCATCTCCGGGGATCGTAGAGATCGTCGTCACCGACTGCTACCCCGGTTTCGAGAAAGACGTCGCGGCTTTGGGCGACCCCCGGGTGAAGGCGGTGAGGGTCGACGCTTCGAAGAAGGAAGAGTTGGCCGCCGTCATGACCGGGGCCGACGTGGTCATCGAGCTGCTTCCCGGGCTGTTCGCGCTGCCGGTGGCGCAGACGGCCGCCGAGCTTGGGGTCAACCTCGTGTCGGCCATGTACCTCGCCAATCCCGGCGAACAGGACCCCGCCAGGCGGGAGGCGAACCTCCGGGAGTTGGCCCGGATCGACGCGGTCATGAAGGAAAAGGGGAAGACGATCCTGGAGGAGTTCGGCATGGATCCCGGCATCGACCTGGTTCTGGGCCGCAAGTGCCTGGACGGGCTGGACGAGGTCCAGGCCTTCCATTCCTACGGGGCCGGGTTCCCCGAGCTGGAAGCGGCGAACAACCCGATCCGCTACAAGTTCACCTGGTCGGTGATCGGGGTGATGCGCTCGTACCTTCGCCCCGCCGTCGTGATCAAGGGAGGAAAGGACATCCCCATCAAGGCAGACGAGATGTTCAGCCCAGCCAACACCCATATCCTGGACCTTCCCGAGATGGGAGGGCCGCTGGAATGCTTCCCCAACGGCGACAGCTCGCACTTCGCGAAGAGTTTCGGGATCCGGGAAACGGTGAAGGACATGGGGCGCTACATTTGCCGGTGGCCCGGGCACAGGGCCTTCTGGGAAGTCATGGCCAAGTCCGGCTTCCTTTCGGACGCACCCATCCGGGTCGGAAATTGCGAGGTGGCTCCCACCGCTTTCTGCGCGGCCCTGTTCGGCTCCCAGGAACAGTTCTTCTACGGCGACGGAGAGAGGGACGTGGCGCTGGTTCGAACCGACGCCCGGGGCCTGAAGGACGGGAAGCCCTGGCGGGTGGTCTGCCAGGTCATCGACAAGCGTGACCTTTCCACCGGCCTGACCGCCATGCAGCGAACCGTGGGATTCCCGGTTTCCATCGGGGCCCAGATGATCCTGGACGGAAGGCTGGAGAAAAAAGGCATCGTCAGCCCCAGCGAGGTTCCTTTTGACGAATTCATGCAGGAACTCGGGCGCAGGGGCATCACCTGGAACCGCGAGGAAGGGCCTTGGGACGGCCGGATGGAGCCCTAGAAATCCCCTTCCTGAAGGGGCACATGGGCGGAAACACGATCGCCCTTCTTCCGGGGGGGCTGCTGTCCCGGGAAAGGGAGCTTGAAACCGTGCTCACCGCCCTGCAGGACACGCACCTTGGCTGCCATGAGGCCGGGCTGGTCAGTCCCCCGTCGGGGTCCGGCCGGCTTCCCCTGAAAATCGTCGGGCGCTCCTCCCGGAACTACACCACTGCCTGCGGAGGCCTGACCCAGGTGCTTGGGGCAGCGATCGGGACAGGGCAGCTTGCGGAGGTCTTCGGTTTCGGTCCCTCCGGCCCTTCGCAAGTCGTCCTGGAAACCGATGCCGGGACGGTTCGTATGTCAGTCGGCGTTTCCGACGGCTCCGTCCGGACCGAAACGGACCTGACCGCGTTCCTCGAAGAAGTCCTTGAAAGCGGGGTGGAGGAGGTCCGCCTGGGCGGGACGAGGGCCGTTCGGGCGGGAAAGTTTCTCGTGGTCCTCGCAGACGACCTGCTGGACCGTTTCGCGGCGGAAGAGGTCGCCGCGCTCGTCCCCCGGGTCAGGCTTGCCCTGGCCGAACTGCAGGCCGAATTCCTGGACCGCTACCCGCAGGCGAGCCTGGATTTCGCGGTTTACGACCTTCACCCCAAACGGCCCGACACCCTGGGGCGCGTCGTGTTCCCGCACTGGCTCCCCGGGGGCCACGTGGAGCCCGCCTGCGGGACGGGAACCGTAGCCGTCTGTGCCGTGCTCGTTTTCCAGGGCCTTCTCCCCGGACCTTCGGCCAGCCGCGGCCGGGAGCTCCGGTTCGAATCCGGCGGCGGGCCGGATCTCGGTGGGCCCGATACGACGACGGCTCTCCTGGAGATGGATGCCGGAAATATCCGGTCGATCCGTTTCTCGCATAGCCTGGTCGAATTGACGTCAAAAGGGAGGGTGATGCTGGAGACAAACGAACGGTAAAGGACCGGGAAAAAGAGCAAAGAAACGATCCAACTTAGAGGAAGGAGTGTTTCTGATGGAGAATATCGCTGCAAAAGGCATCATCTCCCTCGTCCCCATCGTCCTGACCCTTTTCCTTGCCTTCTTCACGAAGGATGCCATCTTTTCTCTCGTCATCGGCTGCGTCGCGGGGGTCGTGATCGCGGGCTTCGACCCGGCCACTGGACTCTCCAAGCTGTTCCAGCACGCGCTGGGCAACGCTGACTTCATCTGGGTCATGATGATCGAAATCGCGATCGGGATCATGATCGCCTTCTACCTGAAGGCCGGGGTGATCAGCGCCTTCGCGGACTGGGCCTCCACGAAAATCCGCACCCGGAGGCAGGCTTCCGGGTTCGGCTGGGTCCTGGGTGTTTTCATTTTCTTCAGCGACTATTTCTCTCCCCTGTTCAGCGGACCCATCGCCCGGCCCCTGACCGACAAGTACAAGGTCTCCCGGGAAATGCTGGCCTACGAACTCGACTCCGGTAGCGCTCCGGTCTGCACGATCATCCCGCTGAGCGCGTGGGCCGTCTACATCGCCGGCCTGCTGAAGGGCCACGGCCCGATCGCCACGGCCGAAGAAGGGATGTCGGCGTTCATTCGTTCCATCCCCTACAACTTCTACGGCTGGCTTGCGGTCATCATGTGCGGCCTGATCGCCTTCCAGATCCTCCCCAACTTCGGTCCCATGAAGAAGGCCGAGGAGCGGGCCCTCAAGGAAGGCAAGGTCATCCGCGACGGCGCGACGCCCCTGAGCGGGCCGGAGATGGAAGAGATCAGGATGGCGGAGGGCAAGAAGCCCAACCTGATGGTCTACCTCTTCATCCCGGTGCTCCTGGTCATCGGCATCGCCCTCGGGACCTTCTTCACGCTGCACAGCACGAAGACGCTCGAGGCCTTCTTCACGGCGGTCATGTACCAGGCGGTCGTCCTGACCATCGGCGGGTACTTCACGGGCATCAAGGACGCCATGGACACCGTCTACAAGGGAATTAAGGCCGTGCTGCCGGCCATCATGATCCTGGCGTTGGCCTACTGCATCAACGACATCTCCAAGGCCCTGGGCGCCCAGAAATACATCTTCACCATGGCCCAGTCCTGGATGACCCCGGCCATGCTGCCCCTGGCCACCTTCTTCGCCGGGGCCCTGATTTCCTTCTTCACCGGAACCTCCTGGGGAACCTACGCCATCCTGACTCCCTTCGTCCTTCCCCTGGCCTTCCAGCTTTCCGGCAACGTCGTTTCCCCGCTGGTCCTGGCCACGATCGGCGCGGTCGTCGGCGGCGGCTGCTTCGGGGACCACTGCTCGCCCGTTTCCGATACGACCTGTCTTTCCTCGTTCGGCGCCGGATCGGACCACATGGACCACGTTTCCACCCAGATCCCGTACGCTTTTACCGCGGCGGCCATCGCGGCGGTGATCTACGGGGTGCTGGGGGTCATGTCCGTCTAGGAAAAGCCTGCAACCTTGAAAAGGGCGGGGCCTGCCGCTGAGCCGGCCGGTCCCGCCGCAACCACCCTTTAGGAGGCAACGCCATGAACGCTCGAAAAGCCGAGATCGGAATCCTCTGCTGGGAAGCCGGGCAGGTCCCCCGGGGCCTCGTCCAGCTGGAGTCCCTTGTCGGGAACAGCACGAACCCGGAATCCTACTCCTTCCCGGTGCGTTTCTGCCGGGTGAAGGGTGCCAATATCCACACCATCCTCGAGAACCCGAGCCGGGAGGTCCTCCAAACGATGATCGCGGAGGCGAAGGCCATGGTGGCGGACGGTGTCCGGGCCATCACCACCAGCTGCGGCTTCAACGCGATTTTTCAGGAAGAGCTTGCCGAGGCGGTAGACGTCCCCGTCTTCACCTCCAGCCTCCTGCAGGTCCCCTTCGTCCAGAAAATCGTGGGACGCGAAAGCGAGGTGGCGATCCTGACCGCCAAGGCCGCTGCCCTCAAGCCGGAACACCTGGCCGCAGCGGGGATCACCCGGACGGACAACCTGCATGTGCACGGCCTGGAGGGGTGTCCCCAGTGGAGCAAGATCTTCACCTCTCCCGACGAAGACATGGACCTGGAGGCCGTCCGGCGTGAAATCGTGGGCGTGGCCCTCGAAGCGCTCGAGGCCAGGCCCCGAACGCGGGCCTTTGTCCTGGAGTGCACCGACCTGCCTCCCTTTGCGGAGGAAATCCGCCGGAAAACGGGACTGCCGGTCTTCGACTTTATCACCCTGGTCAATAGCGTCTACTCCTCTCTTTAAGGGAAGGAGCAAAGAACTGGAGGTCTTATGAAATGAAGCACGTTCTCGTGTTCGGGGCGGGGCGGGTTGCCCGTCCCTGTGTCCAGTACCTGCTCAGGCATGAAGGGATCGCCGTGACGGTGGTGGACCTGGCCAGGGAAAACCTGGAAAGGGTAACGGAAAAGCACCCCAACAGCACGGCTGTCGTGGCCGACGCGGGCCGTGAATCCGGCAGCCTGATTGCGTCGGTCAAGCCCGACCTGGTGATCAACCTGCTGCCGCCGGCCTTCATGGCTCCCGTGGCAAGGCAGTGCCTGGAAGCGGGGGTACACCTGGTCCACCCTGCTTACATCGACGCGGAGACCCTGGCCCTCGACGCAGAAGCCAAGGCCGCAGGATTGACCTTCCTGACCGAGCTGGGTCTGGACCCAGGGATCGACCACATGTCGGCGGCGCGGACGGTGAGACGGATCCGGGAGTCAGGCGGCCGGGTGGAGAGCTTCCGGTCGGTGTGCGGGGCGCTGCCGTCGGCGGAGGCGAACACGAACCCGTGGGGGTACAAGCTTTCGTGGGCGCCGGCGAGCCTCATCGGAGCGAGCAAGCGTGACGCGAGGGTGATG
>JALHIN010000072.1:0-1368 GCA_022839995.1 Synergistota bacterium
GTAAACTAGCTAATAACCTAGTGCCAAGGAGAAAATCAGGTGAAAATGCTTCCTTCCTTCCAACACATTGCCCGATCAAACTCCCATCAAGGACCTCTTTCCACTCTGTGACGACATTGCCCGAAAAACCGGCTTCATGATCCGCAGCCGAAAAATCACCGCCGCGCGCTTCCTCCATGCCCTGGTTCGTTCCTGTTTTGAAAACGCCGTTTCCTTCAGGCTTATCGCCTTGAACTTTACCATTCTCACTTCCATCAGAATCTCAAAACAAGCCATTGCACAACGCATGACCCTTCAGTGCCTCGAGTTTGTGCGGCACGTGCTTTCGGCTCTAATCTCCAGGCTCTCCGCACCCGATAAGGGCCAACTGCAAGGACTTTTCAGTTCCTTCTCCCGTGTTCTCCTCCAAGACAGCACCCAAATCAAACTGCCCGGCCACCTTGCCACCCTTTTCCCCGGGCCCACCAATCAGTCCCGCAAAAAAACGGCCGCCATCAAGATACACGTCATCCATGACCTAATGGGCCAAAGATTTGTCGATCTCAGACTCTCCAGTTTCACCCGAACCGATCAATCCGCCTCTAACGACGTGCTTGCCGTCGCAAAACCAGGAGACCTGGTCGTGAGGGACCTGGGTTATTTTTCGACACCAGTCTTCCGCAAAATGATCGAGCGCGGCGTTCACTTTCTTTCTCGGTTGCGCAACAATGTTACCATCCTTGACCCCGGAACGCTTGAACCCATCGATCTCAAGAAAAAATTGCGTTTCTGCGGCGCCTTGGACCAAAATGTGTTGTTGGGCGCAAAGGAGAGGCTTCCCGTTCGACTGACGGCTCTGCCGGTCCCCCCGCCAGTGGCCAATCAACGGCGACGCAAAGCAAAAACCAATCGCGACAAAAGGCTCAATCCATCAAAAGACCGGCTGCAGCTTCTCGGATGGGATATCTATGTAACCAGCGTGCAAGACAGCATCTGGTCCCTCACGGATGTCCAGCAGGTCTATCGTTTGCGTTGGCGCATAGAGATCATTTTCAAATCCTGGAAGACGCACTTCAACCTGCCCAGAACTGCGACCGGTTCGGCAATACAGGTCGAGGTGCTTATTTTGGCAAAGCTCCTTGCCATTTGCCTTTTTTACAACATGATGGGATGGCTGGATCTTATGTACTTCAAACCCTTGAGTATCCTCAAATGCGCCCAGTTCTTTACCATGCTGCTCAAGATGTCAATGAACGGCCCAGGCTTTAAAACCCTGAGCCTCGAACCGATCGCAATCCACCTGGAACTTGAAACACGCAAACGTCCACAGTACAGTCCAGTCCATCGCCTCTTAACTTGACGGCAATGCGCGAAGGCGGGAATCCAGTC
>JALHIN010000046.1:0-8738 GCA_022839995.1 Synergistota bacterium
CTCGCCCTCGTACCCCTCCATCGCCTTCCCGTCGAAGAAAAACTTCACCTTCTTCCCATGCTGGAATTCCAGGATGGGATGTTCCTTGATCAGGTCCATCGGTTCAACACCCCTTTTTGAAAAAGCCGTCGCCACTAATAAATTAGTGGCGGTCTGATGGTAGCACAATGGGCTTTCCTGTCAATGCTCCTACGGAAGATCAGGCAAAAAGCCAACTAGTCCCGGCTCGGGGCAGGCTGGTCCGAGCCCCTGTTCAGGAAGGCAAGGACGCGGTCCATGTGCGCCGCCATCGCTTTTTCCGCCGCAACGGCATCCCTGGCCGAAACGGCCCTGTAAATCCGAAGATGGTCTTCGACCAGGATTTCCCCGATTTTTTCACGGACTTTCGAAAGGAACTGGTCGACGCTTTCCCCGTCGGAAGCCGTGGTAAGCTGCTCGGAAAAATCGAACAGGGTGTTCAGGAGGGGGTTGTGTGCCGCGTCCAGGAGTGCGGCATGAAATTCCCGGTCCAGCAGGTTCCGTTGCCTTGCTCCAGAGGGGTTTTTCTGCTCCTGAACGTTCCTGCCCAGCCGCCGGAGATCCCGTTCCTCCGCCCTGAATGCCGCAAGCCTGGCTGCCTCCGTTTCGATTGCCCTTCGGGCCTCGAGAATATCGACCAGCCGCTGCCGTTCGCTTCCTGTCAGGTAATCGAAGATGCGGTCCGCGAGGCACGCCTTTCTCTGGCGGTTGCGGTACCCCTCCAGGAACGCCATGCCTTTCGGGGTCAGCCGATGCCCCCTGTATCCCTCGCGAACCACCAAGCCGCGGTCCTGCAGGTCACGCAGGATGATTCCTACCGTGGCAGGACTCAGGCTGACCTGCGGAGAGATCTCCCTCTGGATGGAACCCGCTCCGATCGGAGAGGGCGAGTCCTCGATGCTTTTCAAAACCAGGTAGAGGATTTCTTCGTTTTCCGTCACGCGCACGTCCGTTCTCCCCCCGCCTGAACAGGATTTCCCATCGGAACCAACAGGCACTGCCACTTTCGGGCTAGCCGCCCCTCTTTTTCGACGATCGGCCTCTCCCCTGAAGAGCGCCGCACCGCCTTCTTCCGCTTAACGGTTGGAATGGCCCTCTGAAACTCGAACACAGAACAGCTTACATCCTCCCCCGCGATTTGAAAAAGAAGGAAGGCTCGCCTCTTTCCCCCTGTACGGGACTTTCCGGTTCATTTAAGCTTCTCACCAGGAGGTGGACGATTTGGGATCCGGTCTCTACCGTGCGTTTTCCGTGATCGAAGGGTTCCGAAACCTTCCCGTGGCCCGCGTCTGGTGGGTACCCCTACGGGCGGAACGATTGCGCTACGGCCCTATCGAGCAACTGGTCGCAGACTGCGAAACCCTCTCGCCGGAGGAACTGAGTATCGCCCGAGGGTACGTGGACGAGTTTTTTACGCCGACAGAGGCGCACTTGCTGGTCCATGCCCTGCAGGCAGGATTCGGGTATTCGGTCGAACTCCTGGAAACTCCCGTGCCGATCCCCTGCCGTGACAGCTCCGGGGAATTGCTTTTGCCGCTTCGCACCCTTCCCGAATCCACCTGGAAGGGTCAGGAGATCCTCGCGCACCGCGGGAAGCTTGCGCTTCCCTTCGATGTCCTCGCCTTCTGGCAGGGAAATCCACTTGAAGGAGGCTCAAAGCCATGAACCACCCCACCTCGTCCGTACTTGCCAGGCTGGAAAAGGGAATCGGGCGGATCACGCTCAACCGCCCGGAAGCGATGAACACCTTCAACAGGGACCTGGCGTCGCGCCTTTCCGATGAACTGGAAAAAATGCAGGAGAATCCCGAGGTCCGGGTCGTCGTCCTGGATGCCGCCGGAAAACATTTTTCGGCGGGTATCGACCTGAAAGAGGTGATGGCATGCCAGCGGCATGAAATCCGGGACTTTATCCGGCTAATGGATCGCCACAACCACCGAATAGCTGCCATGTCGAAACCCGTCATCGCATCGATCCGCGGATATGCCCTTGCAAACGGTGCGGGCCTTGCCCTGGCCTGTGATTTCATCATCGCCTCCGAGAGTGCCGTTCTGGGAACAACGGCCGTCAACGTGGGCCTGATCTGCCTCGAACCCGGACTCCAGCTGGCCCGCTGGATTGGCCAAAAACAGGCCCTGCAGTATGTCCTCTCCGGCGACTTTATCCCCGCGACGGAAGCCCACAGGCTTGGCATCATCCGTAAGGTTACGTCGGAAGGCGAACTGGAAAGAGAGACCTGCGAACTTGCGGAAAAACTGGCCGAAAAATCCCCGCTTGCCCTTGCAACGGGCAAACGGGGATTTCAAAGAATGGACGGGCTTTCACTCGAAAAAGCAGTAGAGGTCGGCGGAGACCTTTTCGCCGCTCTCGCCTCCTCCGAAGACGCACGGGAAGGGGTCGAGGCCTTCCTCGAAAAGCGCAAGCCGACCTGGAAAGGACGCTAGTCTTCCGTTCTCTCGTTCCGGGGCCGATGGACGTAGACACTGCAGGGAGCGTGCGCCACGACCTTTGCCGCGACGCTTCCGAGGAAAAACCGCTGGAGGTTGCTGAGCCCCCTGTGGCCGATCATGATGATGTCAGCGTCTTCCTCTTCAGCGAAACGGACGATCTGTTCATACGGACTTCCGCTCCGCAGGGTCACGCTCATGTCCGGGATTCCCCTGCCCGAAGCCTCGATCCTGGCCTTGATGAACGCATGGAATTCCTGCCGGACATCTTCCGGCGACGGCGGAACACTGACGACGTGCCCCCGGTAAAAGATCTCCCTTTGCTCCGAAGGTTCGACGACGTGGAGGAAAAGCATCTTCGCATCTTTTTCCCGGTTGGCATAATGAATCGCGTAGTCGACGACTCCCTTGCTGACCTCGCTCCCATCGATTGCGACAACAACTTTTTTCATGTCATTGCCACCTCCAGGCACACAATGGCGAAGGAAGTGATACCGCTTCGCATAGGTAAATTATACTCCTCCACCTACGGATTCGACAGGGGAGGAGGCGGACTCATCCCTTCCTCGCGATCATTTCGATCTCGACCCGTGCCCCAAGGGGCAGGGACGCCACGCCGATCGTGCTTCTCGCCGGGTACGGCGGCTCGAACTGTTCCCGGTAGACTGCGTTCATCCTCGCAAAATCGTTCATATCCGTGAGGAACACGTTGACCTTGACCACGTTTTCCTGTGAAAGTCCGGCCGACTGAAGCACTGCGAAAAGGTTTCTGAAACACTGCCTTGCCTGGGCTTCGATGTCATCCTCGACCAGCTGCCCCGTCGCGGGATCGATCGGCGTCTGGCCTGACAAGTAGAGAACGTCCCCGGATTCGACCGCATGGGAATAGGGACCGACTGCAACCGCCCCTTCCGGGCAAAAGGCTTTCCTTTTCACTTCCGCCACCCTCCTCCCTTGAATTTCTTCCCATGATAAACTTGAAACGGATTGAAAGAAAAGAGAGAAGGAGAGAAGACCATGCCAGAACACGAAAGACCGAAGGGCACGTGGATCCACAGGGCAGCCATCCGTTTTTTCACCGTTTTCCTCGCGGTTCTTTTCTTCTGGCTGACCGGTTTTTTTCTCCAGGACATCCGGACGGCCAGGGCCCCCGATTACGAGACCTTCGAACGGTCATACATCGACGCCGCCCTGCTGCAAAAGAAAACCCTTCTTGACGAACAAATTGCCGAGATTTCAAGACAATCCGAAAACCTCGCGGAAAAACAGAGAATCCTTGGCGACAGCTCCAGGAGTCTCCAGCAAACCCTGACCCAGATCATCGAACTTCAAAAACAGGGGCTGCAGAAAAATGCCGTCTTCAACGACAGGCAACAGGCCGCTTTCTCGGACAGCCTGAACCTCTTCCTGGAAAACCAGAGGCAATACCAGGCCCTTAGCCGGTCGCTCGCAGAACTCACCGGCCAGAAACAGCAGCTGGCGGCGGAGAGAGAACGGATCGTCCTGGAGATCGAGAAACAGCGAAAGCCCGCCAGGGAAGAATTCGAACGACTGTTGGCCAGGCATCGCTACAGGCTGGCCCTGATCCAGCTGATGGTCCTGCTGCCGGTCCTCCTGGCCGCTACCTGGCTGATCGCCAGGAAGAGGGGAAGCCTGGACTTCCTCGGCGAAAAACCGGATTCGATCGAGGTTCGCCACTCCTTGCTTCCCTATTGCACCCACTGCGGCAGCAAAAGGGGGATGGAACCCGACCAAGTTCACTGAAGGGTTCTTTTTCCCCCCGGGGTTAAAATGAAAAACAACGCAACCTATCCGGAAAGGAAGGGGTCCCATGATCAGCTTCAAGAACGACTATAGCGAGGGAGCACACCCGAGAATCCTGAAAACCCTTGTCGAGACCAACCTTGAACAGGCGGAGGGATACGGGCAGGACCGCTTCTGCCTGGAGGCAGCGGAGCTAATCCGGCATCGGGTTGGCCGGGAAGACGCAGACATTCACTTTGTCTCCGGTGGAACCCAGACCAACCTCATCGCGATTTCCTCTTTCCTGAGGCCCCACGAAGCAGCAATCTCGGCAAGGACCGGGCATGTCTTCGTACACGAAGCCGGGGCCATCGAGGCAACCGGGCACAAGGTCCTTTCCGTTGAATCCCCCGACGGGAAACTTGACCCGGACAGGATCAAGCCAATCCTGGACTTTCACACCGACGAGCACATGGTGAAACCCAGGCTGGTCTACATCTCAAACCCCACTGAAGTCGGCACGGTTTACAGCAGGAAGGACCTCGGGGCTCTCCGCTCCTTCTGCGACAGGCACGATCTCCTCCTTTACGCGGACGGAGCCCGTCTGGGTTCCGCCCTCTGCGTCCCGGAAGCGGACCTCGACCTGTCGGGGATGGCGCAACTCACCGATGCCTTCTACATCGGCGGGACCAAGTGCGGTGCTTTGGTAGGAGAAGCGTTGGTCCTTTGCCAACCCTCGCTCCGTCAAGATTTCCGGTTCCACCTGAAGCAGAGGGGAGCTCTTCTTTCCAAGGGGCGACTCCTGGGAATCCAGTTCCTCGAACTTTTCAGGGACGACCTGTATTTCGAGCTGGCAAGGCACGCCAACCGGATGGCAGATCGACTGAGGAGCGCCCTGGCGGGTTTCGGGTTCGAATTCCTTGCGGATTCCCCCACAAACCAGATCTTCCCCATCCTTCCCGATCCATTGATCGACGAACTTAAAAAGGGATTTGACTTCTACGTCTGGTCCAAGGTTGACGAAAGGCTCTCTTCCATCCGGCTCGTCACATCCTGGGCGACCCGGGAAGAGGCCGTATCGGCCTTTATCGAAACCCTTGGAAAATGGAGGGATTGAAATGAGGTACGGAAAGAACGCCGGGAAGGGGACCCTCTCCGTCTGGGGAGGAGAAGAACGGGTTTTCGCCGAGGGCACGACGCAAGTGCCCCTTTTCTTCGGAGTCGCCCACGCCTACGACGAAGTGGACGAATGGATCGATGTGTCCCTCGGGAAAAAAGCAGGGCACATTTACGGACGAAACACCAACCCCACTGTCCACGTCTTCGAAGAAAAAGTCCGCCTTCTTGAAGGAGCGGAAGCGGCAACCAGCGCCGCCACCGGGATGGGCATCATTTCGAGCGTCCTTTTCGCCTTGCTTGAACCCGGGGACCGGATCGTATCCGTAAAGGACACCTATGGAGGCACCAGCGTCCTGTTCCGGGAGTTCCTGCCGAAACAGGGAGTGACCGCCTTCCTTTGCGACACGACGGATCACGACGCGATCGAAGAGGAAATCTCAAGGGGGTGCAGGCTGCTTTACCTGGAGACCCCCACTAACCCCACGATCAAAATCGTCGACATCGAACGCCTGGCGAAAGCAGGACACGAGGCCGGGGCCATCGTCGTCGTAGACAACACGTTCGCCACTCCCATCAACCAGAACCCCCTGGAACTTGGCGCAGACATCGTCCTGCACAGCGCCACGAAATTTCTGGGCGGACACGCCGACGTTCTCGGAGGAGTCGCCTGCGGGAAGGCCGACCTGATTAAAAAAATTTACCATTACCGGGAAATCAACGGAGCCGCACTCGCTCCCATGTCGGCATACCTGCTCCTTCGCGGCATGAAGACTCTCAGCCTCCGGATCGCGAGGCAGAACGAGAATGCCTTGACGATTGCCCGCTTTTTGGAAAACCACCCTGCCGTCGACCGGGTTTTCTACCCCGGCCTGGAATCTCACCCCGGGCACACGATCGCGCTTCGACAAATGAGGGGTTTTGGCGGAATGATGAGTTTCAGTCTGAAAGGAAATTCATTCGACACCGTTCGTCGTTTCCTCCCGAAACTCCGCCTCGCTCACAAGGCGGCCAACCTGGGAGCCGTCGAAACGATCGCGGGAATCCCGGCCACCACAAGCCACGTGGAATGCACGGCCGAGGAAAGGAAAGCTCTTGGGATCCCCGAGACCCTGATTCGGTACTCGGTTGGGATCGAGGATGTCCAGGACCTGATTGAAGATCTCCGCCAAGCCCTGGATGGGATCCTGCCCTAGGAAAAGCAAGACAAAGGTTCTCTTCGAAAAGATCTTGAAATCAAGGATATTTGACCTTATTTGACTCTAATTGCGGGTCCATACCCTATTCCGGCCTTTATCTGACCATTATTGACTAATAAAATGACCGCGTAAGGTCATTAATGGTCAGATTGGAGGTGCTGGCAAATGAGACGATTCTGGTTGGCAGGACCTGGTGCACGGCGCGACGAAAATCTTTCGGTTTTCAGGGATATCGCTCAGATCCACGACGAAATGTCACGACTTTTCGACGAATTTGCAACGGGACTGTTCCCGGCTTCAAGGCCAGCGGAGGAAGTGGTGGCTCCCCGGATGGACCTGTACCGGAAGGACGGAAAAATCCACCTGGACATGGAGATCCCGGGGATCGATCCGAAAGAAGTGGATCTGAAAGTCTACCCTGACCGCGTCGTGTTCAAGGCCGAGCGGAAGGAAGAGAAAAAGGAAGAGTCGGAACGGTTCTTCCGGATCGAGCGAAGCCGAGGCAGCTTCTATAGGGAAATCCCGATGCCGGTCGAAATCGACCCGGAAGGAGCCGAGGCCAAGATCAGGAATGGGCTGCTCACGCTTGTCCTGCCGGAAAAACAGAGCGTGGACAACGGCAGGAAGCTGGAGATCAAAACGGAAGAGTAATCCAACCCATGGGGGGGATCCGGGTTCCGGGTCCCCTGCTTTTTTTGCCGGTTTGCAGTATCCTTTTCATCGAGTAGTTCTTCTTGCACGCTTTCGTAGAGAGGAAGGATCCCGATGGGCACTTGGCCCGACCCGAACGAACCCACCTTCGCCTTCCAGAAAGACAGGCTTGTGGTCTGCCTCACCCCTGATCCCCGCCTGCCCAAACTGGCGGAAATCCCCAAGGCGGAACCGGCGGAACCCTTGCTTTCCCGTTTCTCCAAGACCGGTTCCCCGAATTGCGTCTGGGCCCGCCTGCCGGAAGATGCACCGTTGCCCGACGGGATGCGCCTGGTTCCGCTCAGGGAAGCCTGGAACCTCCTGGGAGAAGAAACGTTCCTGAAGGCCGGACGGGCCAGGCAAATCATGGACTGGTACCAGGAAACGAACTACTGCGGAAGATGCGGGCAACCAATGAGCGACCACGAAACCGAGGGAGCACGAACCTGCAAATCCTGCGGGCTCACCGTTTACCCGACGGTTTCGTCGGCCGTCATCGTGGCCGTCGAGCGCGAAGGCAAACTGCTCCTGGCTCGTAGTCCCCATTTCCCCAAGGGGCGCTACAGCGTGCTCGCCGGGTTCGTCGAACCCGGGGAAACCCTGGAACAGGCAGTGGAGAGAGAAGTGTTCGAAGAAGTTTCCATCCGGGTCAAAGAGATCCGTTATTTCGGAAGCCAGCCCTGGCCCTTTCCCCATTCGCTCATGGCGGGATTTACGGCCGTATGGGAAAGCGGGGAAATTTCCGCGGACGCAAAAGAAATCGAAGACGCGGGGTGGTTCGCCCCGGAAGAGTTTCCCGAAATCCCGCCCCCGTTGAGCATCTCGAGGCACCTGATCGACGATTTTACCCGGCGGAACATCCGCCGCTTTCCTTGTTAGGGGGGACAAAAATGAAAATCGAAGGCGTTCCGTTCGTCACGGTCGACTGGAACAAGGTCGAGCCGACGATCCACAAGGGTGAAACGGGGCAGGCAACCTGGAGGACGTTCGAACAGGGGAACATCCGGGTAAGGATGGTGGAATACTCCCCGGGCTACCGTGCCGATCACTGGTGCGCCCGCGGACATGTCCTCCTCGTCCTCGAAGGCAGGCTGACAACGGAGTTGAAAGACGGGCGCGTGTTCGACCTCCTCCCGGGGATGAGTTACCACGCGGAGGACGACCCCTCGAACCCCCACCGTTCCTGGACGGATATCGGGGCCCGGCTTTTCATCGTCGACTAGCCCGCTCGCCGAAGGCCCTCTCGTTTTTCAATAACTGACCAGGGCGGCTCCCACCCTGATGATCAAGTCCTGGCCGTTTCTCTTCACGAGGAAAACGTTTTCCCCTTGAACCAGCAGGGTTCCAAGGGCTTCGGGAGCCAATACGGGTTTCCCGTTGCATTCCAGGAGGATATCCCCCGCCTTCATGGAAGCCTTTGCCGCGAGGATCAAGCCCCTAAAGTGCTGTAAAAAGGTCGTCTGAAAAAGGCGGCAATCGGTGGGAAGACAAAAAAGCCACCGGGACTTCGGTTACAGTGTAGTCA
>JALHIN010000073.1:0-1343 GCA_022839995.1 Synergistota bacterium
GTTTCCCGGATCGGCATGGGATATTGACTGGTATCCTCCGCCGGATGGAAAAGGAGAAGGTCATCCCTGCCCGTCCGGTTTCCGCTTCAAGCAGCCGGAACGGGCATCCCTGTCAAGAGACAGGGAAAATGTCACCCCCTGTCCTTCTTTTTTATGAAACACGAACACCGTAAATACTCCCGGTATAAGCATCATCGTAAGCTTCCAATGGATCCGGATCATCATAAACAGGCCTCTCCTGCTTTCTGTGTTTCAAGGAACCACGCCATGGATGGTCTTTTGACGGACTCGGCGTCTTTCTTTCGCTTTGCTCTTTCTTTTCAGCCGTTGCGCTTTTCCTCTTTCCGTCCTGCGAGGAAGAGAGGACTAATCCATATACCACCCCTCCTTCCCCTTCCCGCAGAGCATAGAGACCACCGTCGGAGGTGCGGATCGCCGTGACTGTCTCACCCCTGCGGAGAAGGACAATCTCTCCCTTTTCGTCCGCCAGCTGGTACTTTTTGCCCTGCCAGGATATCTCGGACCCGGCGGAAGCCTTGCGCTCGTCCCTGTGTCCCAGGATGAGCCGCAGCCTCTCCTGTTCAGGACAGGGGAGAAAATCCGTTGTCCCGTTCGCCGGCTCCACGCTGAAAAGCCCGTTGTGGAGTTCCATGTATGCGGGGAGAAAGTCGTTGGCTTCTTCCATAGTCCTGACACCGGCTACACGTATTTCCACCAGCAGGCGGTGCTGCAGCGTCCCCCACAGGCGCTCCACCCGGCCCTTTGCCTGGGGGCTGAGGGCCGGGATATGTTCTATGCCCAGCATGTCGAGCATCTTCCCGTAACGGGTGAGGGGGACGTTCCTTCCCTCGATGATGTCCTCCTCACTCAGCACCTCTCCCTTCTTCGGGGAGAAGAAGATGGTGTGGCGGTCCGTGTAGAGTGCCGCAGGAACGCCCCAGGTACCCGGCATGTCCTCCATGACGCGGAGGTAGCCTGAAGAACATTCGTTCTTCTCAAATCTCAGCGACAGTACCGTGCCGGTGGCGTCGTCTATGGCCCCGTGGAGCGACCATTTGTTTCCGTCCTCCAGCCACTCGAAGGGAGTGGCATCCACCTGGACCAGGCTCCCGAAACGTTCGCGGCGCTCTCGGCTCCGGTGGCTCTTCCTCCCCCTCCTTCCGTGGGGATTCCCCACTCCCGCGTCCTTGAGGATCCGCCCTATGGTCTTGGCGCTTATCCGTACTCCATCGATTCTGTCCAGGAGCTCGGACATGTGGTTCAGGCTCGCCCCTCTGTATTCCCCGGCAGCTTTGCCGCACACCATGGACCGCGTCTCCTCCGAAAGGGCATTCGGAGGTCTC
>JALHIN010000074.1:0-1225 GCA_022839995.1 Synergistota bacterium
TTACAACCAGTACAGCGTCATCGTGGTGGCTCCCAGCCGCGCCCAGGGGCTGAAGACGGACCTGGCGGAACGGTTCTCCGCCTGGATGGCCTCCCCGCGGGGGCAGAAGCTCATCGCGGACTTCAAGATGATGGGCAAGCAGCTGTTCTTCCCCAACGCAAAGGCACAATAGCCCTGCATCCCGACCGAGGAGGAAACAATCGATGAAACAAACGGCACTGAAACGGTTCACGCTGGCACTCCTGGTTTTTTCCCTGGCTGTCCTGGCCGCGCTGCCCGCGATGGGCGCGGGGGCGGTCCGGATGTCGAGCACCATCGGCCCCATCGATGCGGGCATCGTTCCCGCACTTGTTGAAGCCTACAACAAGAAGACGGGGACCACGGTGACCTTCGAAGGCGCCGGAACGGGAGCCACCCTCGAGAAAGCCAAGACCGGAAACTTCGACATCGTCATGGTCCACGCCCGCTCCCTGGAGGACCAGTTCATCGCCGACGGCTTCGGGGTGGACCGGCGGGACATCATGTATAACGATTTCGTCATCCTCGGCCCCGCCACGGACCCTGCGGGAATCAAGGGCATGAAGAGCGCCCCGGCTGCTTTGGC
Organism: Synergistota bacterium; assembly: GCA_022839995.1. Lineage (GTDB taxonomy): Bacteria > Synergistota > Synergistia > Synergistales > 79-D21 > 79-D21. The sequence continues at coordinate 605 of JALHIN010000074.1, forward strand.
CCGCATCGCCATCATGGGAGCCCCCTTCGTCACCCGCGGCGACAACTCGGGCACCCACGTGAAGGAGATGGAAGTCTGGCAAGCCGCCCATATCAAGCCCGAGGGCGACTGGTACGTCACCTATTCCCTGGGCAAGCTCGGCAACGCCCCGGCGACGGCCTTCGCCAACCGCCGCGGAGCCTACATCCTGATGGACCGGGCCACCTACCTCACCCTGAAAAACAGCATCAAGCTCGTCCCGCTGGTGGAAAAGGATCCGATCCTGCTCAACCTCATCGCCGTCATCCGGGTCAACCCGGCGAAGTTCACCGGCCTGAACGCCGATGCCGCCGTGGCCTTTGCCGACTGGCTCGAAAGCGAAGAAGCCCAGTTGATCATCAAGGAGTTCGGCGTGAAGAAATACGGGGAACCCCTTTTCTTCCCGAACTCGAAATCCTGGAACGCGAAGCAAGGGAAATAGCCGACCAGGCCGACATGAAAAAGGGGGACCGGCCGACGGCCGATCCCCCTTTTGTCTTTTTATTTGGTTCTTCGCTATTTGGTGTGGGTAATTAGCCCCTGTTCTTGTTGCTGAAACCTGCTAATCTGGGCTTGGAGTTCACTTTCCCGAGAGGGGAGATC
>JALHIN010000047.1:0-7962 GCA_022839995.1 Synergistota bacterium
TGACTACACTGTAACCGAAGTCCCGGTGGCTTTTTTGTCTTCCCACCGATTGCCGCCTTTTTCAGACGACCTTTTTACAGCACTTTAGGGGCTTGATCGTGCCGGGGATCGGGGAAATCGAATTCGCCATTTCCTACGGGGGAGACTTCTACCTGTTTGTCGAGGCGGAAAAACTGGGAGTGGAGATCAGGCCCGAAAATGCCGGTGAACTGGCTCGAAAGGCGATGGCACTGAAGGACTGGGGCAGCGAAAACCTCCAGCTCGTCCATCCGGAATACCCTCAAATCAACGAACTTTACGGGACGATCGTCACGGGCAGGACGGAAAGGACGGAAAAGGGCTGGAGATCCCAGGAGGTCTGCGTTTTCGCGGACGGGGCCGTGGATCGCTCTCCTTGCGGAACGGGAACTTCCGCGAGGATGGCTCTCCTGTACGGCAGGGGCCTGATGAACCCCGGGGAGGAACTGGACAACGGCAGCATCATCGGCACGCGGTTCAGGGGAACAATCGACGAAACCGTCCTTGTCGGGGACAAACGGGGAATTATACCCAGGATCACCGGTTCGGCATGGATCACAGGTTTCAACCAGCTCGTCCTGGATCCGACAGACCCGTTGCCGGAAGGGTTTCTTGTTTGAAACCGGGTCGAACGCGCGCATTCGGCTTGTCCCATAGTTCACAAAAGCGTCTATTCAGCCCTTCACTTGCGCGATTAAACCGAATGTGCTAAAGTACCTGCAACCTCAAATCCGTACCACCACCTCCTTAAAGGCTCCGGCCTGACCAACCGGGGCCTTTCGTATGTTCGCCTCTTCGGTCTACCGGTTCAGGACCCCTTCCCTGACCAGCTCCTCGATCCATGCCTCGATCTTTTTTCGTATCTCGTCACGGATCGAGCGTGTTTTCTCCAGCTTCTCTTCCCAGGTTCCTTCCAGCGCGGCAGGGTCCTCGAAAGGCCAGTGCAGCCTTTTGCAGACCCCTGGGAACACGGGGCATTTCCCGGCCTTGGCGGCGTCGCAGACCGCAATCACGTAATCGTACAATCGTCCTTTCAGGAATAGGTCGAACACCTTCTGCATGGACTTCCCGCTCAAGTCGATCCCGATTTCCTTCATGACTTCCACGACCAGCGGGTTGATCCGGTCTGCCAGGTCCAACCCGGCGCTTTCGACTTCGAAGGCATCCCCTCCGATTTCCCGCAGGAAGGCCTCCGCCATCTGGCTCCGGGCACTGTTGTGCCCGCAAACGAAAAGAACCCGTACCTTTTTCTCGCCCATCCTCCAACCTCCAGGGAATTCAGTTTGTTTTCCCAACCCTTGTGAAAATACACGGAAGGGGAAAAGCGGATCTTACAAGCGTATTCCAATTCAGTAACAACTGCGTTCTCCATCGCCCGAAGGCCTTAGGCAAAACGGAACACGCTTCCCGCTCCCATGGTGGAAAACCGCTCCCCGAGCGTGCGGTACAGTGCAGCCTGTGCCCTGAATCCCGTACAGTGGCCGGCGGCGACCAGCGAGGGAGAATATTCCGCCAAAGCCCTCACGGTTTTCTCGATCCTTTCGTCAGAGGCTTCGACCAGGTGCAATCCCCCGATGACGGCTTCCAGCTTTTCTCCACGGGCCGCGACATTTCTCAGGATGTTGATGATGCCCGCGTGGCTGCAGCCTGTAACGAGAACGATCCCCCGATCCTTGATCCTGGCCGCCAGGGAAAGGTCGTCCGGCATCCTGTCGGGAACTACCCGGCCGTTTCCGTCCAACGTGGAAAGCGCGATGCCCACCTCCTCGAAATCCGTGACCCGTGGGACTTCTCCTGTAGTGGAAAGTCCCGGCATGAGCTGGAGGGGACCGGAAACCAGGACAAGCTCTCCTCCCTTCGCCCTGAGGTCTTCGGGTCGATCGCCCTGCATCACTCCGACGTGCTGGAAAAACGGATCCGTGACGAAATTCAACCTGAAAAGGGCAGGGTGGGCGATGACCGGAACGTTCTTTTTCCCGATGGCTTCCAGGACACGGGCCAATCCCTTCGTGTGGTCGTAGTGGCAGTGGGTGAGTACGATTGCGTCGGTTTGTGAGAGAGGGATGGCAAGCTTTTCAATGTTGAAGAGCAGGGCCTCAGGGTTCTGCCCCACATCGACCAGGATCCTTTTGGTGATTCCTTCCCTTTCCGCCTCCAGCCAATAAGACACCCCGTGCTGGCCGAGAAGCGGGCTTTCGTAAGGAACGCTGTCTTCCGCCAATACGGTTACCGTCAATTCATCCAGCAATGCTGCCACCTCCCGGTTTGAACCCGTAAAGAATTGAGGCCCCGGACTTCAGGAAACCTTTTTTGCAGGATCACAGTTCTTCGAAGAGGTCCGTGCTGAGATACTTCAGGCCGCTGTCGTTAAGGGTCAGGACGATGTTTTTGCCCCTTTCCGGGCCCGCCAGCAATTTTAGGGCCGCGCAGACGTTCGCGCCGGAGGAAAAGCCGGCAAATACCCCTTCCGTACGTGCCAGTTCCCTTGCGGTCTGGATCGCTTCTTCGTCGGAAACCTGGACCAGTCCGTCGATCAACTTCCGGTCAAGGAGGGGCAGGTCCATGCTGTAACCTCCTCCCTGGATCTTGTGCGCCCCGTCGGTGATCGGGAGCCCGGCGTAAATGGCCGCTGCAGCGGGTTCGACCGCGTAGCAGCGAATTTCCGGTTTGAATTTCTTCAGCCCGAGGGCACACCCCTGGAAAGTGCTGCCGCTTCCTAAAAAGTCGACGAAGGCATCGATGTTCCCGTCGGTTTGTTCCCACATTTCGAAGGCGGTGTGCCGTTCGTGGGCGTGAACGGTCGCGGCGAGGCGGAACTGGTCTGCCCGGAAGGCCCCCCTCTCTTCTTTGATCCGTTTCGCTGCTTCTTCAACGAGGGCCAGGTCTTCCCCAGAAACCTGCCCCCGGACCGAGCCCGGTGCCTGGTCGACAAGGACCACTTCCGCCCCCAGGGCTTTCATCATGCGCGCGCGTTCGGTGGAGTTTCCCTTCGACATGCAGGCGATGAAACGGTACCCCTTTACGGCGCACACAATCGCCAACCCCGTGCCGGTATTTCCGCTGGTCAGTTCGACGACGCACTGTCCCTTTTCCAGGAGGCCGGCTTCCTCGGCTTCTTCTATCATCTGCAGGGCCACCCGGTCTTTCTTGCTGAATCCCGGGTTCAGGTATTCCATTTTTGCGAAGATGCAACCCTCGACCCCTACCTTCGCGGTAATTCTGGAAAGGTGCACCATGGGTGTGTTCCCGATCGCCTCGTGGACTCCGCCAAGCATTTTCTGCACGGTGCGCGTTCCTCCTTTCCATTCCATGGTTTCCTGTACCTTTCAGCGACATCATCATAATACCGAATCGAAGAACTGGCACGAATTTTCCCCGGGCCAAGTGTGCCGAATGCCTTTCGCGCTTATGATAAGGACATGGGAAAAAATCCAGGGAAAAGGGGTGCCTAGGGATGAGGAGAAGCGACAGGGCGATCAACGACCCGACGGAACTGGAATCGATACTCCGGGAAGCTCTTGTCTGCAGGATGGGGCTCTGCGACGGAGATGTCCCGTACGTGGTTCCAATGAATTATGGATACCGGGACGGGAGCGTTTTCCTCCACTCCGCAATCGAGGGGCGGAAAATCGAAATTCTTCGAAAGAACCCGAACGTGTGCCTGGAGTTCGAGAAAGACGTCGAACTGATTCCCGCGGAAACCGCATGCAGCTTCACCATGAGGTACCGCAGCGTCATCGCCTCGGGGAAGGCCGTTTTCCTTGAAAGCACGGAAGAAAAGGCAAGGGGGCTTAACGCCATCATGAACAGCTGCACGGGGAAGGACTTCGAGTTCCCGCCGCAGGCTCTCGAACGGATCGTCGTCATCCGGGTCGATCTTGAGGAGATTTCAGGCAAGCACAACCGGTGTTGAAGCATGGGGCAGGATGGGACGATCCTCCCGCTTGAGAATCGGATGGTTAACGGCGAATTCGTCGGCTATCGGAGTTGCGCGGCATCCCGAGGGGCCCCCCGAAGGAAGGTGCCCCAGGCTTAATTGCCCTTTTCCCTTTTCAGGGCCCTGCCGAGCAGGAGGCTGATCTCGAAAAGCAGGTACAGCGGAAGCCCAAGCAAAACCTGTGAAACGACGTCGGGCGGGGTGAGCAGGGCCGCGGCCAGGAAGATGGACAGGATGATCCAGGGCCTGAGGCGCGAAAGAGTTCGGGTTGACACGAGCCCAGTCCCGACGAGGAACAGGAGGACCAGCGGGAGGAGGAAAACCGTCCCCGAGGCGATCATGAGGGCAAACAGGAACGAGGCGTAGTCGCCGAAGCCCCAGAAGGGCAGGACGTTGTCCGCGGGGGAGAAGGAAAGGAAGAACCTGAAGGCCGCGGGAGCGACGACTCGGTAGGCGAAGGCGGCACCCGTGATGAAAAGCATGGGCGCGGCGACGAGGGCAAGGAGGAGAAATTTGATTTCTTCCTTCCTAAGGGCCGGGTAGATGAAAAGGGCCGCCTGGACGATCGCGAGCGGAAGCGAAAGGAGAAGGCCTCCCCAGAAGGAGAGCTTCATGTAGGTCAGGAATTTTTCGTATGGCTTGAAGTAGTAGAGGGAAAGCCCGAGTCCCTCCAGCGGAGCCTGCAGGAAGGCGACGAGCTTCCCCGAGGTAAAAAACAGGAAGAGAAAGGCGGCGAGGAAAAAGGCAAGGACGACGAGAATCCTACACCGGAGTTCCTCCAGGTGGTCCGTGAAGTCCCCTTCAGCTTTCACGGTCCTCTTCCCGTTCCTTTTTCCCTTTCTCTTCCGGTTCCCCGGATTCCAACCCTTTCTTGAATTCGCGGATCGCGCTTCCCGCCGACCTTCCGATCTCCGGTAGCCTTTTCGCCCCGAAAAGAAGGAGAGCCAGGAGCAAAAGCACAAGGATTTCACCCATTCCCAGGTTCATCGAGATTCCTCCTTTCCAATTCCCCCTAGAAGGGAAATTCCTCCAGCGGAGCCAAAATGGGGCCTTCCTCGAGTTCAGTGGCAAGTTTGGCCCTACCATGGGAAGCCAGCCCAAGGACGGTCATCGCTTTCGGGCTGGCTGGGCAGGCGAACTGGCAGGCCCCGGACGAAGTTCCCTTCTTCACCACGATACAGTTGCCTTGGTGGAAATGGGAAAGTCCGTTCTGGACACGCTTCTTGTCCTCCCGGGACAGGGGTTCTATGGCGCCGGTCGGGCAGGATGCGGTGCAGGCCGTGCATTCGTACTGGCAGTAGCCATGTTGGTAGTCTAGATGGGGCTGGAAGATCCCCCATGGCCCCCAGGCCGAGAAAGAGGGACGGATGATTCCGGCAGGGCAGGCTTTCACGCAGGAAGAGCAGGCTACGCACAGGCTGCTGAAATGGGAATGGCTGATGAAGGAAAAAACGGAGGGGGAGGAAGAGAGCGGAAAATCCCTACGGATTCCCAGGGAAGCGGAAGAAGGGCCAGCAGGTGGTTCGCGAGAACGAGAAGGGGTCGAACCAGTTGTGTGGCTCCCCTGCCGAAGTTCGAGAAAGGATCGAGCAGCCGGGCAAGGACAAGTGAGCCGGTCAAAAGAGAAGCGGCGTTTGCTGCCAGGATCCAGTACCGAAGAACCGGACCCTTTCGATAGCCCGGCAGAGGACGCCGGGAAAAAGTCCGCTTTCGCCCGACAGGAAAAGGGCGAGAAACACCGAAAGGCACAACCAAACGAGCGGCACCCTAAAGTTGAGCTTCATCCAGGCGTCTGCCCCTTTCAAACGCAGATCCGCTCGATCTTTAGCCGGCGCAGGTCCATGGTGCCGGCTCCAAGGGCTGCTGCGTTGCGGATGTATTCAACCGATTCGGGTTCCCTCCCGAAAATCTTCGCGGCCACTGCGTCTGCCGCAACGATATCGGTGCAGAGGACCTGGGCCTTCATGATCGTGACGTCGCTCTCCGCGGTCCCGCGGGGCCCCCTCGAAGTCATGACGCGGTAGGCATCTACGACGTTCAGGTCAGGCTTTCTGAGAAGGCTCAGGTCCGCGATGCACTGGTGGAGGCCGCGGGAGTGGAGCTCCCCGCGATCCCAGATGATGCCCATGAGGTTTTTCATCGAGATCGTGAGTCCGGCTCCGCCGTGGCTTTTCAGGACGGGAACGTTGATGAAGACGTCACTTTGCAGGACGAGTTCGTGGACCAGGGTCTCCCTCAGGATCCGGGCTCCTCGAATGGCCGTCTTGCGGTAGGAGCCAGGACGGTCGGCAGGAACGACCGTGGCGCCTGCCCGGCTTGCCGCTTCCTGGATGCCGCTGCTCAGGTAGGTTTTCTTCCAGAGATCGCACGTGTGGTCGAAAACGAAAACTTTCGAAGCGCCTGCCTCAAAGCACCTCTTCACGATTCGCTCGACCAGGGCCGGGTTCGTGTTGGCTCCGAGCTCGGGCCGGACGTCCCAGGCGATATTCGGCTTGACCACGACGGTTTGTCCCATCGAGACGAATCTTCCCATCCCCCGAGGGCTGCGATTCCACGGTCGAACATTTCGCCCGTTTCGCCGCCCTTGACGGCCGCGAGGTCGGCGGGAGAAGAGAGGGAAATCCCCAGCGCTTTCCCGAGGCTTTTGGGCAACAGGAGCGCCGAGGCACCGGCAGCCAGGACCACGCCGCTTTTCAGGAATTCTCGACGGTTCATACTCGCTCCTCCTTTCGGGCTGCAGGTTGGAGGAAAAAATGTAATAATTTAAATTATTATAAACAAAAACACCCACACGGGGAAGGGGGGGGTGCGTCGAATGGTGGTAGTATTCAAACCATGAAGCAGGTCTGGGACATCTTGGAAAGAAGCGGGGGAAGGAAGATGACGAGGCGTTTCAAGAGGGGCTTCTTTCTTTTTGCAGGCATCATTTTTCTCTGGTTGTCGTCGGGCGCCGCAAGTGCAATTGAACCCCTCGGCCCGGTTTCCTCTTACAGGGCGGAGGAATACTGGTACTGGCCAACCTATTTCCCCACGGTGGACGCAGCTCTTGGAGCCCTCAAGAACCTCCAGGGGAAGGTCGTGGGATGGCAGGGGTCATTCGTGACCCAGTGGGACGCCGACGCCTATGGGCTCCGGGCCTTGGGAACGGTCGTGGAGGTCCAGCAAAGTAGCCTGTTCTTCTCCAATACCATCCAGGTCCCCCAGGTGGAATCGACCGTCATTCCCTTTGAGGAAGTCGTGGGTCTACACCTTGTCCGTGTTTTCGTCGACAGGCAATTTGTTTTCGGTGTCCGCTGCGACCCCAAGAACGAGATGAAAATGTTCCGGGTTCCCGATTACGGGACCGCGGCCCAGGTCTTCAACGCAGTGGCAAGCCTGCTCGCGGCTTCGGGAAGGCCGATCTCGTACCCGACTCTCGGTGCGTATTTCAGGGATGTTACCGAAAAGGACCTCTGGATACCCGGCCTAAAGGAAGCAAAGGGGATGATCGTGACCGGTGTGATGATCGGAAGTCCCGCGCAAAAGGGAGACCTGCGGGTGAGGGACGCCGTCGTCCTCTGCAACGACCAGCGGGTCGAGAATTTTGCCCAGTGGTCCGAAAAGATCCGGCCGGGGGCGACTTCCCTCGAGTTCAAGGTCTTGAGAAAGAGCTCCCCGCCTGCGGTTTGCCGCGTCGTCCTGCCTCCGGGGGATCTGTACCCGAAACCACCCCAGGGGCTGGCTTTTGCCGTGGCCAGGCCGACTGTCCAGGCCTCAACTCAAGCCCCGGTTCAGCAGGCGGAGGGCGAAGCCCAAAACCTGCCGAAAATGGGTTTCTCCCTCCGTTATCCGAATGAAGCGGAAAAAGGCTTGCTGCAAGGGAAAGCGGCTGCGGTCATCGCGGAAGTGAATCCGGATGGTCTCGCGGCAGTCAAGTCCCAGAACTGCTGTAAATTCAGATCCGGTTACAGATTCACCGCTACAACCTCGGGTTGAGACATGTTTACTGGCTGTTTCACTGAAGCCTT
>JALHIN010000075.1:0-1207 GCA_022839995.1 Synergistota bacterium
ATTACGCCCTGGAACGAAACTAAACCGGAATCACCTGAAAGTTTTAGAGGTCGGATCTTGACGGGACACGGTATCTTGTTCTTTGCTGTTTGCATACAAACAGGAGGGTTGGGGGGATTCCCCCAGCCCTCCTGTTTCCGTACGGCCTCTCACCGTTCTACGAAGACCCGACAGGCTTGCGGTCTGTGCCCACAGAATCCGCATCGACATGAAACGAACCTTGAATTTTCCTGTTTCCCTGCTATGATCCTGAGTTATGACACGGCCTCTTCGGATCGAATTCCCGGGAGCGCTCTATCATGTAACCTCCCGGGGAGACAACAAGTCCAGGATTTTCTTCAACGATCGGGATAGGAACAAGTTTCTCTCCATCTACAGCGAGATTTGCAATCGCCTGCAATGGACCACCTATGCCTGGTGCCTGATGGGAAACCACTTCCACCTCGTTGTCGAAACCCCCGAACCGAACCTCTCCGAAGGAATGAGGGTCCTGAACGGAACCTACACTCAATACATCAATCGGACCCACGGACGAACCGGGCACCTTTTCCAGGGACGCTTCCACTCCATCCTGGTCGACCGAAACCCCTACCTCCTCGAAGTGATCCGCTACGTGGTTCTGAATCCTGTCCGTGCAGGGTTGGTTGCCTATCCCCAGGATTGGCCCTGGAGCAGCTACCGGGCTACGACCGGACTCGAATCCCCGCCGGATTGGCTTGACACCGATTTCACTCTCGATGCCGTTTCGGAAAGGGCTGGCAGCCTGGATCAAAAGCGCCGGTTTTTTGCCGCCTACGTAGAAGCCGGTATCCACTCAGACCGGAGCCCCATGGAAGACGTCCGGCAACAAATTTACCTGGGTGACGAAAATTTCGTCACCCAGTCACAGGAAAAGGTTCGACCCGGCGCAAGCCTTTCGGATGTCATCCGGGAACAGGTTCGCCCTCCACTGGAACGCCTTGAGGACTACACTCGAGTTTATCCCGACACGAAGCAGGCCTTGGCGGAAGCCTATCTCTCGGGGAAATTCAGCCAGGCAGAACTTTCACGCTACTTTGGCCTCCACGCGAGCACGATCTGCAGGGCGATCCAGTCTTACAAGCAGAGGTTGTATGCAAACAGCAAAGAACAAGATACCGTGTCCCGTCAAGATCCGACCTCTAAAACTTTCAGGTGATTCCGGTTTAGTTTCGTTCCAGGGCGTAAT
>JALHIN010000076.1:0-1195 GCA_022839995.1 Synergistota bacterium
AAAGATGGCGAAGGAGCATTTTGAGAGGACGAAGCCGCACCTGAACATCGGCACGATCGGTCACATCGACCACGGGAAGACGACGCTGACGGCGGCGATCACGAAGACGCTGTCGCGGAAGGGATACGCGGACTTCACGCCGTTCGACATGATCGACAAGGCGCCGGAGGAGCGGGAGCGCGGGATCACGATCAACATCGCGCACGTGGAGTACCAGACGGACAAGCGACACTACGCGCACATCGACTGCCCGGGGCACGCGGACTACATCAAGAACATGATCACGGGAGCGGCGCAGATGGACGGGGCGATCCTGGTGGTGTCGGCGGCGGACGGTCCGATGCCGCAGACGCGGGAGCACGTGCTGTTGGCGCGGCAGGTGAACGTGCCGGCGCTGGTGGTGTTCATGAACAAGGTGGACATGGTGGACGATCCCGAGCTTTTGGACCTGGTGGAGATGGAAGTGAGGGACCTTCTGAACAAGTACGATTTTCCGGGGGACGACGTGCCGGTGGTGCGAGGTAGCGCGTTGAAGGCCCTGGAGTCGGACAGCGACAACGAGTGGACGGAAGGGATCCTGAACCTGATGAAGGCATGCGACGAGTACATTCCGGAGCCTGTAAGGGAGACGGACAAGCCGTTTTTGATGCCGATCGAGGACGTGTTCACGATCACGGGCCGCGGGACGGTGGTGACGGGCCGAGTGGAGCGAGGCCAGATCCACGCGGGGGAGGAAGTGGAGATCGTGGGCATGAGGGACACGCAGAAGACGGTGGCGACGTCGCTGGAGATGTTCCGGAAGATCCTGGACGACGCGATGGCTGGGGACAACGTGGGGATCCTGCTTCGCGGCATCGACAAGGACGACGTGGAGCGTGGGCAGGTTGTGGCGAAGCCGAAGAGCATCACGCCGCACAAGCATTTCAAGGGCGAGGTGTACGTGCTGAAGAAGGAAGAGGGAGGCCGGCACACGCCGTTTTTCTCGGGTTACAAGCCGCAGTTCTACTTCCGAACGACGGACGTGACGGGAGAGATCGCGCTTCCGGAAGGCGTGGAGATGGTCATGCCGGGAGACAACAGCACGTTTGAAGTGAAGCTGATCGTGCCGGTGGCGCTGGAGCCGGGCCTTCGCTTTGCGGTCCGGGAAGGCGGCCGCACGGTGGGTGCCGGCGTCGTCACCGAGATTCTCGACTAG
>JALHIN010000048.1:0-7634 GCA_022839995.1 Synergistota bacterium
GATCGACATCCACGCCGACAGCGCCATTACCTCGTCCTTCGAAACGTTCGGATGGTACCTCACCCCACCCTTGTACGGGCCCAGCGCGTTGTTGTGGTGACTCCTCCATCCCTTCACCACCTTCACCGTCCCGTCCTCCAGGCGCAGCGGGATCGTGAGCTCCAGCACTTCCTTCGGCTCCTTGAGAATATCGATGAATTCCTGCTCCACGTTCAGGTACGGTACCGCTTCGTCCACCTGCTTCAGGAACATCTCGTACGGATTCATCTTCGACATGCCTGTCTCCTCCTCCTTTGCCATAGGGTGGGCCTTCCGACTCAAGAATCTTTACCGCTTTTCCTTACGAAACCACTGCCATTATACCTCACGTTGTCTACCGCTTAAAAGCAGGTCTCCACCCCGCGCGAAGCAGCAAAAAAGGAACCGGCGGGAGGAAACCCCGCCGGTTCCTTTTTTGCTGGTTTCGAGTTGCAGGCGAATCCTAGAGGAACGTCCCGCGCATGCGGACCGCGTCCGCAACCCGCTGGATGGCGACCATGAAGGCCGCGCGGCGCATCTTGACGTTCTTCTCCGCGGCATAGTCCCAGACCCTCTTGAAGTTTTCGGTCATGATCTGGTTCAGCCTCTTGAGGTACTCCTCTTCGGTCCAGAAGAAGCCCGCGAGGTCCTGGCACCACTCGAAGTAGGAACCGATGACTCCGCCGCTGTTGGCGAGGAAGTCCGGAACGATGATCACGTTCTTCTTCGCGAGGACTTCGTCGGCTTCCGGGGTGATGGGCCCGTTGGCGCCTTCGACGATGTACTTGGCCTGGACTTTCTCGGCGTTCTTCGCGTTGATTGCGCCTTCAAGGGCGCAGGGGCAGAGGACATCCACGGGCAGGAACAGGAGTTCCTCGCCGTCGAGCTTCTGGACGCCGGGCTGGCTGAAGCCTTCCAGGAGCTTCTTGGGGTGAGCATTGGCGAAAGCGATGGCAGCCGGGATATCAAGGCCTTCTGGAGCATAATAGGCCCCGGTGATGTCACTGATGGCGACGACCTTCGCCCCATTCTCGTGAAGGGTCAGGGCCGTAAAGGTCCCGACGTTGCCGAAGCCCTGCACTGCGACCGTTGCGCCCTTGACTTCCTTGCCGACGACTTTCAGCAGTTCCATGGCGCAGGTCGCCACACCCACGCCGGTCGCCTGGGTGCGTCCCTTGGATCCCCAGAGGGAAATCGGCTTGCCGGTGAAGATGGCGGGCTCCATGTTTCCGCGCATCTTGCTGATGGTGTCCATGAGCCAGATCATTTCCTGCCCGCCCGTGTTCACGTCCGGAGCCGGAACGTCGGTCCAAGCGCCCACGATGGGCTCGATGCGGGCGGCCAGCCCGCGGGTGATGCGCTCCTTCTCTCCCTTGGAGAGTTCGAGCGGGTTGCACTCGACGCCGCCCTTGCCGCCGCCGTAGGGAATACCGGCGAGGGAGCACTTCCAGGTCATGAGCATGGCGAGCGCTTCGCACTCGTCCATGCAAACCTCGGGGTGGAACCGCAGGCCGCCCTTGTTGGGGCCGAGAGCCGAGTTGTGCTGGACGCGATACCCGTTAAAGACCTTCGTCGTCCCGTCATCCATTACGACCGGGATGGAAACGGCGAGCTTGCGGTCGGAGTGGCTCAGGATCTCGACAAGATCGTCCTCGAGCCCCATTTCCTCGGCTGCTGCGTAGAAATTCTTCAAGGCGATGTCGAGCAGGACGTTTGTGGAAGTACGCTTGACCACGGGCATGGAACAAACACCTCCTGATAGGTTTCCCCTTTTGCGGGGAGTGCTGGACAGAATGAACCTTCTGCCTTGCCGGATACATTATCCAAGGCCTTGCTTATGATATGTGAAAGGAATCTCTTGTCAAGGGGAAAAAAGAAAGAAAAAAGGGGACCCCCCTGGGCCCCCACATCTTCCGCTGGTTAAAGGATGGCCGTCTCGACGAGCACCATCGTGCTCCAGAACATCCCCCTCACCTCGACCTTGACTACGTTTCCCTCAAAAGACATTTCCTTCGGGACCCATAGAGTCACGTTTTCCTGGCGAAGTTCCAGGAATTCTTCCGGATTTTCCGGTTTTCCGCCCTCGACGAGGGCGGCCTTGTGGGCGCATCAGCCTGATCCGATGCGGGTAATCTCGATGTGCCCTTCATTGTTCCATTTTGCAAAGGTTTCACGCGCCTTTTGGCTCAGCTCCAGCACCAGGTTCGACATTTCATTCCCCCCTTTTCAATCTCGTCAGGGATATTATACCCCTAGGATGTATTCAAGCCAACCCTTGGATCGAAGGACTTCCCGGAAGTCTTTGGGGGGGTGGCAAATCAGGTTCCGCCCCGAGAGGTCCGCCAGGCAGGGAGGCAGGTCCGGAAACTCGATCATCCATGCGTGGAGAAGAGGACGGTGAACCCCCCTTGCCGCCCAGAACCGGTTCGGGCCGAAACGCCCGTACTTGGGATCCCCTAGGATCGGAAAACCACGATGCGCCAGGTGGAACCTGGCCTGGTGAGAAAGCCCCGTGACCAGCTCGACCCTGAGAAGCGAAAGTTCAGCATCCCCTACCACTTTGACGAAGTGCGTCAAGGCGGTTTCGCCGTCGGGCGCGGTTTCGACCCGGTTTTTCACGGGATCCTTGCGAATGGGGGCATCGATCCTTCCCGAAGAGGGGGCATCGCCCAGAACGATCGCCAGGTAGGTCTTTTTCACCCTTCGCGCGCGCCAGGCCTCCTGTAGCGCACGGAGGGCCGGCCCAGTCAAAGCGACGGTCACTAGCCCGGAGGTATTCCGGTCAAGGCGATTGACGGCGCTCGGCCGGAAACCGTCACCCAACCCTTCGAACCGGTTCCAGACCCGGCCGATCAGGCTGTCGTCTCCGGGTCCGGCAGGCTGAACGAGCAACCCTGCCGGCTTTTCGAGAACCCAGGCATTCTTCCCTTCGAACACAAATGAAAGATCCGCCCTTCCCGTTCCGGGTTCCTTCGTACGCGGGGCCTCCCAGGGCACCGTGATTTCCTGGCCGCTTTCCGGTCGGGCAGAAGGTTCCGCGGGTTTCCCCTCCAGTAGCACCTCTCCCTTCCGCAGGGCTCCCATGATCCTGCCAAGAGGCACCTGGGGCCATCGAGTCCTCAGGATCCGGTCCAGTCTCCTGCCGGCATCGTTTTCCGAGGTTTTGAACGTGTAGGACATCCGCATTCTGCCTCCCGAGCAAAAAAAGTGCGGCGAAAGGACCTTTCGCCGCTTTCGGCCAGGAATTCCCATCAACCGACGAACCGTTCCATTTCCGCCACGAGAAGGTCCGGGTCCGCATGCAGCCCGGTTGCCTTTTTGCTGTAAACGAGTTCCCCGTTGACGGAAAACTCGAAAACTCCACCGGAGGAAGGAACAAGTTCGAAGGACTCGATCCGGTTCCTGTACTTGCCAAGGATCGTCCCGGCAACGCCGAGAGCCCGTTCCAAGTACCCTCAGGCCGTACAGTATTCGAGGCGTATCCTCACCATGGTATGCACCTCCTGGAACCTGTGGCGCTCTTTCTCTTTGTTATTTTAGCATATGACATCTTTCTTGCATCATTCCTGCCACTTCCAGAACCGGCGTTGGGCGGAATAATGGAAGTCGCTGATTTCCTCCCCATCCGACATGTTCCCGGTGGCATCTCCCCAGCAGAACAACCGGAAATCCAGTTCGTCCGCAGAAGAGACGATCAGGGCCTCCGGCGTGGCCGGCAGGACTGCAGCTCCGTATTCTTTCTGACCATGATGGCTCAGCAGGATGTGCCCGATCGCCAGCGTCGAGCGTTCATCCAGCCCGAAGGTTTCCGCAAAACGAAGGAACCGTGCGAACCCCGGCCCTACGTGGTCCAGCACGGCTCCGGGCAGGGTCATCTCGGGAACCGGGGAAAGGCTGTAGGACTCGACTTTCCCGAGATCGTGGAGCAGTGCCCCGGCGACCACCACTTCGGTGTCGATCCCCGCGTGGGGGGAAGCCGCAGCGGCCTGCGCCATGGCCAAAGACAGGCGGGTGACCGCCACCGTGTGCTCCAGCAGGCCGTGCGCGTAGGCATGGTGGTGCGTGACGGCGGCCGGGGAGTTCCTGAACCGATCCCAGAACTCGCCGGCGAAGACCTGCCGGAGAAAGGGGCAGAATCGGCCGGAACCCGATTCGACGAATCCCCAGAACTCCCTTTCCAGGTCTTCGAGAGGAACCGGGGCAGCCTGGACGTAGAGAGAAGGCGGGTATTTCTCCTGGTCCAGAAGGTAGAGGGCCGTGACGTTCACCTGGGGTTGGCCCCGGAACTCAACCGTTTTTCCCTGGACCCCGATCGATTTGCCCCGTAGGGTCCGGGGAAATGCATCGGCTGCAGGGTCCAGGAGTTTCTTCGAACCTTCCGAAAGATCCCACCAGGCCGCATCGCCCCAGATTTTCCCATCGAAACTTCCCGTCGAATCAGAAAGGGTAAGTTCCCAAAAGGGCTTCCCGTTTTTGTCGCTTCGCCGGCTCAGTTTCTGGACGACCCCAATGCCTTTGAAGGTTTCACCCGCGGGAAGCCTTCGAATCTCCGCGCATCCGGTCGGCTTGTCTTCCATTTCCGTCCTCATGCCCCGAACTTGGCCAGCCTCAAGCCATGGGCCAGCATCAGCCCCATCAGGCTCGAAGCCGGGATCCGGCCGTGAATTCCCCTTGCCACCATCCTCTCTCCGAAGGCCAGGACCTCGTCCGGACGGCACCAGGCGCTCTGGAGGAGAAACGGAACCGGGTGCCACGAATGTCCTTTCATCTGGCTGGGAGTACTGTGATCCCCGGTGATGACCAAAACATCGGGATGAAGGTCCGTCAGTCGAGGGATGAGCCGGTCGACTTTTTCGATCACCTCGCGCTTTGCCTTGAAATCCCCGTCCTCTCCGCGGCTATCGGTGTACTTGACGTGGACGAAGAAAAAGTCATGGGCGTCCCAATGCGCTTCCAGGGTGGAGAAGAGGTCCTCCATCGTCCTTCCTGCATCCAGGACCTCCATGCCAACAAGCCGGGCGAGTCCCCGGTACATGGGGTAGGTGGCGATGGCCGCCGGGTTTATCTTGTAGAGCTCCGAAAGGCAGGGGATCACCGGGGCACCTGAAAAACCGCGGAGGAGGCAGCCATTGGCAGCAGGTTCGTCGGACAAAACCTGCCGGACCCGCCTGACGAGGGCGTTCACCGCCTCGGCCGTCTTTTCGCCTCCGGGACCGGAAGGACTCGCCCACTTCATGGGTAGTCCTTCCTTTTGCGGATCCGCGTCCGTTACGGCCTCCGACAGCCCTTCCCCCGAAAGGACGACCACGAAACGGTGCTCCTCGCCGGGATAGAAGCGGACGCGAACCCCGTCGATCTCCGAGATTTCATTCCTGAGGCGATCGATGATCTGCCGATTTTTTTCCGAGGAGATCCGGCCGGCCCGCCGGTCGGCGATCACCCCTTCCGCTGTCCAGGTTGCAAAGTTCCCCCGGGCGCAAACCTCGCCGCTTTTGACTTCGGCTCCCACCCCGAGCGCCTCTAAAATTCCCCTCCCGATCTGGAATTCCAGGGGATCGTAGCCGAAAAGCCCCAGGTGCCCAGGGCCGCTTCCCGGTGTGATCCCGAGATCGACCATCTCGAGCAGGCCGCATTCAGACTGGGCCGCGATCTCGTCGATATTCGGCGTATAGGCCCTTTCCAGTTCCGTCTGCCCGTTTTCGGACGGAAGCCCCCCAAGTCCATCCATCACCAGGAGGACCATCTTCGACGTACCCTTTTGGGCCAAAGATTTTAAAAGCTCCATCCTCGCTCCCATGTTTGCACCCCCTGCAAAAGAAATCCCGCAATGGCCCTATTGTACGCGAAGTGCTTCCCTTTCCGGACCTATCGAGCATCAAAATCGAGGCACGCTGCCCAGATCAGGTCGGCATCCCTGCGGAGGATTTCAACGATATGCGAAGGCACCCCGCTGTCGATCTGGAGTGCCCCAAGAGCCTGCCCGCTTCCGTTCTTCCTCCCGAGGGCGAAGTTGGCAATGTTGACCCCGGCTTCGCCCAGGAGGGTTCCAATCCGCCCGATGACGCCTGGCCGGTCGAAATTGCTGAACAACAGGACAGCTCCCTGGGGAACGAAGTCGATCCAGAAACCGCCGATTTCCACGATCCGCATTTTCCCCTCCTCCGTAACCGTTCCCGCGATCCCAAGGGGCCTACCCCCGCAAAAGAACGCTGCCTCCAGGCTGTTTCGGTAAGTCCCGGCTTCCCCTCTTGCCTCTTCCACCTGGATCCCGCGTTCCGCCGCAAGGATGGGAGCAATCATGAGGTTGACCTCGGGCCCCTGGTGCACTTCCAGGAACCCCTTGAGCATCGCCACGGTAAATGGCGCGTACCGATAGGGAAGTTCGAACGAAACAGGGTCCTCTTCCTCGAAAAGGGGACCCCTGCGAACGATCCGTATCCCGGTTGCAGCCTCAGGGCAAAGGTGTGCACCCAGGATCCCGATGCGCCGGGCCAGGTCAAGAAAAGCCCGCCGTGAACCGGTCATGCGCTGTTCGACGAACGGCAGGTTGACCGCATGCTCGCAGGGGGCCCCCCTGAGGGCGGCCAGAAGGTTCTCCGCTGCGATGCGGGCGACCGCGGACTGTGCCTCCTCGGTGTTAGCCCCGAGGTGCGGGGTAAGAACGACTCGATCCGCGAGATCTTCCGCCAGTAGGGGATGGTCCGCGCCCGGGGGTTCGCTCGAGTAAACGTCAAAAGCGACCCTCGACAGCTTTCCGGTCCTCAGGGCATCTGCACACGCGTTTTCGTCCACGAGGCTTCCCCTCGCGCAATTGACCAGGCAGGCTCCCGCCCTAAAGGCTTGGAGCTCATCCCGGCCGATCATCCCCCGGGTTTCGGCAGTAGCCGGAACGTGCAGGGTTACAATGTCGGAGTCTTTGAGCGCCTCCTGCAGGGATTCAAAACGACGGATCCCGAGAGTTTCCATCCTCGTCGCCGAGACATAGGGATCGTAGGCGGCGACATCCATGCCGAAGGCCCTTGCCCTGAGGGCGACCTGTGTTCCGATCCTTCCCAGCCCCACGACCAGGAGCCTCTTCCCGTGAAGCTGGAACCCCATGAAGGCTTTCCGATCCCAGGCTCCCGACTTCACGGAACAATGGGCCTGGGGCACTTTCCTTGCCATGGAGAGCAAGAGGGCCATGGTGTGTTCGGTGGCGGCAAGGGTGTTTCCGGTGGGAGCGTTGATGACGACGACTCCCCTGCGGCTCGCTTCTGCAAGATCGATGTTGTCTACTCCTACGCCGGCCCTGGCCGCCACTTTCAAGCGAGGCGCGCGCTCCAGGAATTCCCGGTCAATGGTCGTTCCGCTTCGAGTCAGGACCGCATCGATGGTGCCGACTTCCTCAAGAAGCTCCGCGCGGGAACATTTCGTTCTCAGGATTAGCTCGACATCCTGGGCGGCCGCCAGGATGCGGGTTCCTTCCTCGTGAATCGATTCTGCCACCATGACTCTCCACATAGAAAACACCTCCCCGAAAAAAAAGGTTCTTCGCTATTTTGTGTGGGTGACGGCATAGAACTTTGGTAACTGGAATTCAAAACGACCTCCGACGAGGTAAAAAGCCAGGATGCCGT
>JALHIN010000049.1:0-7610 GCA_022839995.1 Synergistota bacterium
CATCACCCTCGCGTCACGCTTGCTCGCTCCGATGAGGCTCGCCGGCGCCCACGAAAGCTTGTACCCCCACGGGTTCGTGTTCGCCTCCGCCGACGGCAGAGCCCCGCACACCGACCGGAAGCTCTCCACCCGGCCCCCTGATTCCCGGATCCGCCTCACCGTCCGCGCCGCCGACATGTGGTCGATCCCAGGGTCCAGCCCCAGCTCGCAAAGCAGGGTAACCCCCGCCTCCTTCGCCGGCTTGTCCAGGCTTTTCATGTCGTCCTTGATGTAGGACGGGTTTACCATGGGCTTCCCCATTTCGACGCAGAGCTTCGCCACCGGGTACATGAACGCCGCGGGGAGCAGGTTGAGCACCAGGTCCGGGTTCGTCCGCAGGATCAGCTCCCTGGCTTGGTTTCCGGCATCCGAGACGATGCCTTCTCCCCGGGGGTGGTTCTCCAGGACCCTCGACAGGTTGGATTCGTCCACATCCACCACCGTCACCCGGGTCGATGGGTCTTTCAACAGGTACTGTACGCAGGGGCGGGCCACCCGGCCAGCTCCGAATACCAGGACGTGCGACATTGCCGGAACATCTCCTTCTGGTTTTCAATTAATGTGGAGAAGGGGCGATTAGCACACCTTCTCCGCTTGCCGTCTTTCAGGCTTTCGCGCCGGAGCGGGCCTCTTCCGCGGCGATATCCGCGGCCGTGTAGTTCTCCACCTTTTGCCCCCAGATCCTCCCGAAAACACCCAGGAAAACGGCCACAAGACCGAGGGCCAGTGCCAGGACGACGACCGACGGGAAAATCCCGGCCACCAGGTAGGCGATAAAGCTGGCCAGGGCCACCGTGCCGGCATAGGGGATCTGCGTCTTCACGTGGTCGATATGGTCGCAACCTGCCCCCATGGAAGAAAGGATCGTCGTGTCGGAGATCGGGGAGCAGTGGTCGCCGAAAAGCCCGCCGCTCAGCACGGCTCCGATGGAAACGAGGAGCGAGCCGCCCAGCGCGTGGGCCATGGGGATTCCCAGGGGCATGAGGATCGCGAAGGTCCCCCAGGAACTGCCCGTGGCAAAGCTGATCAAGGCTCCCGTGAGGAACAGGATGGCCGGGACGCTCCAGCCCGGGATATTGCCTTTCGCGAGGGAAACGATATAGTTGGCGGTTCCAAGGGTTTTGCAGACAGCCCCCAAGGACCAGGCCAAAACGAGGATCATGAGGATGAACATCATTTCCCCGGCTCCCTTCATGTACATCCTGTAGCCGTCCTTCAGGGTCTTCACCTTGTAGTAGACCATGAGGGCGATGCAGGAGAGAGCGCCGAGGAAATAGCCCGTGCAGAGGGCCGTGCGCAGCATGGCGCCCGGAACCCGCTTGAAGGGGAACCCGAAGGGGATCAGGAGTCCGAAAAGGCAGGCGAAGAGGATGACGAGGGGAACGACGATCATGGAAGCCCGGGCCTTCGGGGCCCCCGGTTCCTCCTCCACGTCGGTGAAAACACGGGAGATGTTCGCGTCAGGCCAGTAGGGCAAGCCGGTCTCGCGCGTCCTCTTTTCGGCCTTGTACATGGCGGAGAATTCGAAGCCAAGGAAGGCAACGAGGGGAACCATGAAGAGAGCCCCGAGGGCGTAGAACTGGAAGGGGATTGCCTGCAGGAAGACCGTCCATTCCGATTCCGCGATGTTCAGGGCCGCGTATTCCTTCTGGATCAGGCCCTGGATGTAGATGCCCCACCCGATGAAGGGAACGAGGATGCAGACGGGGGATGCGGTGGAGTCCAGCAGCCAGGCCAGCTTCTCCCGGCTGACCCGCATCCGGTCCGTGATCGGCTGGAAGATGGAACCGACCAGCATGGGACTGGCCGAATCCGAGAAGAAGACGAGAATCCCGGCGATCCAAGCGGCAACCTGGGCTTTCGCCCGGCTGCTGATCCAGGACACCGACTTTTCCGCGAAGGCCTTTGCCCCGCCGGAATAGGTGACCACCCCGACGAACCCTCCGATGAAAACCATCATCACCAGGAGGTTGGAATTGTAGCTGTCGGCCGCCTGGACGAAGATGTATTCCTTGATGACCGCGACGACGGCCGTCATCGGGTTCCAATGGTAAACCGCCAGCATCCCGACGAAGCTGCCTGCAAAAAGGGCGACGAGGACGTTCCTGTACTTCATGGCCAAGATCACGGCCACCAGTGGCGGAAGGATCGAAAAGATGCCGTAGTTCTCCACAAAACTCACTTCCTTTCAAGCGTCGTGATTGGATCGGATCGATGCCTGGCTCGGTTTTTTCCGCTCTGTCCCCTCCTTTGCGGTGCAGCGCTCTCCCTAGTAGGAGAAGACCCTCCTGGTGATGGTCTGGTACGTCGACTGGATATGCTCCCTCATCGTCGACTCGGCAAGCGAGGAATCCTGCGCGGCGATGGCTTCCACCAAGCGGGCGTGCTCCCTGCAGCTTTGGGACTTGTCGGGATCCCGCAACGGGGCCTCCGGCCCTCCGGGCCTCATGTAGAAACGGTCGAAGAAAAAAATGTAGAGTTCGGCCCTCCAGAACGTCTGGCGGATGAACCTCTCGAGGTACTCGTTCCTGGACAGCTTCGCGATCCCGAGGTGGATTTTCTCGTTGACCTCCGTGTAAAGGTCCTTGCTCCCTTCCGCGTAGAGCTTTCTTTCCAGGGCGATGAGCCCTCTCAGATGGTCGATGTCGGCAGCCGTTGCAAGCCTGGCGGCAGCTGCCGCGGCCCTTCCCTCTAGAGTGGATCGGACGCTGAAAAGCGCCTCCATGTCGGCAGGGGTGATTTTCGGAACGATACAGCTCTTGTTGTTCTGGCTTTCCAATAGCCCCTCGGCGATCAGCTTGCGGAGGGCATTCCTGACTGGCGTCCGGCTCAGGCCCAGCTCCTGTGCCAATTCAGCCTCGACCAGGCGGTCTCCCGGAGCGTACTTCTGGGAAAGGATCAGGTTAACGATTTCCTTGTGTGCCCGTTCCTCCGCAGAAACCTTCGGCATCTATCATTCTCCTTTTTTCACTATGTTGTATCCCACATAGTATGTTGTGAAAGATACTAAGACGACAGGGAAGGCTCTGTCAAGACACGGCCGATGCCTCCCGGGAAGGAGGGGGGGTAAGGGCAGGAGGGTGAACAAAAGGAGGGGCTTGCAGGGGAAAATGCGTGGGAAGCCCGCTAATGGCCTATCTCTGGCGGGAGGTCCCGCAATTGGAGTCCTCCCGCCGGTTTCTCCTTGCGGTTCTTACGTCCGTGGAATCCGTTTCATTCCTTGCGAGGCCCGCACTGGTAGACATAACGCAGGGGGAATCGACGACGACACCGGAAAAGGGGCATCAGGACCATGCCTGCCACGAACCCCCCGGCATGGGCCCAGTAGGCCACCCCGCCGCTTTCGGTGTAAACCCCCAGTTGTGCGACCCCGCTGAAAAGCTGCAGGACGAACCAGAATCCCAGGACGAGCACTGCCGGGACCTGTACGGTGAAGAAGAAAAAGAGAAAGACTGGGACCAGGAGAATCACCTTCGCCCTCGGATACAGGAGGAAATAGGCCCCCAGGACCCCCGCGATGGCCCCGCTGGCACCGATGGTGGGAACAGGCGACCCCGGCTTGAGGAAAACTTCCGTCAGGCTGGCCGCGATCCCGCAGAGCAGGTAGAAGAGAAGAAACCCCAAGTGTCCCATCCGGTCTTCCACGTTGTTTCCGAAAATCCAGAGATAGAGCATGTTGCCGACCAGGTGGAACCATCCCCCGTGAAGGAAAAGGGAGGTGAAAAGGGTCAAAAGAACCCCCGGATCGTTCCCCCAGGCCGCCAGGTCCCTGGGGATGACCCCCCACGTGAAGATCAAGGCTTCAAGTTCCTCGGGCAGAAGGCTGGCCTCGAAGAGGAAGACCAGGACGTTCAGGCCGATCAAGAG
The DNA here is from genome assembly GCA_022839995.1 of Synergistota bacterium. GTDB lineage: Bacteria > Synergistota > Synergistia > Synergistales > 79-D21 > 79-D21. Next base: position 3,907 of record JALHIN010000049.1, read on the forward strand.
ATACGTCAGAAACGGAAAACGCTCGCCCGGAACGTCGTCTCCAATCGGGATCAACGGGACTCGCCCCCGCGGAAGAGATCGAAAAGCCCGCGGACCTTCCTCGGCCCCTTCGGTCCCTCGTATGGCATGGGGATGTACATGACCGAGGGCCTCATGGCCGCCTGCTGGGGATAGAGCATCATGAGGGCGTAGACTTCCTCGGGCATGTTCGTGTCCGCCGGGAATCCCAGCTCGATCGCTTCCTCCGCCCCGATGGGATAATCGTGCGTCCAGTGACCCAGGGTCAGCTTGTCCGCCAGCGCCGTCGCCTTTTCCCGATCCATGCCGTTGGCCGTCGTGATCGTGACCACGGTCTCGTGAACCTGCCGGATTGCCTTGCGGGAGATGTCCGCATAGATGAGCGTCTGATCGTCGATTTCGTTGATATCCTTCTGCTCCAGGACCTTCAGGATGGAGGCGGCCGGCATCTGGCCAAGCTGCGGATCGACCGGGCCCAGCACCGCGTTCGGGTCCATGACGATACGGTCCGCGGCCAGGGCGACCAGGGTCCCGCCCGACATGGCGTAATGGGGAACGAAAACCGTCACGGGAGCCTCATGCCGGATCAGGGCGCAGGCGATTTGCTCCGCGGCCAGCACGAGGCCTCCCGGCGTATGAAGGATCAGGTCGATCGGAAGGTCGGGCGGAGTCAGCCGGATTGCGCGCAGGATCTCTTCGGAATCGTCTACGTTGATGTAGCGGGAAACAGGGATTCCCAGGAACGACACCGTTTCCTGCCGGTGGATCAGTGTGATTACCCTGGAACCCCTCTTTTTTTCCAGTCTCATGATGACGGACCGTCTTTGCGACTCCAGGAGCTTCTGTCGGAACACCGGAGTCAGCATGCTCGTCAGGATGAAAAACCAGAAAAGCCAGGAAAAATTCATCCGAACATCCCCCCTTTTTTGTATTTTGACATCCCCTTTGAATCGCTGCAAGGGTCCAAAAGCACCTGCCGCTGACGGCATGCATTATCCAATTTGACAACCCCCCTGCAGTCCGATACAATGCCCGAAATTCATTAAACCTTGGGCCTGTCCCAGGAAGGAGGAGACGCCAATGAAGGGCTTCAGCACACCTAGCCAGGATCTGTTCGTCATCGTAGCCCTGATTATTCGCCGCGGGTCCCCTCCTGGGTCGGCCGGCGTCTAGGCGACGTTGACCGAAAACCAGGGCCGGGACCCGAAGCAATTCGGGTCCCGGCCTTTTTTCATTCAAAGGAGGCGAGGAAAAAGGCGGCACGAAGCGGCTTGATCCGACGAAAAAACCCGATCGTAAAAGAGAAAAAAGAAGGGAGAGATTGTGATGCTGAACGAAAAACTGATCTTCCAGGCAGTGAAGACGTCCCAGTCCAGACCGGAGAGAAACCTCCTCTCCACCCAACAGCCCCAGCACCAGGAAGGCCCGTTCGAGCACCATCGGACGATCCCGTGGTCCTGGCTGGCTTTTCGGGGCCCCTTCGAAGGGTATAGATAAAACCCGAAACGTAGCCGGGCGATTTTTCGCCTGAACAGGCCCAGCCGGGGTTTCCTGGAGAAACCTTGGCGGAGCCTGTTTTTGCTTGCACTGCTCTCCCCGAATTGCAAACGGCGCAATTCGGCCTTATGATGGTTTCGCCGGACAGCAGGCAAAAAATGAAAAAGGCCTTAGCGGGAGCCGCGCGAAGGGAGGGCGAAGGCATGTCGAAGCTTTTTCCGCCCGAGGTCATCAAGGAGGCTTTCCTTCGGGCAAAAGGACGATGTGAATGCACGCTTTTCGCCTGCAAGGGGCACGGGAGAACCCCCTTGAGCCTTGCAAAGGGGGAAGTGCGGTGTGCACGAACGTTCTTCTTCCCGGAACACGGGGAAAAATGGGTCGCACGCCGGATCGATCCCGGCGGCCCTTTCACGGCCGACAACTGCGAGATTCTCTGCCTGCAATGCGCAAAAGCAAGGGAGGAAGAAACTCTTCCCCCACTCCCCAGGATAGATCTCTAGGAGGCAGCCAATTGAAGCGGCAAGGCGGGTTTTGCGGGTTCACCCTGCTTGTCGGGCTTCTCGTCGTGATCCTCTTGATCGCGTTCCTCGGATGGGGTTCTTTTTCGCCCTCCACCCCCCACATGCAGCTTCGGTCCGAAATCGAGGCCTGGAACCAGGCCGTCTCCTTCGCGAAAAGCCGAATCGAAAAGTCAGAGAAAATCGCCTTCCCCGTTTATTCCCCGGTCTTCGTTCGCCAGCCGTCGCCCGGTACGTGGGAAGTTGCGGCCCCACTGGACCTGCTTGATGCCGAAGGGCTGCCTGCCGGGCGAAAACAATTCAGGGTCCTGGAAAAATGGGAAGAAAAGTCGGGGTGGACCCTACTGGAATTCTCCCTGGACCCCTAAAAAACGGCAGGAACCGGCTGAGTCGAGGCCTGACCCTTTTTGGGCCGGTGGACGAACACGCTGCAGGGCGCGTGTGAGACCACCTTGGCCGCCACGCTTCCCACGAGGAACCGCTCCATCCCGGTAAACGTGCTCCGGTGACCGATCATGATAATATCGGCCTCTTCCTCCTCGGCGAAACGGACAATTTCGACGTAGGGAACTCCCAGGCGAGTGACCAGCGACATCCTTTCCCGATCCACGGGGATCTTGTCCATCTCCTCTTCCACGAACCGCTTGAAACTTACCTCCACCGCCGCCATGAGGTCTTCGTAGGGCTTTATGGAAACCGAGCGCCACAGGCTTTTGTAGGGTTCGATGACATGGAGGAAAACAATTTGCGCATCCTTTTCCCGATTTGCATAGTAGAGGGCATAATCCACAACATTGCGGCTCGTTTCGCTGCCGTCGATCGCGACGACCACCTTTTTCACGGAAATCCCCCCCTCTTTCATTGTTTTATTATGATAGCACGTCATTCTTTTTAATCCTAGGCCCCCTGGCCGGGGGGATTATCGAGTTCCCTCGTAGATCGTTCGGATTTCCCTGGAAAGGCGGTCCAAGCCCTCGAACCGGTGGGTTCCCCAGGGCAGCTCGACCAGGTTGCCGTGAAAACGGAAAAACGCCCGCGCCAGGCGAGGCTCGAGCACTTCGTCGTCCGCGGTGATGAAAACATGCACGAGGTCGCTTTCCGCCTTGTAGGCCGTTTCGCAGAAGAGTTCCTTCAGGACTAGGCAATCCTCGGCGCTCCAGGTCCCCTTCTCTCCCGTGCAGGCATTCTCGACGGGACCGATCGCTTCCGCAAGGTGGACGAAGGGAACCACGGCCGGGTTCAGCAGCACGGCGGGAACGCGGTGGCGGCAGCAGAGCACGTACGCGTAAAACCCTCCCAGGCTGGAGCCCACGATCATTTCAAGGCGCTCCCCGCAGCCTTCGATCTCCTTTTCCAGCACTTCCAGGGCGTTTCGAGGTGAAAACGGCAAGGTCGGTGAAACGATCCGCACCCCAGGGAAGAGTTCCCTCAGGAAGGCCGCCTTGGCGTTTTCTCCGCAGGAGCGGAAACCGTGAATGTTCAGGATCATGACACTCCCCCCTTCTAAAAAAACCGGGGGCCTAGGGCCCCCGGTCGACCGTTCGAACCCGGTTGCGGGAAAGGAACCACCCTGCCTCCTACTCGAACTCCTGGAGCATGCGGGCGAATTCTTCCTCTTTCCCCTTCAGGATGTGGTAGACGTGCTCGTCCGCCGGGAACAGGCCCTGCTTC
>JALHIN010000077.1:0-1099 GCA_022839995.1 Synergistota bacterium
GCTCCTGGTGAGGGAAGTGAGGCTGTCGGCGGGGGCAGGGTTCGTGGTGCCCATCTGCGGGACGATCATGACCATGCCGGGGCTTCCGAAGCACCCCGCCGCGGAGTCCATCGACGTGGACGAGCAGGGCCGCATCACGGGGCTGTTCTAGGAGGCGGAATCAACAAAAAAGGAGGCGGGGATTCCCCGCCTCCTTTTTTTAGGACACTTCGCGATTTGGTGTGGGTGTAATGAAGCCTGGAATTGGAACAACACTCGGTGCGGCTATCCTCGGCTAAATCGGTGATTTTCCCCGGTTTGACAGCCCAACAAATTACCGGCTTTCGCTGAGCTTGATCCGTCGGTTTTTGAAAGCGGCGTTTTCTCCGCAGCCTCCAGGCACATTTCGAAAAGGGGTAGCCCCTATCTCCGGCGAGCCGTATTCTACAGAGCCGACGCGGCTCGTATAGGAGATCCCGGCATCAGGCATTTCTACGAGAAATTGCTGGCTCGCGTGAAAGCACCTAAAAAAGCACTGGTAGACGTCGCAGCGAAATTTAGAAGAATCGCAAACGTGATACTGTCAAGAAAACAACCTTGTGATCCAATGCTTACAGAAAAACTTACGATTCCATCCCCTCGTCAGATAAGGGAGGCTTGACTTTTTAGCTGGTCATTAAAAATACCCCACTCCATTAGCAGTCGTTCTTCTCTCGCTTGAGCTGACGGATCTGCTCCTGCCTGATGCCCCTTTCCTGGAAAAGCCTCCTCCAGTTTCTGTGAGAACTCCTTGAACCATCGGTAAAGTGTTTTCGGATGGATTTCCATATCCCTGGCGATTCCTACGACGCTGTTTTCCCCATCCACCATCAGTCTGACCGTTTCCAGATTGAACTCCCCTCTGAAGGCCTTCTTTTGCGATCCCATGACAGTCATCCTCCTGTTTGCCCTTCCCTTTTTGCAGCTTTTCGGACTGCCCTCAATTCCGGGGATAGATCCGTTTCTTCCGTAACGATCCACGAAAAAAAGTCAAGTCCCAGAACTGCTGTAAATTCGGATCCGGTTACAGATTCACCGCTACGGCCTCAGGTTGAGACATGTTTACCGGCTGTTTCACTGA
>JALHIN010000017.1:0-74290 GCA_022839995.1 Synergistota bacterium
GCCCCATCAGGCCCTGGGATACAAGCCGCCAATTATGTTTGACAAGGTTCAGGCATTAAGCGCGTAAGTTGTGCCAATTTCAGGGGGTCATTACACGACCCGGTTACACAGATCCAGTTTGCCCTCGGAGTCCTGCTTTTCGTCCTTCTCATGGAGGGAACCCGCCGTGTCGTTGGATTGCCCCTGACCGTTATCGCATGCCTCTTTGCGGCGTACATGAACTTCGGTGATTTGCTGCCCGGCATCATGCGTGGACTGCCGTTCTCGATACATGAGGTTGTTGAGGAAATCTATCTCACTGACGAAGGGATATTTTCGATGCCCTTGGGGGTTTCTGCGACACTTGTTGCCGCCTTCCTGATTTTCGGCGGATTCCTTGAGAAGTGCGGTACGGGGCCCTATTTCATGGAAGTCGCCCAGGCGTTCACCGGGACGGCTCCGGGCGGTCCTGCCAACATCGCCGTCATGAGTTCCTGTCTCTTCGGTTCGATCTCGGGTTCGGCTGTAGCGAATGTCTACGGAACGGGAACCTTCACCATTCCCCTTATGAAAAAAATAGGATACCCGGCACACTTTGCTGGTGCCGTCGAAGCTGTAGCGAGCACGGGCGGCCAGATCATGCCGCCCGTCATGGGAGCCGGGGCATTCCTCATGGCGTCATTCCTGGGGGTGCCATTTGTGCAGGTGATGATTGCGGCGGTGATCCCCGCGCTCATTTACTACGGGGCCGTGTTCCTAATGGTACGCCTTGAAGCGCTTAAATGCGGACTTAAGGGGCTTTCACGCGAAGAACTTCCCAAGAAGAAGGAGGTCCTGAAAAAGGCCTATCTCTTCATCCCCATCATCGGGCTTGTCTACTTCCTGCTTTCGGGCAAATCCCCGATGTACGCGGCAGTAATGGGAGTGGCTCTTTCGTGGCTTGTGGCCCTGCCGAGCAAGGAACACCGCATGGGACCGAAGAAAATTCTCGATGCGATCCATGACGGCGTGAAAAACATCACCCTTGTCTGCGTTGCCTGCGCTTCAGCCGGCATAGCCCTTAGCGCCGTTTCCCTGACCGGAGTCGGCCAGAAGCTAGTCAGCCTCGTGCTTGCATTTTCCGGCAACACTCCGCTCCTGGCACTTTTCCTGGTTATGCTGGTTTCCCTGGTTTTGGGCATGGGACTGCCGACCACAGGGGCCTACATACTGGCTTCGGCCCTTGGAGTCCCGATCCTTGCCAAGCTCGGATACCCTCTCCTCGCGGCACACATGTTCGTCTTCTACTATGCAATCATCTCGAACATCACGCCGCCGGTCGCCCTGGCGGCATACGCAGCGAGTTCCATCGCAGGCTCCCCGCCGAACCAGACAGGCTTCACGGCCTGCCGGCTGGGCTTCCTGGCGTTTGTTACCCCATTTGCCTTCTGTTACGATCCCGGCATCCTTCTCCAACTTGATTTCCTCGGCAACACTTTTGGAATCCTATCCTGCGTGATGTCCGTCTTCGGTTTCGGGTTCGCGATAATCGGTTACCTGAACCGTTGCCTGGCTAAATGGGAGCGGGCGGTTTTCGCTATCTTTGCAATCCTGGCGATCATGCCTTACAACCTCGCCACGATCACCGGTGCGGTCGGAGTGGCCGGAGCGGCGTTATTCTTTGGGAAAGTGGTCAGGAAAGATAAGGTTAAGCCTGCGGCGGTATAAGGTCAGTGTCCCTCAGCTGTTCGATAACATGCACTCTGCCAGTTAGAAGCCGGATAGTCCAGCTTCTAACTGGACGAAAAAGGACCTCCCCTAGAAGGGGAGGTCCTTTTTTTTGATGAAGCGAAAAGGGTTGTTCATCTAACAAGGGGAAATCAGTGATTCTCTTCGGCTTCCTGGCCAAGGGAGCGGACAAGCGTTCCGTGCCCCAGGAGTTGCTTGAAGCGGTTGCCGGACGGGGGCCTGCTCCATTCTACATAAACATAGTGGTCGACAGTTCTAATCCGCGTAGGCAACGCAAATTATTCTGCCCTGTCTTTCTGATGGTGAAGCGTCTGTGTATAATCTGAATGCAGGGTTCCCCTGTCAAAGCGCATCCCCCTGTGGCCGAGTTAAAATGATCCTGAAAAACCATAGGTTAAGGGAAGATTACGTTTAGAGCGGGAAGTGAAGGAGGTGCAGCTTCATGGATTTGGGACTTAAGGACAAATGTGCGTTGGTCATGGCTTCGAGTTCAGGGCTTGGAAAGGCGATTGCAAAGGAGTTCGCCCGGGAAGGGGCAAGAGTTATGCTCTTTAGTCGATCTGAAGAAGCTCTAGAAAGAGCGCAGCGGGAAATTTTTGAAGAAACAGGCAACAGCCCTGCCTTTTTCGCGGGTAGTATCAAGAGCGCGGATGATATTCGAAAACTCGTATTAGAAACGGTTACCACATTTGGCCCGGTCTATGCCTTGGTTAACAACACGGGGGGGCCTCCAGCCGGGACTTTCGACAACTTTGACGATGCCGCTTGGCAAGAAGCCTATGAACTGACGCTGCTTTCCTATATCAGGACGATCAGGGAAGTTTTGCCTCACATGCGGAGGAATGGAGGAGGGAGGATCCTGTGCTCTGCCTCGTCTTCGATCAAGGCGGTATTGGACAACCTTATCCTCTCGAATACGTTCCGTATGGGTGTTGTTGGGCTCGCAAAGACCCTCTCACAGGAGCTGGGAAAGGATAATATCCTGGTCAATGTGATAGCACCCGGGAGAATAGGAACTGCCCGCATCGACTATCTGGACAAGGTTCGCGCGGAGAAAGCGGGAATTTCCGTCGAACAACTCCAAAGGGAGACTTTCAAGGGGATTCCGCTTGGCAGGTATGGAAAACCTGAAGAATATGGCAAGCTCTCCGTTTTCCTGTGCTCCGAGGCAAACACCTTCATCACGGGACAGACGGTTCTTGTTGACGGTGGAATGGTCAAGGCTATTTAGCAAAGACTTCATAAAATAGCTGGTTTAGCCGTATCTTTTTTCCCGATGCCCCTCAAGATTAACGTAGTTAGGATTACCCCGATCCCGCCGATTGCCGTTGTAATCAGGTAAGGGGTGATTGGAAAAACAGCCAAAACCGCGAACCGGGTCTTTTTCCAGAGTACGAGGTCGCGGTTGAGGTAACCGACGATCACGAAACCAAAGCAGAAGGTTGCGCTGATTCCGGATGAGCGGCCCCCATTGTTTGTGCCAGAAATAAAGCGAATCCTCCAGCTCGCCGCTGGTTCCGCTTCCGACTCTCAGGATAGCTGCGCCGGCAGGGTCGCTTCCGGTGCCGGCGGGCGATAGCCCGGGGAGCTGTGGGTCCTTGATAAACGCTTCGTAAGGAGTCCGGTAACCCAGTTTCTGGTGTGAACTTTGCCGTAATCGTTCGGGCAAGGCCCTGCCGCGCCTGTCAATGGAGATCCGGATCTCCAACTTCCAGGAGCCTTTTCGTGAAAGCCTGGCTCGTGAACTGGCACTCCTTAGCGCTAGGTAGGGGGAATATGGGCTTGCTCCTACGGCTTTGCCCAGCCTGGGCTTCGGGTAGACCGTTTCCAAGCCCTGAGCGCCCCGGTCGGTCAAGGTTCTCGTGGTTTCCCCCGGCCGGCTCGCAGGTATCCGTGAATCTTGGAAGCCCAGGAAGTTTGCATTGCCGGACGATCGGAATGTCAGAACCTTCCGGGCCTATGAGCCCGACGTTTCTCCTCATCGGACAGAAGGAAGTTTTTTGAGCCATTCCAGCTCTGCCTTCTGCTGCCCGATCTGCCGGTAAAGGTCGTTGCGTTCTTCTTCCCAATCCCGTTCCTTCTTTTCGGCTCTGCGGGAGAAGACCCCCGGAAGGTTCTCCAGGGCAGCCCGATTTCCGCGATCGTTTTCTGGCCCCGAATGGCTTCGAGGGCAACACGGGTCTTGATGGCGGTTTCGTATTTTCTCCGCAAGGATGATTTCCCCTTTCTTTCTTCATCCTTCGAGACCCATCATACACACTCAAAGCCTGTCCAAAAATTGGGGACCACTATAACCCTTTGCCCCGTTTGCGACACGATCGAAATGGCGACACCAATCCAGCTGGAACTGCTCCAGGAGAAATAGACGGAAGGCTTCAAACGAGCGAATTTGCGGCAACTTGCAGGTTTTCGTTCAGCGCTTGCACGGTCCGTTTTCCGACAAAAGAGGGCCATGCACGGTTAAAGCGGATCTTCCTGTGGTTCGGAATCCTGGAGGAGGAAGTCCGATGCTTTGGCTGGGTTCCGGACAAGAGGTTCTGCCCTGTTCGGATTGCATTTTTCAGCCTTTGCAAAAGGGAAAGGATTCGCCTTTTGCAGTGAATGCGAGTCTTTCCCTTGAAGGGCCTAAAGATTTCCAGGCAGACCTTCCCCATCGGCTTGATCCCTGGGGAGATCTCGAACAGGCCAAACTCCTGAAACCAGTCGAAAGGTTTGCGAAAGTCCAGCAAAAATCCACCTGTAGCCAGTGTGGGACGACCAAATCAGCGTATGATCTTTGCTGCCGGGATCGTGGGCAAACTCCCCGTTGCGATTTCGTCGAGCGGCACATGGAAGTCCTAATAAAAATTTCGGGAGTGGAATGAAAGTAGAAGTACAGAATTGCCGTAAAAGAGGACCTCCCCGCCCGGGGAGGTCCTCTTCAGTAGCTGACCTCTGGAGCGACCTTGATCTCCAGCTGCTTGCCTTTCCTCAGGACCGTGAAGGTGTTTTCCCCGTTTGACAGGAGGAGGCCCAGTCCGTCGGGCCCCAAGATCGGCTTTCCGTTGCAAGCCAGTAAAATATCCCCGACTTGGAGTTGGGCCGCTTCAGCTAGGCCTCCCTGGGTTAATGCGGATATCACCGCACCAGTTTTCCCGTTCATGGCCTGCTTTTCCATGTCGTTCGGTATTCTCAGCGAGAAACCGATCTTGGGCGGCTTCTGCCCCTCGGCAGTTGGGCTGCCCGCTGGAGCGGTGGGCTGGAAAGTCAGCGTCTCCGGGGGAGTCGGCAACTTCTCCAGGGGATACGGCTCCACGAAATGAGTTATGGTACCCCCTTTCTTGAGGACCTTAAAACTCATTTTGTCTGCCTTGGGCAAAAGCTCGCTTTCCCATTGGTTATAGTTGATCACGGGGATATCGTTGCAGGCTACGATCACTTCCCCGGGGACCATCCCACCCGCTTTGGCGGGACTTCCTTCTTCCACGTAGCTGACGACCATCCCTTTCGTGTCGACAAGCCCGATCTCCTTCATTGCCTTGGATTTCAGGTCATCTGAACTGATGTCCCGAAAGCTGGCTCCGATTCTCGGAATGGGAACGGGATGCCCCGATGCAAAAGATAGGCTTGAGATTGCGTTGTAGAGAATCGCAGCGAGTTCCCTTGTGGGGGTTCTTAAAGCTGCGGGGTCGTTCGATCCCTTCAGGATCCCGACCACCCCCCACTTGTATTCCCTGTTCAGGTCCGGGTAATGGTTCAACTGGAGCTCCACAAGCCGGTCGAAGGGGAAGATCGTTAGTTCCTGGGCATCGGCGATTCGTAACCCGAACCGGTCGAGTTCTATCCTTTGGACAGGGTTGCCCTGCCAACCGACGAACTGGTTCTGCATGTTCCGGATCGCGGCGAAGGCCTCCTCGACGGAAGAGTAATAGGTCGGGATGTGAAAATATTGCTTGACGTCTGCGTGGCAACGTCCGGGAAAGGCAAGAAGTGCTGCGGATAAGACGATTAGAACCATGCTGGCTGCGAAAGTTTTCCGTCCCTGTCGCAAGACTGTTCACCTCGGTTTAGAAGAATAAGCGAAAAAACCTGCTCTATTATAGGGTTTCGACAACGGCCTTATTGAGGTTGACCCGCCCCCATTGTTTGTGGTTCTTCGCTATTTTTTGTGTGGGTGACGGCATAGAACTTTGGTAACTGGAATTCAAAACGACCTCCGACGAGGTAAAAAGCCAGGATGCCGTACTTGAGGCTTAGACTTCCCCTGGCTTTTGCCCTTGCCGCCTGGAACAGGCTGTTCAGCCCCTCCAGGAGGCCGTTGGAGAGTCGGGTCGAAAACCACCCGCTTTGAATGGAGATCCACGAAAACCGTCAGGTAACGGTGGTGCCGTTTCCAGCTCGTCTCGTCGATGCCCACGGAGATCAGGCCAAACAGGTCCTGTCCCTCCTCCAGATTCGAATGTCCCATTCGTCCAGGATCAGGGCTGCTTCCCGTACCGGCATGAACTTGACCAAAGACATGGCGAGACTCTCGAAGAGCAGGGTGAAGCCGCTGCCTTCCCGGCTCCACGGGACCTTCACCTGCCTCACCCCGTGATCGGGGCACTTGACCCGCGGGACCCGGGCGTGGACCCGGGCGTGGACGTAGGCCTTGTACTGGAAGAGATTCATGTGACGCCAGGTCCGTTCCAAGGTGTCGTGGACAGGACAGCCTACTTTCCCGCACTCGGGACAGGGCCACCGGCTACCAGGAAGGAAGTCGATGTAAAGATCCACCTGGCCGGCTTCCAGATCGGCCTCGATGCCTGTCAAAGTCCAAGGTTCCTTCAGACCTAACAGGGCTTCCATGAAGGGCTCGATTTCGTCCACGGGATGATCTCCCCTCTCGGGAAATTGAACTCCAAGCCCAGATTACAAGCTTTCAGCAACTAGAACAGGGGCTAATCACCCACACTAAAATAGCGAAGAACCAAAAGAAAGAAAAGGCTGCCTGCCCGAAGGGAGAGTGCGAGGGGCATGGAAGGCACCGCATATCCTGTATACCTGTATAATCGGTCTTTGGGAAGGAGTTGTCGAGGGATGTTTAAGAACTGTGCAATGGAGATTGCAGCGATGCTGGAGGTGATAGCATAAACTAGTTTTTGGAGGAGAGAAAGTTGAAAAAAATCGATATGGAAAATATGGGGCTCATTCAACGATTCATCGATGAGTACCCTTTATGTTCGTTTTTTCCCGTTGGGCGCATCGTTTCTCAATCCAGGAGACTCTACAGGGTCGTCACGGAGGATGGGGAGATGACCGCCGAAATTTCGGGCAAACTTCGTTTCGAGGCGAACGCCCTGGCGGATTATCCGGCTGTGGGTGACTTCGTCATGCTTGACCGGAATGAGGACAAGGGCGGAAACGCGATCATTCGCCGCGTCCTGCCCAGGAAAAGCGTCTTTATCCGGAAAGCGGCCGGGACATCAAACGAGCAACAGGTCGTCGCTTCCAACGTCGATACGGTGTTCCTCTGCATGTCGCTGAACAACGATTTCAATCTACGCAGGATGGAACGTTACCTTGGAATTGCCTGGGATAGCGGCGCCGTTCCGGTTATCGTGCTCACGAAGTCGGACCTTTGCGGCTCGGATCTTCAGCGAAAGCTGCAGGAAATCGTGAAAATCTCCTGCGGGGTAGACGTACTTGTTACCTCGAGCCTTTCCGAGGAAGGGTACAAACCTCTTCGGAAATACCTCGGCCGAGGCAGGACAGTTGCGTTCATCGGTTCGTCCGGTGTGGGCAAGTCGACCTTGATCAACCGACTCATTGGAGAAGATGCCCTGAAGACTCGGGAGACCGGGTCGGATGACAGGGGACGTCACACCACCACCAGGCGGGAACTGATTGCCGTGCCGGACGGCGGGGTTGTGATCGACACGCCGGGGATGAGGGAAATCGGGATCGAAAGTGCCGACTTGGCAAAAGCCTTTTCGGACATCGATGAGCTCGCAATGATGTGCAGGTTCAAGGATTGCACCCATACCCGGGAGCCGGGCTGTGCCGTCCGAAAAGCCATGGATGAAGGCTTGCTGTCCGAGGCGCGGTTTGCCAATTTCCTGAAGCTGCAAAAGGAAGCGAAGTACGAGGGAATGAACTCGAGGCAGATCGAGGCCGAAAAGATCACCGCCATGTTTGCGGAAATGGGCGGGATCAAAAACGCGAGAAAGTTGGCCAAGGCGAAAAACAACCGGGACTTTCCCTTGCCCGGCGGCAGGAAGCGGGGAAGAAACTTCCGGTGAGGGTCTACAGCCTGAGAAAGGTTGCCTCGCAGGCTGCCGGGATTTAACGTTTTTGCACCGGGAAAAAGCGAAAAGGGGGGCGCCTTTTGAAGGGGGGCCCCCCTTCGCTAGCTTTCTATTTTCTTTCCCTTTCCTCCACGAACTTGGCGAATCCTTTGAAAGAGTAGTCCTGATTCCGGTCCATGTCCGGTTCGATCTTCCTGTAGAAGCAAACGGGAATGCATTTTTCGGAAAGGTTCTTGGCGATGCAGGGGGTGCACCCCTTGTCGTGGTTTACCGGGTGTGCTGGACATTCGTAGTCGACGCAAGTGCAGAAAGGTACGTCCGGCATTGAAAATCCCTCCTTCTTGGTTTTGTGATTGCCGCGGTTCCCGATTCCGAGTCGTTGTGGCCCTTCTATTGTGACTTGCCCCGGCAAAGTACCGGCCATACAACCTCGACCTGGCCCTGCCTGACGCCGTAGATGACTTCGTGAAGGTTGGTCGTGGGGCAGGCGTGGTTCGGGATGATCTCCAGCTTGTCCCCGATTTCGAAGCGAAGAGTGGAGCCCTCCGGGATGTCAAAGGAAGAATGCTCGTCAGACATCTTGTCCAGGTAAATCCTCGGGTCTACCTTGAGCCTGCCGTGGCCGATCGCGCGGGTGACTCCTCTTTCCTGGACGTAATAGGTCAACGATTTCGTTCCCGCGTCGAGGATGACCCTTTCCGGTGTGGGCCGGCTGATGACCGTGGCAAGGACGGTTTGGGCGCAGAAAGCGTAGGTCCCGATCAGCTGGGCCTGGTCGGCGTCAAGAAAGGCATAGGTCCCTGGGCGGATTTCCGTTATGCCGTTTTCGATCCCGTCCACCAGCAGGGAAGGAGTTGAACCGATGGAGATTTCTTCCACGGGCAGACCAGCCTTTTTGAGAAGATCCGCTGTTTCCAGCATCCACTCTTGGCTTTGGCGATTGATGGCCCGGACCTCCTCGGTCGTCTGGGCGTCATAACTCTGCCCGTCGTGCGTGTAAATCCCCCTGAGTCGCAGTCCGGGGGCATCGGCGACGAGCCGGGCCAAATCCACGGCGTGTTGCCCCGGCCTAATACCGGTCCGCGGGTCTCCGGTCTCCACGTCGATCATCACATCCAGCGGGGAAGGCTCTCCGACCAACGTGGCCGACAGCATCTCGACGTGATCTGGATGGTCGACCCCTACGGCAAGGCGGTTGACGTTCCGATTCAACTTCTTGAGACGGTCCAGCTTGACACTGCCCACGATTTCGTTTGCGATAAAAATATCCGTCAACCCTTCGGAAGCCATGACTTCGGCTTCTCCCAGTTTCGCAACCGTGATGCCCGTGGCTCCCATCGCCTCCTGGATTTTCGCGATCGCAGGAGTTCGATGTGTTTTGGTGTGAGGCCGAAGCCTGACCCCGGCCAACCGGGCTTTTTCCTGCATGGAACGAAGATTGTGTTCCAGGCGGTCGAGGTCGACCAGCAAGGAAGGGGTGTCCAGTTCGAGGTACGGAGTTCCTTTCATCCCCATCTCTCCTCCCGAAATGTGTACCCGTGAATCCTTTTCCTCCTTGCTGATGGTAACCGGTCGAGCATCCGAGCGTAAAGCCTTCATGATGGGGCGGTTCCTTTCGTGGAGCTTGTGCCTTAGGATGTGAACAGCGGTGTTTTTTTGAGTTAATCGTCTTCAGTTTTGTCGATCTGCCTGTCCAGGGGCTTCCCTTTCGCGGTCTTCGTTGATGGGAACATTGTTTTCATCGACAAAAACCAGTTTCGGGACATGGGTTTTCGCCTCTTCGTCCTCAATTTCCTGCCAAGTGGCAATAATCACCTTGTCTCCTACTGCGACGAGCCTGGCTGCGGCTCCGTTGATACAGATCGTTCCGCTGCCCGGCCGGCCTGCCATCGCGTAGGTCGAAAAGCGGGTTCCAAAGGTCACGTTCCAAATGTCCACGAATTCATACTCGATTATATTCGCCCTTTTCATCAATTCCGAGTCGATCGTAACGCTACCTTCGTAATTCAAATCGGCACCCGTAACCGTTACGCGGTGAAGTTTCGATTTCAGTACTTTTCTCTTCAAGACCCCTTACCCCCTGCAGATAGTGTCCGGCTGGATACTTCCCCGGCGCCCGAAAGCGCAGTTCAAATGGTTTTTCGACCCGCGTATTTTATGCAAGAGGTTCAGGATAGGCAAGGCCGTCGATGTTGTATATAACTGACTTCTATTTCCTGCTTTTGGAGGTGAAGAGAGTGGGAGTCTACAGGAATAAAAGAGGAATCTAAAGAGTCCCGAAAAAGCCGCACAGATCATCAAGGGTGGAGATTGGGTGGATTTCGGTTTCGGGCTTTCGATGCCGGAACTGCTCGACGAGGCGCTTTCGAAGCGCGTTCAGGTTCAGGAACTCGAGGATGTGAAGATCAGGGGAGCCTTGGCCCTAAGACCGCTGAAAAGCGTGGAAGCCGACCTTGGGAGAGAGCACGTTTTCTATAGCCACTTGTGAAACGGCAAAAACGGTCATCCTGGAAGTGAACGAGTGGCTTTCCAGGGTGTTGGGGGGCAGGGAAGAATGTATCCACGTCTCGGAAGTGGACGCGATCGTAGAAGCGGGGAACCGGCCCCCGGTCGAAATGAAACCGGCCGTGCCGAGCGACCTGGATCGAAAGATCGCCTCCTTCATTGTCGAGGAAATCCCGGGCGGGGCTACGGTGCAGCTCGGATCGGCGGCTTGCCGAATGCGGTGGGAACGCTGCCGGCCAAATCGTGTATCAGGGATCTTGGCGTGCATACGGAAATGCTTGTTGATGCCTACCTGGAACTGCACCGTAGCGGCAACTTGACCAACCGGTTGAAAAAGATCGACCCTTTCAAAGGAGCCTGGACCTTCTGCGTCGGGACGAAGTACTTGTACGACTGGGTTGGCGAGAACCCCGGCCTGGCCTCTTATCCCGTGGATTATACGAACGACCCTCGAATCATGTCTCAGCTGGATTCCCTCATCAGCATCAACAGCTGCATCGAGGCCGACTTATACGGCCAGGTCTGTTCGGAGTGTTCCGGTATCCGTCACATCAGCGGCACCGGGGACAACTGGATTTTGTGACCGGGGCGTACCTTTCTTCCGGCGGCCGGAGTTTTATCTGCTTCCCCTCGACCTACACGGACAAAAACGGACAGAGGGTTTCCAGGATCCTGCCTTCCATGAGAGAAGGTAGCGTCGTCACCGATCCCAGGACCCAGACTCACATTTTGGTAACGGAATGGGGGAAGGCGGATCTCGCTGGGCGGTCGACTTGGGAGAAGGCGGATAGGATCATCGGGATCAGCCACCCCGAGTTTCGCGATTACCTTGTTAAATGTGCCGAGGAAATGGGAATCTGGAGAAGGACGAACCGGATCCCGTAGGACTCGGGAAGGGTTGATCGAGCGGCACGTTTTAAGGGGATCCCCTAAAGAAAGGAGATCCCCCGTTTCGTTCGATGTCCGGTCGGTCTGAGCGGGATTACTGCTCCTGTCTAATAGTTCGTAACGTATTCGAATCGTTTCCTGAATTCAACCGGGGAGAGCTTGGCGGCAACGGCAAGTTTTTCGAACTCGATCCCTGGTTCGAAATCTCGCTTTTCGAGCCGGATCATGTATTCCCTCGCGATCCGGTACTGGATTGAATCCGTGTTCACCATGCGGATTCGGGTTTTTTTCGTTTCCGGGTCCAGGATGTCTTCGAAAGGGATCGGTACGATCCGGTCGTTCTGGATGGTGATCATGGCATTGGTTCCGCCGTTCCGAAGGAACTCCATGGCGGCGTAACCAAGGTTGCGCGTATACTCGATATCGAAGGCGTTTGGAGGCGCGCACCGTACCTCGTACCCTACTTCCTTGTTGTTAATGGTCATTTTGATCCCCAGGGAAGCGAGGTTTGCAAGCAATTCCCTTTTAAGGACGTCCGAGAAATTGATTTCCGCATAGCGGATGTGGCCGTGTTCGTCGCATTCGAGGCAATCTGCGGTTTCCAGGTCTTTTACACGGATCTTTTCGATCATTCCTTCCGCGACGACCGCTACCCCGTAGTTTCTCCCGGAAGCCAGGCGTTTGATTATCGAACCCGTGATGATGTCCACCACGAGAGAAAGAGGGATTTTCTCGCTGGAAGTGAACTCTTCGGGGATCAGTGTTAGGGTGGCTCCCGCGCTTTTCCCGATTCCCAGCGCCAAATGACCGGCTACACGTCCCATCGCGACGACAACGAACCAGCGCCCCGTGGTTTTGGCATCCACCATCAGGTTCGAAACGATCTGGGATCCTAGCGAGCGGGCCGATTCGAAGCCGAAAGTCGGTATTCCCCCGGGCAGGGGCAGGTCGTTGTCGATGGTTTTAGGGACGTGGACGAAATGGATCGTAAGACCCCGGTAGTTCTTTGCGTAATCTGCGACCCTGGAAGCCGCGTAGGCCGTGTCGTCACCCCCGATGGTAACGAGATGGGTAACCCCCAGTTCGATGAGAGTGTCCACGACGTTGCGCAGGGACTCCTCGTCCTTGGTGGGGTTGAACCTCGATACTCTAAGGATGCTGCCGCCATCTGAATAAATACGGCTGACCATGTCGATGGTTAGGGGAGTGACCACCTTTTCCCCCCTTGCCAGGTTGGCGAACCCGTCGAAGACCCCGTAGACATCCCAGCCCGATTTTCTCGCTTCGATCGTCACGGAGCTGATGACGCTGTTAATGCCCGGTGCAGGCCCTCCGCCGCAGAGGATTGCGAGTGTTTTCTGTCCAGGCAGAACCATGGTAGGCCTCCTCGTTCGAACCGACTTCGCTATAGATCCTTATTATGAATATTATAATATACTACTAGCTTAAGGAAGCAGAGAGTAATAGGGTGTTCGCCCACATCCGTGGAAAATCCAGCATTTTCCCGCAAGCCGGTAAATTCTCCCGAATTTCTCCGCAGGTCTCGATGAAGCAGCAGGAATGTCCCCGGTAAGCCAGTTGGTTCCAAGCTCGCTGTCCGGTCTTCCGGAATCGCCGGTTCTTTCTTGAACCGTCCGACTTCCAGCAGTAAGCTTTAGGACAAAGGACAGGCGAAGGCGTGTCACAGGCATTCGATCATGGAAAATCCACTTGTGATGGAGGGACTCATGCCGAATTTTGCCGAACGCATGAAAACGATGGAGAAGTCCGCACGGATCATCCGCGATCTCTTTGGAGCGATGGGAGACCCGGGACTCATTTCATTTTCTGGGGGAGCCCCGGCAAGGGAAGCCTTGCCGATCGACATCGTCCGGGAGATTGCGAACGACGTGTTGAGAGTGGACAAGAGGGGAATAGAAGCCCTTCAGTACGGCAGCGTAAAAGGCTTGCCGGACCTGCGGGAAGTGATCGTCAACGAACTGCTCGCTCCGAAGGGAATCGATGCCGGGCCGGAAAACATCCTGATCACGAGCGGGGGGCTGGAAGGGATCAATCTTTTGTGCCAGGTATTCATCGATCCCGGGGACGTAATCCTGGTGGAATCTCCAACGTTCGTTCACTGTGTCGAGATCTTCGAGATGTTCCAGGCGAAATGCATCAGCGTGGCAATGGACGAACACGGGATGGTCCCGGAGGACCTGGAAGAGAAAATCCGACGGTTCAGCCCCAAGGTGGTCTACGTGATCCCGACCTTCCATAACCCGACGGGAAGGACCCTGTCCTTGGAAAGAAGGATGAAGATCGCTGAGTTGGGAAGCCGCTACGATGTAGTGATCCTCGAAGACGATCCATACCGGGATATTCGCTATAGCGGGGAAGATCTCAAGCCGATCCGGGCCTTCGACCGGACGGGGCACACGGTCCTTGCCAATAGTTTCTCCAAGATTTTTTCGCCGGGCTCAAGGCTGGGCTACGTTCTGGCAAGTGAACGAGTAATCGAAAAGCTGCTCGATGCGAAAACCGCCACGAACTCCCACACCTCGATGCTGCCGCAAGTGCTTTGTGCGGAATTTTTCAAGCGAGGGTATTACCCGGCCCATCACAGGATGATCTGTGACCTTTACCGGGAAAGAAGGGATGCGATGATTGAAAGCATCGACCGCCATTTCCCGGTCGGAACGAAACGGACCTTCCCGGATGGAGGCCTTTTCACGTGGGCTGAACTGCCGGGAGATGTGAACACCACGGAATTGCTTGCGGAGGCAACTTCAGACCCTGAAGTCAAGGTTGCCTTCGTTGCTGGAGAAGGTTTTTTCATCGAAGGAGGCGGAATGGGCAAGAATTGCATGCGGCTTAGTTTTGGTGCCGTTCCTCCTGAAAAAATCAGGATTGGGGCAGAACGCCTGGGCCGCTTCCTGAAAAAGAAGGTGTAAGGTCCCTTTCAAGGACGATTGCCGGTAGTCGGGGCGAATCGCCCGAATTACACCCTCCCCGGGTAGGATTCGGGCGATTCGTCGTGGATCGTCGAGAAAAGGGGCGGCAGGTCGATCTCGGGAAAGTCTTCCAGTTCCATCCCGGAGGAGGCCCTGAGGAAATTCCTGACCCACCAGAAAACATCGTGGCGTTTCAGGGTCTTCCGCATGTTTTGAAGGCGCCTGCGCTTCTCCTCGAACGGCATGGAGAGGGCCTTGACGATCGCTTGCGCAATTTCTTCGGCACTGTATGGATTGACCAACAGGCAGCTTTCCCCGAGCTGCGCGGCCGATCCCGCGAATTCGCTCAGCACGAGAACACCCCGGTTATCCGCCTGAGAAAGGACAAACTCTTTCGCCACGAGGTTCATCCCGTCCTTGAGCGGGGTAATCAGGCCGATGTCGGACGCCCTGTAGTGGGCAATCAGATCCGTGGGATCCATGGATTGGTAACGATAGACAATTGGGACCCAATTCCCGACCGTAAATTCCCCGTTGATTTCTCCTACGAGCATGTTGATTTCCTCTTTCAGGGCATGATAAGCCGGGACCGTTTCCCGGCTGGGGACCAAAAGCTGAATGAGGGTGACGGTTCCCCTCAAATACGGGTACTTATTTAATGCAAAACGGAACCCTCGAAGTTTTTCAGGGATCCCCTTCGTGTAGTCAAGCCGGTCTACGCTGAAGATGAGTTTTTTGTGGCTAAAACTGCGCCGGATCTCTTCCGCTTTCCGGGCAACTTCCGGGGTGCGGGAAATTCGGATGAACTCGGACGCATCGACGCTGATCGGCAGGTTCGCTGCAAGACATCCAGTGTTTTGGGTATGGATCCTGACGATGGGGCCCCTTCCTTCGATTCGGCAACCCGGAAAGAAAATCCGGATACAGTCGATGAAATTCTTACGGTCCCGAAGGGTTTGGAAACCGATGAAACGGTAATGGAGCATGGCCTCGAGGAGTTCTCGTCTCCACGGGAATTTTATGAAAATGTCGGGTGGCGGGAAGGGGATATGCAAGAAGAATGAACATTCTCCCTGGAAACCAGATTTTGAGAGTTCTTGGGCCAGGGGAATCAGGTGGTAATCGTGGATCCATATGAAATCCTCCTCGGAAGCGTGCTTTTCGATGGTACGGGCGTACTTCCGGTTAACCGCCAGGTAGGTTTCCCAATAGGATGGGTCGAAACGGCAACGTGTCTGCAGGTCATGGAAGAGGGGCCAGATCACTTCATTGGAGAGGCCGTAGTAAAAGAGATCTATTTCTTCTTCCGAGAGAAAGACGGGGAGAAGCCGAAAACCGCTTTCGAAGGAAAACGGCTCCAGGATTTTCTTGATCTCCCGAATCGGAAGCTTTTCTGCTATCCCCGTCCAGCCGACCCAGATCCCACCACGGTTTTTCAAGATAGGGCTTAGTGCCGTAACGAGGCCGCCCGACCCCCTTTGCATCGCCAGCTGTCCTGCTTCTTTCCTGAGGACGATCGGCAGTCGGTTTGACACCACGATCATTTTTTTCCTGGCGGAGCCAATCATGGGATCCCTCCTTTTTCTAGCCCCGATAGCCACGTCTCGAGAAAAACCCTGACCTCGAACGGCGGGACAAGAAAAAACCTGGCATCGGTCTTGCGATGGTGTGACGTTACGAGAACCCCCGCGCCACCGCGGCGGTTTACCTCGACAAACCCCTTTTCATCGGTCAGGTCGTCTCCGAGAAAAACGGCGAAGTCTTTTTCCGAGGCGTCCCGCAGGATTTCACGGATGGCGGTGCCTTTGTCGAATCCCTCGGCCAAAAGTTCGATTCCCCCATCGAAATCAAGCAGGGAAAAACCCAGGGAAGCGATCGGCTTTAGGGTCTCGATCGCTCTTTTACGAACCCGGCCGACTTCCTTTGGGCAACAGTTCCTCCAGTGAAAGGCGACGCTGGTTGTTTTCCTTTCCACCCGGCCCAGTCCGATTTGCTTCAGCAGCGCCTCTGCCTTGTTGAGCCCAAAGAACACAGATTCGGGAAGATTCGGGGAATGCCGCTTCCCGTTCGGCAAAAGTCGAACGGCCCCGTGGCACCCCCATGTTTCAAAGGGGGGAGAAAGCCCGATCAGCGCGACGATTTCTTCGGGTTCGCGTCCCGTAACAAAGAAAACCTCCCCTCCGGCCTGCCTGATTTTCAAAAGAAGCTCCCGGATGCCCTCGTAGGGAAGGGCATCGGAAGGATTCTCCGTAAAAGGGGCAAGGGTGCCATCGTAATCGAGAATCAGAACCTTGCGGCCCGAAACCGCAAACCGTTCTTCCAGGAACTTGAGCAACAATCGCAGTGTCAATCGCTTTCTCCCAGTAACCGGACGGATTCCTTACGCGTCCGAAATTCGACGTCAGAAGGGTTCTCGACGGTGAGGCCAACGGCCCCGCCTTCAGATCCCTCAACCAGACGGGGCGCATCCGCCTCTGCTCGATGGTTGACGAGTCGATTCCCCCTCAACCAGGAACAGGATTCGGCACCGGCAGTAAGGGCATTTTTCCGGTTTTCCTTCGTATTCGAAGACTTTCTCGCAGGATGCACAACGATATTTCCGGATGGGTTCCTTTTGCATCGTCAATCCCTCCTCGAAGCAGATGCTGTTTCAGGTCAGCCGATTAATACTATTTTAGCAGAGCGATCGAGGTGTGTCCGTTTCGCGGGAAACGTAGGAAGTGGCGGAAGAGGTTTCATTTTAAATCGCCATAATGGTAAAATTATCCAATCGGAATAAAAAGAAGGTATAGCTGGTTAGAAACGCCTGCGTATTCATTCAGGGATCGTTGGTTTTGTCGACTTTTCCCTCTAAGGTGGGAAGGGCTTCGCCGGAAAAATCGGTGAAGGAACGGAAGGCTTCGGTCGCTGTTTAAAGGAGGCTGGTAGGATGTCGTTTTTCAGGCTTTACCTCGTGACCCTGGTTCCTTTTATCGGGATTGATGCCGTCTGGCTGAGCCTGATCGCTCCACGGTTCTACAAGTCGCAGATCGGCTATATCATGGCCCGGAACCCCAATTGGATAGCCGCCGGGATCTTTTACCTTCTCTTCGTTGCCGGAATGGTGGTTTTCGTTACCGGGCGGCCTGGCACCGCGGTACAGGTCGCAGCGAGGGGAGCCTTGTTCGGCCTGGTCTGCTACGCGACGTATGACCTGACGAACCTGGCCACCCTTGAGGGATGGCCCGTTCTGGTTACGGTGGTCGATCTTGCGTGGGGGACTTTCCTTTCTTCCGCTACGGCTCTTTCCGCGTACTGGCTATCCAGGGTCTTTTAAGCCTGCCCGGTTCTGCCCCGTGCTGCGGTTCCGGCCCGCATGCAGGACTGGAGATCGTTTGAAGTGTAGTTCAGGTGGTTGAAAAGCGCGGCGAGAGTTCCCTCCAGGTTCCTGGACTCGGCCGCCGCGAGAATTTCGCGGTGCTGCTTCTGGGAGTCGATTCTCATCGAGGCGAGGTGAACTCGGATCGTACGGTCCGTTTTCTGCCGGAGCCTGGCCAGCGTGTCGAGGGTAAGGGGGCGGTCGGCCGGTTCGTAGAAAAGGTTGTGGAACATCTGGTTGAGGTCACGCCAGCGAATGCAGTCCTCTTCCGCTTCCATTTCCGTGAGGATGGCCGAAGCCTCCTCGAGGATTCTCCGCGTGATCTTTGGGAAAGCGATTCGCATCAGGTTGGTCTCTAACGCCGCGATCATTTCGTAGAGCTCCCGGGCTTCCTCCAGGGACAGGGCCGTAACGACAGCGCCCCTGCCTTCGCGGAACGTGACGAGGCCTTCCGTTTCAAGCAAGCGCAAGGCTTCCCTGAGGGGGATCGGACTGACGTTCAGCCTTTGTGCCAGGGTTGCCTGGTGGAGGGGTTTGCCTTCCTCGATGATGCCCCGGTAGATCGCTTCCCGAAGGACATTCGCGATGTAATAGGGCGCGCTTGAATCCCCCCTGATCCGCGATGCCAGTTCTTCCAGCTCCATCCGATGGTCCAATCGGAACACCTTCCCGAAGGTCATTTCGTCCCACAATTATAGGGAGAGCGAAAGGAAATATAGAAAATTCCCTCCAAATATAGCACTTTGACAGGGTTGCCCGAACAGCCCGATACTATTTCCCGGAGCTTGTCGCAGCATTCGGGAATCCAGTCCTGGATTCGGTTTTGGTTTCGAAAGGAGATGGCAGGCAGGATGAAACGAATCCTAGTAACGGGGGCAAACGGCCAGATCGGTGTCGAGCTGACCCCCTACCTGAGGAAGCTTTACGGGGATGCGAACGTTCTCGCGACAGATTGCAGGGCCGGTTCCCCGGAGACTTGCGAGGCGGGCCCCTTCGAGCTGCTGGATGTCCGTGACGGGAAAGCGTTTTACGACCTCCTCTCCTCGTTCAAGGCCGATACCGTGATCCACCTCGCGGGGATCCTCTCCGCTACAGGGGAAGCCAAACCCCAGCTGGCCTGGGAAGTCAACGCAAACGGGACCGTCGTTGCCCTCGAGTGTGCCCGGTCGGCCGGAGCTGCGATGTTTTTCCCCAGTTCCATTGCGGCATTCGGCCCGAATACGCCCCACCGGATGACTCCCCAGGACACCCTCCAGAGGCCGACGACCATCTACGGGGTCGCGAAAGTCACAGGGGAACTCCTGTGCGATTATTACCACCTCAAGTACGGGCTGGATACCAGGGGGCTTCGCTTCCCGGGGCTCATTTCCTATGTGGCCCTGCCCGGCGGGGGGACGACCGATTACGCGGTGCACATCTACTACGATGCAGTGTCTAAGGGTTCATACACGAGCTACATTGCGAAAGGGACGTTCATGGACATGATGTACATGCCGGACGCCCTGGAAGCAGTGGTACAGCTGATGGAGGCGGATCCGTCGAGGCTGGTTCACCGCAACGCGTTCAACATCTCGGCGATGAGCATCGAACCGGAACAGGTCGCGGCAGAGATCCGCAAGCACATCCCGGCATTCGTGCTTTCTTACGACGTAGACCCGGTTCGACAGGGCATCGCAGAGTCCTGGCCGGACTCCCTGGACTGTTCTGCGGCCCGGGAAGAGTGGGGGTTCTCCCCGAAATACGACCTCTCCGCGATGACGGCGGATATGCTGAAGAGGGTCAGGGAAAAGCTTTCCCGCACCTAGGGATACGCCGGTGAGTTTCCTTGGGTTCGCTTTTGTCGGGTTTCTCGCGGGCTGGTTGGCCGGTCTCCTTGTTAAGGGAGGAGGCTTCGGGCTGGTCGGCAACATCGGAGTCGGAGTCACCGGGGCACTTGTGGGCGGTTTCCTCTCGAAGAACCTGGGTTTTTCTGTCGGGAGCGGATTTTGGGGGAACCTTCTTACCGCTACACTGGGTGCGGTTGTCCTGCTGGTTTTGATCCGACTGCTTCGAAAAAACTGAAGAAGATCCCGGCTAGGGGTCCCTAAACTCCGGGATCTTCTTCGGCGTGGATTTCCCTGTAATTCCAAAGGATCAGGCTCTCTCCGCCGGCAAGGCGGAAGACGTTGCCCTCGATCGAAACGGGAACCGTGGAACCGTCCTTCCTGGTGCGAAGGACTGCCTGGGTGAAAACCTTCTCCCAGGTCCGGATCCGGTCCACCTGCAAATCCGAGCTGGCCATCATTTCCGGGGTGGTGGCAACCAGCAGGTCCAGCCGTTTTCCTACCGCCTCCTCTTCGGAATGTCCGAAGAGCTCCGTGAATGCCGGGTTGATTTTCAGAATGACCTGGTTCGTGTCGCAAAGGGCGACTGCGTCCTGGGCGTCCTGCAGCAGAGCGTCAAAGATCCTGGAATAGTCTTCCTGAGAAGACGGCATGAGTCAACCTCCCCCATCTGTTGCGGTTTTCAAACGGTATTCTACTCTACCGGCAATTAAAAATCTCCGTCGGCTATACTGGAATCCGGACGTCGTGTTGCCCGGTTTTACACGACCCAGGAGCGTGATAATGGTGGAGAACGTGCTTTTCCTCGGTATGGGAGCCGTGGGGATGACCTTCGCTTCCCAGTTTGCAGACAGGGGCTACCCGTTTCACTTTCTTTGCGACACGGCCCGAAAGGAAACCTACGAACGCCGGGTCAGGATTGTGAACGGGAGGCCCTATTTCTTCCCGTGCCTGACGCCTGACGAGATTTCCGGTCCTCCGGACTTCCTTTTCGTCGCGGTCAAGGATTACCAGCTGCAGGAGGCTTTGGAAATCCTTGAAAAGGTCGTGGGGCCTGGGACGGTCGTCCTTTCCCTGCTGAACGGCATCGACAGCGAGGAGACCCTTGGAGAAAGGCTAGGAGCGGAGAAGATCCTTCCCTGCTTTGTCGCGAGGATGGATTCGACGAGGGAAAAAGACCGCCTGGTCTACTCCAGCCCGGGTCAGATCGTGTTCGGCGAGGGGGATGGGAAATTTACACCCCGGATGGAGCGGCTGGCCCGGCTTCTCGAAGAGGCCGGGGTCCTTTATGAAGCCACCGGGGAGATCACCAGGAAAATGTGGTGGAAGTTCATGGTGAATGTTGGAATCAACCAGGCAGGAGCAATCCTGGGAGCTCCCTATCGGGTTTTCCAGGAAGTTCCGGAAAGCCTTGAAGCGGCTTTTGCGGCCATGCGTGAGGTCATGGCCGTTGCCTCCCGTTCGGGGATTTCGCTTTCGGAAGAAGACCTGCAGGAAAGCGTCCGCATGTTGATGAGCTTCAACCCGGAAGGGAAGAACTCGATGCTCCAGGATCTCGAAGCGGGGCGGAAAACGGAGGTCGAAATGTTCGCCGGCAAGGTTTGCCGCCTTGGGGAACGACACGGGGTCTCGACCCCCGTAAACCGGTTGTTCTACAACCTGCTGAAAACCCTGGAATGCCAGGCAGACCGCGGCCGGAAAAAATGAGTGACAACCGCTTTTGCATCTACCTTCTGCGATGTGACGATGGTTCTTTGTATTGCGGGATCGCAACGGATCTCGACCGGCGGGTCAGGGAACACCGGGAGGGGAAAGGCGCCCGCTACACAGCTGCTCATCATCCCGTGGAACTGGTATTTGCCACCGCGAACCGGTTTGACAGGGGAGAAGCCCAGTCCGTGGAAAGAAGGGTGAAAAAGCTCCGGAAGGCCGAGAAGAGAGTTTTTCTCGAGCGGCTTGAAGGTAACGAGCAGAGGGAGGAATCCGCCAAAAACGGGAAAAAGGCGAGTGTGGGTGGAGAGATAAGGGGATGATCGTTTAGAATACTTTCATGAACGCTCTTTTCTCTTCCTATACCTTCCACGCCGTCAGCCTTTTCTTTCTTGCCTCGGGGATCTTTGCATCCGGGCTTCTGAGTTTCGTCCGCCGGAAACGGTTCGGGGGAGCTGGCTTCTACCTGGTGCTTTTTTTGTGGGCGGTGTCTCACTGGTGCCTTGCCGGGGCCCTTGAAGGCGCGGCCAAGACTGAAGCCTTGAAGCTGTTCTGGAGGCAGGTTGCCACCCCTGCGGCCGTAAGCTGCCCCGTTTTCTTTTTCCTTTTTGCCGTTCGGTATGCTCTGGCCGGGGAGTTCCCGACCCGAAACTGGATTCCCGTTCTGCTTGCCCTACCTGGGATCACCGTTACCCTCGCCTTCACCCACGGACGTTTTCATGGCCTTTGGACGGATGTCCTGCTGAAGCCGGAAACGGGCCAGCTGTTTTTTGAACCCGGCCCTTGGTTTTGGGTGCAGGCCGCGTATTCTTCGTTGATGCTTCTTGCGGGAGCTTTTTTCATCGTCAAGCGGGCCCTGCGGGTTTCCCGTCCGACCCTCCCCCAGTTTTTCGTCCTTGTCGCGGGAGCATTGGCTCCACTGTCAGTGAATGCCTTTTCCTTCCTTTTGGGAACCTGCGGGCAGTTTCCGGACTGGATGCCGCTTGCCTTTCTATTTTCGGCGGGAACGTTGACGGTCGGCATTACGCGCTTTGGAATCCTTGATCTGGTTCCGGTTGCCCGCAGCCTACTCGTGGAAACGATGCCGGACGGAGTGCTAGTGGTCGACCCACGGGGCGGTATCGCGGATCTCAACCCCGCGATGGCTGCCATCCTGGGCCGTGACCGGGAAGAGGTCTACGGCATGAAGATCGACGAGGCCTTTCGGGACTGGTGGGGCATGTGCGGATTCTTCCAGGGGGAAGAGGACTGCCTCGCAGAAGTCGAACGGGATTTGCCAGGTGGAGGGAAGGCGGCCTATGAAGTTCAGGTCTCCACACTCAGGGACAGGAGGGCCAAGGGCAAGCCGGCTTTAATGGGAAAACTTTTCGTGTTCCGGGACGCGAGCCTTCGGCGGGAGGTGGAGGAGCGACTCAGGGAGGCGGCCGTCATCGACCCCTTGACCGGGCTGATGAACATGAGGGCGGCCTATGGACTCCTGGAAGAGATGGTGAAAGGCAAGCGTTCGGACGGGACGATCTTTTCGCTTGCGCTCCTCGACCTGGATCATTTCAAGAAAATCAACGACACCCTGGGGCACAGGGCAGGGGACGAGGTCCTGGAAAAATTCGCGTCTCTCGTTCTGAGGAGTTCCACACCGGGACAGGTTTCCGCACGGTATGGGGGAGATGAATTCCTGATCGTGTTTTCCGATTATTGCAAAAGGGAGGCGGAGATCCTGCTGCTCGGGCTTCTCGAGGAAGTGCGTCTTTCGATCTGGGCCGACCCCGAGCGAAGGATCCCCATGGGCTTCAGTGCCGGCGTAGTCGACACAGAAGAATTCGCAGCCCCTTCCGAGGTGACGGTGGAGAAACTGCTGGAAAGGGCCGACGAGCGCCTTTACCAGGCCAAGGCGGCTGGGCGAAGCCGTGTTTATGCCGATTCGTCGATTGGGTCGAGAAGCAAGTTGTGATAAAACATTCTGGAAGATCGTCACTTTGACCGCGAGGATGGAGGAGCGAGATGGATCAGGCAATGCCGAAGAGCGGCAATTTTATCGAGCAAATCATCCGGGAAGACCTGGAGTCAGGGCGAATCAAAAAAGTCGTTACCCGGTTCCCGCCCGAACCGAACGGATACCTGCATATCGGCCATGCCAAGTCGATCTGCCTGAACTTCGGCTTGGCGGAAAAGTTCGGCGGAGACTGCAATCTCCGCTTCGACGACACGAACCCGACGAAAGAAGAAATCGAGTACGTGGAGTCGATCAAGAAGGACGTTGAATGGCTCGGTTTCAAGTGGAGCAACCTGTGCTTCGCTTCGGACTATTTCGATCAGTTTTACCTTTGGGCGATCGAACTGATAAAGGCCGGGAAGGCCTACGTGGATCACCAGTCCGCGGAGGAAATTCGAAAAACCCGTGGAACCTTGACGGAACCGGGCAAGGAGTCCCCGTGGCGCAACAGGACGGTGGAGGAGAACCTGGCCCTTTTCGAAAAGATGAAAAACGGGGAATTCGAGGAAGGGGAATGTGTCCTCCGGGCGAAAATTGACATGTCTCACCCCAACGTCAACATGAGGGATCCCGTCATGTACCGGATCCTGAAAGAATCCCACCATAACACGGGAGACAAGTGGTGCATCTACCCGATGTACGATTTTGCCCATGGATACGAAGATGCGATCGAAGGCGTCACGCATTCGATCTGTACCCTCGAGTTCCAGGACCATCGGCCTCTTTATGACTGGTTCATCGAAAACGTCTCGGTGCCCCATCGGCCCCGGCAGTACGAATTCGCAAGGTTGAACCTCACCTACACGGTCATGAGCAAGCGAAAACTGCTCGAACTCGTCACGACGAAATGCGTTTCGGGATGGGACGACCCGAGGATGCCGACGATCTCGGGCCTTCGCCGCAGGGGCTACACCCCTTCTTCGATTCGCCGCTTCTGTGAGGAAATCGGTGTCGCGAAGACGAACAGCATGGTGGACATCGAGTTCCTGCAGTTCTGTATCCGCGAAGAGCTGAACAAGACGGCCAACCGTGTCATGGCCGTCCTCAGGCCGCTTCGTCTCGTGATCGAGAATTACCCCGAGGGCCAGGTCGAAGAGCTCGATGCCCTTGACAACCCGGAAGCGGAAGCCTCCACGACAAGAAAAATCCCGTTTTCCCGGGTCCTTTATATCGAAGAAGACGATTTCATGGAGAATCCCCCGAAGAACTACTTCCGCCTTTCCCCGGGGAAGGAAGTTCGGCTCAAACATGCCTATTTCGTCACTTGCAAGTCGGTCGTCAGGGACGAAGAAGGCAGGATCGTCGAAATCCGCTGCGAATACGATCCCGCGACCCGCGGAGGGGAGGCGCCGGACGGGAGGAAAGTGAAGGGAACCCTCCACTGGGTTTCGGCGGCTCATGCCGTTAAGGCGGAGGTTCGCCTCTACGACCACCTGTTTACCCTGAAGAACCTCGACGAGGTGGAGGAGGGGAAAGAATACCGGGATTACCTGAACCCGGATTCCCTGGTTGTTCTGCCCGGATGCATGGTAGAACCGAGCCTGTCGATGGCCGAAGCGGGACAGCGCTTCCAGTTCCTGCGCCATGGCTATTTCTGCGTCGATCCGGAAACAAGGCCCGGAAGGCCGGTGTTCAACCGGATCGTGTCCCTGAAGGACAGCTGGGCGAAAGAGCAAAAAAAGGCCTGAACCTGCCGGAATCCGTTTGCCTGAAGCGGGCGGGGGAAAGGACCCCCGCCCTTTTTTTGGCTTGACATCCAGTTTTTTCGGTGCTACATAGATCGAAAAACGTAACACGAATGAGGTGGTTTTTATGCACATGGCAGATGCACTTCTTTCCCCGGCGGTCGGAGGAACGATGTGGGCCGTTACGGCCGGCTTGACGGCGTATTCGGCCAAACGCTTGAAGAACTCCCCCGACGAATCGAGGGTTCCTCTCATGGGGGTTCTTGGAGCCTTTGTTTTCGCGGCCCAGATGATCAACTTCAGCATTCCGGCGACGGGTTCCAGCGGACACTTGGGTGGAGGAATGATCCTGGCGATCCTGCTGGGACCGTATGCCGCCTTCCTGGTCCTGGCCTCGGTCCTGGTCGTTCAGGCACTTTTCTTTGCTGACGGGGGCCTCCTGGCACTGGGGT
The DNA here is from genome assembly GCA_022839995.1 of Synergistota bacterium. Lineage (GTDB taxonomy): Bacteria > Synergistota > Synergistia > Synergistales > 79-D21 > 79-D21. The sequence continues at coordinate 25,321 of JALHIN010000017.1, forward strand.
GCAATATCTTCAACATGGCCTTTTTCCCCTGTTTTATCGCGTATCCCTTTATCTATAAAAAGATCGTAGGGGACTCGCCCTCCCGGAACAGGATCTTTCTGGGCGCGGTGCTTTCGGCGGTCGTAGGGCTTCAGATGGGGGCTTTTTCCGTTGTCCTGGAAACACTGGCTTCCGGGATCTCGGAACTGCCCTTCAAAACCTTCCTTCTCCTGATGCAGCCCATTCACTTGGGGATCGGAGCCGTCGAAGGGGTCGTGACAGCGGCCGTCGTGTCCTTTGTATGGAAGGCGAGGCCTGAAATCCTGGCCGCAGCGGCCCATAACTCCCGGATGCAGGGAGTTCCCCTAAGGAAAGTCCTGGTTGGCCTCGGACTTGCTGCGGCGATCACTGGGGGCTTGCTCTCCTGGTTTGCCTCCTCTTACCCGGACGGCCTTGAATGGTCGATGGCAAAGACTTCGGGTAAGGAAGAGCTAGAGGCTCCCGCGGAAGGAATTCATGGGGCGCTGGCGGTTCTCCAGGAAAAACTGGCGTTTTTGCCGGACTACGGCTTCCGGAAGTCAGGCTCGGAGGAAAGTCCCGCCGAAACGAAAGAAGAAGCGTCCCCATGGCCGGCGGTGGATGGTGGGACGACGGTTTCCGGGCTCGTGGGGGGAGCCCTCACCCTCTTGCTTGCGGGCATGGTCGGATTCGTCCTCAGGGGGCTTGCCTTGAGGCAGAGGCAGTAGAAAGCCGACCCGTCAGGGATGTCTGGAATCCTTTCCTTTCAGGGAAACCAAAGGGGATCTGGCGAAACCGATTCGCTGGATCCGAGGACCAAGTGGTTCGTAACCCTTGCGTTCGTCCTCTCGGTGACCTCTTTCGGGCGGTACGAGGTTTCCAGGTTGATGCCCTTTTTCCTTTACCCGGTTGCCTTGACGGCTGCCTGCTGTGTGCCCGTGAGGGCGCTTCTCCGGAAGGCCCTCGTGGCTTTCCCCTTCGTCCTTCTCGTGGGCCTGTTCAACCCTCTTTTTGACCGGCAGATTCTGATCCGAACGGAATGGTTTTCGCTCTCAGGCGGCTGGGTCTCTTTCTTTTCGATCACGCTGAGGTCGTTTTTGGCGGTGACCGCGGCGATCCTCCTGGCGATGACGACTCCGTTCGAAAAATTGTGCCTCGGGCTTGAAAAGATGGGGGTTCCCAAGGTCCTGGTCACGCAACTGCAGTTCCTCTTCCGCTACCTAAACCTTCTTAGGGAGGAAGCCCTTCGCATGGTGAGGGCCCATGACCTGAGGTCTAGGGGCAACCGCCCGAAAATCCGGATTTCGAGCGCGGCTTCGATGATCGGCTTTCTTTTGCTTCGGAGCCTCGACCGGGCGACTCGGATCTACCGGGCCATGCTCCTGAGGGGGTTCGACGGAGAAGTTCGCCTGCTTCAGCCCCTTCACTTCAACTGGAGCCGGGATGGGCTTTATGCCTCGTTCTGGACACTGTATTTCCTGGCGGCCCGGTTCGTGGACGTACCTGACCGGCTATTCGGGTGGGTTACCGGGCGATGAGCCATCATTTCCTTGAAGTCAGGGACCTCTGGGTTGCCTATCCTGACGGGACGGAAGCTCTTCGCGGTCTGTCTTTCCGCCTGGAACACGGGGAATCGGTCGGTCTTGTGGGGGCAAACGGAGCGGGGAAATCGACGACGCTGCTCACATTGGCCGGGTTGATCATGCCCCGGGAAGGGTCGGTGAACCTTGGCGGCACGTTCCTTTCAAAAAAAACGGTGGGGGAAATCCGGAGGAGGATCGGGTTCCTGCTTCAGGATCCCGACGACCAACTCTTCATGCCGACGGTTTTTGACGATGTCGCGTTTGGACCCTTGAATCAGGGGCTTTCCGCGGAAGAAGCCAGGGAGCGGGTGAGAGCGGCACTGGACCAGGTGGGGGCGGGGCATCTTGCAGAACGACCGACGTACCGCCTGTCTGGAGGGGAGAAACGGTCGGTCGCCATCGCAACCGTGCTTTCCATGATGCCGGACGTCCTTGTCATGGATGAGCCGAGCGCCAGCCTCGACCCGAGGGGGCGCCGCCTCCTGATCTCCCTCCTGAAAACATTCCGCCACACGCGCCTGATCGCCACCCACGACCTGGACCTGGTCCTGGAGGTCTGCCCAAGGACGATGGTGCTTTCCGAAGGCCGGCTCGAAGCAGACGGAGAAACGCGCGGGATATTCCAGGATCGGTCACTCCTGGAGCGCTGCCGGCTGGAACCACCCCTGTGCATGCAGGGAATGCCGTGCTGAAGATTCCCGAAGGGCTCTTGTCAGTCCGAAGAGGTTATGCTATATTTCCAACCGCTGAAGCGTTTCAGAGCTCGGCATAAAATGGGATTCCCCGATAGCTCAATCGGCAGAGCGGGTGGCTGTTAACCACTAGGTTCGAGGTTCAAGTCCTCGTCGGGGAGCCAGAATTTTTTTGCGTATTGACCCTTTTATCCGGTAAACCTAAAATGTAGGGAAAAGCGACTATCACCGTACATGTTTTCGTACATCACCAGTTGCACGGCGAAAAGTTGTACGGTGGCCCGGAGGTGTTGCAAATGCCGCTTTCGGACACACGCATCCGCAAATTGGAGACCCGGGAGAAACCGTACATGTTACGGGATGACCGGGGACTCTACCTCGAGATCCTACCAAACGGGGCGAAGTGCTGGAGAATTCGCGTCTGGTTAGAGGGCAAGGAGGTCAAGCGCAGCCTTGGAGTCTACCCCAGGGTGACGCTCGCCCAAGCCCGAGCCAAACGCGATGAGTATTACGCAAAAATATCCGCGGGTGAAAACCCCTTCAAGGAAACTCCTGCCGGCTGCACATTCGACGACGTGGCCAAAGAGTGGATCGAAAAGAAAGTACTCCCAATTCGAGATCCGGATCATGCTGAAGCCATCAAATCCCGCCTCAGGCGCCTGGTATCCCCCTTCATAGGGAATCGCCCGATAGAGGCGCTCCAGCCCATGGAGCTTCTCGATGTGATACGGAAGATCGAGGGGCAGGGGAAGCACGAAATGGCTCACCGTATCCTCCAGCACTGCAGCCAGGTCTTTCGCTACGGAATTGCCACAGGGAGATGCTCGAGGGATACGGCTGCGGATCTCCGCGGGGCCCTAGTGCCGGTCAGAAGAAAACACATGGCCACCTTCACGGAACCGGAAAAGATCGGGGCCCTTATGCGAGCGATCCAGGGATATGACGGATCCATCATCATCAAGTGCGCGATGCACTTGGGGATCCTGACGTTTGTCCGCCCTGGCGAGCTTAGGCAGGCAGAGTGGTCCGAATTTGATCTGGCGAAGGCGGAATGGAAGATCCCCGCAGCGAAGATGAAGATGGATCGTCCTCACGTTGTCCCGCTTTCCAAGCAGGCTCTCGAGGTCCTTGCCCAGATACGCCCTATAACGGGCACAGGACATTATCTCTTCCCCTCGGTGAGGACATTTGCCCGCCCAATATCGGATGCCACCGTTAACGCGGCCCTGAGACGCATGGGGTATGAGAAAGAGGAACTGACGGGCCATGGATTCAGGAGCATGGCGTCAACGATCCTGAATGAGCAAGGCTGGCCGGCAGACGCGATAGAAAAGCAACTTGCCCATGTGGAGAGAAACAGCGTAAGAGCTGCCTATAATTACGCAGAGCATCTGGAAGTGCGGAGGAAAATGATGCAGGCATGGGCAGATTGGCTGGAAAGCGGAAAGCAAAAAAGATGAAAAATTTCAGGTATGACCTGAATCCCTAGTATTAGATTGCCGGCAAGTTTATCGTGAGTCTCACCTGGAATGATCACGCTCTCAAAGAGGACTAATTATCCCTTGTTGACTTTGGAATATCTGGAAATTCACCTATCATTAGAAAAGGTGGAGTGCTTTCGTATAGTTGCGAAATCTCACTAGCTCCTTTATTTATTTTAGATTAGATCTTTTTACGATTTATCTCTCGGTTGATTAGTAATAATAGCCCGAATGGAGTGACGGTCTTGGCGAATCCAGAAGGATTTATTCCCGATGACAGAATAATCGACTTTATTGATGGCAGACTTCGTCCAGACAAACCAGAAGAAAGAGTACGACAAAACATCCTCAAACGACTAGTTAATTCCATGAAATACCCAAGAACTAGGATTAGGGTAGAACACGGAATAAACTTCGGTTCCAAGAAACCTAGGGTAGATGTCGCAATCTTCAAGGAAAACTCTGCTTATTTGCAGGACAACATCGAGATCCTTGTGGAGTGTAAGAAGGAATCAATAAGCCCGAACGATAAAAATGATGGAGTAGGGCAGCTGAAAAGCTATATGGCTGCCTGTCTAAACTGTAACTGGGGACTATGGACGAACGGGAAACACAGAGAGGTTTGGCGTAAGATTCGGCAACCAGACGGTAGTTGGAAACTCGAAGAGGAAGTAGATATTCCAACCGCAGGCGGCAGCAGAAAGTCCGTTGGGCGCAAGAGGGACGAACTTGATAAAGCTGTAGGAGATGTTCTTCTTTATGCTTTCAAAGGTTGTCACAATCATATTTATGTAGCTGATGGATTCGGAAAAGAAAGTGCTTTCTTTGAGCTTCTAAAAATTATTTTTTGTAAAATATGGGATGAAAAAAATATCCCAAAAGATCTGGAATTTTTTGTCAAACCAGAAGAGTTAAACGATCCTGATGGTCAAACTGCATGCAAGAAAAGAATAGAGGGTTTATTTGGAAGGGTAAAATCAAAGTTCCCGCAAATCTTCAATTTCGGAGAAACTATCGAATTAAACCCTCGAAGCCTTGTGCGCGTGGTCGCTGAGCTTCAGAATTTTAGTCTTCTTTCGACAGATATCGATATCAAAGGGAAAGCCTATGAAGAGGTAGTAGGGAGCAATCTAAGGGGAGATAGAGGGCAGTTTTTTACCCCGCGAAATATTATGCACATGGCGGTTAAAATGGTTAATCCACAAAACGGAGAACGTGTCTTGGATCCCGCATGTGGAACCGGAGGTTTCATCGTTATCGCAATGTTGCATGTTATGCAAGCGCTAAGAGAAGAGTTTTCTAATTCGATTGGCCTCCCTTTGGAGCATTGGAGTAACGAGCAGCGTCGTCAATACGACGAAAAAGTAACAGAGTTTGCTTCTACCTATTTCTTCGGCTTTGATATCACGCAGGAGTTAGTTAAAGCCGCAAAAATGAACATGGTTATGAACAACGATGGTAGCGGAAACATGTTCCAAACGGATTCCCTTGAACCTCCATACATGTGGAGCGAAGAGTTCCGCAATAGTCTAGCGGCCGCAATAAACAAAGGGGAACCAGATAGGTCGAAATATATTTCAGGAAAGGATCTTCGATCATGGAAGGATATCGGTCGTTTCAATGTAATATTCACGAATCCGCCTTTCGGAAGTAAAATTCTGATTAAGGATATTCCAGTGCTTGAGCAATTTGACCTTGGTCATATTTGGACAAAACCTAATAAGAAGAGTGGGCTTTGGATAAAGACAGATCGGTTACAAGGCGGAGTTCCGCCCGAACAACTCTTCGTAGAAAGATGTGTTCAGTTCCTTGCGCAAGGGGGGAGAATGGCTATTGTCCTTCCTGACAGTATTCTGGGAGCTCCGGGCTTGGGCTACATTCGTCAATGGCTGCTGCGCGAGACGAAACTGATTGCCAGTATAGACCTGCACCAGGATGCATTTCAGCCCCACACTGGGGTTCAAACTTCCATACTTATAGTCCAAAAGAAAACAAAAGAAGAGAAAGATAACGAAATGCGTGCTGAATTGCATATCCCCTACAACGTTTTTATGGCGATTATTGATAAGGTTGGTCACGATAAACGGGGGAATACCATGTTTAAGCGGGATGAACATGGGAATGAGATAGTAGAGGAAAGGAATGAGGTTGTTCAGCAGGACGACGGAAGCGGGAAAATCGAGAGAATGAAAGAAAAGGTCATCGACGATCAAACCCCAGAAATTCCGCCGATATTTGATGATTGGAAGAAGAACGAGGGATTACCGTGGTAGGCATTATGGATAGAAAACTCGCTTATGCCACGATTAGCATAGAAGAAATATTTGCCTCCGGCGGACGGCTTGAAGCCAGTGTCTTTAATATTGCCGCAAAGCATGCCAGAGAGTTGATTGCAAAGTGCCGCAGCTCAAAAAAGCCACTATCTGGTCCGAATGGCCTTGTTTCGGCTTATCTCCTTCCAAGGTTTAAGCGTCCTTACGTGGATGGTCCAGGTGTTCCGTTTTACCAACCGTCGCAAATTACGGAGTTGCTCCCGGCACCAGCCAGGTATTTAGCTTTTTCTAATTCTGCAAGACTCGATCCTCTGAGAGTAAAGAAGGGGCAGATCCTCCTTACTTGTTCAGGAACAGTCGGTGAGTGTTCAATTGTTGGCAAACATTTAGACAATGCTGTCTTCAGCCATGATTTGATACGCATGGATGCTATTTCGAATGTTGGTGCCGGCTATATTTATGCTTTTCTGCGTTCTAAGATTGGCAACCTGCTGCTGACCACTAGTAATTATGGAGCTGTAGTTCAGCATATTGAGCCGTTTCACCTTGAAGCGATACAGCTCCCGGTTCTAAACGATGGGACCGTTGAAACAATCAACGCAATGATCATCAAATCACTTAATCTAAGGGATGAATCGAACGATTTAATAATTAATGCTAGAACCAAGATATTAGAGTCTCTCGATCTTCCTCTTGTTCCCATAATCAATCGAAGGGACGTAATCAGCTTTTCAGTACCTTCGCTAAATTTAGATGATAGATTTGATGGTTCTTTCCATAATCCTTTCGCCAACGCAATAGAAAAGGTGTTATCTGACCGAGCAAGAATAACGGTAAGGTTAGATAGTCTAATCCTTAGTAGAGAGATAATCCTTCCTGGAAGGTTTAAGCGCCTCTATGTGGAAGAGGAATATGGGGTGCCATTTATAGGTGGAAAAGGAATAGGAAATCTCGACCCGAGAACAGGAAAGTATTTATCTCTAAGAGGACACGGAGTTAGGATAAAAGATCAACTTACAATAAAAGAAAACCAAATTCTAATTACATGTTCGGGTACTATTGGCAAAGTAAATATCGCTCCAAAACACTGGAACGGGTGGGCCTCGAGTCAACATATCATCAGAATTGACGCGTCGTCCGACGAGATCGCAGGTTATCTTTATGCTTGGTTGTCTACTGAGTACGGCCGGCTTCTTGTTCAGCGCTTTACTTACGGCTCAGTCGTCGATGAAATCGATGACACTCATGTTGGTCGCGTCCCCGTACCACTACTTGAGGAAATGGAAATGCGCGAGATTGGGGAACTAGTCTTATTAGCTAATAGAAAGAGATACGAGGCCTTTCAACTAGAAAAGAAGGCCCTTGAATTGTTTGATAGAAATGTTTTTGGGATAGAGCAGAGATAAAGCAAGCTTTCTTCTTGGAGACTTCTTCCGTACTTTCTTTAGGCACATAGGGGAAGTCCCCGCTATTCGTTAGGGCTCTTTTTGCATTGCTAACGTGTCTTGTTTGTCTTCTCCAATACCCACATAGGGGGTCTTGGAGTGTCTTTTTCGAGGTTTGCTGGCCGGGGGGGGGCAGGATCAGGAGGAGAAGGCCTTGGAGCTACCCCTGAGCGTCTAGCCCACGAAGATTGGACGACCCTACTCGAGGGGTTGTCAGTTTGAGCCCAAACAAATGTGCGGAAGAGACTGGGCGGTACCTTTTAATTTAACAACCCATATTAACCTTTTTTTTGCGCTGAGAGATACTTACTTCTGGATAAAATAGCCGATAAAATTGGATCATTCTCAATTTTTTTTAAAAGCCGTTTGGAAATATCTGCAGAAACGCTTCGTTCATACTCTCTCAGTATTTCGGCTAACCTCTTAATAGCTATATCTTTTGGTTTTAATATTTCATATTCGTCGATCGCTGCCAACAACCCGTCGTTCGATTCGAATTTCTCTTCCTCAACTAATTTCTCAACAATTGATTCTTTTGCTGTAGGGTACCAATCGATATATTTATCAAGGACCGTGTCCACTATAACTTTAAACTCATCTTCGGAAAAGTGATTCGTCCAATCCAAAGTCCCTACTCTAGAGAAGAGATGTCCTGATAACCATCCCAATTTAGCCTTAAAAACGTCCGCTAATGTTGCGCTTCTTGCTTCTAAAAGCTTTTCATAAAAATCGGTCCCGACTATTTCAAAAATAAACGACTTCCTTAATATAGCAACGTAAGATTTCTTAATACCAAGTTTTTGATCTTCGTGCAAATAAAAATAATCAGGCTCATTGTTGTTAAATAATTTTGTAATAAAATCTGATATTTTCTGACGGTATTTATCATTGCACAAGAAAGAATTATGTTTGATCTCAAAATGTTGCCCTTCGTGTATCTTTTCTACAATTATCTCTTCGAGGGGTTTTGCAATTGCTAGGGTGACAATTGGTGTTTTACAGGGGCCCTTTCTCCTAACAAGGTCGCAGGTTTGCGTTAAGACAAGGAGGCAACACCCATCCTTGAACGCTTGTACAGGGTAATGGGTTTGAATTATTTGACAAAGATCACCATGAAGAAAAAGAATGTCACCCTGCTCTAAATCGCTTCCAGAGGGGGACTCTTTGTAAGTAAAGTGAGCGCTCATTTAAAAACGCCTATTTCGTAGAAAAGTTTTCATATGCCTATTTAAATCGGCGAACTTTATCTGGACGATGATTTTATCTTCTGCGATGTTATCCTTTGGAGAAACAAAAGCAGTATTATATAGCTCATAGGCTTTGCAAATTCTATGGTGAGTTGAGTCGTCTTCTACATCTTTATCTGCGCTGGGGATATATGCTTCCTCAATTCTGCTTAAATAAGTATCCTTTATTCCGTTTAGACTAGTATCCTTGTCATAAGTCGATAACATGTCAGAAGTGTTAACTGGACTCATTGTTTCCCCTCCCAACCTATCTATATTAAATAGTTTGGAAAAAAACATTTGTTGCACAAAACCTGGATAAGAATTCTTCAAAGGTTGTGAAGCCGCCTTCTATCCCTTCAATAGCTTCTGAGGAAGATGAAACTGCTTTGTGCATATTGAACTTTAATGTTAAGACTCCTTCTTCATTTAGCGAATAAGCAATGTTAAGCGTGTAGTTGTCAAAAATAAAAGAGCGATTTATGGCGCTTGTTTGCAAGGATAAATCGCTATCGGAAAAGTAGTCAGCATCGCCGAAAACAAAAAGAGATAAAGCTTCAGGGCACGGTGTATCTTCCTCAAAAACTGCGTTGTACCCGTAGGCTAAAATTGGCGTATGGTGTAATTCTGTTAAAAGCTTTTTAGCCATACGTTCTATTGTCTCTTTTTTTTCAAAATCATTATTTAACGAAACAAAGGTGACTTTATTGTCTGTTGGTACAAAACGAATATTATCTTTGGTAAAGCGATGAGGTAAATCGTAGTCATGAGAGAACTCGAATTCTACATCGTTGCTATTAAAAATGTGCTCACAAACCCACGGCGCGCTTAGTGTGTATTTGTTCCATTTTCCAGCAATAACCAAAGTCGTTTCGTTTTCTTTGCGAGCAAGCACTATAACCACCACCTAAAAAAGGGGTTGTTGGTAACAAGAGGTTTTAAGTAAAAAGAGTCGTATTAAAATAAAATAGCAATTAATAAAGGTTCAACCACACCCTCAAGTCTTGCAATTGTACCACGTAGAAAAGGAACCACCCTTCTGGCAAGTTAAAGTTTCCTATGAAAGGTCGCTCAAGATAAATAGGCCAAAAGCCGGAGCCAGCGCTAATAGGTTGTATCCGGCGCTTCGAATTTCCCTTCATGCTATTGTCACGACGGACTCCACCACTCAAACCAACCCACCTCCAAACTAATCCTTTGAAGGGTGTTTTTTTACGACGGATTCGGGGATTCGATGCGGTAGCGCCCTCCTAGAAGCAGGTAACCATACCTGATCGAAGCCTCGTTTACCCCTAACCGAACCAACAGGGCTCACCTAGTGGATCTCTGGCTAGGCTTAGTGCCAATGAAGAGATCGGTATGGCTCCTCGTTTATTCTGCTGACTGTGCCCAAGACCTTTGCCCATGATTTTTAATAAAACTCATTTTGCTTCCTCCGTGATCTAGGTCAGGTCGACCGGACAAGTCAAACCTAATTCCTGGCACAGTTTTAAAATAGAACAATTGCCTGTTTGATTAGGCAAGAGATCTTCCCCTAGTTTTGCGTAAATACGGACCGAAAGACCCAAACGGCATTCATTATTCCTGCAAAGAATAGGAACAGAGAGGATGCGGCAGCAATTATCGAGGCCCATTGGAAAAAATCGCCTAAGGGGGAACCGCTTTTTGAAGTATCCTTTCGCGCTACATAGCCGAAATCAACCAGGGCAAAATTGTATTGGCTACACCAAGTAGTTGCAGAGGCTACGGCCGAAGAGAGAACCCCAAGGCCGAATATGAGCAAAGATGAAACCAAGCCCTTTGCGGCAGAAAATTGAGAGGTTGCTCCCCATATATTCCCCAAGAATGCAAGCAATGCGATTGATGCGCTTCCATTCAAGATGAACGAAGCTCTCAGTGAATTCTGTGCCAATGTGAGAACGGATTTGAACTGCTCAAGCCCGGAAGCGTGTCTGAGCCCAAGGAGGAAGCGTTGATGCTCTGCGGCTGAACTGTTCTTTTCAGGATCCCGCCCAAGATATTCCAATAAGGAGTCAATAAGGATGGAATCTTTTCCCTCTCTCCTCATTGATTCCAGATTCTGAATCAAGCTGTCCCATTCTTCCATTTAAAAGACCATCTCCTTGCTTTTTGCTGGTGCAGAGCCTTTCCAGGGGACTCGTCTGAATACTGCCTGTGCAGTAGTCAAGAAATTTGCGTGTTGAAATGATGGTCCTTTTAGATTTAGGATGCAAAGAGAACCCATTAAGGATTTCCTATTTACTGAACCACCATTTTTTTTTATACATCTCATTTTTAATTAAAGTAAAGGCACAAGAAATTTTATATTCGCCGGAAAACCCCCAAGTTTCATTACAAAAGGCGGGCCTAAGATATTCCATTGAAGTGCAAATTTTATAGGTGAGAGCAAACAAATTGTTTTCTAAGTCTTTGTATGACAAATTTAAAACAGCTTTTTTACACGCACTCTTATGCCCTTCCATACAAAGTAAATAATAGGCAAAAAGCCTGCAAGGCAGATAGACATTTACCTTATTGCCGGGTTCCAAGAAAGAAAAATATTGCTCCCCTTCATTTCGTGATAGAGAATCTTCGCTAATAAAAGCCATATAAGGGGAAATGTCGTCATGCTTCGGTAACTGATAAACCCACTCGACTCGTATCTCTTTTGCTGCACCCATGCCAAGATTCGTTAGAGGGAGGCTTGCTGCTATCGAGCATCCTGGATTCAATGAATAGCTTTTATCTGAAATAACTATGTTAGCTTGGGCCGTAGACATAGATACTTGAACAGATCCTTTAAATACAACATTTTCAAAGGAAAGGTGTGGCACATAGGTTGTTCGTCTAGCACGAATAGATTCTTTAACGGCGCGAAACGTCATGGTGGTCATTGCTAAGGTTGCTATTCCAATAAATATGTTTGAGAGGGTAGGCCAATCCATTTTATGAAAAAGCCTCCTTATGTTTAAGCAAAGAGTTCAGGATGAATTGCCAGGCTTGTTTCTTCGAATCTTTAAGCACCTGATTCTGGAATCAAATTCCCCGTTTTGGTTTCCCCATCCAGAGCGTGGTCACGACGGGGCCGACCACGCGAACCAGCCCACCTTCGACTTCTTCCTTCGTAAAAAGGTGCTTCTTGTATGACGGGTCCGCTGATTCGATGCGGAGGCCGTCTCCTGGGAGCGGGTAGACGAACTTGATCGCTGCTTCGTCGATACCGAAGCACACCAGGCATGTATCCCCGTAGCGGATCTCCATGTTGGGGTTGATCACTGCCAGGGAGCCGTCCTTGATGTCGGCGCCTTCCATTGACGTGCCTTCCACGCGAACCCCGAAAATCTGATGCTCACCTTGGGGCCCGAGGTCTTCTGCCGGGAGCGGGATATGTTCTATGGCTTCCATGTTCACGCCGTGGAGGCCGAATCCCTCTCCTGCGCAGGCGACGTAGGCCGGGTGGAGGATCGGGACCAGTATCTGGTTGGGGATAGGAATAGCACGTTGTCTTGGCGTGCCAGTCTCCTCTAGCAAATCGGATACGCTCACACCTAGCGCTTTGCTTAAAGCCGTTAGCGTATCAAGGGAAGGTTTTGTTCTACCTTTTTCAATGTCACTTAAAAAAGACGGGCTAATTTGGGCCCGTTTTGCTAATTCTCTTCCGGATATAGAAAGCTTTTCTCTCTCTGTTCTAACTCTCTCCCCGATTTCCATGAATATCCCCTCCCCGAAGAATGTACGCCCAATGCTTACAAAAGAGGTAGTCGTAAATAACGCACAAAAACGCTTGACACGTACGGTGAGAGTGAATAATATACGTACATACCGGACGTTGAGGGGGGGGTGAGGAGAATGGATCGAACGATTCTTGGGGCAAGGGTAAGGAATGAGCGAGAAAGGAAAGGCTTTTCTTTAAGGGCATTCGCAAAAGAGTGCCATATTTCGCCATCTTTCCTTTCTGATGTAGAGCTGGGGAAAGCAGATCCTAGCTTGGAAACCCTGCGCGCTATATGCGAACAATTAGGTACGCCCTTGGCGGAGTTGCTGAACGAAAACCCTATTTAGTCCCCGTGGCAAATGTCACCGGACAGCTGCGGGGACTTGTCGGCAGTCTGACCCATGTGGGCAATTTGTCTGACGATCCAGGCGAAGTTCTCGGCATTGCGAACGATCTTGAGGACGGCAGGGCAGATGAGGGCGGAACAATCGCTTTCCTTTCGGAAATGCGGAACTTGTTAGACCAGGGGTCGAAATTCCTGGAATCGGTAGGGGGGTGAAGAAATGGAACAGCAGGCAATCCAGCAACCGAAAATCCCATCACTTCCGGAGTTCAGCCTGGTTCGAGTGTCCCAGATCGTTCAGATGATTCCCATAAGCGAGGCGACCTGGTGGAGATGGGTACGGGAAGGGAAAGTCAAAAGGGGAATCAAGCTTGGGGCGAACGTTACGGTGTGGAAGCTGGTGGATGTACGTGAATTCATCGAAAAGCTGGCAGCGGAGCCCGAGCCGCAGGAGACGAAAAGAAAACGGGGGCGCCCGCCGCGGGATCCCTTCGGGAGGAAACCATGAAAACCGATGTCGCATTTCGCAAGGTCGGCTTCGCGGTCCTCTGCACGGGTTTCCTGGTCGGCGGTTCAACGCTTGCTATTCAGGAGTGGCGGCTTCAAAAGGTGGAGGCTCTGGCTTCCGCTGCGGTAATGGCTGCTTCCATCGATGCACAGGAATCTCGGATGTCGGATCGCCTAGCTAGCTTCTTCTCAAGGGCGAACCCCAGGTTGGAAAAGGAAACGGCGCTTTATCTGGCCTATGCGGTCCAGGAAGCCGCCAACCGTTATGACCTTCCCGAGGCCATTCTTGCCGGCCTTATCTACACCGAATCGATGGCGGATCCCGCGGCTGTAAACAAGGGCTGCTATGGACTCACGCAGGTGCACTGGTCCGTTTGGGCGAAGACCCTAACGAAAAGTCATCCTGAGATTTTTTCCAAGGCGGACCTTTTCGAACCGAGGCGATCGATTCTCGCGGGGGCATGGATACTGAGGCACTACCTGAATAGGTACGGCGACATGCAACTGGCACTCCAAGCCTATTCAGGAGGAGCCAGGTGGTACCCGGCAAAGGTACAGAAGGCTGCCGGTAGCCTGTGAGGGAGGGCTCTGCATGGAGGATACCGCGGTGAAAATCCGTAGCGCGAGCCAAGTGTCGGATGCCCCGTGCTGCAGGCGATGCGCCTTCTGGGATTCCTGGGCGTCCGGGGGAAAGAAGCCCTGTGCCACACTCGACGTCCTGACGTGGCCGGGAGAAGTTTGCGACCTATTCACCGAGTGAGGTGACATGAATGACGAAAAACGGAATGCAGGTTTTCAGATATGGAGTCCCTTTCGAAGGGGCAGGATTTATCCAAAAAAACGTGAGGGTTGCGATCGACGAGAACGGTTCTCCCTGGTGGGTTCTCGCCGACGTGTGTGAAGTTCTGGAAATCTCGAATGCCCGTAATGTCGCCGCCCGTCTCGAGGATGACGAAAAGGGTGTCCGCCTGATGGACACCCTTGGAGGAAAGCAGGAACTGACCCTCGTCAACGAGGCCGGTCTCTATTCAGTGATCCTCCGTAGCGACAAACCGGAGGCTCGGCGATTCAAAAGGTGGATCACACATGTCGTTCTGCCGGAGATCCGCTCTCGGGGATCATATGGTTTTCAAGATTCCCGTATCCCCAGGACACTTCCCGAAGCTCTTCGGCTGGCTGCAGAAATTGAAGAGAAAAGAGTCTTGCTGGAAGAGGAAAACCGTTACCTTGCCCCCAGGGCTCTAGCCTGGGAGGCCACCGCTTTTGAAGGTTCGGAAATGTCCCTGCAGGCTCTCGGGAAAGAGTTGGACCGTTTTGGCATGGGGCCCAGGAAAATCTTTGAAGCCCTTGGAGGCATGGGGGTCCTTTACCGTCTGGACGGGTATTGGGTTCCCCACCAGGAGCACATCGATGCCAAGCGTTTCAGGGTGATTCGCGTCAACAAGGTCATCGAAGGAGAACCTCGCACTTGCATGAAGACTCTGGTAACCCCCAAAGGCAGGGACTACGTGGCGACCCTTCTGGCCGGAAGGCGAGCGGCGGCATGAACTTCCTGATGAACGCGGCAGACGTGCGCGGCCTGATTCGATCCTTATGCGACGGAGATCGATGTCCGAGGGAATCAAGAAAATTCTGGACCGTGGGGCACTTGAGCAATCTCGCGTCCTGGGCGGACGAGCAGGAAGAGGAAGAAAGGGTTGACCTTTCCTACTATGTTCAAGCCGCCATGAGTAACGGGCAGATGAATTCCTGCAGGGCATCATAAAAGCCCGCTTGGTCAGAGCGGGCTCAGTGGAGGTGACTCGAACAGGAGGGGTACCCCTGATCGAATCGCATTATAAAGCATGCAATCCGCTAAGGCAAAGGGGAAAAAGGATAAAACTTTACGTGATTATTCTAATTATCGGTATGAAGCATCAAAAACACTATATTGGTCGGTTTTCGCCTCAAATACCTATGTGTTCCCAATGGGGAGTGGTTGCATGGCCTGGATAGAGTCCCACGAAGGCTTGAGAAGTCATCCAAAGACGATGAAGGCAGCCCGTCTCTTGAGCATTCCCATCCCCCAGGTCATCGGTCATCTGCACTGTTTCTGGTGGTGGGCCCTGAATTATGCCGAGAAGGGCTGCATGGCCAAATACGACAGTGCTGATATAGCCGATGGAGCCATGTGGATCGGAGATCCGGATCTTTTCGTGAAAGCTCTTGTCGATGCCCGCTTCATCGACGTAAGGGAAGGGCAACTGGTGATTCACGACTGGGACGAATATATCGGCCGCCTTATGGAGATCAGGGAGAGGGAACGGGCCCGAAAAAGCAAATGGGTCAGGAATGCAAGGGGGAATTCCGGAGAAAACCCGGCGAATGAACCGGATGTGACGGGGAATAGACGGGGTGTAGACGCGGAAGCGACGCGGAATAGACGCGGAAGTGACGCGGAAGGAACGCGGAATAGCGAGGTAGACCTAACCGAACCTAACCTAACCGAACCAGAAGAACAACCTGAAACTTCTGACGAAGTTTCAGGCGCCCGAAGCGCGGTCTCGCCTAGGGGTTTTCCTGAGGCCCCTTCCGTACCAGCTGTCAGACCAGAACTGGAAGAAACCCTTGTGAATGGTGAATTGGCTGGAAATCGAGGAACAGGGCATGCTCCAGGGAGCAAGAATAGACCTAGGGAAAATCCCGAGGTGACCAGAGAACTGATTCCTGTTGCGTTTCGGGAGACTTATGACCTTTTCCTGCTGAAAACCGGTAGAGGTTCCATTTCCAGGGAAGAGCTGGCCAGGATTGAGGCCCTAGAAAAGCTGCACATTCCTTCCCGGGTTCAGTCGGAAATCTCGAAGGCCCTGGAGCGGTTTGGGCGGTCGGGCAGAGCTCCCTGCGAACTCGACTGGAACTATCTGTGGGATTCCCTAAGACACCAGAAGACCGGCAAGACTGCACCAGGCGGCAAGGGGAACGGTAGCTCAGAATCAGGCGGGGGAAGGAGGCATGATCCCAAATGGCTGAAGCAGCTCGAAGCTTGGGAGAAAGGCACATAGAGAGGCTTGTTTCAGGTATCCCGGCCCTTGCGGACGCCGTCTTTCGCTTGGGGGAGAGGCCTGGAATCGGGGAAAGGGCGATGGCCTATATCCAAAGTATCTGGCCGGACGCTCTGCCTTCGGAACTGGGATCCTCGAGGTCGGATTTTATCCTGGCCGAGCAGGCGGAGAACTGTCATGGAACCTGCCCGGGTGTGCAGCGCTGCCCGAACAAAGGGTTCCGGCCGAGCGCCTCTTGCGAGCCGTTCGGTGAGGGAGGAAGGGTTTTCTTGGTGAGGTGGGGGCGTTGCAACGCAAGAGCCGTCATGGATGCCAAGGCGATTGCAGAGAAGGCATTGGCCTGTGCTCGGGTCCCCGAGCGTTTGAAACACTGCACTTTTTCCACGTATCGGACGGCCAGCCTAGCTCCTGACGTCCTGAAAGCCAAGGGAATGTCCATGGCAGCCCTGGAGGACGGGAACAGTTTGATTCTCGCGGGGTCAAGCGGTGTCGGGAAGACTCATCTCGCCGCGGCCATGGTTAACGGGCGAGTCGAAAGCGGGAAAGCCGCTTTGTTCATCTCGGTTCCGGAGCTCCTTGACGATCTCCGCAAAGCAATCTCGAGCGGGAAATCCTCGGATGCCATGGATGCGGTAAAGAAATCGGAATTCCTGGCCATGGACGATCTTGGGGCGGAGCGTCTCACCGAATGGGTGGGGGAGCGCCTTTACATGATCGTCAACCACCGGTACCTGAACGGACTGCAAACCATCATCACCACGAATTCCGAGAATGCCGCGGAACTGGTGCTTCGTCTCGGGGATCAGGGGGAGAGGATCGTTTCCCGCCTCGTGGAGATGGGAGCCTGGTGTGGAATCAAGGCAGAGGACTACCGGTTCATGCGAAAGACGGCAGAAGAAAAGGGGCCGGGGAAGGCGAAAAGGGCCGGCAGCCCAACGATGCAGCCTGCGATGGCTGATATCCCGTTCTGAAAAGGGGGAAAACCCATGACTGTGAAGATTCCGGTGCGTTTCAGGAAGCTGGTCCCCGAGGCGATCGTTCCGAGTTATGCCCATCCGGGCGATGCAGGGGCGGACCTGTATGCCCTGGAGGACACATGGGTGGCGCCGTATTCGACCGTTCCGGTGAGGACGGGGATCGCAGTGGAGATCCCCGAGGGATGGGAGATCCAGATCCGCCCGCGTTCCGGCTGGTCCCTGAAGTGTATGGGGTATCTCCTCCCGAATTCTCCAGGGACTATCGACAGCGGGTATCGGGACGAGGTGAAGGTGCTGGTTAGGAACACCTCGGTTTCAGCCCTCGCCATTTCCCGCGGAGATCGGATCGCCCAGGCGGTGCTCTCCCGGGTTTACGAGATCGCTTGGATAGAGGAAGAAGAGCTGGAGGAATCGGTCCGGGGTTTGGGTGGCCTGGGATCCACGGGGCGGTGAATTCCCTTGGAACTCGAGATCGGAGCAAAGTACAGGATCAGGGCGAAATCACAAGGGTCTCATTTCGGGCCTATACCGGGATTGTCGCAGGAAGATCCGCTGACCGCCTTTCTTGAGGGTGTGGAGAGGGGGTTTCGAACAAGGCATTTTCTGTTCCGGTCCCGGGCAGGTTGGAGGATTTCCCTGAGCGATTGGGAAATAGCCCGGGAATACGAGATCAAGGCTGGCTGAGGGAGGCGGGGAGGGTGAGCCACTGGAAACTGCAGGAAATGCTCGAGGCGATCATCGAACTGCTCCTTCGGTCTCACCCCTGCGGGCTGAGGGTTCTCGTGGGGGAGATCCCGGCCCCGTCATTCGAGGACCTGGTCATGATGATCCATAAGGAAGGAGCTCCGGTCTCCGAGGTTCGCGTGAACGGCGGCCGGCCTACGGCAGAACAGGAATCCTGCTTTCTCAGGGCCGAGGCGATCCAGGAGGCTGTGGACCGTTGCGGAGGATGGGAAGCGCTGATCGGAATGGCAAGGGCCTACAAAGAGGCCTGTCCCAGCAGCTGGAAGATCTTCGTGGATCATATCGTCTGGGTGGAAAGCGGCGGGATGTCCAGGCTGGCAGGCGAAGGACAGCTCGAGAGGATCGCGGAGAAGCATGGAGTGAGCATCGACACCGTGAAACGCAGGCGCCATGAGGTTGTAGAGACGATCGCGCGAGCAGCCCTTCTGGTTCCCAGGGGCGAGTTGCAGCTCTTGCCGAGCGATTAGGGCCTGCACTCTAAAAGCCCTTTGTGGCAGCCTCTAAAGGCGCTTTGTAAGGTCCTTGCTGCGCTTTGGAAAGACTGGTTTCATATAAGGTGACGAAGTATCGGAAAGGGTTCATCCCCCTTGGTCCGGCCCCGGATTCTTCATGCGAGGAGTCCGGGGCTTCGTTTTGGAGGTGGGGTTCGTGGAATTCGTTCAGCCACTCCGGAGCCTGGCTTCTATTGACAGGATGAAGAAGGTACTCCGGCAGCGGAACTTCAGGGACTACACCCTGTTCATCCTGGGAATCTATACGGGTCTGAGGATCTCGGACCTTTTGAAGCTCAAGGTGGAGGACGTGTCTTTTCGCCTGGGACCCAAGCTCGTGATCAGGGATCAGTTGGCCCTGCGCGAGAGGAAGACCGGCAAGGCCAAGATCATTATTTTAAATAAGGAAGCCCGGTCCGCTCTTCGGAGTTTCCTGAACAAACGGTCTCCTCAGGGCTCGGATCCGATCTTCGTTTCGAAGAAGCCGGGAGAAGGCCACCAGCCTAAGCCGATCGGAAGGTGGCAGGCCCACCACATCCTGAACCAGGCGGCGCGTGAAGCGGGGATACGAGACCGGATCGGGACGCATACTCTGAGGAAGACTTTCGGGTACCACAGTTACCGTAAGGGCGTCGACCTGACGATGCTACAGAAGATCCTGAACCATTCCTCCCCCGCGGTAACCCTGGCCTATATCGGGTTCACGCAGGACGAGATAAATGATGTTTATATTAAATTACGTTATTGAGACGGCTTCGTGTTAAACGAAAACCCCGAATAATTAATAATAACGGGACCTCCCCTGTTTTTGCCTTTTCCGAGGAGTGTGCCATGCCAGGCCGCTCGGCATCACGACCGGAGTTATGGGTTGTCAGGCCCATCACACACAAGATAGATATGTTTGATAAGGGGGCAAAAACATGCCTTTTTCGCCCAAAAAGCCCTGTGCTTACCCCGGATGCGGTGTATTGGTAGACAGAAAACAAGTCTACTGTGCAAAGCATAAAAGGGAGAAAAACGCGGCGGTGAACGCTAACAGGGAGTCAACAGACAAGTTTTACAACACTCAAAGGTGGAAGAAGCTTCGAGCATTTTTTAGGAAAAGGCACCCCCTCTGTGAGGAGTGTCTGAAGGAGGGACGTCTCAACCCGTCGATCATCGTCGACCACATCAGGCCGATCAAGGAAGGCGGATCACCACTGGCTTGGGACAACCTCCAGGCGCTCTGCTGGTCCTGCCACTCAATGAAGACGCTGAGAGACAGGCGGGGGGGAGTCAAAAGTCCAGCGCGAACCGTTCCGGCAGCGCCGGTGGAGTCACGCGCGTGTTTCCGCGAATTGAGCGAGGGGGGGTAAAAATGGTCGTCGGAAGGAAGCCTAAACCGCCCGCGTTGAAGATCCTCGAGGGCAATCCCGGGAAGAGAAGGATAGAAACCGACATCCCTCAGCCGGATGATAGGATCCCGACCTGCCCTCACTGGTTGGAGGAAGCCGCGAAGGTCGAGTGGATGAGAGTCGCTCCGGAATTGAACCGACTCGGGCTTTTGACCCGGGTAGATCGGGCCGCGTTGGCTGCTTATTGCCAGTCGTATGCCCGCTGGCAGGCGGCAGAGACAATCCTCTCATCGGAAGGGATTACTTGCGAGTACACGAACAAGAACGGGTCAACCAACACCACCTTGCGGCCGGAAGTGCTTGTGGCCAAGCAATACCTGCAATTCTTACGGGCTTTCTGCTCGGAGTTTGGCCTGACCCCCTCCTCGAGAGCCCGCATGGTGCTTCCGAAAGATGAAGAAGATGATGAAGAAAACGATTTTCGCCGGCTTCTGGGAGGCAAGTTGGCGACATCCTGATGTCGCGGCACTTTCTTTGAGCAGGCGGAATGGACGAACCCCTGGGACCCGGCGCCTCACCGGATGGTCCCAGGGGTTCTTTGTGTGACCCGCACCATGTGCGGCACCTCCAATATATTACTATGTGGAGGTGTCAAGCGCAATATGTTTACTAACAGAGAATACCAACCATTTTTCCGAACTTCTTTGGGCACCCTCCTGCAGGGGGATTGCCTGGAGATCATGCCGGCCATGCGTCCCGGAATCTTTGACCTGATCCTTTGTGATCTTCCTTATGGGATCACCGACCTGGAATGGGACAAGAGGATCCCCATGGAGCCGCTTTGGAGGGAGTACTGGCGTCTCCTGAAGCCAAACGGAACGGTTGTCCTGACAGCCCAGCAGCCTTTTGCGACGGATCTGATCCAGGCGGCCAGAAAGTTCTTCCGGTACGAGCTCATCTGGGAGAAGACCTGCGCCCTGGGCTTCCTGAACGCAAAGAAGATGCCTCTAAGGGCACACGAGAACCTCCTCGTTTTCTACCGAGCCCTTCCCGTTTATAACCCGCAGATGGTTCCCGGAGCTCCCTACCGGCGCCGCTACGGTGCAAGAAAGGGAGGAATCTACCGGCCGACTCCGGGAGGAGAAACGCAGAACGAGGGGTTTCGTTATCCGAGGAGTGTCCTTCGATTCGGGAATGGGAGAAGGACCGCCCATCCGACCGAAAAGCCGCTGCAGCTTTTCGAGTGGTTGGTAAGGACCTTCACGAACCCTCGAGGGCTTGTCCTGGACAACTGCGTGGGATCCGGAACGACAGCAGTGGCTTGCGAGAAGAGCGAGCGGAGATGGGTCGGGATAGAACGAAATGAAGATTACTGCCGGATGGTTGTTGAAAGGCTGGAAGGAAGAGAGGAAGAAGATGCCGAATCTGGATGAATATGTCAGTGGTGAGAGCCGATGGCTCACGTAGGGCGATTGAGATCTCTCCTGAAAGTTGCTCGGGACGAGGGATGGTCCTCCTGGATCCGAAGTTCGGCAGATGAGAAAGCAGTTTTAGGCGGATGCTGGTTCGATCAGGATGCGGCGAATCGGGTTGTCACTTTCTTCGAGCGATTCCTTCGACACACGAAGGGGCAATGGGCCGGCAAACCCTTCACGCTTCTCGACTGGCAGAAGAACGACGTCCTGATGCCCCTTTTCGGCTGGAAGCGGCGGAGCGGTTTCAGGCGCTTCAGGAGCGCCTACGTCGAGATCCCGAAGAAGAACGGCAAATCGGAGCTCGGTGCGGGTTTGGGGCTTTACCTTCTGGTCGCTGATGACGAGCCTGGCGCGGAAGTTTACGCTGCCGCAGCGGATCATGACCAGGCCTCCATCGTTTATGGGGAGTCTGAAAGGATGGTGGCCGGATCTCCGCCCTTGAGGAAGCGGCTGACCGTCATTCGGAGCAGGAAGACGATCCTGCATCGGAAGACAAACTCCGTTTATCGGGCTCTTTCTGCGGATGTCCCGACGAAGGAAGGCCTGAACATCCACGGGCTCATCTTCGACGAGCTGCATGCCCAGAAGAGCCGGAGTCTCTTCGACACGCTAAGGTACGGGGGGGCGTCAAGGAGGCAGCCTCTTCTCGCTTCGATCACCACGTCCGGTTTTGACCGACAAAGCATCTGCTGGGAGCAGCACGAGTACGCCCTGCAGATCCTCAAGGGAATCATCGAGGACGAGGCGTTCTTCGCCTTCATACGGGCAGCAAACGAGGATCCGAACGAGGGCCCGGTGGATGACTGGACGGATCCCAAAACCTGGCGAAAGGCGAACCCTTCCATGGGCGTCACCATCGACGAAGAGGCCTTCGCGGCGGAATGCCGGGAGGCACAGAACAAGCCATCGCTGCAGAATGCCTTTAAGCGGTACCGGCTCAACATCTGGACGAGTGCGGAAACGCGCTGGCTCGACCTGGCCAGGTGGGATGCATGCAAGGGGGAGGTGGACTCCGAGGAGCTAAAGGGGTGCGCCTTCTTTGCCGGCCTCGACCTGGCCAACATACGGGACGTGGCCGCGGCGGTTTTTCTCTTCCCGATGGAAGATGGCAGGTTCTTCGTGACGCAGCGCTTCTGGGTCCCGAAGGAGAACATGGAGGAACGAGTCAGGAAGGACCGGGTTCCTTACGATGCCTGGGTCAGGGACGGATGGATGACCGCCACTCCCGGTGACGTGATCGACTACGCCTGGATCGAGAAGGAAATCCTCGACTTTGCCGAAAGGTATCAGCCGAAGGAGATCGCGTTCGATCCCTGGAACGCGACCCAGATCACGACAAACCTGCAGGAAAAGGACCTGACGGTTGTCCCGGTACGCCAGGGCTTTGCCTCCATGTCGCCGCCCATGAAGCAGCTGGAGGCTCTCATCTTCCAGGGGAGAATCGTGCACGATGGGAATCCCGTCATGCGGTGGATGGTCGACAACGTGACGGCCACCATGGACCCCGCGGGGAACATCAAGCCGGACAAGGGAAAGAGTCGGGAGAAGATCGATGGCGTGGTTGCCCTGATCATGGCGGTATCTCGGGCCCTGTTCGGAGAGGAAGAAGGCCCTAGCGTCTACGAGGAACGGGAACCGGTTGTCATATAGGGAAAGCAAAGGCCGCCCATTGATGGCGGCCCTTTTCTTTGACCCGGGGAGGAGGGAAAACATGTCGTTCTGGGATCGGTTGAAAAGGAAATCGGCTCCCTCTCCGGGGTTTCTTGACCTGGTGAGGCTCGCCCTGACAGGGGGAGTGGAGTCGGAAAGCGGGGAATTCGTTTCCCCGGACACGGCCATGAAATGTTCAGCGGTCTACTCCTGTGTTGGGATCCTGGCAGAATCGGTCGCCCAGCTGCCCTGTAAGGTCTATCGGCGGATGCCGGACGGGCGGGGAAAAGAGGAAGCTTCCGAGCATCCGCTCTCGAAGCTGTTGGGCTGGGCGCCCAATGAGTGGCAAACCTCGCAGGAATTCCGGGAAATGGCCATGCAGCACCTTTGCCTCCGAGGGAACTTCTATGCCTACAAGGTGAAGGACGGTCGCGGGATCGTGAGAGAGCTTCTGCCCCTGAACCCTGACCAGGTGACGGTAGAACAGCTTCCCGATTGGTCCCTGGCCTACCGGATATCCTTCCGGGACGGGCACCAGGAGACCGTTGGAAGGGAACATGTCCTCCATATCCGGTACCGGACCCTGGACGGGATCCGTGGGATCAGCCCGATCCTCTATCACCGGGACACGGTTGGTCTGGCCCTGACGACCCTGAAGCACGGATCCAGGGTCTTCAAGAACGGTGCTCTGCCCACGGGTGTCCTGGAGCATCCCGGGAAACTCTCCCAGCCAGCCCTGGATCGACTGCGGGAAACCTGGCTTTCGAATTACGGAGGAGCCAACAGCGGAAAGACGGCGGTCCTCGAGGAAGGGATGAAGTTCGCTGCCCTGACGATGTCAAACGAGTCGATGCAGTATCTCCAGACCCGAGCCTTCCAAGTGGAGGACATCGCGCGAATCTTCCGGGTCCCTCTCCACATGATCCAGAGCACGGAGAAGGCCACCAGCTGGGGAAGCGGCATCGAGAACATGAGCCTCGGTTTTGTGCAGTACACGCTTCTCCCTTGGTTGAGACGATTCGAGTCGGTCTTCTGGAGGGACCTTATCCCGGCAGCAGAAAGCCAGGAAGTCTACGCGGAATTTCTGGTGGATGGCCTCCTTCGCGGAGACGTGAAGAACCGCTATGCCGCTTATCAGGTGGCGATCCAGAACGGAATCATGTCGCCCAATGAGGTGAGGGCCAAGGAAAACATGAACCCCAGGGAAGGTGGAGACGAATACATGAGCCCGAAGAACATGCGCCTCACGGGGTCGGATGAAGAAGAAAAGGAGGACGACGATGGCCAGGGAAAGGATTAGCTGTCCCTTTGAATTGAAAAGCGTCGATGACGCAGGGACTTTCACCGGGTATGCGAGCGTCTTCGGGGTGGTGGACTGGTGGGATGACGTCGTGGAGGCCGGCGCCTTTGCCGATTCCCTCAAGGCGAGATCCCCGGCCATGCTCTGGCAGCACAACATGGACGAGCCCATCGGGACCTGGCCGGAATTGAAAGAGGACGAGCACGGTCTTTGGGTGAAGGGGAGTCTCTTGGTGGGAGGCGTGGCACGAGCTACAGAGGCCCATGTCCTTTTGAAAGCAGGGGCCCTGAATGGGCTTTCCATCGGGTACAACGCCCTCGAGCGGTATTACCGCAAGGAAGGCGATAGGGACGTGCGGGTCCTAAAGAAGGTGGACCTGTGGGAGATCAGTCTGGTCACATTCCCCGCCAACGAACAGGCGAGGGTGAGGACGGTCAAGGCCATGGAAGACCTGAGGACGATCCGGGACATGGAGGAATACCTGCGGGAGGCAGGATCTCTTTCCCGTTCCGAAGCGAAGGGCGTTATAGCCCGGGTGCGGGACGTCCTGCAGCGGGAGGCTGAGGAAAAGGCCATCCTGGCCGGGGCTACGCGGTTACTCAATCTGATGAGGGAGGGATAAGCGAATGGATCCGGAACTGAAGAAGATCCTGGACGAGCTGGCCCGTGCGTTCGAGGAGTACAAGAAGACGAACGACGAGCGGCTCGAAGGGCTGAAGAAGACGGGGCACAACAGCGCAGAGCTCGAG
The DNA here is from genome assembly GCA_022839995.1 of Synergistota bacterium. Taxonomy (GTDB): domain Bacteria; phylum Synergistota; class Synergistia; order Synergistales; family 79-D21; genus 79-D21. The sequence continues at coordinate 50,344 of JALHIN010000017.1, forward strand.
GCGAAGCTTGCGAAGATCGACGCGGATCTGAAGCGGCTCGACGAGGAAAAGGCCAAGCTCGAGGCAAAGCTGAATCGCCCCGGGCTGGTGGCCGGAGCAGAGGATCCCGTGAAGGCCGAGCACAAGGGTGCCTTCATGAAGTGGATGCGCAAGGGCGTGGAAGACGGCCTGGCGGATCTGCAGCTGAAGGCGATCCAGACGAGCGTGGAAGGGGACGGAGGGTACGCGGTTCCCGAGGTGCTCAACCGTGAGATCTACAGCCTCCTCCAGAAGGCGACGCCCATGCGGAACGTCTGCCGGGTCATCACCGTGGGAGGCGGGGAGTACAAGGAGCTCGTGAACAAGCACGGCGCGGCTTCCGGGTGGGTCGGTGAAGCCGACGCCCGTACGGCTACGAACACGCCGAGCCTGGCGGAGCTGACTCCCTACATGGGGGAAATCTACGCCTACCCCCAGGCAACCCAGAGGGCACTCGACGATCTGTTCTTCGACGTGGAAGCCTGGCTTGCAGCCGAACTGCGGGATGCCTTCACGATCGCGGAGAACGCTGCCTTCACGACCGGGAACGGGACGAACAAGCCGAAGGGTTTCCTGGCTTACACCGCGGCTCTCACTGCCGACGGGACCCGGGCCTTCGGAAGCCTGCAGTACCTCAGGACCGGAGTGGCGGACGGACTGCCGACGACGGATCCGGGAGATCTGCTCATCGACGTGGTCCATGCCCTCAAGGCGGGGCACAGGGCCAACGCGAGGTGGATGCTCAATGGCCTGACCCTGGCCAAGATTCGCAAGTGGAAAGATGCGGACGACAACTACCTCTGGCAGCCGGGGCTCCAGGCGGGAGTACCTTCGGCGCTTCTCGGATACCCGGTGACGGAGAACGAGGACATGCCGGATGTGGCAGCCGACGCCTACGCCCTGGCATTCGGGGACTTCCGCGCCGGCTACACCATCGTCGACCGTGTGGGTATCCGGATGCTTCGGGATCCCTACACGAACAAGCCCTACGTCGGGTTCTACACGACCATGCGCGTGGGCGGGTTCCTGAAGGATTCCGAGGCGATCAAGCTCGTGAAGTGCGAGGTTGCCGCATAGGCGACAGGAAGCGAGTGACGAAGCGGGGGCATTTTTGCCCCCGCTTTTCCTTCGAAAGGAGGGATCCGCGTGAAGGTCAAGATCCTGAAAACCTGCACCTGGTGGGAGGGGGGCTACAACAAACGAGAGCTTGAGCCGGGGATGGCTGTCGAAGTCTCGGAAAGCTTCGGGAGATACGCGGTCGAAAAGGGGCTCGCTGAAAGCCTGGCGTCGACCGGGGAGGTGAAGGAGGGCGATGTGGCGGCAAAAGACACCACCGACAGCGGAACCGCTGGTTCTGGAGGAGGCAAAGCTTCATCTTCGAGTCGAAAACGCCGAGGATGACGCTCTCATCGGCACCCTGATCTCCGCGGCAAGGGAGGCGGCAGAGACGTTTCTGGGAAGGGTGATCCCAGAGCGGCAGTTTGAGATCATCCTGGACCGCTATCCCGAGACGCCCTACAGGCTCCCCGTTCTTCCGGTCCAGACTGTCGAGTCGATCGTCTGTGTCCTGGAAGATGGGACAGAGGTTGGGCTGACCGGAGGAACATTCCGGCTCGCTGCCGATGACAGGCTGGTTGTTGATGCCTGGCCGGAAGGAACACCAAGGACTTACGACGCAGTAACCATCACCGTAACCGCGGGGACCGAGGCCGTTCCGGCCAGATGGAAACAGGCCATGCTCCTGCTGATCGGCCACTGGTACGAGCACCGGGAGAGCGTGAACATCGGCAACATCGTGAACGAGGTCCCCCAGGGATTCGAGATGCTCCTTTGGCCCGATCGGGTGGTTCCGTCATGAAGATCGGGGACCTGCGTGAAAGGATAGAAATTCGTCGCAAGGAACTGGCCCCGGACGGGATGGGCGGTCACACGGAAACGGAAACAGTCTTGGGGGTCCTTTGGGCGAAGGTCACAGTGCCAAGATCCAAAGACGGCATCGTGGCCATGAGGGACGCAGAGATCCGGACCCACGAGATCACGGTTCGGTCCTACGCCAACGTCCTGATGAACGACCTGGTTGTCTGGAAAGGGGAAAGGCTGCTGGTCCGCTCCCTGCGCCCAGACCGCGAGTCCATCGTTTTCGATTGCGTTCCGGAGGACAGGTAAATGCGGGCGGATTTGAGTCGCGCCGCGGAGAAGCTGAAAAGGGCCGGAGAGGGTGAGGTCCGGGAGAAGGTTTTCGAGGAACTGAGCAAAGGCGGGGAAAGGATCTGCGAGGATGCGAAGAGACGGGCCCCAGTCCGGACAGGGGATTTGAAGCAGTCTCTCAAGGTGAGGAGGTACAAGAAGTCTCTTTCTGTTGCCGTGGAAGCAGATTACCCGAAGACGGCGAAATACCGGAAAGGCAAAGGAAGCAAGAAATCACCGGGGGGCTCTCGGGTCTATTACGCCTTCGCGATGGAGTACGGAACGCGAAAGGACGCGGCACAGCCCTTTCTCGGTCCGGCTCTTGAAGCGAACGAGGAAGAGATCGAGGAACGGATTCTCGATGCCGTGGAGGAGGCGCTGCTATGAACCTGGAAAGCCTTTACATGGAGCTTTACTCCGCGTTGGTCGGAAACGCTGTGCTGATGGCAAAGGTGACCGGAATCTTTGACGGCCTGGCGCCGGAATCCCAGGCTGGCCCCTTCATCGTGATGGGGGAGCTTCAGGAGCTTCCCGGGCGGACGATGGACGAGGAGGAGCGTAAATGCCTCGTCACGTTTCACGTCTGGAGCGATTACCGTGGCCGCAAGGAGGTGCTCCAGGTGGCGGAAGCCCTGGACAAGGCCATGCCTGAGGGCTTCCTGTTCGACGAGATACAGGTTTTGCGGGATGCGGACAACTGGTGGCACGGTGTGTCCACCTATCGAACCTACAGAGGGAGGTGAGTTGTTTTGAGCAAGGTGGCTGCGAAGAACTCGAAGATTGTTCTCTACTTCGGGACACCCACCCCGGCTGCGGTGGCTTTCGTGGAGGTGAAATCCTACAGCCTGCAGGTCTCCAAGGGGAGCATCGACGTCTCGGTCTTGAGCACGGATTGGAAGGAGTACCTCTCGGGACAGCGGGAATGGAAGGGCACTCTCGAGCTCTACTGGAATCCTGCGGATGCTTCGGCGGAGAAGCAGGTCAACACCATCCTGATGGCAGACGGAGGCCTCCGGATCGGTTATCGCCCGGAAGGGACCGGAGTCGGCCTGCCCGAATTCGTTGGCGACGCGGTGATCACCGACTGGAACCTGGGCGGCGCGACGAACGATGCTGTTGGAGTCTCCGTGAGTTTCCAGGGTAACGGAGCACTGGAGGAAGAAGTCCAGGCAGCATAGGCGGCAAACAGGTAAGGACGATGAGACGGGCCGGAATCCTCCGGCCCGATTTTCTTTTGCAGGGAGGCAGAAACCGTGATTGAACAGGCGAACGAAATCACCCTGGCGGGACAAAAGCTGAAGGTTCACTACGGAACAAACGCGGTTCGGGAGATTGAAAAGACCCTGGGAAAGACGATCTTCGAGATCCTGCGGGAAATCCGGAACGAAGGAATTGGGGTCAATGAGATCGTCGTCATCATCTGGGCTGGGCTCATCAAGAACTATCGAAGGGTCACTCAGGAAGCGGTCTGCGACTGGCTCGATGAGGACATGGACCAGATCGAGGAAATTTCCGGGATTTGCGCGAATGCTCTGGCCCAGGCCATGACGCGCTACATCAAGCCCGTCACGAAGAACCCTGAAGAAGCGGAGGGGCAGGAAGGAAAAAACTGACCCCGGGGGCCTGGGAAAGGCAGTGGCAGGAACTCTACTGGACTGCCCTCGGTCCCCTTGGGATGACCCATGAAGATCTTTGGACGGTGACGGTAGGCGAGCTCTCGGATCTTATGGACGGCTACCGCTATCGGAACTGGCTCGAAATGGAGAGGCTGGCCACCCTTGCTGCCTGGATCGTGAATGGGTCCGGGATGTGCACCCGTACCGTGAAGGCTAGTGATCTGGTCGGTCACTGGTGTGACGGGCTGGTCCTCGGGAAGATGGAAGCCCTGGATTACATGAAGCGGAAAGTGATCGAATCCCAACGAGAGGGGGGATAAGCCATGGCGAAGAGCCGTAAGGTCAAGATCGTTCTTGCGGTGGACATCACGGAGGCCGAAAGACAGGTCAAGGCCTTTGGCAGCAGGCTGGAATCCCTGGGAGGTAAAACCGAAAGGTTCGGCTCCTCCCTGGCGAAACTGGCTGCACCCCTCGCGCTCCTGGGCGGCATGGCCATAAAGAGCGCTTTTCACATTGACGAGGCCTTTGATACCCTGGCCGTCAAATCCGGGGCCACCGGCCGGGAACTTGAAAACCTCAAACAAGACTTCAAATCCCTCGCTCCCCAGGTGACTCAGCCTTTCGAGGCAACCGCGGAAGTCCTCGGGGACCTTTATACCCGGCTGAACCTTTCTGGAGAAGGATTGCAGAGCATGGGAAGGGCGGCCCTGGACGCCGGCAGGCTTCTGAAGGAAGACCTGACTTCGGTTGTGACCGGAAGCACCCGGGTCATGAAGGACTGGGGAGTGGCCAACGAGCAGGGCACGATACTCCTGGACAAGCTTTTTCTTGCAGGCCAGAAGACCGGAGCGGGGTTGGGACAGCTTTCGGAGGAGCTCGTCAGGTACGGGGCCCCCATGCGCCAGCTGGGATTCAACCTGGATACGGCCACGGCTCTGCTAGCGGAATTCGAAAGGCAGGGCGTCAATACGGAACTGGTCATGGGATCCCTGAGGATCGCCCTCTCGAAAATGGCAAAGGCTGGTGTCAAGGATACGGCTGGGGCCTTGGACGAAGTGATTCAGAGGATACGGACAGCCGGCAGCGTCGGAGAGGCCAACGCCAGGGCGATTGAGATCTTTGGGGCGAAGGCGGGCCCGGATATGGCCGCGGCCATCCGGGAAGGACGTTTCGAGGTTGCGGAACTGACCAAGGCCCTGCAGGGAGCTGAAGGGGCGATCCGGAACGCTTCGAAGGAAACGGACGGCTTTGCCGAAAAGTGGGATCGGCTGAAAAACAGGCTCGGGATTGCTTTGGAGCCGGTTGGCACACAGCTTTTGGCTATTGGGGAAGAGTCTCTGGGCCCCCTGAACAGGGCGGTCGATGTCCTGAGCGGCTCTTTCGGGGAATGGGCCATAAAGGTGGGGCTGGCTGCTACGGCGCTGGGAGCCGGCACGGGAGTCGTTGGATGGTGGATCGGCTCTCTCGGGAAGATGGTGAAGGCCGGAAACGGTCTTCTCGGCTGGTACGTTGCTGCCATAAAGAACATGGGAACCTGGATTTCCCTCTTGCCCGAAGCGGTAAGTACGGGAGCGGATTTCACGGCATGGCTTGTTCTTGCGAAGGATGGAGTTGAAGGGGTTGCCCTGGCGGTTGCCTCTCTGGCGGGGAAAATTTCTTTTCTCCTGATTCCGGCTCTCGCCGGTCTCATGGCTTATGAGGTCTTCTTCCGGAAGGACAGCTACGCGATGAGTCCGACCGGTGGGCCGAATTCAACACGCGCGGTTCCCCAGACCCGTGGAGAGAGGAAAGTCTCAACCGAGGCCTTTTACGAAAAGCTCGAGGCTCAGCGCCTGGCCAACCTGGGAAAGGCGGTCTCTTCCGGTCTCGGATCGGTTCCCGGAAAGAGCGGATCCGGAAAGGGAGGTTCTGGAAGAACCTCGGGGGGATCCTCTTCGGGCGAATCAGCCGTGGAAAGCCTGCTATCGAAGATCCGGGACCAGATGGCCTACCTAGGAGCGGATGGACGGGATTTTCTTTCCTTACTCGACCAGTGGCAAAAGAAACTTGTCCCCTTAAGCGAGGATTGGAAGAAGATCGCGGATATGCAGAAGGACATCCGATCCGAAATGTCCCGTACTGTGGGCGAGGAAACGGCCGCCGCATTCAAGCGGTCCGAGTCGGCGGTCCAGGCGGATGAGCTGAAGCGGGCGGAAAAGTCGGCAGCCGAGCTGAAGCAGCTTGCCCAGGACGTGAACGACGGGATTTCTGCCTTTTACGACACCCAAGCCTGGGGAAACAGGATGGGGCTCCTCGGGGATCCCGACTATCTCGATTCGCTGACTCGCTCTCTAGCCTCGATGAAGGCAGAGCTCTCTGACATCGGTCTGGATCCGGCGAAGTTCGAAAATTGGACTGAACCCATGAGAGACCGGTTTGCGGAGATCCAGGACGTCATGGGCAAAATCGCCTCCACTTCTCTCGACACCCTGGCCAAGCAGTTCGAAAACGGGATCCTTTCCGCTGAAGGCTACAGGGAAGCCCTGTCCAGGCTCATGGAGCAGTACGGCGACTATCCTCAAGTGACGAAGAACATTGAGAACGCCATGACGGCTCTCGACGACACGCTCCGGGCAACGACCGTTTCGATGAGCCGGCTTATTCAGGAGGCAGATAAGGCCCTAAACGATCAGCTGGCCTCCATCCCGGACACACTGGCAGGAGCCTTTGCCGGAGCGATCGCCCGAGGGGAGGACCTGGGGGACATGCTCAGATCCCTTGGCCAAGACATCGCCTATCTTTTCATAAAGGCCATGGCGTTACGGCTTTTAGGGGGCGTGTTCGGGGGATTGTTCGGCGGTAGCGGAATAGGCATGCACTCGGGCGGGATCGTCGGAGAGGATTCCCCAACCTTTGTTCGAAGCTTACCCCGCTTCCATTCCGGTGGAGTTGTAGGTTCCGATGAACGCCTTGCGATTCTCCAGACGGGGGAGGGTGTGTTCTCCAGAAAGCAGATGCAAGCCTTGGGAGACGGCATGGGCGGGCAGACGAACATCACGATCCAGGTGAAGGCAATCGATGCCCAGGGAGTCAAGGATTTCTTCGAGAAAAACCGGGGCGCGGTAGAGGGGATCGTTACGCAGAACCTCTGGCGGAACGGAAAAATCCGTACCGCTTTGCAATCGATTTAAGGGGGGATACCGATGGGCCGGGCAAGCGGGCAATATGCACAAGCGGCAAGCCCCGATGCGGTATCCCCTGTTCTCTTGCTGCGGGTTCTGGAAATGCCGTCGATTTCCAATCCGGAAGAGAAGACGAGCGGGTATTTTGCCGATTCGGAAGAATTTCTCAGTTTCTTTGACGAGGCAGGGACCCCCGAAGCCTATTTACCGGTGGGGCTTAGCTTCGACAAGGTTTCCTGCGACAACGGGAACAAGGTGGTCAGCTTCGTCCTAAAGCTCGACAACGTGAGCCGGGATTTTTGCGCCCTGGCCAGCCAGGTGCAAATCAAGGGTTGCAGAGTCGAGCTTCTCAGGGCATTCAGGGAAGATCTGTCGGACCCGGAAGCGGCCCAGACCATCATGGCGGGCTCGATACAAGGGTGGAGTATCACGGAGTATTCGATCGAGGCGGATGTGACCGCTCCTCTGAACTTGCCGATGAGGACCCCGCAGCGGCTTTATTGGCCAAGGTGCCATTGGCGTTTCGGAGGGCAGGAATGCGGCTACCCCGAAACCTGCTTCGGTTTCTGGGAGCGATGGTGGAAACGGACCAGTTCAAACTACGGGACGATTGATGACACCCTGACGGCGGATTTGGAACGAATATCACAGGGGATCGACTACTCGAACCTCAATCCGGGTGGACAGACGGACTATTACAATGCCCGAATTCTGGCCCGACTGATCCCGGCGTTCAGCGAAACCTACACGATCACTGTCCTACATGACGATGCCGTAAAGCTCTGGATCAACGGGGTTCTAAAGATCAATCGTTGGGTCAATGAATCCGCCACTCACACCTGCACCTTTGCCGCAACGGCAGGAGTTCCCGTGGAAATCCAGATTGATCACTACGAGAAGGACGGCGCCCAAAGGCTTCGGGTCCAGTGGTCGTCGGCCTCTCAATCCTTGGAAGTGATCGGATCCACTGTTGGGACGGTGAAGGCTCCAATAAGCCTGATCGGGGCCTATACCTCCTGCGGGAAGACTTTTTCGGACTGCCTGACCCGAGGGAATGTCCTGCAGTTCGGAGGCTTTCCGCACATTCTCCGGACAAGGAACCCTCGAGAGGTGTGGACGAAGGCATGAGCCGGAACTTGACGCGACTGATCGGGGTACCCTGGCTGGTGTGTGGCCGGACCCGAGAGGGATGCGATTGCCTGGGGCTTGCCCTTATGGCCCAAAGGGAACTTTTCGCACGGGACCTTCCGGATATCTGGGCCTACTCCCTTGATTCCTATCGAGAGGTCTCATTAAGAGCGCCCAGAGATTTGGCTGCCTTGGGTGCCTTTGAAGTGGAAGCTCCAGCCGATGGCGATGTAGCGTTTCTGCACATTCGAGGGTTTGGTCATCTGTCGACGGTGGTGGGAGAGGGTCTCCTGACGATTTACGAGCGGAGCCGAAGCCTTTGGAGGAAGCCTGGCCGAATGCTTCCATTCAGGTATTTCCGCTTCAGGGATGAGGTGAGGACATGGGCATTGGAGCACTAATCGGGGCTTTCGTCTTCGGGGGAGCGGCGGTGATCGCAGGCGGGACCCTGTCCATCTTTGGGCTTTCCCTGGGGCTTTGGCAGGCGATCGCAGTAGGGGCAAGCTTAGGGAGCCTCTTTGACGCCCCCAGCTTCAACGTGCAGAGCCCGACCTATTCGCTGAGTCCGGCCGCGAACACGACAAGCCAGATCATCCCGGTTCCAGTGGTCTACGGACGGGTCAGAGTGGCCGGGAACATTTTCTACCAACAATTTCAGGACTCCACGAAAAAGATTATGTACCAGCATATCGGTCTTTCGGAGGGGCCTATAAAAAGCGTCAACACGAACGACGTGATGATCAACGATTTCACGACTGCAGAGCTTTCGACGGTCACAAAGGAAGTCTTTCTTGGGACCGCTACACAACCTCCAAGCGTCAACGAGCCGGAGGGGTGTGCTTACCCAATGCTGGCGTATGTCGCCCTTAAAATGGAGGCTTCGGAAAAGCTGGGGGGCACTCCTACGGTGACGGTCGTCCTCAACGGCAGGGACATTGACTACCCGGGCAAGGGGGAGGCGGCCCTGTACCTTGATGCGGAGACCGAAGCCAGTTCCGGGTCGTACAAGAACGAGGCCAGTCTTCCGGAGGACTCTGGTTATAAAGGCGGCAGCCTCATCGTGGACGGGCTTTTGCACTATTACTGGGCCGGATGGGTCAAAGTCGGTGATCAGAGCGAGTGGAGGGAGTACGACTATCAATACCATGACATGGGAATCCTGGCTGCGATTTATTCCGATACCAGCAAGGACCAAATCATTTGTGTTCCGTTTGTTTTCGTGAAGGTGTCAGCGGGGAGCCATACGGAAACCGTGTCGATTTTCCCTGATAGTGGAGCCACCACGCATTTCGATTTTGACCTTCTGACCGGAGATTCCGGTGACACCGGGGCGGAGTTCACTAAAAGCCTGGAAAACGGAATCCGGTTGCATTGGGAAATCCGAAAGACGTATGACGCGGACTACCAGGGGATTTATTATTCCGGGGTTCTGTATTTCTTCGTGCCTTCGGAACTATTGCCGGCGAGCGGCCGGGCAAAAATTATGTTCTCCCTGAAAACGCCTTATTTGAACCTTAACCGCGTTGTGGCTGGGCTTCTTCCCTACACGGACATCCTGACGGACGCTCCCTGGGCGGGGTTTGGTGATACCGGGGCCTACAATTCCCCGGCCTGGTGCGCCTACGATTACCTGACGAATGCGCGATACGGAGCCGCGATACCGGAGAGCCATTTCGACGAAGACAGCTTTTTCGAAGTGGCGAACCGTTGCGCACAGGAAGGGATAACCCTGAACCTGGCTGTCGATGCACAGAGGCCGACGATCGACAACCTGAAGGACATCCTGGCGCCGGCCAGAGCCTTTCTGGTTATTCGCGACAAGATTCGACTGAAGATGGATGCCCCGGTAGAAGCCTACGGCAAGCTCATCACGGCAGACGACATCATCGAGGGAAGTTTCACCTATCGGTGCGCCTCAGAAGATCAGATTCCCAATCGAGTCACGGTTGAATTCATTGATGGCGATGGGGAATTCGACGAGGGCACCTGGGAGAGGACGAGTTATTCCATCGAGGATTGGGAGGATATCACCAGGCGGGGTGTCTACGAAAGGCGTGTGTCGATGCTGGGCATAACAAACCGGGCCCAGGCGAAGGCAATGTGCAACTACCTTTACGAACAGGCAAAACGATGCACCCTTTATTGTTCCTTCGCCACGAGCCTTAAAAACTCGGACATCGAGGTCGGAGACGTAATTGCGGTTACCTATGACCTCCCGGGCTGGACGGAGAAATGGATGCGGGTCATCGGGGTCGAGGACGATGCCGAGGGAACGGTTGCCATATCTCTCCTGGAATACGATCCGCAGATCTACGATGCCTCGGACGATATTTAGGGGGTGAGCTTTTGAGCCAGGAGCTCTTCTGGAAGGACCCGCAGGGGAATTGGGTCAAGTGCGATACCCCTGAAAAGAGCAAGTCAATGCATCTGGAAAGGATTCGCAAAAGGCATGAAGCCCTCGAAAATGAGGGCTTTCTTTGTTCCCTTGGGTGGCGAATGAATATCGGCACGGAGCATGCATCTCTCCTGGATGGGGGTATCCGATACGCGGAGCAGAAGGGGCAGGCGACGATCACCATCCGAGATTGGAACAACGAGCGGCACGAGGATGTTCCTCTGGAGATCGCGAAGGGAATTTTGCAGGAAATCGTGGAACGGCAGATGACGTTGCTTTACGGGAAATGGAGCCTGCAGGAGCGGGTTCGTTCCGCGAGTCGCTGGGAGGATATCGAAACTCTTGAAGCCGAATATGAGAGGGGCTGGTGAAGATGGAGGTTTTCAGGTGGACTCCCTATTCGCCGCCCAGGCTTAGCGAGTCCTTCAGGGTGACGACGAGCCAGTTTGAGAGCGGGAAAACACAGCGGTATTACAAAGGCAAAGCTCCGCGGAAATGGTTTCTGCAGTTTCGATTGAGGATCTTGGAAATGCTCGAAATCCGGGATTTCTATCGGGAGCGAAAGGGCGCTTTCGAAGCGTTCCTTTGGACGGAGCCTCATTCGGGAGATTTGGTAACGGTCAGATTCTCGGGAGATTCTCTCGATATCGAATCTCAGTGGAAACGAAACCTCGAAACCGGAGCGCTTGAAGTTTGTTTCGGAACCTTTGCGGTCACATTTGAGGAAGTCCTTTAGGGGAGGGGAGCCGCATGTCCTGGCAGACAGCAAAGAGGCCGCTGGAGTTTGTCCAGGGGCAGACCTACGAAAAGGAATGGACTTTCGAGCAGGGTGGCACCCCTATTGATCTGACGGGGTTCACGGGGGCAGCGCAGATCCGTGACAAGGATGGGAATCTCCTGGCGGATCTGACCACAGTTAACGGTGGGGTCGTGATCACGGGGAGTGAGGGCAAGGTGAAGCTTGCTCTGAGTCCGACAGTCACGGGAGGAGTGCCTCCTACTGACGACAGTCCGCATGATTGGGACATCGAATTGACGAGCGGGAGCCGGGTGGAAAAGCCCTTCCGAGGCCCTGTGATCGTCCATAAGCGGACCACGGGAGCGGCATAATGGCGGACCCGGTTGTCGTTACCGAATACCAGGAGATTCTCGAGGTCGGGGAACCCCAGGTGGTCATCGAGGTTACGGAGGCGACAGCCGTTATTTCCGTTTCGGAGGATGGGGCCCCGGTTGTTGTTCAGGAAACCGTTGAGCAAATCACGGTGCAGGAAACGATACCGGGTGGGGTTGTGACGGTTTTCGAGGAACCGGTTGTCGTTCAAGAAATGGGAATCGGGACACAGGGACCCCAGGGTGTGGGCGGGGCAAATTGGAAGGGCGTTTACGATTCCGGGACTGCGTATGTCACGGGCGACATCGTCAGGGAGGGTGGAGTCCTTTACATCTGTACGAACCCTTGCCAGGGCATTGCCGTTTCGAACACGGGGTATTGGGATGTCTTTTTAAGCACGGCAGGAGCGGGGGACCTGTATTACCACCATCAACAGGTTTCCCCTTCGGCAGAATGGACCATCGCGCACAACTTGGGGAAGTTCCCTAGCGTGATGGTGGTGGATAGCGCTGGGACGGTTGTCGAGGGCGCGGTTGAATACCTTGACGGGAACAGCCTCAAGGTCTATTTCGCCTCCGCTTTCGGAGGGGATGCATATTTGAACTAGGGGGTGAGTCGATTTGGCAGGAGCCGTCAAGGTCATCCTTTGCGTTTACGACCATAACAAGAACGAGATCCGAAACGTCAAGGCGCACGTCTTGAGTTCCGATCCTTCGCTCTCCGCGGGGGACGAGGCGCTTTTCTGGTACAACTCCACGGATAAAAAGCTGAAATTCTGGAATGGGTCGGCGGTTAAGTCGTTCCTGGTGGAGGGCGCGGACCACGGGTTGCTTTCCGGGCTGGGCGATGATGACCACACGCAGTATCTCCTGGTGAATGGCACTCGAGCCTTTACCGGGGACGTAGCGATGGGGAGCCATAAGATTACCGGGCTGGCGGACCCGATCAGCGCCCAGGATGCCGCGACCAAGGCTTACGTCGATGCGATGGCAACGGGGTTGGACCTGAAAGGGAGCGTAAAGGCGGCTTCCATTGGGAATCTGACCCTTTCCGGGACGCAAACGGTCGATGGCGTTTCCCTGGTAGCAGGGGACAGGGTTTTGGTGAAGGATCAGACCACGGGGAGCCAGAACGGGATTTATGTCGTGGCGGCTGGAGCCTGGAGCAGGGCGGCGGATGCGGATTCCGCGGATGAAGTCACGCCGGGAATGTTCGTGTTTGTCGAGCAGGGGACCGCGAACGCTGATTCCGGCTGGGTTCTGACGAATGATGGGGCAATCACCCTGGGGACAACCACCCTGGTGTTCTCGCAGTTTTCCGGGGCGGGGCAGATCACCGCGGGGGCGGGGCTGACGAAGTCGGGGAACACCCTGGATATTGGAACGGCAAGTTCGGCGCGTATCGTGGTCAACCCGGACAATATCGACCTGGCGACAACGGGTGTTACCGCTGCTACTTACACCCTGGCGAAGGTGACGGTTGACGCTTACGGCAGGGTAACAGCCGCCTACAACGGGACCGCGGACGAGGTTGCCGCGCTGATTCACGCCGCGACTTCCAAGGTGACGCCGGTTGATGCTGATGAGGTCCCTCTCGTGGACTCCGCAGCGAGCTACGGCATGAAGCGACTGACCTGGGCGAATCTGAAAGCCACGCTCAAAACCTACTTCGACACTCTTTATTCTGCCGCTAGCCATACCCATTCCGCGTATGTCGCGCACTCCCTGGCGACCGCGGCAAATGACTTCCTAGTGGCTTCCGGGGCGGGCGCCTTCGTCAAGAAAACCTTGGCGGAGGTCAAAACAATCTTGGGACTTGGATCCCTGGCGTATAAGTCGACCGCAGAGGAATCCGACCTTTCCCTTTCGGACGTTACAACCGGGGATGTTTCGACCGCGAAACACGGTTTTGCACCGAAAGCGCCGAATGACACCGCAAAGTTCCTCCGGGGCGACGGCACCTGGGCAACCGTTCCGGGGGGGCTGGTGAAGTATTCCACGACGATCGGGGACGGATCCAGCACGACCTTGACGGTTACGCACAACCTGGGGAGCCGGAACGTCATTGTCCAGGTGTTCCTGACCGCAAGCCCTTATGACGAGGTTGAGGTTGGGGTTGAGCGGTATGACGCGAACACGGTCAAGCTTTATTTCGCTTCCGCGCCGGCTTCGGGAGCTTACACGGTTGTCGTGATTGGGTAAGGGGGTGGCGGCATGACAACCGCCAGGAAGAGGCTGACCGGGCTTTTCTTCGATGAGGTGGTGGTGTCGGGGACCACGGTGGATTGGGGGCTTTCCAATAAGCAAAAAAAGACTTTTTCCGCGAATACGACCCTGACTTTCACCGCGCCGCCTGGAGTCGGGAATCTCGTTTTGCATCTTGTCGGGGGGGCGTCAGATTATACGCTCACGCTCCCCGCTTCTTGCTATTGGCTGACCACCGCAATCACGACCATCAAGGCCGGGAAGCATTATTACTTCTGCTTCTACTTCAACGGCACGAATTATGCCGTGTCGAGCGGAGGCGCGGACGGGGTTGATGGCTGATGAGCCAGGTTCTTGTCCCGACTTCCGACGTTGCAAAATCGAACATCCGGTATTCAAGCGGAACGGCCGCCTTCTCCCTGCTCAATACCGGAACGACTTCGGGGTATATCTACGGCCCGGATGCTTCGGAAACCTACGATTCGGGCTATGCAACGATGCACATAACAGATCCAACCGGCACGCCCGGTGATGGGGATGTGGTTTTAAGTGGCTACATCAAGTCCTCTTCAAGCGGGAAGGGGTCGGTCGCCCTTGCTCTCTATCAAGGCACAACGCTCATCGCTACTGTAACCTTCTCTTCGCCGACAACGAGTTTTGCCAATCGCACCTACACGCTGACAGCGGCAGAGAAGGCGGCAATCACAAATTGGCCCGACTTGAGAATCAAGGTTACGGTCATGCACAGTTACTACAAATCCGGCGACAGCAACATTATGTACGACACCTATTGTGCTTATTGTCAGCTTTCGGTCCCCGATGCCGCCGTTGGTGGGGGCCCTGAAATTTGCCTTGAAATGGGGTGCGCCGCATGATCGTTCTTTACTACCAGATTGCCCCGGATGGGCGGCTGGCTAACATCATTGAGTCGGAGTCGGACGTTCAGGTGTCGGAGGGGGATGTCCTTTTGGGACCGGATGAAACGATGAAGGAGCCGCCCGACCTCATCGAGGGAATGACCCCGGTTTTCAAAGACGGGGCATGGATTCAGGAAAAGTCCGCGTTCTTCGCCTTCCCCTGGGAAATGATTCGCCCGGAATGGAACGGAACGAAATGGGTTGAAACCCTGACCGTGGAGGAAATGAAGGCATTAAAACTCGAGGAATTGGCAGGGTGTAGATGGGAGCAGGAAACGGGCGGGCTGACGCTTCCGAATGGTGCGGAAATCAAGACCGATAGGGAATCCCAGGCGCTTCTGACGGGAGCCAGCCTCTACGCCCTCCAGAACCCCGCGGCCACGGTCGAATGGAAAGGCGCAAACGGCTGGGTGACTCTCACGGCGGCGCAGATCCAGGAAATCGCCATGTTGGTACGGAACCACGTCCAAGAAGCGTTCTCCCGGGAGAAGGAGCTTGCCGCAAAGGTGGAGGCCTGTGAAACGGTTGAAGAGGTCGATGCCGTTACCTGGTAGGGTTGTCGATCGCAGGGCAGGGCCCCCGGCAAGGGGGCCCTTTTTCGTGGAGAAAGAGAGGCGCGGCAGGGACGGATTCTTCGCCTTTTTGGGCCTTTGTTCAGTGTCCCTGATCGCAGTGGTCCTTGTCATCATCCTGTGGGTATGGAGGTGAACGGCGCGTGTCGGAAGAGCAGACGTTGACGGAGCGGTTAGCCAGGCTGGAGACCCAGCAGGGGAACATTCAGGGAAGCATGGAGAAGCTGGAGGGCGCGATGTCCGAGTTGGTGAGGTCCTTCAATTCGTTCATCTCCGTCCAGGGGAAGGTCGACGCCCGCCTTACCGCGATTGAGCAGGACCTGCGGGATGGTCGTCAGCGATTCAAGGCGCACGACGATGAGATTTCCTCAATCCGCAAGCGCTGCGACGAAAGCAAATGGATACGGGATGCGGGTGCCCGGCACCTGGAAGAGGCGAAGGTGCAGGACGCCTCCATTCAGGGGGCGATCCTGACGGCAGGCTGGGCCGAGAGGGCGGTCTGGCTACTGATTACTGCCGTGCTCGGCTTCATGGCATCGAGGTAGAGGGAAATGGGCAAACTATCGGAGCATTTCGACGAGCGCGAGTTCTTGTGCCGTTGCGGATGCGAGGGGGGCAGCGGGAAGATTCATCCCAACCTGGTGATGGGACTGGAAATGCTCAGAGACCTTGTAAAGCTCCCGATCGTCCTGACTTGCGCCTACCGGTGCCCGGCACACAATGCGGCGGTCGGGGGCGTTCCCAACAGCTACCACGTCCAAGGGATGGCGGCAGACATATATGTTGCCGGTCTCACTCCCCAGGAGCTCGCCGGCCAGGCGGCACGGGTCCCGCTGCTCTTCCAAGGTGGCATCGGGATATATCCGAGGAGAGGTTTCGTTCACGTGGACGTCGGCCACAAGAGAAGGTGGATGGGATGAGGATGCCCGATAAGGCCCTAAGGTTTGTTTTGAATTCCGAGGGGGGCGTCTCAGACGATCCTCTAGATCGCGGGGGTTTGACGAATCGAGGGATCACCCAGGGAACGCTAGATGGGTGGCGGAAGTTTCACCCGGATTTTCCACCTAGTGTCC
The DNA here is from genome assembly GCA_022839995.1 of Synergistota bacterium. Taxonomy (GTDB): domain Bacteria; phylum Synergistota; class Synergistia; order Synergistales; family 79-D21; genus 79-D21. The sequence continues at coordinate 66,726 of JALHIN010000017.1, forward strand.
TGGATCTCACCGTTCCCCACGTCCGAGCGATCTATGAGCGGCAATACTGGCAGGCGGCTGGGTGCGATTTCATGCCCTGGCCGCTTTGTCTTGCCGTATTCGACATGAGCGTCCATTCCGGGCACGGCCGATCCGTTGAGTATCTGCAGAGGGCCCTGGCTGATTTTGGAGCCAGGCTGGCCATCGATGGGGGGTTTGGGCCAAAGACTCAAGCAGCGCTCGGAGCAGTCCTGATTAGGGTCGGGTCTGTAAACGTGGCATTGAGTCATATTGGCCTTCGCCGGTGTTTCTTGCGAGCGATCGTCTACGGGAACCCGGTTCTTGGCTTTACGGAGGGGAATCCCTCTCAGGCCAGGTTCCTGAGGGGCTGGATGAACCGGCTGAAACGGCTGGAGATGGTTGTCAGACAGGGGTGACGGCATGGGTGTCGTATCGAGGGAGGCCATCCTTCTCAGTGGCATATTCGCGGGATTCCTTTTCCTGATCTGCTGGCTCAACCGGAACGGCAGGACGTTCTTCAACGATAGCGAGGGATTGACGATCGATGAGTTCGCGGCAGTGTCTGCCCTGCCGCTCTGGATCTACGTCGGGATCTCTATGGCGCTGAGCGGTCCGAACATCACCGAAGTCGAAGTGGATTTTTTCGAGGTTTTGTCGTGGGTCCCTGTCGCGACGATCGCGAAGCAGGCAGTGGCCAGATTTGGTTTCCCTGGGAAACGTGGATCAAAGGCTCCCGACTACGGGGGATACGGAGGATATGGGGGAGGCTACGAGGGCGAGAATTACGCCCAGCAACCTCCGGAAAGGAGGCAGCCCTGATGAGTGCGTTCTGGTCGAAGCTCGTGGAAGGCGTGAAGTGGGTATGGACAAAGGCAAAGATCGTTGTGGCTTTTGTCGTGGATTTTGTGACCTGGCTGAAAGAACGAGGGAAGGCAGAATGACGTTCAAGGCGGCACGGAACCTGGCGCTAATCCTGGCGGCGATCATAAGCCTTCTTGCCGGGTCGATCTACTGGTTCGGGCGCAACTATTACTCGACGCAGATTTCAGTGCTCAAGAACCAGGTGAAGTTGCTGGAATCCGAGATCCACGTGACGCAGAAGCAGATCGAGGATCTTCAGAAGCAATATAGCCAAGTAAACGACTGGATGGGGAAGGAGGCGAAGGCTCGTGTCAAAACAAAAGTCCAGGCAGTTAAGAATGCTGACGCTGATGGCATTGCTCGGATCCTTGTTGATTATGTTCGGTCCGATACAGGCCCAGGGGGGAACGCAAGCGCCGTTTCCGGAGACGACCTCGGCTCCCAGTGAAACGGTCCTGCCCTTCGAAGGGACAAGCCTGGCCAGTTTCGATCTCGGGCCTGAGCCCTACGTCGAGCCTTACGTGGATCCGCGGGACGGGCAGCTGAAGCTGCTGATGACGCTTCCTTTTGCCCGCGGGCTCGCTACAAAGGCCCTGACGCAGGAAGAGCAGCTGGCTGTTGCATTGGAAGGACACAAGCGAAAGGACGAGATTCAGGCAAGCATGGCAGCCGAGATTTCGAACTTAAATGAAGAAATCAAGCGAAAGGACGCCGTTGCGAACCAGTGGGCCGAAGTGGCCGTGAAGGCTAACGAAGGGCTAGCTGCCTTCCGGAAGCAGATGATCTTCGAAAATGTGAAGTGGGCCGCAGGAGGAGTTGCTGTGGGCTGGATCCTCCACGAGGTTTTCGATTAAACCAAGGAGAAAATTCCGGGGTTTTCTTTTCCTGGAATTGTGACATAATCAAGTCGGGGACCGGTTTTAGTCCACGTTTGAGCACGTTTTTCGGAGTTTTTTGCCGTACAGATATCCGTACAACAAAAAAACCATAAAATTTACCAGAGGGCTACAAATAGGGCTTCTATGGCAACCGAAAGTAATCCTCGTCGGGGAGCCAGAATTCAATCCGCTGATTTCAGCGGTTCCTGTTTAACGGCGAGGCCCCGTGGGGTGATCCCCTCGGGGCCTTGCCGTTTCCGTACGCCCGCACATTCCCTCCTCTTCTCCGATTCCGCACAGCCTTCGGGCTTCGCGTGTTAACCCTGAAGTGTTCGCTCGCCACTCTCTGATGTGCCCTCCCGATTCTCCGATTCTCCATTCCACACGCGGTTTCGCCGTTCCGGTCTCAGCCTGACGTATTCCCTCCGCCGCTTGTAGAAGGTTAGTTCGCTGATCCCAATACGGCGCACGGCTTCCTTTGTTGTCGAGCCTTCCCCGATGAGGATCTCCGCTTCCTTCAGCAGCCTGATGATCTGTTCCGAGGTGAAACCCCTTCGCGGCATCTCCACTTGCTCCCTCGCTCAGGTTGACCGGTCCAGTCTAACTTAATTTCTGGACCGGTTTTCCGGGGCTAGGTCACCGCCACATTGATTTTCAGAGATTGGACCCGTGACAAAAGGTGAAAGGCCGACTAAATTTCTGGTATATATTATTAGGGCTGGGTTATGCCCAAGTTGAAACGCCTTATCACATCCGCAGGCTCAGGGAGAGCTGTCATGTTTGATCACTGAATCGGAGGAGGATTATGATGACACAACAGGTTAAACACCCTGTCACCCAGCGTGCCTACACGCTTCGGCTCAGAGGCGTTGACCCGAATGACCAGTTGTGGCGTGATGCCCTCTGGCAGACCCACGAGGCGGTCAACAAAGGTGCCAAAGCGTTCGGTGACTGGTTGCTCACCTTGCGCGGCGGACTGGACCACGCTCTGGCGGACGCCAGGGGCAAAGGCGGGAAGGGAAAGCCCGATCGCGGTCTGACCGTGGAGGAGCGCAAGGCGCGGCGTGTTCTGTTAGCCCTGTCGTGGCTTTCGGTGGAGTCGAGGCTTGGGGCTCCGACGGATTACATCATTGCGTCTGGTAAAGATGCCGCCGAAGATCGCAACAGAAAAGTTGCCGCGGCGCTTGAAGAAATCCTCAGAAACAGGAAACTCAAGGATAAGGAGATTGACGAGTGGATAAAGGATTGCTCGGCTTCCCTGAGTGCAGCCATCCGGGACGACGCCGTTTGGGTCAACCGGAGCAAGGCCTTTGATGAGGCGGTCAAATCAGTAGGTTGCTTCCTCACACGAGAAGAAGCGTGGGACATGCTGGAACGCTTCTTCGGTAGCCGTGATGCCTATTTGGCTCCAGTGAAAGGCTCCGAAGACGAATCTTCAGAGATAGAGCAAGAGGAGAAAGCGAAGGACCTCGTCCAGAAGGCAGGGCAATGGCTCAGCAGCCGGTTCGGCACCGGGAAAGGCGCGAACTTCTCCCGGATGGCCGCCGTATATGAGAAGATCGTAGCGTGGGCTGACGCACACTCACCGAACAAGCCGGGCACGGATGCCATTGCCAGCCTTGCGACCGCCCTCAGTGAATTCACTCCTGCATCGAATGACTTACAGGGCGTGCTTCATCTGATCAGCGGTCCCGGTTACAAAAGCGCAACGCGCAACCTTCTCACTCAGCTCGCCACCCAAACCACCGTTACTCAACAGGACCTTGTGAGCCTGAAAGATAAAGCGACCAAAGATGCCCAGAAGTGCAATCAAAATACCGGCTCGAAGGGACAACGACCCTACGCCAACGCCATTCTGAAGGACGTGGAGTCGGTTTGTGGGTTCACTTACTTGCAGGATGGAGGGCCGGCCAGGCATTCCGAGTTCGTCGTCATACTTGACCACGCTGCCCGGCGTGTTTCGCTGGCTCACACGTGGATCAAGCGTGCCGAGGCAGAGCGTCGCCGGTTTGAGGAAGACGCCCAGAGGATGGCCAAAGTCCCCGGTCCGGTGAAGGATTGGTTAGATTCGTTCTGCTCGGAACGTTCGGAAACGTCAGGTGCTTTGGAACCCTACCGTATCCGTCGGCGGGCGGTGGACGGATGGAAGGAAGTGGTCGCCGCATGGAGTAAGAGTTCATGCAGTACTAGCGCCGACCGGATTGCCGCCGCTCGGGCGTTGCAGGACGATCCGAAAATCGACAAGTTCGGCGACATCCAGCTATTCGAGGCTCTCGCCGAAGACGACGCCGTATGCGTTTGGCACAAGGACGGTGATACCGCGAAAGCTCCCGACCCACAGCCGCTGATTGACTACGCTCTTGCTGCCGAAGCGGAATTCAAGAAACGGCACTTCAAGGTGCCGGCGTACCGCCACCCCGACGCGCTTTTGCATCCCATCTTCTGCGATTTCGGGAAGTCCCGCTGGGACATCTGCTTCGATGTCCACAAAAACGCGCAGACGCCCTTCCCGCGGGCGCTTCGTATGACGCTGTGGACCGGGAGCGAGATGAAAACAGTTCCCTTGTGCTGGCAGTCCAAGAGGCTGGCGCGTGATTTAGCTCTCGGCCAAGATGCTCAGAATCATGGAGTCTCCGAAGTCACACGCGCGGACAGATTGGGACGAGCGGCTTCAAATGTGACCAAGAGCGATGAAGTGAAGATCTCGGGGCTCTTTGAACAGGCAGACTGGAATGGCAGGTTGCAGGCCCCCAGGCAGCAGTTGGATGACATTGCAAAGCGTGTTGTCAAACATGGATGGGACGATAAGGCCCAAAAAATGAGGGACAACCTGCATTGGCTTGTCACCTTCTCGGCCGAGTTGGAACAGAAAGGACCATGGATCGATTACTCAGCGGGATTCTCGAACGATGCGCCTGCCAGGCCTTTTATCTCCTCAAAGGGTAAATATGCCGTCAAACACCAAAACAACCCAAACCGGGGCAGCCAAGCCAAACTCATCCTCTCCCGTCTACCCGGCCTGCGAGTGCTTTCCGTCGACCTCGGCCACCGCTACGCAGCGGCGTGTGCAGTATGGGAAGCGGTAAGCGCTGAGCAGGTGAATGATGCGTGCCGGAACGCCGGGCATGGAGTGCCAGATGAGAGCGATCTTTACCTGCATCTCAAAAAGAAAGTGAAAAAAGTAAAAAAACGAAAGGAAGAAGAAGTCGAGGAAACCACCATCTATCGCCGCATCGGTGCGGACACATTGCCGGACGGCAGGCAGCATCCCGCCCCGTGGGCCCGGCTGGACCGCCAGTTTCTAATCAAGCTCCAGGGTGAGGAGGAAGGAGTTCGCGAGGCGTCAAACGAGGAGATATGGGCGGTGCATCAACTGGAAAAAAACTTTGGCCGTGCTGTGCCGCTTATTGACCGCCTTGTGAGTTCCGGATGGGGTGGCACCGACAAACAAAAAGCGCGTCTTGAAGCGATTAAACAGTTCGGCTGGAAGCCCTTGGAGAAGAAGTCCGAATCAGGCGATGAATCGGACGCTGGTGAGGAGAGCAGCTCTTACAAACCGTCGCTCTCCATCGACGAACTGATGTCCTCAGCCGTCCGCACCATGCGCCTCGCGCTCAAGCGCCATGGCGACCGGGCGCGAATCGCTCATTACCTCATAACCGACGAGAAGACCAGGCCCGGTGGTATTAAAGAAAGACTGGATGAAAACGGACGTGCCGATCTTTTACAGGATGCGCTCCTTATGTGGCACGATCTGTTCTCTTCGCGTGGATGGCAGGACGAAGAAGCAAAAAAACTGTGGGATGACCATATCGCTGGGTTGCTTTGCTACGCGGTCCTCGAGGAAAACGGAGAGCTCTCTTCAGGTTTGGAGCGCAGCAACAAGCGAAAGGAGAACCGGGATAAACTGCGCGCAGTGGCCGAAAAAATTGCGGCGGACAAAACTCTTCGCCGTGCACTGCACGAGAAGTGGAAGAAGCGATGGGAGGAAGACGACGAACGATGGAAAAAACTGCTTCGCTGGTTCAAGGATTGGGTGCTCCCACGCGGAAAGCACGCCAGTGATCCGGCCATTCGCAAGGTCGGGGGCCTCTCCCTTACGCGTCTAGCCACGCTCACCGAGTTCCGCCGTAAAGTTCAGGTGGGATTCTTCACCCGCCTAAGACCGGACGGCACAAGGGCTGAAACCAAAGAACAGTTTGGGCAAAGCGCCATGGACGCCCTGGAACATTTACGCGAGCAGCGAGTCAAGCAGCTTGCCAGCCGGATTGCCGAGGCGGCGCTCGGTATCGGACGGATGAGGCGGCCCATGGGAGGCAAGGACCCCAAACGCCCAGACGTCCGCGTAGACAAGCCTTGCCACGCCATCGTAATCGAAAACCTCGCCCACTACCGGCCGGAGGAAACTCGCACGCGGCGGGAAAACCGGCAACTCATGACGTGGTCGTCCTCGAAGGTCAAGAAGTACCTGAAAGAAGCCTGTCAACTTCATGGACTGCACTTTTGTGAAGTCTCGGCGCGTTACACATCTCGCCAGGACTCCCGGACCGGAGCTCCTGGCATCCGTTGCCAGGATGTGCCGGTCAAAGAGTTTATGCGGTCGCCCTTCTGGCGGAAGGAGATCGCGCAGGCCGAGAAGAAACGGGCCGAAGGCAAGGGCGACGCACGGGAACGTTTCCTCTGCGACCTGAACGCAAAATGGAAAGGCAAATCCGAAGCCGATTGGGAGAAGGCCGGGGTTCTCCGTGTTCCAATAAGAGGGGGCGAGATCTTTGTTTCGGCCGATCCCGCCTCGCCCGCCGCCAAGGGAATCCAGGCCGACCTGAACGCCGCCGCCAACATTGGTTTACGCGCGCTGACTGACCCGGACTGGCCCGGTAAGTGGTGGTATGTGCCCTGCGATCCAGCCAGCTTCATGCCCATAAAGGACAAGGTCGACGGCAGCGCGGTGGTAAAACCAGACAAGGTGCTGCGGCAACCAGCCCAATCGCAAAGTGGTGATGCCGCGAAAGATAAAAAGAAGCGCGGGAATAAGGGTGCCATAAAATCGGAAGAAGTCCTCAACCTCTGGCGCGATATCTCGTCATCCTCCCTCGAAAGCGTCGAAGTCGGAGAGTGGAGGGAATACGGTGCCTATCAGAAGGAGGTGCAATGCCGGGTTATTCGCGTCTTGGAAGAACAGATAAAAGGCGCGACAAGCAACTGCATGAGGGGTCCGAAGAGAATGACATTTTGTCCTGAGGAGGTAGCAGCCGATGGATGAAAGCCTGTGGCCCGCCCGGAACCTGGCTGAATATGCCTATTGCCCGCGTCTTTTCTACTACATGCAGGTGGAAGGCATCTTTGTTCCCAGCAGTGACACGGAGATTGGGGTGGCTGTCCATCGACGTGCGGATAAACCCAGCTCGGCTCTGGAAAAAGCAGACGCGGGTGAAGATGATCCCGAACGGCCGAAGGTCGTTCGAAGCCTGGTCCTGACAAGCGATTCGCTCGGGCTCACCGCGACGTTGGATTTGGCGGAGATATCGGGTCAAGTCGCCGTGCCAGTCGAATACCGCAAAGGTCGTCCTAAGCGTGTTGCGGTGGGGCCGCCTGCCGACGATCCTGGCGAAGCAGAGGAAACTCCACTTTCGCACGCAGAGGCCTGGCCTACGGACCGTATCCAAGTGGGTCTGCAAGCTATTCTTCTTGAAAGCGCCGGATTTACTGTTCCTGAGGCGGTAATTTATTAGGTGATTGCTCCCTATCTGGCACCTGTATTAGGATGGTGCCATGGAGCTCAAAGCCTATGAATACTTAATTCGTAGCGAGTCCGCAGCGAGAAAA
>JALHIN010000050.1:0-6691 GCA_022839995.1 Synergistota bacterium
AGGCCTCAGTGAAACAGCCGGTAAACATGTCTCAACCTGAGGCCGTAGCGGTGAATCTGTAACCGGATCCGAATTTACAGCAGTTCTGGGACTTGACTCAGGGCTTTCGTCTTTGTTCTTATCTATAATCGTCCCCGAACCCAGTTCTGAACCTGTTGCAAGGGGATTCGCGCTTAAAGAAGGGAGGGTTTGTAAAAAAAGGAGCTTAAAATTCCAAAGTCTGCTCTCGCCACTGTGATCCAAGTTCAATTCCCGGAGGTGAATGTTGGATGCGTTGGGATTTGATCATTCCAGTCTTGCTGATGTATGCGGGGGTCGCGGTCTTGACCAGCGTTGCCCTGAGGAGGGTTCGAGACTCTCTAGACTACATGCTTGCAGGGCGCCAGCTCGGTTACGGTTTAGTCATTCCTCACATTATCGGGGCCTTCTTCGGTGCCGGTTCGACGATCGGCGTTTCGGCACTGGCGTATATCTGGGGCTTCGGGGGTTCCTGGTACAACATGGCGGAGGCTCTCGGCCTGTGGATTCTCATGGCGTTTATGGCCCGGCGGTTCTGGCATCTGGGGAAACGACTGAATTTCGTTACTCTGCCTGACCTTCTTGAATCCTATTATGGAAAATCTTTCAAGGCCATCACCGGACTCTTCATCGCGCTCGGCTACATGAGCTGGGTGGCGGGACAGATCGTTGGCGGGGGCCGGGTTTTGCAGACCATCACCGGTTTCCCTCTTGTCTGGGGAATTATCCTTGCAACGGCATTGGTCGGCTTCTACGCCGGGTTCGGAGGCCTCTGGGGATCCGTTTTCGCGGACCTCGTCTTCGGTTCGCTAACGGTCATCGGGGCTGTCGTCATCGCTCCGGTCCTGATCAGCCAGGTCGGAGGCTGGTCTGGCATCGTGAGCCGGGTTCCCGCAAATTACCTGCACTTTTTCTGGCTAGGCGAGAAAAACCCGATCTGGGGCGGAGTTTACGGGTGGACAAGCGTTAAGTGGTTCATCTGGTACCTGATGGTCTTCGTGCCGGCCTTTGCCATCGGACAGCTCAATATCCAGCGGATTTACGCCTGCAAGAGCGAGAAAGTTGCGGCCGGCATGTCCACGTTCATCTCTGCTTACGTCATGGTGCAGCCTGTTTTCTTCGCCGTTTTCGGGATGGTGGCTTTTGCCCTCAATCCGAACCTGCCCTCAAAGGATGCGGCAGCACCCTGGGTCATGGCCAACGCGATGAGCACGCCGGTCGCCGTCGTTTTCCTCTGCTCCGTCATGGCGACGATCCTTTCCTGTGCCGCGGCGGGACTGAACGTTTCCAGCTCTAGCCTGGTTCGAGACATCTGGAAACAGAGGAACCCGAACCTGGACGAACTGAAAGCGGGCCGAATCGCCTCCTTGGGCGTTACGCTCCTCTCCCTCGTCCTTGCATTGGCACTTCCTGACGTGGTCGGCTGGCTCGCCCTGGGCTTCACGCTGATGAGCTGCAGCCTTTTCATCCCTACGGCTGCGATCGTCGCGGCAAAAGGCCGTTTCACCAAGTGGGCGACTCCTAAGGGAGCCATTTGGAGCAGCTTGATCGGCGGCGGCGCAGCTATCCTCTGGAAGATCCTTATTCAGGTTTACGGCATGCCTTTCAAGAACTGGGACCCCGTGTTTATCGGACTTCCGACCTCGGTGATCCTGTTCTTTGTCATCAGCGCAATGACGAGCAACGAGAAGATCCAGGCAAACGAAACCTACAAGGCTCGGATCAAAACGATCCAGGAGGTCTTCGATGAAGTCCGTCCCTGCTTTGCCTTTGAGGGGAAGGATAGCCTGATCGTTTTGGCATCGGTCTTCGTCGCCATTTACGTGATGCCCCGCATCTTAAGCCTATTCTAATATTTAGGAAGAGTGAAGGGTCGAAGTGGAGGGGGAACCTCTCCACTTCGACTGATTTAACGTCAACAGAAAACGGAGGCGAAAACCGGGATGAAAGAGTTCGTTCTCGCAGGTTGCCAGATCGCATCCGAACCCATGGATGTCGATTTCAACGTCAGGAAAGGCGTTGAATGGATACCGAAGGCTCTCGAAGTCGGGGCGGAACTGATCGTTTTTCCCGAAACCGTGACTACGGGATTCAATCCAGGATGCAGCAAGGAAGAGTTGTGGGATAAGGTGGACGTAGCAGGTGGAAGGATCACCGAGCCCATCCAGAAGGCAGCGGCCAAGTACGGCGTCTATGTGATCTGGCCATCCTATGAACGGGGAGAGAACCGGGGGGATATTTACAATACCGCTTTCCTGATCGGGAGAAACGGTGAGATCATTGGACGTTACAGGAAAACTCATCCCTGGCCGGGTGAAAACGTGAACGGAATCGGATGGGTCATCCCAGGGACGGAAGCCCCTGCGTTTGACACCGACCTCGGGAAGATCGGCATCATTATTTGCTACGATGGCGATTTCCCGGATTTGTCAACGACGATCGCACTGAAGGGAGCCGAGGTGATCTGCCGGCCTTCTGCCCTTCTAAGAACCTACGATCACTGGTGGGCAACGAATTTTGCGCGTGCCTACGACAACCACGTCTACGTAGCCGCAATCAATGCCGTTGGAACCGATGCCATCAAGACGTATTACTTCGGGCACAGCATGATCATTCAACCAAACGGGTGGAAAGTGGCCCAGGGGCGTTGCGCGGAAGAAATCGTCTACGCCCGTTTGACCCCCGAAGCCTTGAAAACGGTTTACGGCGGGATGACTTCCCAACAGATTTTCGACCACATGACCGATCGGAACCTGGAGGTTTACGACGTCATGAAAGACGGGCAATCCCCCTTTGAACCCTCGAAGAGGATCCCGGTTCGCAAGGGGAAAGCCTGACCCTCGGACGGAAACGCAAACGACCTGGACGGGGAAAAACCGTCCAGGTCGTTCAGGAGAGGAGGCGTTTCAGATGAAGGGAGTGTCGGAAGGGCAAAGACAAAGCATCTCAGCTTTTCTTCAGTCTTGCGAAAGCGATCTGCTCGATTTCACTCGGAAACTCATCCGCATCAACACCGTAAATCCCCCCGGGAAAGAAGATCCGATCATTTGGACGGTAGGGGAGCTGTTCGACCGTTTCGACATCCCCTATACCGTTTTTCCGCATGGAGATGGCCGTTCCAGCATCCTTGGCATTCTCAGGGGCAGCGGCGAAAAACAGGGCTTGCTGATGGCAGGCCATGCGGATACGGTTCCCATAGGAGAGTCGAAATGGCAGCATCCCCCATTTGGTGCGGACATCGAGGACGGAAAGATCTACGGGCGAGGGGCTTCCGACATGAAAAGCGGGGTTGCTGCGATGGTCTATGCGGCGGCAGCTCTTTCTACTTTAAAGGTGCCGATACGAGGAGACCTGCTTGTTGCCGTAACTGCGGGGGAAGAAACGAACAGCCTTGGCGCAAGGGAAGTCGTGAAATCTCCCTGGATCGGGGAAGCCGCATACGGGCTGATCGCCGAACCGACCGACCTGAACATCCTGGTGGCGGAAAAGGGAGCTCTTTGGGTGAAGCTGGAGGCGTTTGGAGTTACTGCCCACGGCTCCATGCCGGGGAAAGGGGTCAATGCGGTGGAATATCTTTCCGAATTGGCAGGCTGGTGGAAAGGGGAATGGGAGAGAAACTGGTCTCACCCGGCACATGAACTCCTGGGGAGGGCGACTCTAAGCCTGAACAGCTTTTCGGGAGGAACCGCTCCGAATGTGGTTCCCGACCATGCCGTAGCGGTGATCGACATGAGAACGCTGCCCGGCCAGGACCACGGGAAAATCCTGGAGGCCCTCGGCTGTCGAATGGCTCTTCTTGAGGAGGAACATCAGGGGCTGAGGATGAAACTGCATGTTCTCAACGACCGGCCCCCCTTGGATCTTCCCCTGGATCATCCACTGCCGCTGTCCTTAAAAGAAAAGGTGGCGGAAATCGCCGGATTCGAACCCGAATTTGGCGGAGCTGCGTTTTACACCGATGCTTCCGTTTTCGGGCCCCAGGCGGGAATGTCCCTGGTCATCTGCGGCCCTGGAAACATGGCGACGATGCACAAGGTGGACGAGTACGTGGAGATCGGGTACCTGAAGAAAGCTGCTGAAATCTATGCCTGCTGGGCGGCTGAATGGCTTTGCTGAAAAGAATACAACGGGGAGGGAAGTATTGATGAAGGAAATGATAGTTGCCGGTTGCCAGTTTTCGATCGTTCCGATGGATGTGGAAGGGAATATTGCAAAAGCCCTGGTCTTTCTTGAAAAGGCGGTTCAAGAGCACAAAGCTGACCTGGTCGTTTTCCCGGAAACGATCACGACCGGGTTTACTCCCCTTCCCAAAGGGAATCAAACCGAAACGATCGCTTCCCTTTGGGAAGCTGTCAGCGATGTCCCCGGGAAGGTAACGGCCCCAATTCAGGAAGCCGCGGCAAGGCTGGGTGTCCATGTCGTATGGGCCACGTATCGAAGAGGGCCGGAAAAGGACGTTGTCTACAACTCGGCCATGGTGATCGATGACAAGGGTGAGATCTGCGGAAAAATCTATGACAAGACGCACCCCTTCCCGACAGAGCGGAAGGAAGGCGGCGGCTGGACCACCGCGGGGAAGGACCCGGTGGTCGTGGAAACGAAACTGGGCCGAATCGGGCTGACGATTTGTTACGACGGCGATTTCCCCGAGCTGGCGAGAGTGGAAACCCTGAACGGAGCCGAAATCATCGTGCGTCCCTCTGCCCTTCTCCGGACATTCGACATCTGGCAGTTTGTCAACCAGGCCAGGGCCTATGACAATCACGTCTACTATGTTGCCGTCAATTCAGTGGGACCGGATGGATCGGGGAACAGCTTCTTCGGGAGTTCGATGATCATCGATCCGACCGGCTGGAAACTTGCGCAGGCCAGGGGATGCGATGAGATCATTTCGGCAAGGCTCAATCCGGATCCGATCAGGTTCGTGAGTATGGGGACCAGGTCGCCGATGATTTTCGATCACGTCGAAGATCGAAATGTCGGGGCCTACCGGGATATCCTGAAGGAAGGGCGCTGCGCCTTCGAACCGTCGAAGAGGATCCCTTACGCTCGCTGAGGCGGGAACAAACCGCTCCTGCAATTTCCGAAACTTTCCAGGTATACAGAAAGGGGAGGAGGGGCCTGAAGTCCATTCAACTTCCTCCCTCTTTTCTTTTTTCAAATGCCGACGAAAAGTTACACCTTGCCAAGGATCGGGGATGAGCATTGTCAATACTCAACAGAGCATTTTTAGGGCTCATTCATTATGATCGATCCCGAAGGAGTACTATGGCTTCGACTTTGGGAATGCCCCACAAGGAGGAGGAACCATGAAAAAAGCGCTGGAGAACATTCGGGTTCTCGATTTCACGAGAGTCCTAGCTGGACCGTTTTGCACCATGATGCTGGCCGACCTAGGAGCTGAAGTGATCAAGGTCGAGCGACCGCTGGAAGGAGACGACGCAAGGTCTTTCGGCCCCTTTATTGGCAAGGAAAGTGCCTATTTCATGAGCATCAACCGGAACAAGAAAAGCATTTGCCTGAACCTGAAAAACAGGGACGCCGTCGGGATCGTCAAGCAGTTGATCCCCAAGGTCGACGTGGTGGTAGAGAATTTCCGACCGGGTGTCATGGACAAGCTAGGACTTGGATACCGGGACCTTCGAGATCTGAATCCTCGACTTATCTACGCCACGTCCAGCGGATTCGGATCGACCGGCCCCTATTCCCAGCTCCCGGCGTATGACCTGATTTTGCAGGGGATGGGCGGGATCATGAGCATCACGGGTGAAGATGCCGACCATCCAATCAAAGTCGGCAGTTCGATCGCCGACATTTTCGCCGGGGTCTTCTGCGCGATCGGGATTCTTGCCGCGTTGAACCACCGGGAGAAAACCGGTGAAGGGCAAATGGTCGATGTGTCCATGCTGGACTGCCAGGTCGCTATCCTCGAAAACGCGATTTCCCGCTATTTCGTCACGGGTGAGAATCCGGTCCCGATTGGGAACCGGCATCCGAGCATCGCTCCTTTCGCCACCCTTCACACGGCCTCGGGATTCCTGAATATCGCCGTGGGGAATGACTCTCTTTGGGAGAAGTTCTGCCAACTGATCGGAAAACCAGAACTGGTCAAGGATACTCGTTTTGTGGACAACGACAGCAGGAACAGGAACTGGGAAAGCCTGAAGCCGATCCTGGAAGACATCCTGAGGAAGGATACGAAAGAAAACTGGATCGAAAAGCTCCAGGCGTCGGGTGTCCCTTGTGGTCCGATCAACACGATCGAGGATGTCGTAAGGGATCCCCAAGTGCTGCACCGGGAGATGATCGTTGAGGTGGAACACCCGGTTGCCGGGAAGCTGAAGATGCCGGGATGCCCGATCAAGCTTTCGGGAACTCCGGCAGCGGTCGAAAAACCGTCTCCAATCCTTGGTCAGCACCAGGAAGAAATCCTCCTGGATTTTCTTGGATTGGATCAAAAGGAGTTTGAACGGCTGAAGAATTCCGGGGCTTTTTAAACGCAACGCTATCGCGAAAGCGCGGGAGGAATGGTGAAATGTCGGAGAAGAGCATGGCGGAATACTGCGAGGACCTTCTGAAGCGCCGGGAGAAGGCCCGGGAGGGAGGGGGTCCGAAAGCGGTAGCGAAGCAGCACGAGAAGGGGAAGCTGACGGCCCGGGAGCGGATTGACCTC
>JALHIN010000078.1:0-1007 GCA_022839995.1 Synergistota bacterium
TCTCTCCGAGCCTGCCGATCCTAACGGTTTGATCCCATGGCGGCAGGCCAATGGGTTTCCCTGGAAACGGGGGAGCCTCCCGTTTGGAAAGGAGATCTGCGGGCTTTGAAACGGGCCGCCTTCCGCCAACGGGAGCGGCCTGTTTTTCGTTCCCGCTTTCTCGAGCCCCGAGGGGCCTCTTTGACGGGGCCCCTCCCCCCCTTTTTTCGGGGTCACTTTCAATCGCAGGAGGCGGTAGAAGAGATGAAGCACGGGTGGAGATTCGCAACGGTTCTGGTGCTGGTCCTGCTCCTGGCGGCCGGGATGGCGGCAGCGGCCAAGGCCCCGGTCCTTCGGATGGCCACGACGACTAGCACGGACAACACGGGACTTTTGGACTACCTGGCCCCCTTCTTCCAGAAGGACACGGGCATCGAGCTGCAGTGGGTCGCCGTCGGCACCGGCAAGGCCCTGCAATATGGCAAAAACGGAGACGTGGACGTGCTGCTCGTGCACGACCCCGAGGCAGAGGCCGCCTTCATGAAGGAAAAGTACGGCAAGAGCCGCCGCGAGGTCATGTACAACGACTTCATCCTCGTCGGTCCCGCTTCCGACCCCGCGAAGGTGAAAGGAAAAACTGCCGCGGAGGCTTTGAGGGCCGTCGCGGAGAAAAAGAGTCCGTTTGCAAGCCGGGGCGACAAGTCCGGGACCCACATGGCGGAACTCCGCCTCTGGAAGGATGCCGGCGTGGCGGCCCCCGACAGGGAAAGCTGGTACCTTTCCGTCGGGCAGGGCATGATCGAGACCCTGACCGTGGCTGGCGAACGGGGTGCCTACACCCTCACCGACCGCGGCACCTACATCAAGTACGAATCCAACTACAAGGGAAAACCGCCCCTCGTCATCCTGGTGGAAGGAGACAGAAAACTTTACAACCAGTACAGCGTCATCGTGGTGGCTCCCAGCCGCGCCCAGGGGCTGAAGACGGACCTGGCGGAACGGTTCTCCGCCTGGATGGCCTCCCCGCG
>JALHIN010000018.1:0-38849 GCA_022839995.1 Synergistota bacterium
GATGATCTCCTCTCTCGGGAAAGTGAACTCCAAGCCCAGATTACCAGCTTTCAGCAACAAGAACAGGGGCTAACAACCCACACAAAATAGCGAAGAACCTAAAATAATATAGATCGTTTGGACAAATGACAAACATTGTAAAGTACTTAAAGCGGTAATAGGCAGAATTGGAGGAAGATATATGAGGGGAAAACATGTTTTGTGCGACAGGCCCAAAATTAGCATAGTTATACCTGCCTATAATGCCGAAAACTCTTTAGAGCGATGCCTTAACAGTGTTTTTTCACAAGATTATGACTCTTATGAAGTTCTTTTAGTGAACGATGGATCTACTGACAGAACAAGTGAGATCGCAAGGCAATATTCTTTTAAGAATAATTTTACATTGATCAATCAGAAAAATGCAGGGGTTGCCAGGGCGAGATGGGCAGGGATAGCTGCGAGTAGAGGTGAATATATCGGCTTTCTTGATTCTGATGACGAGTTTATGCCTCAAATGATCTCATCTCTCTTGTGTCAAATGGAAAAAGACAAGACAAAAATAGGATTATGTAACGCTGTTATGGCTGGAGATAACGGGGAAAAGATACAATTCAAATACAAAAATGCTATATTAGACAACGAAGATGCAATAAATAAAATTATTATCGAAGAAAATGACGGCCATTTGTGGAATAAAATAATTCACAGAGATTTAATTACATATGAAATTATAGCAAAAACATTTGATGTTATATGTCAAGAAGACTTGCTTCTGGTTTTATATATCTTGACTGCGAAAAAGGAGCCTGTAACAACAATATCAAAACCCTATTACAAATATTATATAAGGTCGGGTTCTGCTTCAAGGTCTAATACGATGAAGTCGGTAGTAGATTACTTAATTGTTCACAAAAAAGTGCGTCATCGACTTATGCAATTAGGTGATAGCAAGTTAAATAGAAAAATTCCATATTTTATGCTAGTTCACGAATATTTACCGGTATGGGTACAACTTGAAACTACATCGCTAAAAAAAGATAGACACTCTAAAAAAATAAAAAAAGCAATTATAGGCGCAATAAAGCAAATAAGCGTATACGAATTCTTTCTTTCAGGCGCAGGGTTAAAGGTTATTATAAAATATCTATTGATTAAAAAAGGCTTATTTGCTTCTATGTTTAAGATTAAATACAAAATAAAAAGTATATTTAGTTAAAAATAGAATAAAAATGAAATGGGGTACAGGGCGAAAACTGCCCTTGAATATAATGAAAAATGGCAAACAGGCTTCAATAAGGGCGATTGTTCTGGGAATTATTGGCAAATCTCTTGGTTATATACGTACTCTCCTTAGTGCCACTCTTTTTGGTGCCGGTGCATCAATGGATGTTTTCCACGTGACAAGTGGGGTCGCTGACCTTCTTGTCGGAACAACCCGCCTTTCTGTGGAAACCGCCCTTCTCCCGGAACTTTCCCGTTTGAGACAGGATGGCAAAGAAATAGCCGAGTTCTCGCTGATGGCGGTTTCCCTTTGGATCTGCCTGGGGTTGAGCGTGCTTTATGCCTTGGTGTTCCTGGTTTTCCCGAAAGAGGTCATGAGCCTTTTCGCCTTTGGATTCAGGGACTCGCGGCTGGAACTCGGCATCAAGATGTTAGCCCTGCTGGTGCCCTTTCTCTTCGTTTCTGCCCTTTACGGGATGCTCACGACCTGGGCGCTCCACACGGGGAAGCTGACGCTGCCCTCTTTGGTGGAGAGCCTTTACAATCCGATTGCCATTCCGCTTTTGCTGATCCTGGCGCCTCTTTATGGTGCCCTTGCCCTTCCGCTTTCACTCAGCCTTTCTTGGGCCGTCCGACTTGCCATCATGCTTTTCGCGATGAAAGGTATTCCCTGGAACTGGAACGAGATTCCCTGGTCTTCGCTTGGCCGGGTAGGTCGAAACGCTCTCTTCTGCGTGGGCATGATCGCCGCTGGCACCCTTTACCAGATCACGGACCGCTTTTTTGCCTCGCTGCTGCCGGTCGGGACGGTTGCCGCACTCGGGTATGCCGCGTTTGTCTACGTTTTGCCCCTGTCCCTGATGGAAAATCCGCTCCAGGTTTTCCTGGCCCGTGCAAGTCGCGCTGCTGTCGAAGCCCCCGAACAAGGACCGCATGCCGTCGAGCGGATGGTGCGCGTCGGATTGTATTATTTCCTGCCGTTGGGGTTCGCTGTTGCGGCACTGGCTCGCCCCCTGATCAGCGTGGCTTTCGGTTACGGAGCCTTCACGGACCAGGCGGCGGTGTTGTCGGGCCGATGTCTCTCGGCCTATGCGGTCGCCCTCGCTTTTGCCCTGGGCGGTGCGGTGCTGTGGAGGTACGCCCAGTCCCGGGGGAAGCTGAAGGAAGTCATGCTGGTGGGGTACGTGACGGTCTTGCTCAACGTCTTTTTTGACTGGATTTTTGCAAAACTCTGGGGAGCCCCTGGGATCGCCCTGGCGACGAGCCTCGTCACGGTGCTGGGGCTTTTCGTAAACGCACGATTCCTTCTGCCTGCGGGGGCTGGAGCCCGGTTGGGCGGGTTGTCGCTGCGCCTCTTGCCTTGGAGCCTTGCCTGGGCGATTCCCGTGTACTGGCTTTCCGGGCGATCGACTTTTTGGGCGCTGGTGACGGGAAGCCTGGCGCTCCTGGCGAACTGGGTCCTGCTTGAGCGGCTGCCGATGTTTTCCGATGTTCCCCCGGAATGGATGCCTCGGGTCCTGGTGAAGGAAATTGTTCCAGGCCTGAGAAAAAAGGGCTGATTCGCCTCGACCGTGTTAAAATCAATTTAAAGAATTGCCAAATCGCAATGGGGAGGTGGTGTCCATGCTCAAGGATTTCAAGACCTTCATCCTGCGCGGGAACATGATGGACCTGGCGATCGGGATCATCCTTGGCGGGGCTTTCGGGGCCATCATCAAGTCGCTGGTAGAGGACGTCCTGATGCCGCCCATCGGGCTGGCCCTGGGAAACGCTGACTTCACCGGGCTTTTCACGGTCCTGAAGGAAGGGGCGACTCCCGGGCCGTATGTCTCCCTGGCCGCGGCAAAGGCCGCGGGGGCGGTCACCCTGAACTACGGGGTCTTTTTCACAACGATCGTCAATTTCCTGATCATCGGTTTCTGCATCTTCCTGGTCGTCCGCTGGCTGAACCGTCTCATGCCGAAGCCGGAACCGGCCCCGGCCGCACCGATGAAGGAGTGTCCCTTCTGCCTTTCCAGCATCCCTGTCGGCGCGAAGCGCTGCCCGCACTGCACGTCCGAGCTTTAACCGGCAAACAAAGCAGTCCGCCGGGCAACCCTTTTTTCGGTTCACCCCGAGGGGTTCCTGCCAAGGGAACCCCTTTCACAATGTGTACAGCTTCCCGCCGAGCGGTTATAATCCGAACATATCCGATGAACAAGGGTATAAAGTAAACCTTACTTAAACCTTTCAGAAGGAGTGTGCGTTTTCATGTTCACCGACCTGCTAACCGCCCTGGCTGTCGTCATCAACGGCATTCCGCAGGGCATCCTGGCCCTGAGCTTCGGTTTCGCGGCCCTTCCCACGTCCCTTGCCTTCCTGGCGGGGATCGCGGGTTCGCTGGCTTTCAACTCGGTGGCCACCATCAGCTTCCAGGCAGAGACGATCACCCTGGCAGGATCCCTGGGGCGGAACATCAAGGAGCGCCTAAGCCTGGTCTTCTGGGGTGCGGTGTTCCTCCTCATCCCGTCCGTGCTGGGGATGAACGAGGCCATCGTGGCCTTCATCGGTCCCACCATCGTCACCTCGATGATGGCAGGCGTCGGCATCATGCTGGCCTTCGTGGCGGTGAACCTTTACGCCTCGGAGAAGTTCTCCGGGGCCGTGTCGTTTGTCTCCGCGCTGGCGGTGTGGTTCATCACGAAGGACCTGGCGAAGACGATCATCGTCTCGGTGCTGGCCTCCACGGCGGTCTACAACTACTTGCGCTACGTGGCGAAAAAGGATGTCGATGCCCCGGAGATTCACATGGAGAACGAGCGGTTTCACTTCGGGAACATCGAGTGGTGCTTCTGGAGGAACCGGGCGGTTTTCCTGGGTGCACTCGGCATCGCCTGCCTGAACATCGGGGCGAACATCTCCTTCGGCAAGATCACGGGCAGCATCGCCAACGTGAACACGAACATCGACCACCTGGCGATCTACTCGAGCCTGGCGGACATCCTGTCGACCCTTTTCGGCGGCGGCCCGGTGGAGGCGATCATATCCGGCACGGCCACGGCCCCGAACCCCCTGCGGTCCTCGGTGATGATGATGGGCATCATGGCGGCGATCCTGCTTTTCAAGCTGCTGCCGGTCATCGGCCGCTACGTGCACCGGTCTTCGATCGCGGGCTTTTTGTTCATCCTCGGGACCTTCGTGACCTTCGCGACGAACATCCAGGGAGCCATCGCCTCGACCCCGGCCTTCGCCGGCCCCTACGGCTTCTCCCCCTGGGGAATGGTCATCGGGGCCACCACGCTGGTTTCCGCCCGCTGGAACCCATTCTACGGGCTGCTGGCCGGGCTGGGCATCAAGCTGTTCTTCCAGCTCTAGGAGGACCGGAGCGATGACTGAAGGCACGGCGGAATTCTACGAGCTCGAAGTGGCCGGCCTCAAGCGGCGGCTGAAGAAGGTCCGCGTGGCCGAAAACCTGGTGATCGCCTCGTTCGTCATGCTGGGGGACACGAAGCTGATCGAGGCCTGCGCCGACGCCCTGCTGCCGCTCCTTCCCAGGGACGAAATCGACATGCTGGTTTGCCTGGAAGCGAAGGGAATTCCCCTGACCCACGCGCTGGCGGTTCGCCTCGGGGTCGATTACGTCACGGTGCGCAAGTCGGTGAAAAGTTACATGGAGAACCCCCTGGTGGTGGAAGTAAAGTCCATCACTACCGCGGGGAAGCAGCTCCTTGTCCTGGACGGCGTGGACCGGGCAAAAGCGGAAGGCCGCCGCGTCTGCGTTGTCGACGACGTGGTGTCGACGGGAGGGTCCCTTCGGTCGGTGGAGAAACTGCTGGCCGCGGCCGGGGCGAAGGTGGTCGCCAAGACCGCGGTGTTGCTGGAGGAAGGCGGCTACGACGGTGCCGACCTTGTCTACCTGGAGAGGCTGCCGGTTTTTCCAGGCTGAAGAAAGCGGGCGGAGGTTTCGAGGAATTCAAGCATCGGGGGGCGTAGACCCCCCGTTTTTCATTTCCCTTCCGGGATCAGGAAGGGGAGCAAGGCAAACAGCGTTAATCCCAGGAACGCCCCCGCGTAGAAGGGTGCCTCGGGGCCGAACGCGCCGTAGACCCATCCCATGAGGAGAGGGCCGATCGTCTGCCCGAGGCGGAGCACCATCCCGTTGAGAGACATGAAGACGGCCCGGTTTTCCTCGGGGGCCAGGTCCGATAACAGGGCCTGCGTGGCGGGGATGTTCATGCCCTGGGCACACCCGTAGATGAGGGTGACCGCGAGGAGGAAGAACATCGCGGGCACCAGGGGGATCAGGATGAGGGCCAGGGAATACAGGATGAAGGAGGCCCGAAGGAGGTTCCGCTCGCCGAAAAGGGAGGCCAGCCGTCCGGCCTGGGAAGCGGCCAGGGCGTTGGAAAGCGACATGGAGGAAGAGACCAGCCCGATTGCCAGGGCGGTCGCGCCGAACCTCCCCGCCAGCAGGAGCGGCAGGTAGGCGAGGAAAGCGCCATAAAGGATGACGAAGGTCGAAGTGCTGGCCAGCAGGATCCCGAGGATGCGCCGGTCTTTCGCCATGCGGGCGGCCTGGAGCAGGTAGGCTTTCAGGGGAAGCCGGGATTCCGGCAAGGGCGGCGTTTCCAGGAGGAAAAGGGAAGCAAGTCCGACCGGGATGGCCAGTAGCGGCAGCGCGAAGGGGGCATGCCATCCCCAAAGGCCCAGGGCCCCTCCAAGGGTCGGATAGAGGGCGGTTCCGATGCTGAGGACGCTTGCGTTGTAGCCCAGGGCATCGACACGGTCGTTCCCCCTGTAGAGGTCCCCGATCAAGGTCACGTTCATCCCGCTCAGGGGAGCCGCGCCCATTCCCTGGAGGAAGCGGAGGAGGATCAGCAGCTGGAAGTCGCGGGTGAAGGCGCAGGCGGTCCCCGCGAGGGCGAAGACAAAAAGGGCGGGGACCAGGACAGCCTTTCTCCCCAGGCGATCGGCGAGAACGCCCAGGAAGGGGGGCAGGAAAATGCCGGGAAGCGTGAAGGCGGTGATCAGCAGGGACACCCTTTGGGCGGAAAGGCCCAGCTCCGAGGAAATGGTCGGGAAAAGTGGGGTCACGCTGGCCACCCCAAGGACGGAGATCAGGGTCACGCCGAAGACCACTTGCAGGTTGGGATCCCGGAGCAAGCGCAGGTTCGGTTTGCGGATTTCGCCCGGAAGGGCTCTCTTGCGACCTTTCTTCCAGGCGGATTCCGCTGCTTCCCGGATCCGCTCGTTCATTCCCATGGCCGTCCCTCCCCAAATTTATCTTAGCACCAGGCTAGCAGGATCCTGCTACAATTTTCGGGAAAGCAAGGTCGTTGGGGGGGAGAAGGATGGAAAAACCGGCAAATTGCGATTACCCGATCGAGGAACTCCTGGCCCGGAGATGGAGCCCCAGGGCGTTTTCGGAAAGGCCTGTTTCGGCGGAAACCGTTTGCAGCCTGCTGGAAGCGGCCCGATGGGCCCCCTCGTGCTTCAACGAGCAGCCCTGGAGCTTCATAGTTGCGACGAGGGAAGAACCGGAGGCTTTTTCGACGCTGCTGGGCTGCCTGAGGGAGGCCAACAGGGCATGGGCGGGCCGGGCCCCGGTGCTGATGGTCGTGGCGGCAAAGGCAGCCTTCGACCATAACGGCAAGCCCAACCGCCACGCCGCGCACGATGTGGGGCTGGCGGTGGAGAACCTGATGATCCAGGCGGTTTCCATGGGAATGTTCGCCCATGCGATGGCCGGTTTCGACGCGGCGAAGGTGCGGGAATCCTTTGGGGTCCCGGAGGGGCACGACCCCCTCGTGGCGATCGCGGTCGGCTACCCGGGGGAACCCGAGGACTTGCCGGAGGACTTGAAGGAACGCGAGCTGGCTCCCCGGGAGCGGAAACCCCTGGAGAGCTTCGTGTTCGGGCTGACCTGGGGAAAGGCCTGGAACGGGCTCCGGCAGGAGCAGGGCGGCCGGGAAGGGTAAGGGGCATCGGAAGGAGGAGAGGGTATGATCCGCAAGGCATCGGAACTGGTTAAAGTCCGCAGGGAAGCCTTCACCAACGGGGTCGGGGGAGGGTACGCGACCCACGTGCTGCCCCCGGGGGAGAAAGTCCCGGGCAGCCGTTTCCAGATGGTTTCCCGGATCGAGCTGGATCCGGGATCGAGCATCGGGCTGCACCTCCACGGGGAGAACGAGGAGATCTACTGGATCCTCTCGGGAGAAGGAATCTACTGCGAGGACGGGACGGAGGTCCCCGCGGGCCCCGGCGACGTGTTCATCGCCCTGCAGGGGCACACCCACGGTCTGAAGAATACGGGTCCCGGCCCCCTGGAGATGATCGCGGTGATTGCCGCCGACCGCAATCCCGGCTAGCGGAAGAGGAGGAGTCCCGCGAGGCCGAACAGCAGGAAAAGGGCGGGAGGGTTTTCCCGGAAGAAGCGAAGCCTGAAGGCACCGATGCCGGCGGCAAAGAGGAGAAAGGGGCCGATGCCCGAGAAGGCCGTGCGGGCGAGGGGAAGGAACGCCAGCGTCAGCAGGGCGGACACCGTTGGGCGGAGGGCGTTTTTGAACCGGTCCATGCAGGTTTTCGAGCCGCACTGCAGGAGGGCGGAAACGGCGATGACGATCAAAAGCGGAGCGACGACCACGGAAAGGGTGGCTACCGCCGCGCCGACTAGGCCTGCCCGTTGAAAGCCGACGAACGTGGCGGCGTTGACGGCGATCGGGCCAGGCGTCACCTGCGCCAGGGCGAGGACCTGGTCGAAGCCGTCTAACGTGAGCCACCGGTAATCGTCCACCAGGATGTGGCGGATCAAGGGCAGTGTCGAGATTCCGCCGCCGAAGGCCCCGATGCCGATCTGGGCGAACCCCCAGGCGAGCTTCAGCAGTTCCATCGGTTTCCTTCCGGGAGAAGGAGGCGGAGACCGACGCCGCAGGCCATGGCGGCTAGGGGGTGCAGGCCGGCTCCCAGGATGAGCCCGGTTACCAGGGCGTAAGGCAGGAGGTTGGTCCAGCTCCCCTTTCCCGGGAAGGTGCGGCGGAGTTCTCCCCAGACGAGGGTGGCAACGAGAGCCGCGACAGCGCATAGGACGCCCGTGAAAAAGGCCGAAAGCCATTCGGAATCCCGGTGTGCCAGGACGAATCCCGACAGCAGGAGGATGGCGGTAAAGGGCGGCACCAGGATTCCAGCGACGCCGGCGAATGCGCCGGGAATCCCGGCGATTTTCCGGCCCGCCAGCCAGGCGGTGCTGGTGGCGATCGGACCTGGCATGGAAGTCGCCAGGGCTGCGACCTCGGCCATCTCTTCTTCGGGAAAACCGCGCTTCTGGAGTTCGGATTTCGCCATGGCCAGAATGGCAATCCCGCCGCCGAACGTGACGGCGCTGATCCTGAAGAACACCCGGAACACTTCGAGGGGGGTCATTTTCTTCGTTCCTTCCCTTCGAGACTCCTGTCCATTGTAGCGTTTGAAGGACGAAAGCCAAGTTCGCGGAGCCGTAGTTGCGAACGATTTGCAAAAAGAGTACAATCCCCCCTATGGAAAAGCCCTGCGAGGCGGCCAGTGTCCTCAAATCGATCGGAATCCGGGTCACCCAGGCGAGAATTCTCATGCTGGAGGCCCTACACTCCGGTTGCGGTCTTTTTACGGCCCAGGCCCTTCACGGGAAGCTTCCAGGGGGAACGGCGGACCTCGCCACGGTCTACCGGTTTCTCTCGCTTCTCGTCCGGGAGAACCTCGCCCGGGAAATCACCGGGACGGACGGTGTGCTCTACTACGAGATGGCCTGTCCCCACAATCCTTCGCACCCGCACTTCGAGTGCCGAAACTGCGGTCGGATCTATTGCCTGCCCGCGTTTCAGCCGGAAGAACGGATGCGGTTTCCGGTCTGCCCCCAGGGACATGGGGTCGAAAGCGTGTCTGTTGTCTACCGGGGAATGTGTTCGGGCTGCAGGGCGACTTCCGAAAAGGAGCGCAAAGAATGAAGCGTTGGTCCCTGGTGCTCTTCCTGTTTCTCCTGCCGGTCCTTGCGGTGGGCTTCCTGCTCCACCAACCCGTTTCCGCGGGTCCAGTGAAGGTGTTCGTGAGCGTTCCGCCCCAGAAATTTTTCGTGGAGCGGATCGGGGGAAACCGCGTGCAGGTCCTCGTCTTGATCCCTCCCGGGGCGGATCCCCACACGTATGAGCCGAAGCCGGCGGTCATGGCGGAGCTTGCCCGCGCGGCGGCCTGGTTCACCGTGGGGGTTCCCTTCGAAGAGAACCTGCTGCCCCGGATCTCTTCGGCAAACCCGACGCTCGCGGTCGTGCGGACCGAAGAGGGGATCGAACGGACCGCCACCGGCCGCGAGGGGGCGGATCCCCACATCTGGCTTTCCCCCCGCCTGGTCAAAAAGCAGGCGGACAACATCCTGGCCGGGCTCATCCAGGCGGATCCTTCGGGTGAACGGGTTTACCGGGCCAATGCCCGACGCTTCCAGGCCGAGCTGGACGCCCTCGACCGGGAATTCAGGACGCTGTTTTCACCCGTCCGCGGGAAAACGTTTCTGGTCTTCCACCCGTCGTGGGGCTACCTGGCGGCCGACTACGGGTTGAACCAGCTTGCGATCGAAGCGGAAGGGAAGGAGCCGAAGGGGGCGGACCTGGCGCGCCTCATCCAGGAGGCCCGCGAGAAGAAGATCCGGGTGGTGTTCGTGGAACCCCAGTTTTCCTCGAGAAGTGCCCGGACGATCGCGGAATCCATCGGGGCAAAGCTCGTCACGGCGGACCCGCTGGCGGCCAACTGGGCCGACAACCTGCGGAAGGTTGCTCGGGCCTTTCGGCAGGCCGCGCGGTAGTCGGGAAAAGATGGAAAGCCCGGGGTTCGACGTCGAACTGAAGGATGTCCGTTTTTCCTACAACGGGTCCGATCCCGTCCTGGACGGCGTTTCCCTTGCGGTCAGGCCCAGGGAGTTTTTGGCGGTGCTCGGGCCCAACGGCGGGGGCAAGAGCACGCTGCTTCGGGTCATCCTGGGGATTCTCAAGCCCCAGGCGGGCACGGTCCTGCTTTTTGGCCGTCCGCCGCAGGAAACCGTCTGCAGGGTGGGATACGTCCCCCAGGACGTCAGCGCCAACCGCGGCTTCCCCGTTTCGGTGGAGGATGTCGTTCTCATGGGACGGTTCGAGGGAGGAAGGAAGTCCTGGAGGCCCTCCCCGGAGGACCGGGTTGCCGCTGAAAGCGCCATGGACCGGTTGGGGATCCTTGCCCTCCGGCGAAAGAAAATCGGCGAGCTTTCCCAGGGGCAGCGTCAGCGGGTGGCGATCGCCAGGGCACTGGCGGTCCAGCCTGCCCTGCTGCTCCTCGATGAACCCACGGCCAGCGTGGACCTGCAGACCCAGGCGGCTCTCTACGAGATCCTCCGGGAACTGAACCGCACCCTCACGATCGTCATGGTGAGCCACGACTTGACGGCGGTCGCCAGCTGCGCCACCTCGGTGGCCTGCGTCAACCGCCGGCTCTACCACCACGACCGGGCCGAGTTGACGGGCGAAATGGTCCAGGCGGCCTACGGGAGCTGCCCGGTCGAGCTGGTGGCGCACGGGATTCCTCACCGCGTCCTGCAGCAGCACGAAAACCCCGAAACGGTAAGGGGGAAAAAGGATGCTTGAAGCCCTGCAGTTCGCCTTCATGAGGAACGCCCTGCTGGCGGGCCTGTGGGTCAGCCTGGCCTGCGGGATCATCGGCACCCTCGTGGTGTCCAACCGCCTGGTCTTCCTGGCCGGGGGGATCGCCCACTCCGCCTACGGGGGGGTGGGGCTCGCCCTTTTCCTCGGATTCTCCCCGTTCTTCGGCGCGATGGGCTTCAGCCTCGCCATGGCGGCTCTTTTGGCGTCCCTCACGGCGAAAGACCGGTCCCGCGCCGATCCCGTCGTCGGTGTCCTCTGGGCGGTGGGGATGGCCCTCGGGGTGCTCTTCGTGGACCTGTCCCCCGGCTACAGGGCCGACATCATGAGCCTCCTGTTCGGCAGCATCCTCACGGTTAGTTCACGGGAACTGTGGATGATGGCCGGGACGACGCTTCTCGTCGCGGGGGCAGTGGGGCTGAAATACCGGGACCTATTGGTCCTTTCCTACGACCCGGACTTTGCCGCTACGCGCGGGGTGCGCGTTTCGGCCCTCTACAAACTGCTGCTGCTTTTGGTGGCCGCCGGGACGGTGGTCGCCATCCATGCCGTGGGGCTCATCCTCGTGATCGCCCTGCTCACCATTCCCCCGACCCTGGCGGAGAAGTCCTGCCGCTCCCTCGCTTCCATGATGGCGGTTTCCTCCGCCTGGAGCGCCCTCTTCATTTTCCTTGGCCTGGACCTTTCCTACCGCTACAACCTCACTTCCGGCGCCGTCATCATCCTGGTGGGAGCGTTCTTTTTCTGCCTTTTCTCGATCCTGGAAGGCCGAAGGGCGGCCTGAAGGCGGCTTTCGCGCCCCGGTTCAGGGGGCGAGGACGATCTTGCCGAAGTGTTCCGCCTTCTCCATCCGCTCGTGGGCGAGGACCGCGTCCCGGAGGGGCATGACGGTGTCGATGACGGGCCGAAGGCGCTTTTCCTCGGCGAGGCGCAGGACCCTCCGGATTTCTTCCGGGGTTCCCCCGTACGCTCCGAAAGCCGTGATCTCCTTGCGGTAGATTTCCTGCAGATTCACGTGAACTTCCGCTCACATTCCGTTCAGCCGGGCTCCCTTTCGGGGATCCCTATAGCACCCGTTAAGGGTGACCCCGAAAATCCGCACGGACAGGTTGGGCGGGTCGGTGTAGGGACGGTCCGGGAAGATCCAGGAGGTCACGATCACGTCGTCGCCTTTCCTGAACTCGCTCACCCGGCCTCCCACCGCCTCGATCGTGCCGGCACCCTCGCTCCCCGGCGTGATGGGCATGGGGGCGAAGACCGAACCCAGGCGCATCCAGATGTCCAGGTGATTGACTGCGGCTGCGCGGAGCCGGACCAGCGCCTCGTCCTCGGAAAGTTCCGGGAGGGGCGTTTCCTCCAGTTTCAGGACATCGGCGGGGCCCGGTGCGTGAACGCGGATCGCCTGCATGGCGGTTCTCTCCTTTCAACTGGGTCTATCCGGCCGGAGCATCGGTCAGGCCCGGTTTCGGATCAGCCAGGCCCGGGCTTCAGCGGGCGTGGTCACTTCGCCGTCCGCGACGGCCTCGTCCAGCCTTGCCAGGATCTCACCGACCCGGGGTCCTTCCGGCAGCCCCAAAAGTTCCATGACTTCCCGGCCGTCCAGGAGGCGGCCGGCCTGTTCCAGGCGGAACAAGGCGGCCAGGGCCCGGGCCCGGTTCTCCATCCACGGCATGAGCCGGCCGCTCCCGGCAAGGACGTCGGCATAGCCCAGGACAAACAGGCGTTCGAGCCACTGCCCCCCGTAGGCCCGGATCTGGCGGGTGAGCCCGTCTACGGGCCATGCGGCCGTGGGAATCCGGTGCCACCGCACGAGGCTCGTGACGGTTTCGGAGAAGTCCTGGGGCCAGGCCCAGCGGCAGGCCATCGCCCGAACCAGGTCGGCTCCGTCCTGTTCGTGTCCCGCAAAGGCGGCCGTCCCGGTTTCCCCCTTCCTCGCGCGGGCTTTCGCCACGTCGTGGAGGAGGGCCGCGGCCCGGGTCGCAGGGTCGCCGGTCAGCTTCTGGACGGTGCCGAGGCAGAGGCGGGTGTGGAGGTAGGCGTCTCCCTCGGGATGTTTTTCGGGATCCTGCTCGATTCCCTTCAAGGCCTCGATTTCGGGCAGGACGATCCCGAGCAGGCCGGTCCCGTTGAGAAGGTCGAGGAAAAGGCCGATGTCCCCTTCCAGGGCCTTCAGGAGTTCACGGCCGATGCGTTCCCCCGGGATGCGCGCCAGGTCCCTCCCCACTTTCGGATCGCGGCAAGCGGACTCGGAATCGGGGGCGACGGTGAAAAGGGGAAGGGTGGCGGCAAACCGGAAAAGCCGGACCGCCCGGACAGGGTCTTCCTCCAGCCGGTCCGCTGCTTTCCCGTTGAAGCGCAGGCGCCGGCGGGTGAGGTCCTTCTCCCCGCCCATGGGGTCCACCAGGGTTCCCAGCCGGGTCATGGCCATGGCGTTGACGGTGAAGTCCCTCCGGGCCAGGTCGCGCTCGAGGCTGAAACCGCAATACGAGCAGAATTCGACCGGAATTCTCCCGCACTGGAGAAGGGCGGTCTGGAGAGGGGGTTTGCCAACGGGCTTGGCGTCCGGCCATAGTTGGACGACCCGCTCCAGGGGGGCGGAGGTGGCGATGTCGATGTCCGTGATGGGAAGGCCCAGGAAGAGATCGCGAACGGCCCCTCCTACCAGAGCCCCTTCGTATCCTTCGTTTTCCAGGGCGAGCAGCCATTCGAGCGCCAATTTGATTTCCTGCTTCATCGTATCATCCCCTCACAGAAAGTATAGCAGAGGGTCGAAAAAAACGAGAGAGGCTCGCCGAGGACAACCTCGGCGAGCCTCTTCCCCCTGGAAGGGGTATTGAAAAGTCGGCGGATCGAAACGCCCGTTACTGCGAAATGGCGCTGACGGGGCAGGTGGCCACGCAGGCTCCGCACTCGACGCAGGTGTCGGGGTCGACGAAAGCCTTGCCGTCAACCATGCTGATGGCGGTAACGGGGCAGACTCCCACGCAGGCTTCGCACGCGATGCAGGTATCCTTGTCGACAACAGCCTTTGCCATAACTTTTCCCTCCTCGTGTTTTTTTCGAAAGGCAGCGGGTTCAGACAACCCGACCGAATTTTAACCGATACGAACCGTGAATTGCAAATGGATGTCCCGAGACCCGGCCTTCCCCCTTATAATGAAAAAGCGATGGAACCAGCGAAAGAGCGGAGGTCGATCGGGATGACGGAGCCGGAAGAATTGCAGATCGAGCTGTTTGAGGACGTGAGGGCCAGGAAGGAGGCGCGTCCCGTGAAACGGGGAGCCTCGCGGCGTAGGGAAGTCCTGGAGGTCCTGGAAAAGAACCTCCGGAGCGTCCTGGAGGGCGACGTCGAGCTGTACAGGGCCACGACGGCGGACGACGTGACGTTCTTCGAGTGGTACATCAGCCCGGAGAGGATCGACGGGATCGACTTTCACCTCCGGGAGATCCGGGTGCATGCATCCGTCCTTGGGGAGGGAGGGGCGATCGAGCACGAGATCCTGAACCCGAAGGTCCAGCTTTACGGGCCGGTCGCCATAGTGACCTACACGCTCATGATCCGCTCGGCTCTCGGCGGGAAGGTGACTCACAGGAGCCACCACGAGACCCGCGTTTTCCGCGACACGGGCACCCCGGAAGCCCCGGAGTGGAAGCTCGTCCACTGCCACAAATCTCCTGTCGCGACGGCTGACAGCCTGGAGGTCCTGCGAGGCTGATGCCGTTTCCCGACCCGGCAGCCCCGGATCCGGCAAGCGAAGCCCGAAGACTCCTGGACTGGTTTGCCGCCAACGCCAGGGCGCTTCCCTGGAGGACGAGCCGGGATCCCTACGCGGTCCTGGTTTCCGAGGTCATGCTGCAGCAGACCCGCGTGGAAACCGTGATCCCCGCCTACCTCCGCTGGATGGAGCGCTTCCCCGACATCCGGTCCGTCGCGGAAGCCGGGCAGGAGGATGTCCTGAAGGCGTGGGAGGGGTTGGGCTATTATGCCCGCGCCCTGAACCTCCAGCGGGCCGCCCGACGGATCCTGGAGCATCACGAGGGCCGGATGCCGAGGGAGGAGGAAGAGCTGCTGGCCCTGCCGGGCGTCGGGCGCTATACCGCCGGGGCCGTCCAGAGCCTCGCCTTCGACCTTCCCAAACCTGCCGTGGACGGGAACGTGGAGAGGGTCCTGAGTCGCTTTCTCGATTTCGAGACCCCGCCGAAGGACCGGCGCAGCCAGGCGCGCTTCGGAAGAGCCATCCGGGAGATGATGGCGGGCAATTCCCCCAGGCAGGTTTCCGAGGCCCTGATGGAACTGGGCGCGCTCGTCTGCCTTCCGAGGACTCCTCGGTGCGGCGAATGCCCCTTCGAGGGGTCATGCCTGGCAAAGCGGCGCGGAACGGTTTTGGCCCGGCCCGTTTCCAAAAAGCGGGAACCGGTCAGGGCGATCCAGGCCGCCGTGGGGATCCTGACCGACGGCTGCAGGATCTTCCTGCAGAAGAGGCCTCCCGGGGGGCTGATGGCGAACCTGTGGGAATTCCCCGGGGGAAAGCTGGAAGAGGGGGAAACGCCCCGGAAGGCTCTTAGGAGAGAACTGTTCGAAGAGCTCGGGATCTGCGTCCGAGGCGAAAGGAAGGTGGGGGTTTTCCGGCATTCCTACACCCGTTTTTCCGTGACGCTCCACGTTTTCCTCGTCCGGGTGAAGGAAGCGTCGGCCCTCCCGGACCCGGAGACCCTGGCGGGCCGCCCGGCGGGGTGGTTCAGCCCGCGGGAAGCCCGAAGCCTCCCGATGCCCGCCGCGAACGTGAAAATCCTGGCCCGCTGGGTTCCGGAGCCGGAAACGGATTCAGACATTTAACTCTTGCGCATGTTGCATGGATAGAGTGTCCGCGTATAATGGTACCAAATGAACCCATCACGAATTTAAGGGGGGATCGCAATGGGCGAGCACGATCTGCAGATGGAACTGGAGGCTCTGAAGGGAGAACTGGGCAAGCTTCGTTCGGACCTCGAAGAGTTGAAGGGACCGGTGAAGGGCATTGCCTGCGCCCTGAAGGAGAACCTTGCGGAAGCGATCGGGGCGGGCTTTGAGAAGGCGAAGGTTTCCGGCAGGAAAGCGGTCGAGGTGGTGGAGAACACGGTGGAGGAGAAACCGCTGCAGTCGGTCCTGGTCGCCTTCGGCGTGGGGTTGTTGCTCGGCAAGCTGCTCGACATGTCTCACCGGAGGTAGCCCGGACATGGGCGTGGCGAGGCTGGTGGTTTCGTTCCTGGAACTGCTGGAGGCGGAGGTTCGTGCCCTGGGAGCCGGGCTCCTGGATCTCAAGATTGCCTCCATCCTCGCCTGGGTAGCCGGGTGCCTGATCCTTACAGGATTTTTGCTGCTGGTGTCAGGGGTGTTCTTCACCTTGCGCCGCGCGGTTTCAGGGCCTGCCGCCCTGGTGGCGACCGGGTTGATCACGCTGGCCGTTTCGGGGGGACTCCTATGGGGAGCCAGGAAGATCGTCCGGCGAGCCTAGAAGAAGCGAAGGCCCGCTTTCTCCGGGAAGCGGAGGCGCTCACCCCTTCCGCCTGGATCCGGAAGCACCCGGACGCAGCGGTGGGGGGTGCCTTTGCGGCGGGTTTCCTCCTGGGCAGTTCGCCCGAGGTCCAGGAGGCCGCGATCCAGAACCTTGGCTCGGGTGCAAGGCTGGTTTCGGCCTTCCTGGAGGGACTCCGTGAATCCGCAGGAGGCAAGGGAACGGGGAAAAACTGACCCAGGACCGGCCCCACGCGAGGGGGCCGGTTTTTTTCATGCTTTTTCGGAGGTTTCCCAGTCCAGGGCCGGAGGAAGCTCGGGCTTTGGATCCCGGGAGAAGAGGGCTTCCAGGACCCGCGCGGGAGGAATGGATTCGTACAGGACCCGGTGGACGGCCTCGGCCAGCGGGAGTTCGACGTTCAACTCCCTTGCGAGGGCCACGACGGCCTTGACGGTGGTGGCTCCCTCGGCGACCTGGCCGAGCCGCGCGAGGGCTTCGTCGAGGGAAAGGCCTTCCCCGAGGGCGAGACCCAGCCGGAAATTTCTCGAGTGGTGGCTGTAGCAGGTGACCATGAGGTCTCCGACACCCGCGAGACCGGCGAGCGTGAGCGGCCGTGCCCCGAGGCGCGCCCCGAGGCGCATGGTTTCCGCCAGGCCGCGGCTCACCAGGGCGGCGACGGCGTTGTCCCCGAGGCCCATGGCCCGGGCGACGCCCGCTGCGACGGCCATGACGTTCTTGACCGCCCCGCCGACCTCCACGCCCACGACGTCCGTTCCCGTGTAGACCCTGAAGGTGCCCCCGTTCAGCAGGCCCTGCCAAAAGGCCGCCTCCCGGCTGTCGGAGGAAGCGACGACCACGGCCGTGGGTTGGCCGGCCACCACTTCTTCCGCGTGGCTGGGGCCTGACAGGACCGAGTAGCGGGCTTCGGGCAGGATTTCGAGGACGATCTCGTGGATCAGCTTCCGGGATACGATCTCGATCCCCTTCGCCGCGTTGCAGATCGAAAGGGGTTCCGGGGAAAACGGCACCAGGCGGTCGAGGACCTCGCGGATCGCCTGCGTGGGAACGGCAAGGATCCAGCGTTTCGAGTGGGAAGCGGCCTCTTCCAGGTCTCCCGTGGCGTTCAGCGAGGGGCAAAGGGGAGCCTCGGAAAGGTAGCGGGGGTTTCGCCCCGTGGCGTTGATGGCTCGCGCCTGCTCCTCCTGGCGGCACCAGAGGACCACGTCATGGTTTCTCCTGGCAGCGAGATCGGCCAGTGCCGTGCCCCAGCTTCCCGCACCGAAAACGGTGATGGCTTCCATGGTCATCCCCCTGCTTTCTCCGTCTGTCGCCTGGACGGACACCACTTTAGCACGAAAGGCCGAAGAATCCGATGGGGGGGCGAAAATTCCCCAAAAACAGCTAAACAAAAGGGCAGAATATCCTGTATAATCAACCGGATTTTTGGGTCTGGCTACACGAAACAGGAGCCAACCCCAACGAAGGAGGATCCCGATGGATCGCGTGACTCTTACCCTGAGCGACGGAACGGCATGGCCCGGCCTTTCGGCGAACGGCCTGAACGAGGCCGAAGGCGAGGTCGTCTTCACGACGGCCAGCTGCGGCTACCCCCAGTCGATCACGGACCCGTCTTACAACGGGCAGGTCCTGGTCTTTGCTTTCCCCCTCGTGGGCAATTACGGGGTGGACGAAGACAGGCTGGAAAGCAGAAGACCGTGGGTGAAAGCCGTCCTGGCCGCGTGCCTCACCGGCGAATCCCGCCTGGGGCCCCGGCTCGAGGACTGGCTGGCGAGGTGGGGGGTCCCGGCAGTCACCGGGGTGGATACCCGCTCGTTGATCCGGCACCTCCGGGAAAAGGGAACGGCCATGGGACGGCTTTCGAATCTCCCCCGGCTCCCGGAAAAGGCCGATCTTCCCCGCGACCTGGCGATCGAGGCCTCCGTGAGCGAACTGGTCATCCACAACGAGGGGTCCGGCGGGCCCCGCATTGCCCTCCTGGATTACGGGGTCAAGGCCAACATCATCCGGGAATTCGTCCGGCGCGGCTGCACCGTCTTCCAGTGCCCGGCAGGGATGGACGATTCCGAGGTCCGCTCCCTGCGTCCCGACGGGGTCGTGCTGAGCAACGGACCCGGGGATCCATCCTGGCTGGTCCCCCAGGTCAGGACCGTGGCGAACCTGCTGGGCCGGCTGCCGCTCTGGGGGGTTTGCCTGGGGCTGCAGGTCATGGCCCTTGCGGCGGGCGCGAAGACGTACAAGCTGCCTTACGGCCACCGGGGAGTGAACCACGCGGTGGCCGAGGCGGGGGGGCCCAGGGGCTGGATCACGAGCCAGAACCACGGTTATGCGGTAGACGCGGAAAGCCTTCGGGGAACCGGCTTTTCCGTTTCAATGGTTCACCTGGGGGACGGGAGCGTGGAAGGCCTCGTGGGGGAGAAGCTCCGGGCATGGTCCGTGCAGTTCCACCCCGAAGCCTTCGCGGGGCCGAAGGATACGGGGTTTCTTTTCGACGAATTTCTGAAGGGGCTGAACTAGATGAAATCTTCGATGGAAAAATCCATCCAGACGGTTCTGGTCCTGGGTTCGGGCCCGATCCGCATCGGCCAGGCCGCCGAGTTCGACTACTCGGGCAGCCAGGCTTGCCGGGCCCTTCGGGAGGAAGGCGTGAAGGTCATCCTCCTGAACAGCAATCCCGCAACGATCCAGACCGACCCCGGGCTGGCCGAGGTCACCTACATCCGGCCGCTGACACCGGAGGTGGTCGAAGACATCCTCAAGGCCCACCGCCCGGACGGGGTCGTGGCTACGCTGGGGGGGCAGACGGCCCTGAACCTTCTCGTGGAACTGCATCGCCAGGGGACATGGGAGCGGTACGGCACGCTCCCCCTGGGTACCAGTCCCTCCACCGTCGAAAGGGCCGAGGGGCGAGAGCCCTTCCGAGACCTGATGCAGTCCATCGGTGAACCGGTGGTGGAAAGCCGTATCGTGACGGAGCCCCAGGCGGCCCTCGAATTTGCGGAACGAGTTCCGTTCCCGCTGGTCATCCGTCCCGATTTCACCCTGGGGGGAACCGGGGGAGGCGTGGCGTTCGACGAAGGATCACTCGTCGAGAGGGTCCAGGAAGGCGTGGCAGCGTCGCCGGTCGGCCGCGTGCTCGTGGAGCGCTACCTCTCGGGATGGTACGAGGTGGAGATGGAAGTCGTCCGCGACGGCTACGGAAACGCCCTCTGCGTCTGCGGCATGGAAAACGTGGATCCCATGGGAATCCACACGGGAGACAGCATCGTGGTGGCACCCGTTCTGACGCTGAGCGACAGCCAGTGGCAGAACCTGCGCAGGGCCGGGCTGAAGATCGTGGACGCCCTGGATATCCGGGGGGCTTGCAACGTCCAGTTTGCCGTTTCCCCGGACATGGAGGAGTATGCGGTGATCGAGGTGAACCCGAGGGCCAGCCGTTCGAGCGCCCTGGCCAGCAAGGCCACGGGATATCCCATCGCCAGGATGGCGGCGAAAATCGCCCTGGGGAAATCCCTCGCAGGGATGCCCAACCCCGTCACCGGTGTCGGAAGTGCCCTTTCCGAGCCGGCCATCGACTACGTCGCCGTGAAGTTTCCCCGCTGGCCCTTCGACAAGTTCCCCGATGCCGACCCGACCCTTGGAACGCGGATGAAGTCCACGGGAGAGGTCCTGGCCATCGGGCCGAATTTCCCCCAGGCCCTCCTGAAGGCCATGAGGTCCGTGGAGTGGGGCAGCGGACTTAGGCCCGCGGGATGCGCGGAGATGCCGGAACGGGCTCTTTGGGCCGAGGTTCGCAGGGCCACACACCGGCGCCTTTGGTACCTCTTCGAGCTGCTCAGGAGGGGTGAGGACGTCGAGGCCCTCGCCCAGGCCAGCGGGATCGCTCCCTTTTTCCTGCGGCAGATGGAAACGGTCGTCAGGGCCGAGCGGGCTATCGCCGAGCGGGGAATCCAGGACCCGGAGCCCCTTGCGGAAGCGAAACGGCTCGGTTTGTCCGACCGGGACATCGCGTCTCTTTTGGGAACGGGGGAGGAGCGGGTCCGCGAAGTGCGCCTCGCGCAGGGGATCACGCAGGGCTTTCGCGAAGTGGACGGTTGCGCCGGAGAGACACCCGCCGGCTCCCGGTACCTGTACGGGGCCTACGGTGTGGCCAGCGACGGGTCGCCGGAGGGGAACGTTCCGGCAGTGGTGGTCCTGGGCTCAGGTCCCATCCGCATCGGCCAGGGGGTCGAATTTGACTACTGCTGCGTGAAGGCGGTGGAGGCACTGAAAAGCCTCGGGATTCGGGCCGTGATGGCCAACAACAATCCCGAAACGGTCAGCACCGATCACGACCTTTCCGATGCCCTTTACCTGGAACCGTTGACGGTGGAGGACGTGCTGCCGATCGTACGGCGGGAGAACGCCCGGGGCGTTTTCGCTTCCTTTGGCGGGCAAACGGCCCTGAAACTGGGGATGGAGCTGGCCGAGGCCGGCGTGCCGCTGCTGGGAACCGGGCTCGGGGCGATCGAGGCAGCGGAGGACCGGGGACAGTTTTCCGCGATTTTGAAAGACCTGGGGGTCGCCCAGCCCGAAGGCGGGGCCGTCCGGTCCGTGGAGGAGGCGCTGAAGCTGGCAGATCGGCTCGGCTACCCGCTCATGGTCCGGCCGAGCTTCGTCATCGGGGGGCTGGCGATGGCGCTGGTGGAAAGCGAGCCCGACCTGAGGGCGGTTCTTTCCCAGGCGTTCGAGGCCATGCCCGGTCAGTCCGTGCTGGTGGACCGCTTCGTTTCCGGGACGGAATACGAGCTGGACGCGGTTTGCGACGGGGCCGACATCGTGGTCCCGGGGATTTTCGAACACCTGGATCCGGCGGGAATCCATTCCGGCGACTCGATGGCGGTCTTCCCGGATCTTTCCCTGAACCCGTCCCGGAAAGAAGAGATGGTCCGGATCGCCGCTTCCATCGCGGAGGCCCTGGATGTCCGGGGGCTCCTGAACGTTCAGTTCGTGGAGAACGGGGGGAAGCTGTACGTCATCGAGGCCAACCCCCGGGCCAGCCGGACGGTTCCCATCGTCGGCAAGCTGACGGGGGTCCCGCTCGTGGAGCTGGCTGTCCGGGTCGCCCTGGGCCAGCGCCTCAGGGATCTCGGCGTCCCGCTCGGACTTCTGCCGCCGCGCGGTCCCCTGGGGGTGAAGGTCCCCGTCTTTTCAACGGAAAAACTCCCCGGCGTCGACAGCCGCCCGGGCCCCCAGATGCAATCCACCGGGGAATCGCTGGGGGTCGGGGAATGCGTCGCGACGGCCCTCTGGGAGGGCCTGAAAGGGGCAGGCTGGGTGCTTCCTGAGAGGGGCCGGATCCTGGTCTCGGTGAACGACGCTTCGAAAGCGGGCGCCTGCAGCGTGGCCGCGACCCTTTTCGGCCTGGGATGGGAAGTCGAGGCCACGGAGGGGACCGCCGGATACTTCAGGCGCTGGGGGCTGCCTGTGGCTACGGCGGAGAAGGGGGAATCCCTGGTGAACGCCATCCGGGAGCGCCGCTGGGATCTCGTGGTGAATGTCGCCGGTTCCCGCCTGGGTGCCCTGAAGGACGGCTATGCGATCCGGAGGGCGGCGATCGAAACGGGGATCCCGTGCGTCAGCAGCCTGCCGGTCGCCTCCGCCCTGGCGCTGGCCATGGCGGTCCGGCGTGGTAACATGAAACCCTAGGGGTGGAATCTCGTTTCCTGGGGGTGTTCTCAATGGGCGGGTTCAAACGGTGGCTTGCGGGAGCGGTCTTCGTCCTGGCGCTGACCTTGCCCCTTGCACTTCCGGCGCCGGGGGCGGAGGTGGACCCGGAGCGCATCAGGGGTCCGAAGGTCAGGGAACTTTACATGGTCGTTGTCCGTGACCCGGACGCCGCGATTCTGGCCCTGGAGCGGGGGAAGCTGGACGTCCTCGGGGATCTCACCCGTCCTTCGGACATCCGCAGGCTTTCGAAGGACCAGCGGTTTTCCCTTTCCATGGCCCCCGGGTTCCACATGGCGCAGGTGGGGTTCAACCTCCGGAAATCCCCGTGGAATTTTCCCGAGCTTAGAAGGGCGGCCGCCATGGTCGTCCCGCGGGATCGCCTGGTTCGCGAGCTGTTTTCCGGTTATTCGGCCCCCCTGGCGACGTTCCTTCCGCCGGTTTCCCCCTATTGCGACAAGGGCGCGGCGGCTCCCGGGCTGGATGTGGAAGGAGCGAGGGCCCTGCTGAAAAAGGCGGGCTGGTCCTGGGACCCGTCCGGGGTCCTGGTTCCCCCCAAATCGAAGCAACCGCTGCCTCCCGCAACGATCCTGTCTCCCACGGCCGGGGTGGCGCCCACGACGGCGGAACTGGCGGACCGGATCGCAGGGGCCCTGAGGGAACTGGGGATCCCCGTCAAGGCCGAGCCGCTCGATTTCGCGGCGATGGTCCAGCGGATCGACGAGCGGAAGTTCGACCTGTACCTCATGGCCTGGCAGCTTGGCAGGGATCCGGACAGCCTCTATTCGTTCTACCACTCCTCGATGGACGTCCGGGGGGGATACAACCAGACGGGGCTCAAGGATGCCGAAGTCGACCGCCTGCTGGAGGCCCTCCGGTATGCTCCCGACGAGCCGTCAGCCCGCAAGGCCGCGGCTGAGGTACAAAGGGTCCTGGCGGACCGGCTTCCCATCATCCCGATCTACACGCGCTACTCGGTGGCGGCGGTTTCCAGGGCGTGGAGTGGGGCGGTGGTCACCAGGGCTGCCGCGGCCGACAACAGCTGGAGCCTCCTTTCGATGGCCCCCGCCTCGGGAGGGGCAAGGCCCCTGTATTGGGCCCTGGGCGACGAGCCCAAGACCCTGAACCCCTTTACCGCCAGCACGGCCACGGACTGGCAGGTCCTTGGGCTTCTTTACGACACGTTGCTGGCGGTCAACCCCAACAACCTTTCCGACCTGCCCTGGCTGGCCCGGTCGTGGAAGGTGGAGACCCTCACCGGAGCGGGAGGGCCCCGGACGCGCCTGACCTTCTTTCTCCGCGGAGACGTCCTTTGGCAGGACGGTACCCGGTTCACCGCGAAGGACGTGAAGGCGACCCTGCTTTTCCTGAAGAAGAACTCGATCCCCCGTTACGTCGATGCCGTGCGGGACATCGATTCCATCTCGATTCCAGATGACCGGACGGTCGTGGTGACGATGAAGAACGTGAGCTACTGGCACCTGCACTCCATAGGCGGCCTCCCGATCTTTCCGGGTCCCCTTCTGGCGCGGATCGACGACTGGCGTTCCTGGCAGCCCGCCCGCACGCCCCTTCCCGGCAAGCCGGGTCTGACGGAACTGTACGGGACGGGGCCGTTCGTTTTCAGGGAGGAAAAGGCCGGCGATTTCGTCCGGTTCACCCGCAACGACCGTTTCTGGCTGATCCCCCGGTGATGACCGTGAAGGGCTACTGGACAAGGCGCCTGGGCGGAGCCGCCTGCGTCGTGGCGATCGTCCTTGTGGCGAACTTCTTTCTCTTCCGCCTCATGCCGGGGGACCCGGTGTCGACCGTCCTGGACCCCCGGTTCTCCCCCGAGGCGAAGGCAAAACTGGAGGCTCTATACGGGCTGGACCGGCCGCTGGGGGTCCAGTTTTTCATCTACCTGAGGAGAATGACCACCTTCGATTTCGGCCTTTCGTTCGCGACCCAGAGGCCCGTCCTGGACGAGATCCTGGAACGCCTCCCCAACACGCTGGCCCTTCTCGTCCCCGCCTACCTGCTGTCGGTCCTTCTCGGGACCGTCCTCGGGGTCCTGGCGGCCCGCCGGAGAGGGCGCGTGGCGGAGAAGGCGGTTCTCGCGGCCGGGGCGGTTTCCTTTTCCTTCCCGTCGTTTTTCGTCCAGATGGTCCTCTTGCTCCTTTTTGCCTACGTTTTTCCTGTTTTCCCCCTGAGGGGCAGCCTTTCGATCCCGCCGCCGCAGGGGACCTGGCCTCTTTTGGCCGACCGTGCCTGGCATTTGGCCCTCCCGGTTCTCTCCCTGGTGCTCCTGGGTTTCGGCGGTTGGGCCCTGACGGTGCGGAACCTGGTGGTCAAGGTCATGGGGGAGGATTTCATGGTCCTGGCCAGGGCCAAGGGCATCGGGCAGAGGCGCCTGTTCTGGGGGCACGCCCTCCGGGCCGTCTTGCCCCCGCTTTTGACCCTCTTCCTGCTTTCCCTTCCCGGGGTGGTGTCGGGGGCGGTACTCACCGAAACCGTTTTTTCCCTCCACGGCGTGGGGCGATTCCTGCTGGAATCCGTCCTCGGCCAGGACTACCCGGCCGCGGGAGCCGCGTTTTACCTTCTCACCCTGATCACGGTGGGCAGCAACCTCCTGGCCGATTTCCTCGTCCAGCTCGTGGACCCGCGGATCAGGACGGGAGGTGCGGGGTCCTGATGGGAAAAATACGCTGGAGCGGGTGGGTCCTTGCCGTCCTTCTCTTCTGCGGGTTCATCCTGCCCCTTTTCCTTCGGGGAGATCCGCGGGAACCGGTCGCGGCCCCCTTTTCAAAACCGTCCTGGGCGGACCGGACCCAGGCTCCGGCAATGGCCTTTTCCATTCCCCCCGGCGAGGAGGGGAAGTCTTTCTCCTGGACGTGGGAAGCTCCAAGAGGGCTTTCCGTCACGGGGGAGGTCGATTTTTCCGGGGTTCCGTCAAAAGCCGCCCTCGTCTGGGAAACCCCTTCGGGGGCGAAATGGGTGCTCGCGGACCTGTCGGGGCAAGCCCGTTTTACGCTGGACCTCGATGCCCGGGACATGGCCTTTCGGGCCTCGCTGGGGCTTTCTCCTTTTGACGAGTCCCTCCATGGGCTTTTTGACGCGCACGGGACGATCCGCGTCCGGATCGAAAGCGATGTCCCGGTGGAGCGTTCCTCCCTCCTCGTTCGGGTCCCGGGGGAAAGGTGGGGGATCTTCGGGACGGACCAGCGGGGCCGGGATGTCTTCCGGCTTTTCCTGGTCGGGATGCGGGTTTCCCTGCTGGTCGGCATCCTGGCCGTCCTGGTTTCCACGTTGATCGGCCTGACCGCCGGACTCGTCGGAGGGTATGTCGGGGGAGCCGCGGACATGGTCCTGATGCGAACCGTGGATGTCCTGCTGTCGGTTCCCCTCCTTCCGATCCTGATGGTCCTGGCGGCGCTCTGGGGCAAGGGACTGTGGCAGCTTATCCTGATCCTGGGCCTCTTTTCCTGGATGGGAACGGCCCGGACCGTCCGCTCCGTGGCTCTTTCCTTCCGGGAGGCTCCTTACGTCGAAGGACTTCGGGCCCTCGGAGCCCCGACCTACTACATCCTGGCGCGCCACGGCATCCCGACCGTGCTTCCCCTCCTCCTGGCGAACATCGCCCTCGGCGTTCCTGGCGTCATCCTTTCCGAGGCGGCGCTGGCCTACCTTGGGCTTTCCGACCCCAGGGTCATCTCCTGGGGAAGGATGCTCCACGAAGCCCAGTCTTTCGGGGCTTTCACGACGGGAGCCTGGTGGCTCCTCCTGCCGCCGGGGCTCGGAATCGCCCTCCTCTGCCTGGTTTTCATGGACCTGGGGAGGGCCCTGGAGGAGTGGGCGGATCCCAGGTTGAAGGGGGGACGGCCGTGATCGAAATCGAAGGGCTTTCGGTGTCCTACCGTTCCGGGGGAACGGAAGTGCCGGCTCTTTCCGGGGTGAGCCTGGCGCTTCCCCCGGGCCGGATCACGGGGCTGGTCGGAGAGTCCGGAAGCGGGAAAACGACCCTCGTCATGGCAATCCTGGGGCTGCTGCCCCCCGAAGCCCAGGTCAGCGGGCGAATCCTCATCGACGGGGTCAATGTCGTCGGGATGCCGGAAAACGACCTGGACCGGTTCCGGTGGACACGGGTCTCCCTCGTTCCACAGGGCAGCCAGAATGCCTTCAACCCCGTCCTGTCCATCGGTGCCCAGATCGCCGAACCGATCAGGGTCCACCAGGGGCTTGGACGCGCGGAGGCAGAAAAGAGAGTGAACCAGCTCCTGGACGAAGTGGGGCTGGGGGGTGAGGCGGCCGTCCGTTTTCCCCACGAGCTTTCAGGAGGGCAGCGGCAGCGTGCGGCCCTGGCGATGGCCCTTTCCTGCGATCCCGGTTTCCTGCTGGCGGACGAACCGACCACGGCCCTGGACGTGCTGATCCAGGCGGAAATCGCTGACCTTCTCCGAAGGGCCGTCCGGGAAAGAAAGATGGGAATGGCCCTGGTGACGCACGACCTTCCGCTGGCGTCCGGCCTCTGTGAAACGATCTGCGTCTTCGATCGCGGGAAGCTGGTGGAAACCCTGCCGGCGATCGACCTGGCTTGGGGCGCGAAGCACCCGAGAACCCAGGCGCTGGTGAAGGCCCTCCTGGAGATGGAAGGAGGGGACGGCGTGCCATGAGCCGACTGCTGGAAATCCGGGGGCTTTGCGTGTCCTTTCGCAGCCGGGGAGGAGTCCATCCGGCGTTGCGGGGTGTCAACCTGGACCTGGACAAGGGGGAGAGCCTGGCCGTGGTCGGGGAATCCGGAAGCGGGAAAACGACGCTCCTGAGAGCCGCCCTGGGACTGGTCCGTCCGGAAGCGGGCAACGTCCGCCTGTTTGGGACGGACCTGGCCGCCGCCGGGAAGAGACAGAAGACGGAACTGTTGCGCCGTTGCGGCCTGATGCCGCAGGATCCCTACGGCGCGGTACCTCCGACCCTTTCGGTGAGGGATGCGGTCCTGGAGCCCCTTCTCCTCGTGAAAGGATTCCACTCGAGGGCGGAGAACGCCTGGAAGACGGAGGAACTGCTTCGGGAGTGGGGATTGGCCGAATCGCGGCTCTGGGAGGCGAGGGTTTCCCGGTCGCTTTCGGGGGGCCAGAGGCAGCGGGTATGCGGAGCCAGGGCCATGGCCCTGGACCCGGAACTCTTTCTTGCCGACGAACCCACCAGCATGCAGGATGCTTCCCTACGAGGGGAAATCGTGGCGATCCTCGAAAGGAGGGTTTCCGCCGGAATGGGGCTGGTCCTGGTGACGCACGACCTGGTCCTTGCCCGGAAAGCCGCGCGAAACGGAGTTGTCCTCTACAAGGGAACCGTGGTAGAAAAGGGCCCGACACGATCGCTACTGGAACGGCCGCTCCATCCTTATACCGTGGCCCTGGTCAGGGCCCTTCCAAGGCTGGGCAAGGTAATTGCGCCCCCCTCCTCGGCCTGTTTTCCCGAATACGGGGGGTGTATCTACGCAACGCGATGCGAAAGGGCGGATTCCGCCTGCCGAGAAGCCCCATTCCTGCGGGAAGTCGAAGCAGGGCGCTTTGTCGCCTGCCACCGAGTTTAAAACGGATTGTCGCATTGGAGGGATTTCGATGGTTTTTTTCAGGAAAGGGCCGGATTTGCCGGGATTTTTGGCCAAAAGCGCCCTGGTCGCCGCGCTGTATGCCCTGCTGGTTCTGGCATTCGCACCGCTCTCCTTCGGGCCGGTGCAGTTTCGGGTCGCAGAAGCCCTGACCCTGCTCCCATGGCTTTTCCCGGAGGCCGTCCTGGGGCTCTTCGTGGGTTGCCTCGTGTCCAACCTTTTCGGAGGCCTGGGAATCGTCGACATGGTTTTCGGCAGCCTTGCGACGCTTTTGGCAGCCTGGCTGACCCGGCGGATGCCGAACGTCATCCTTGCAGCGGTTCCTCCGGTGGTTGTCAACGCCCTGGTCGTGGGAA
Organism: Synergistota bacterium; assembly: GCA_022839995.1. Lineage (GTDB taxonomy): Bacteria > Synergistota > Synergistia > Synergistales > 79-D21 > 79-D21. Next base: position 28,001 of record JALHIN010000018.1, read on the forward strand.
CCTACCTTTCCCTGCTTCTCGACGTCCCCCTGGTGGCGACCATCCTTTACGTGGGGCTTGGTGAAGCGGGCGTCTGCTTCCTGCTCGGGGTGCCGCTCGCAACGCTCACGGCCAAAGTCCTGAAGGAAAGGAAAGCGAAGGCATGAAAAAAGGGGCTCCGGCGAGGAGCCCCTTGCGTTTCAAGGTCTCATGGAACCCGGACGGTGGTCGTGGTGCCGTCGTCCCAGGTGGCCACGAGTTCGTAGCGGGAGCCCGGCAGCTGCAAGGTCCCGTTGTTCTCGACAAATAGCTGGACGGTCCGGTGAGGGGGAACCGGGAAGGAAACGGAACCGTTCGGACGGTTCAGGAGAGCCCCGCCGGGGACGCGGACGGCCATCGTCCAGCGCCCGTTCGAAGGAATGGTGTCCCACACTCCCCTAACCCCGAAATTCCGGAGAGAAAGGGAGCGGATCGTTCCCCTGCCCTTGATCTTCAGCGTGAAGACCCAGTCCCCCTTGCCGTTCTTTCTCAGGGCTTCGTAGGGACCGACGAAATCGCTGCCCATCGGCTGCGGCCTGGAAAGCTGGAGTTCGCGCTTCTCGACCTGGGGGGCTCCTCCAAAAGTCCGTGCGGGGATTTCCTTCTCGAGAAGCCGGCCGTCGGAGAGTGCGATCGAGATCCGCCAGGCGGACGCGGGGTTCGTCAGGGTCTTGTTGTCTTCCGCCCAAAGCTGCAGGGTTGTCTTGCCTTCGAAGGGAATCCGGACGGAGCCATTGGGAGCGTTCAGCACGCCTCCGCCGGGTTTCGTCACCGCCAGGAGCCACCGGCCGTTGCCGGGGATCGTGTCCCACTCGCCTCCCCTGGTCGTGTTGACCAGGCGGATTCCCGTGATGGTTCCCTTTCCCTGGATCGTGATGTCAAACCGGAAATCCCGGTTCAGGTTCCCGGCCAGCGCTTCACCCTCGCCGACGTAGTCGAAGGCTCCAGCCCCCGCCAGGACGGCTTCGAGGAAATCCCCTCCGTCAGCTGCCGCGGGGGCGCTGGCGGGTTTGATCTCTTCCTCCAGGACCCGGCCGTCGTCGTAGACGACGGTGAGTTTCGACCGGGTTTCCGGGTTGCCGAGGGAGCCGTTGTTTTCAAGCCACAGGATGAACGCGGTGGGTTCCGTTACCGGGATTCGGACGGCCCCATCGGAGCGGTTGAGGACCTCGCCGTTCAGGCGGGTCACCGCCAGCAGCCACTTGCCGTTCCCCGGGAGGGTGTCCCACTCCCCGGAGGGTCCCTTCGCGTTGGCCACTTTCATCCCGATGATCGTTCCCGTGTGGTTCAGCTTCACGTCGATCCGCCAATCGGGTTTCCCGTTTCCCGCGCGTCTTTCATCCCTGCCCACGAGGTCGCGTTCACCTTCACCCATCAGTACGGCCTGCAGGACGTCCCCCGGCCGGGGGGACTCCGTTCCCGCGGCCTTCGAGGAAACCGGCGCCCTCAGGATCCTCCCGTCCGCAAACCGCAGGATGATCTCGTAACGGGTCTTTCCTTCCTCGATGGAACCGTCGTCCGACATCCAGAGGTCCAGGACCGTCCTTCCCGAAACCGGGACCTCGATGCTTCCGTCGTTCCGGTTCAGGGGTTCTCTTCCGCGAACGACGGCAATGGCCCAACGGCCGTTGTTCGGAACGGTATCCCAGGCCGAGGTCGGCCTTCCCTCGACGAGGTTCCGGACCTCCAACTGCCTCAGCGTGCCTTCGCCCTCCAGCTCGAGGCGGATCCGCTCGTCCGGCCGACCGTCACCGCGGAGGAGTTCGTCCCGCCCCGTGAGATCGCGGTTGGCTCTTTCCACCCACTGCGCCGAGAGGATCCTTGCCGTCGTGGCGGTGATGGAGGGGGGGACGGTGAGCGTGGAGCGTGCTTCCGAGTTGTCCAGGAAACGTGCGGTGAGCGTGAATCGACCTCCCCGGGCGATGTCCCCGTTGTCCGCGACGGAAAACTCCAGGTTCATCCCCAGCAGGAAGGGGACCATGGGGAGCCGTCCGTTCGCCTCGGTCAAGAGGTTCCCGGCCCCGTCAGTGACTCTCATCCCCCAGGCGGCGTTTCCCGGGGTGGTGTCCCAGGTGCCGTTGCCGTCCTCGGCCCGGAGCGAAAGACCCGCCAAGGCCCCCGCCCCGGTGATCGAGAGCGAGAAACGTGCGTCGGGCCTGCCGTCCGGGGTGCTGGTCTCCCCAGGGCCTACCTGGTCCGAAGGGCCGAAGCCGTTAAAAGTGAAACCGGCGATTTCTCCCATCGCCCCGAGTGCCCCCGATGAGGCCAGGGAGATCACCACGAGGGACGCCAGCAAAATCCTTAAGGCCTTGCCTCTCATTTAAATCGCCTCCTCCAGGAAAGTATCCCCTAGATGACGTTGGTAAAACGGTAATATTGTAGCATTAGGACGTTTTCGAGTCATTGGGGCTTTTCAGTTTCCTTTCCCCAATGTTACCATTCGTTTAAATTCGGGGGGTGGGGCTCGGTGACGAAGATCATGCTTTGCGGCCGGGGCGGAAGCGGAAAAAGCACCGTGACCGCAATGATGGGCCGCTACCTTGCCGCAAACGGGCAAAATGTCCTGGTCGTCGACGCGGACGCAAGCAACCGGGGCCTTGCGGGCCTGGTGGGGCTGAGGCGGCCCGAGCGGAGCCTCGCAGACGAACTGGGGGGGCCGGAGGCCTTGACGAGGAAGCTCGGCGCCTACCTGGGGCCTTCGAATTCCCCGACGGTCCGGATCCACGTGGACGAGCTGCCGGCAGCCTGCACGAGCCGCAGGGATTGCCTGGCCCTGCTCGAGGTGGGGAAGGCCTGGCCCGGGGGGGAGGATGCCGGCCACATCCTTGAAGAGCTGGGACGCAACGTGCTGAGCCGCCTGGACGACCGGAACTGGTGGGTGCTGGTCGACAACGAGGCTGGAATGGATCGGTATGGAGCCAGCCACCGTTTGACCGACGCCTTTCTGTTCGTTTCGGACGGTTCGGAAGAGTCCCTGGAATCGGCCATATTTGCCGCCCGGCTGTTCCTTGAGGTCGAGAAGCCGCTTCTGACCCTGCTGAACCAGGTCGACCCGGCCTCGGAAAATGCGGTTTTAGAGCGGGCGAAGGGCCTGGGGATCACCGTCGACGCCGTCATCCCCCAGGAACCTGGCCTAAGGGAGGCGGCTGAAGAGGGACGTCCCGTTCCGTTGAAAGGTCGAGTCGTGGCGGCGGTCGGGAAAATCCTTTCCCGGCTCGAGGCGGTCCTGAACCCGTCGGGAAAGGTCCGGGTCCGGCATCGTTTTCAATAGGCGTTGACACAAAGTTCCTGTAGGGGTATAAGTCTTCTTGGCATCGGGGGAGTCGGATTTCCGGCTGAGAGGAGGCGAAGGCCTCGACCCCTGGAACCTGATCCGGATCATGCCGGCGAAGGAAAGATGCGAGCCTTCTTCCACGCTTTTCCCTTCTTTCTTCTCCAGCGGTTCCCTTCCCGAGATGCCAATCTCAGGCCGCGGCCGGCGTTGCCTTTCTGTTCCGGCAAGGCCAGGAAGGACGGAGGAATCCTCATTGAAACCCAACGTGAAGGTCATGGTTGAAGGGGCCCTGGCAGCTGCCCTGACGGTCGCACTGTCCTACGTGAAGCTCTGGGAGATGCCCCAGGGAGGATCGATCACCCTGGAGGCGATCCCGCTGCTCGTTTTCTCCCTCAGGCGGGGGGTGCGGCCCGGCCTCGGCGCCGGGGCTGTCGCTGGCCTCCTGCAGCTGATGCTTGGAGGGTACATCGTTCATCCGGTCCAGGCCGTGCTGGACTACCCGTTTGCCTTCGCGGCCCTGGGCCTCGCCGGGTTTACCAGGAGACCCCTCTGGGCCGGGGTGGTTCTCGGGAGCGTCGCCCGCTTTGCCTGCCATGTCCTTTCGGGAGCTGTCTTTTTCGGCAGTTATGCCCCGAAGGGAACGAACGTCTGGGTCTATTCGCTGACCTACAACGGGAGCTACATGCTGCCGAACCTGGTGATTGCCGTTGTCGTCGTGGCTCTCCTCTGGCCCAGGCTCAGCCGCATTTCCTAGAAAAGAAAGGTCCCGGACGCGGCGCGTCCGGGACCTTTCTTTTCTAGGCTGAGTTTCTTCCTGCCTCAGGCTTCCGCTTCGACTTCCACTTCAACTTCGTCCTCGAGCTCGGCCGGGTCGATGGCGAGCCACTTCCTCCAGTCAAAGCGGAAAAACCCGCTGGCGATATAGATGCAGAGCGCGGCGAGGGTGGCCTTACCCTGCAAGGCGACGATGAGGGCAACGGTCAGGGCGAAGAGAAAAGCCACCTTGAGCCAGTTGACGTTCCCGCTCCTGAGCCGCTTCAGGTTCCCGTAGGGAATCATTGAAACCATCAGGATCCCTGTCCCGACGGCCAGGATTGCCGCCAGGGCGGGGGGAACGGAAAAGCCGCCCATCACGAGAGAAGCCAGGAAGAGGCCCCCTGCCGGTATGGGAAGCCCCTGGAACGGGCCAGGGACGTGGCAGACATTGAAGCGGGCCAGGCGCAGGGCTCCGCAAAGCCCGAAGAAGGCGGCGGCGAGAGCCCCGACGATCCCGAACCACCCCCAGAGGAAGACGGCGTAGAAAAGAAGGGCCGGGGCCGCGCCGAAACTGACAACGTCCGCCAGGCTGTCCAGCTCGACACCAAACTCGGTGCTTCCCCCTAGGCTCCGGGCCATCTTCCCGTCCATCGCGTCGAAGAAGACGGCGGCCATGATTAGCCAAGCAGCAGGCTGGTAATGCCCCTGCAGCGTCAGGACCATGGACAGGATCCCGCTCAGGATGTTCCCGCTGGTGATCATGTTTGGGATGATCTTGCGGAAGGGAAGGGAACGGGCCTTACGTCGGATTTGTTTCATCGGAAGGACCTCCAATCGGTGTTTCGCCTGCGCGAACCCTGTCGCCTACGGCAACGAGAGGCTTGACAGACCCAGGAAGATAGACTTCAACTTTCGAGCCGAGCTTGATCATCCCATATCGTTGTCCCCGTGTCAAAACATCTCCCCGCTTCACTCGCGAAGCGATTCGCCGGGCCAGCAACCCCGCGATCTGCACGAGAAGGGTTTTCCCCTGCGAAGTCTGCATCCCGACGTAGAACCGCTCGTTCTCGAGCGAAGCCTTGGGGTGGTAAGCTGCAAGCCGCTTCCCCGGGACGTACTCCAGGAACTCGACTGTCCCGCCTGCCGGGGCGCGGTTCACGTGAACGTCCAGCGGGGACATGAAAATCCCGATGCGAAGGGCAGGCCCCGTGTACGGATGGTCTGCGGGGCCGATCTCCACCACTTTCCCGTCGGCGGGGCTGACCCAGAGGCTCTCGTCCGTCGGTGCGTTCCGTTCCGGGTCCCGGAAGAACCAGGCAAGAAGCAGCAGGACGAGAAAAAGCACCCCCCCGAGCGGGCGGGCAATCAGCCAGCCTCCCGCGGCCATGAAGGCACAGGCAGCGATGGCTGCCATTCCGTCCGGTGCGAACCGCATTCCCTAGACCTCCACGTCGCAGGCGGTCTCGACGACGACGCTGACGTCGGAAACGCTGTCGCCTTCGTCGAGGCGGACCAGGATGGATCCGGTGGCAACCCGGCTCAGACGGGGGATGCCGGAAACGCTTTGCCTGACCATCCGGCCGCGGCTGGAAATGACCACCACCTCGTCTTCGGGAAGGACACCCCAGGATCCGACGAGTTCCCCGGTCCGGTCGCCCAGGCGCATGGCCCGGATCCCGCCCCCGCCCCGGTGGTGAACCGGGAATTCCAGGCAGGATGTCCGTTTCCCGACCCCCTTTTCGCTGATGAGGAGGATGTCGAGCGTGTCCTGCAGGACGACGCATCCCACCACGCGGTCGCCCGGCGCCAGTCGAATGCCGCGGACTCCCATAGCCAGGCGCCCCTGCGGCCTGAATTCTTCTTCCCGGACCCGCAGGGCCTGTCCCCGAGCCGTGGTCAGGAGGAGCTCGTCGTCACCCCGGGTAAACCGGACACGGGCGATCGTGTCTCCCTCCGACAGGCCGAGCACGCGCCGACCCGCTCGGGTGAGGTTTTCCAGTTCCGAAACCGGCAGCCGCTTGGCCAGGCCCCTTTCGGTGACGAAAAACACGAAAGCCGCGCCCCTCAGGCTAGAGTCCTTCATTGCCACGATCCGCTCTTCCTCTTCGAGGGAGATCAGGTCCCGGATGGGCTTGCCCTTGCCGCTCCTCGGTTCGGGGACCGAGAGTCCCTTAATGGCGAAAACCCTCCCGCGGGAAGTGAAGAGGAACAGGTCGCGGTGGGTCGTGGTGCAGGTCATGATGGCGATCTCGTCTTCCCCCCGGAGCACCGCTCCGCGGACGCCCTTTCCTCCCCGGGACTGGGTGTGGAATTCCTGGAGGGGAGAGCGCCGGACGTACCCGTCGCGCGAAAGGATGATCACGATGTCGGATTCGGGGATCAGTTCTTCAACCGAAACGTCTTCCATCGCCGAGGCGATTTCGGTCTTCCTGGGGGTGGCGAACTTGCGCTTGACTTCGGCCAGTTCCTCCCGTACGACCGCGTCCAGCACGGCCGGGTTCCCAAGGATGGTCCGGTAGCGCTCGATGTCGGCGAGAAGCCCCGCCAGTTCCTCTTCCAGCTTGTGGCGCTCGAGACCCGTCAAACGCTGCAGGCGCATGTCCAGGATCGCGGCGGCCTGGGCTTCCGTGAAGCCAAGCTCCTCCACCAGCCCCGTCTTCGCGGTCTGGGTGTCCTTTGAAGAGCGGATCAGGGCGATGACCGCCTCGATCATGTCCAGGGCCCGGACCAGTCCCTCGACGATGTGGGCCCTCTCTTCCGCCTTTCTCAGCCGGAAGGCCGTCCTGCGGCGGATGACGGACCTCCGGTGGTCGAGGTAGACCCACAGCATTTCCAGCAAGGAGAGTTCTCGCGGCCGGCCGTCCACGAGGGCCAGGTTGATGACGCCGAACGTGGTCTGGAGGCTCGTTCGGCTGAAGAGCTGCTTGAGGGTCACGTCCGGGTTGGCATCGCGGTGCAGTTCGAGGACGATCCTCATTCCCCTGCGGTCGGACTCGTCCCGGATATCGGTGATGCCGTCGAGATGGCCGGACTTGACCCCCTCGGCGATCGCTTCGATCAGGGCTGTCTTGTTGACCATGAAGGGGATCTCGGAAATGATGATGGCCTTCTTTCCGCGTTTCCCGTCGTCTATGGACGTTCGTCCTCGGACGACGATCTTCCCTCGCCCCGTTCGGTAGGCTTCAACGATGCCGTCCCTCCCCATGATGATGCCGCCCGTGGGGAAATCCGGGCCCGGCAGGAGACCGATGAGGTCGCTCAGGTCCGCTTCGGGGTTGTCGAGCAGCGCGCAAAGGGCGTCCACGACCTCTCCGAGGTTGTGCGGGGGGATGTTCGTGGCCATTCCGACCGCGATCCCGGAACTGCCGTTGACCAGGAGGTTGGGCAGGCGGGCGGGAAGGACCGCGGGTTCCTGGAGGGATTCGTCGAAATTCGGGAGCCAATCGACGGTATCCTCGTCGATGTCGGCCAGGATTTCTTCGCCGAGCTGGCTCAGCCTGGCTTCGGTGTACCGCATGGCCGCCGGCGGATCGCCGTCGATGGAACCGAAGTTGCCCTGGCCGTCCACCAGGGGGGCCCGCATGCTGAAGTCCTGTGCCATCCGGGCCATCGTGTCGTAGATCGCGGAATCTCCGTGGGGGTGGTATTTTCCCATTGTTTCCCCGACCACGCGTGCGGATTTCTTGTAGGGCTGGTTATGGGAAAGGCCCAGTTCCCGCATCGCGTACAGGACTCGCCTCTGGACCGGCTTGAGGCCGTCCCGGGCATCGGGAAGGGCTCGTCCGACGATGACGCTCATGGCGTAGTCGAGGTAACTGTGCTTGATTTCGTCCTCCAGGGGCAGGGGAATGACCCTCCCGAGACCGGACGGGTTCCCCTTTTCGGGGGATGAGTGATCCTTTTCCGTGAATTCCGCCATTCCAGAGCTCCTCCATCCCGAGGCGATTGTGCCGGTTTCAGGAACCGGGCGCGGCGAGATGCCTGCCGCGCCCGCAACCTACCTATTTTAGCACAGGGGGCAGGGGACCCTCACCAGCGGTTCAGGTGGAGAGACCCCGGGTCGATGCCCTCGTGAGGTGGCTTCACCTCGTCCGGGTACCCGATCGCCGCGATCCCCAGGACGGCGATCTTCTGGGGAATGCCGAGGATGTGGCGGACTGCCTGTTCCCGTTCAGGACTGTGGCGAACTCCCAGCCAGACGCTCCCCAGCCCCAGAGCGTGGGCGGCGAGCTGCAGGTTTTCCATGGCGGCGGAGCAGTCTTCCTCCCAGTAAAGCCGGGCGAAGTCGCTCTTCTCGGGGTCTCCGCAAACGACGACGGCGAGCGGCGCCTGGTAGAGCATCTTTCCGTAGGGATGGGCTTCCCCGAGAGCGTCCAGGACCGCCCGATCGTCCACGACGACGAAATGCCAGGGGCGGGTGTTGGCGGCAGTGGGCGCGGCACAGGCGCATTCCACGAGGCAATCCACTTTCTCGGCTTCCACGGGTTTCTGCTGGAAACGGCGGATGCTTCGCCTGCCCAGGATCGCCTGGATGACGGGATCTTCGATTTCCTTCACGGGGTTCTGCCTCCCTTCCTATAATTGTTTCTCACAAGGGAATTCTACCGTAAAATCCCTTCGTGTTCGAACCGAAAGTCGGATGTCTTGACAAGGGGAATCCTTGAAGGATAATGGATCGGGTTGTCTGAAAAGGGAGGAACAATTGGAAAGTGGCCGTCCCGAAAAGACGGCCACTTTTTTGGTTTCTTGGGAGGTTGTTTTGAGAAGCATGGGAAAAACGTTGTCAGGATTTGAAGATTTCCGTTTGAGGCCAGAGCTGTCCAAGGCACTGGACGAGAGGGGGTTCACGACACCGACTCCTGTCCAGGAACGGGTGCTCTCGGACGAGAACGCCCTTTTGGGAGACCTCATCGTGCAGGCCAGGACCGGTTCGGGGAAGACGCTCGCCTTCGCACTGCCGATCCTCAACGAAATGGACACCGGCGAGAACCTGCCCCGGGTCCTGGTGCTCTCGCCGACGCGGGAACTTGCCCTGCAGACGGCCCAGGAGTTCGATTCGATGGCGAAAAACCTGAGAATCCGGATCGCCGCGCTGGTCGGGGGAATGGACATGGAAACGCAGCTCCGACGCCTGAAGGAGGGGGCCGGCGTCCTGGTCGGAACGCCCGGCAGGGTCCTGGACCATATCCGCAGGGGGGCCTTCGATTGCGGCTCGATTCACACGGTGGTCCTCGACGAGGGGGACCACATGCTCGACATGGGATTTCGTGACGAGCTCGAGGCCATCCTTGACTCGCTGCCCTCCCGGGAGCGGACCTGGCTGTTCTCGGCCACGATGCCGGAAGAGGTCGTGAAGCTTTCGAGCCGCTACCTTTCCGCGCCCCGCTGGATTTCGCTGGTGGAAGACACCGCTTCGCACGAAGACATTGCCCACCGGGCCTACCTCATCCCCTCGGGAAGGCGCGTCGAATCTCTCATCAATGTCCTGCTCTGGGAAGCCCCGGAAAGGGCCTTGGTCTTCTGCCCGACGCGGATCGAAACCGCCGAGGTCGCAGAGAGGCTCCAGGGAGCCGGGTTCAGCGCCCTGCCGCTTCACGGGGACATGGGACAGAAAGAACGGAACACCGCGCTGGGGGCGTTTCGGGCCGGCCGGGTCCGTATCCTGGTTTCCACAGACGTGGCCGCCAGGGGGATCGACGTCGAGGGGATCTCCCACGTGATCCAGCTGGGGCTCCCCGGAACGCTAGACAATTACGTCCACCGCAGCGGCCGGACAGGCAGAGCCGGCAACGAGGGGCTCAACCTTTCCCTGCTGACCCCGAGGGACGCCAGGACTCTAAAAAGTCTCCTCCGGGGGCATTCCCTGAGCATCGAATGGCTCTCCGTCCCGGACTCGCAGGAGATCCGCCTTCTGGAGCGGGGACGTCTCGACCGTGAACTGGCAGAATGCGAAGAACCGCCCACGGAGATGTACCTCGAGTGGGCCCGGGAGATCCTCGGGCGAAACGAGGCGGAATGCGTGGTCGCACGGCTTCTGGAGCGGCTTTTCGCCCAGCGTTCTTCCGGCTTTGCCCTTCGCAGGGAGTTGGACCGGGAAATGGAAGCCGAGGAACGCCGTCGATCCGCGAAACGCGAAGGAAAGGCCCCGTCCCGCGCCGGAGTGCGCAGGGCGGAAGAAGCGGGCTCCGTCACGCGGCTTCGCCTGGAGCGCGGACGCGCAGACGGGGTGGAAGTCGGGGCTCTCCTAGGGGTCCTTTGCCGCGCCTTGAAGGTCGACCGGAGGGAAATCGGGAACATCCGCCTCAGGGACCGGTTTGCAGAGGTCGAACTTGGCGCCAGGGCCGCCAGGCACCTCGAACGCTACCGCAAGGAACTGGAGAAGGAAGGGTATCTCTCCCCGGAGGGGCTTCCGACGGGCAGGAAATCGAGAACAACGGGCGAGCGGGAACGGCCTTCACACCGGCCCGGCCTGTGAATACAAAATACGTTTCCCCCGCATCGGAAATTTCCGGGCCGCAGGTTCAGGGGTTAAGCTCTGTCGTGCCTTATCAATACAGGGCTTAACCTTTATTGTATATAATTTTTGTACAAATCCGCATAAATGGTTGCATCGTGGTTCAGTTTGTTCGATAATCGGGGAGTTTACGCCTCGGGTACTTTTTGTGAAAAATAACGATATTGGTAGATGCAGCCTTTTCAGGGAGGGGACGGAGCCCATGGTAGAGAGCAAGCCGGCGGAAGCCGGGGGCAAGGCGGCGTACGAGAAGACGGTGGAGAAGTTTCTGCAGAAGGCCCCGGAGA